>NZ_QEPQ01000003.1 GCF_003252795.1 Haemophilus parainfluenzae
ATCCTGGCGGCGATAGAGCGGTGGTCCCACCTGACCCCATACCGAACTCAGAAGTGAAACGCCGATGCGCCGATGGTAGTGTGGGGCTTCCCCATGTGAGAGTAGGACACCGCCAGGTACTGAATGTGAACCCCGAGCTGAAGAGCTTGGGGTTTTTGTTTATGGAGTTTTCAATATTTTAGCAAAGCGTTGATTCTATGATACAATCACCGCCGTAATTTTAATAAAACAAGAGAAAATATGACCGCACTTAATGTATTAATTTATCCAGATGATCACCTTAAGATTGTTTGTGAGCCAGTTGCAGAAGTCAATGATGACATTCGCAAAATTGTAGATGATATGTTTGATACGATGTACCAAGAAGAAGGCATTGGTCTTGCAGCACCGCAGGTAGATATCTTGCAGCGTATTATTACGATTGATATTGAAGGTGACAAACAAAATCAATTAGTGTTGATCAATCCAGAAATTTTGGCTTCTGAAGGTGAAACAGGCATTGAAGAAGGTTGTTTATCTATTCCTGGATTCCGTGCTTTAGTGCCTCGTAAAGAAAAAGTCACGGTAAAAGCGTTAGACCGTAATGGAAAAGAATTTACGCTTGATGCAGATGGTTTATTGGCGATCTGCATTCAGCATGAGATCGACCATTTGAACGGTATTTTATTTGTGGATTATCTTTCACCGTTGAAACGTCAACGTATCAAAGAAAAATTAGTGAAATATAAAAAACAAATTGCAAAACAATAATCAAAAGTGCGGTATAAAATGACCGCACTTTTCCGATCAACGCCATAACGTAGAACATTATGAAACCATTGAATATCATCTTTGCCGGTACGCCGGACTTCGCAGCACAGCATCTTGCTGCACTCTTAAATTCTCATCACAATATTATTGCTGTTTATACGCAGCCAGATAAACCGGCTGGTCGCGGTAAAAAATTGCAGGCGAGTCCTGTAAAGCAATTAGCAGAACAGCATCAAATTCCTGTTTATCAATCAAAATCCTTATGTAAAGAAGACGCACAAGCAGATCTTAAAGCGTTAAATGCCGATGTAATGGTTGTTGTCGCTTATGGTTTGATTTTACCTCAAGCAGTGTTGGATATGCCTCGTTTAGGTTGTTTAAATGTGCATGGTTCTCTCTTGCCACGTTGGCGTGGTGCTGCACCTATTCAGCGGTCTATTTGGGCTGGCGATCAACAAACTGGTGTGACAATTATGCAGATGGATGCAGGCTTAGATACTGGCGATATGTTACACAAAGTGTATTGCGATATTGATGAGCAAGAAACCTCAACCTCGCTTTACCATAAATTAGCTGAAATTGCGCCAGCTGCATTGATTGATGTTTTGGATCATTTGGAAGAAGGGAAATTCATTGCAGAAAAACAAGATGATAGCCAAAGTAACTATGCAGAGAAACTTTCCAAAGAAGAGGCTAAATTAGATTGGTCGCTATCGGCAGCCCAGCTTGAACGTAATATTCGAGCATTTAATCCTTGGCCAATTAGTTTCCTACAATTAACTGATGAGCAGGGTAATGAACAAACCTTAAAAGTTTATGCTGCAGCCGTGTTGCCACATGTAGATAAACCAGCTGGGACGATTTTAAGTGTCGATAAAAAAGGTATCCAAATTGCCACGAAAGAAGGCGTTTTAAATTTATTGCAACTTCAGCCTGCAGGTAAGAAACCTATGTCTGTGCAAGACTTTCTCAATGGTCGAGCAGATTGGTTCCAGGTTGGTAAGGTTCTAAACTAATGGTATTTCAACGAAAAAAAACGGGAAAATCGACCGCACTTTCGGTACGCGCTATTGCTGCTCAAGTGATTTTACAGGTTTTAGATCAAGGTAAGTCCTTGTCAACGTTGCTTCCTGAAGTGCAATCGCAGGTAAAGCCACAGGATTTACCTTTATTACAGGAAATCACCTTTGGTATTTGTCGCGTATTGCCTCGTTTAGAAAATATTATAAAAAAACTATTAGATAAGCCATTGAAGGGGAAAGCCCGCATCGTGCACTGCTTGCTATTGGTGGGATTGTACCAATTACTTTATATGCGCGTGCCCGCTCATGCGGCGGTAGATGAAGTGGTGAACGCCACAAAATCATTAAAATCAGATAGTTTCCGTGGTTTGGTTAACGGTGTATTGCGTCGTTTCTTACGGGAGCAAGAGGATATTCTTGCTGTAGTAGATAAGCATTGGCAAACGCTTCATCCTGAATGGTTTGTGAATAAACTCAAAAAAGCTTATCCGAATTGGCGTGAAATTATTGAGGCGAATAACCAAAAGCCACCAATGTGGTTAAGGGTCAATCAACAGCAAAATAACACGAAAACTTACCGCACTTTATTGGAAGAGCAAGAGATAGTCTCATTTGAATGTGATAATCCACATGCTTTGCGTTTAGCACAACCACTTTCTGTCTCGAAACTACCGAATTTTGAACAAGGTGCGGTGACTGTTCAGGATCTTAATGCACAATGGTCTGCTTTATTGCTTGAGCCAGAAAATGGTGAATTAATTTTAGATGCTTGTGCGGCTCCCGGTGGGAAGACTACACATGTTTTAGATATGGCGCCACAAGCGAAGGTAATAGCGCTTGATGTGGAGGCTCATCGCTTAAAACGTGTCGAGGAAAATCTTACTCGTTTGAATCAGCAGGCGACAGTTGTTTGTGGTGATGCGACCGAGCCAGAAAAGTGGCTCTCAGAAATAGGTTTAAGTGGTGCATCCTTTGATCGTATTTTATTAGATGCACCTTGCTCAGCAACGGGCGTGATTCGTCGTCATCCGGATATTAAATGGCTGCGTCAAGAAACGGATATTGCCCAATTGGTTGCCTTGCAAGGACAAATTCTAAAAGCACTTTGGGCAAAATTGAAACCTAATGGCATTTTGCTTTATGCGACTTGCTCGGTGCTTCCCGATGAGAATAGTCAGCAAATACAGCATTTTTTAGCTGAAACATCCGATGCAGAATTAATGACATTGCCGTTTGAACAAACGGAAAATACGATTGGAATCCAATTCCTGCCACAAGAGAATGGCGGGGATGGGTTCTATTATGCAAAATTGAGAAAACGGTCAGCTTAAATGAATTTGCCTTTAATTGATGTCGTTATTCCTTGCTATAACACTGAACAAACACTTATTCGTGCAGTAGAGTCTGTGTTGCAGCAAAATAATCTTGGTCACCTTTGGCTGATTGATGATGCATCGACAGATAATACATTTGCATTAGCCTTACAGCTTGCAGAGCAATATCCAAACAGAATTTCTATCGAGCAATTGCCAAAAAATAGCGGTGTCGCAATGGCTCGAAATTGGGGCGCAATGCTCTCTGCTAAAAGTGCGGTCGATTTTGTCGCATTTTTAGATGCGGATGATGCATACGAACCTGGAGCATTAGAAGTGGCGGCGGCAACCTTTTATTTTCAGCCAGATACTTCGCTAGTGAGATTAGCGTTAAAGCCGATAAATTTAGCTCAACGGTATGCGGAACACCCTAATTTTGAGCAGGCATGGCAATATATGCGCATGACCTGCGGGGGAAATATCGTTTTCAATAAAGCTTTTTTCTTAGCGTGTGGCGGATTTCCAACACATCAATTATTTCGAGAGCTCGGCGGTGAAGATGGAGCCTTGGGCATCGCGACCACTAAAACGGCAAAAGTGGCAACATTATTTGAAGATGTAGGCGTGTTGCATTTTTGTCGTGAAGGCATGCATGCGGAACGTTTACTCGATGGCCTGTTATTTGGTAAACAAGATCCAGCGATTACAGCCGAAAAAATGGCAGAAGCTGAACAAGTAACATCGACCATTTGTCACCGTATTGAGGCATTAAAGTGCGGTCTAAATTCAGCTGAAATTGGCATCCGACCTTTGGTTGTGGAGAGAACAGAATGAAAATAATCATTTTAGGAGCAGGGCAAGTAGGCACAACACTTGCGGCAAATTTAGTGAGTGAAGATAACGACATCACACTGGTAGATAATGAATCTCAACATTTGCAGAATTTGCAAGATAAGCATGATTTACGCGTAGTTAAAGGTTCCCCTTCTTCCCCCAAGGTTTTGCGTGATGCAGGAGCCGCTGATGCAGACTTGATGGTTGCAGTAACGGCATCAGATGAAATCAATATGATTGCTTGCCAGTTGGGATATACTCTTTTCAATACCCCAACACGTATTGCACGTATTCGTAATGCGGAATATTTGCGTGAGAAAGATAAATTATTTAATGATGAAAACGTACCAATTGATCATCTGATTTCACCAGAAAATTTAGTTACGGATGAGATTACACGTTTAATTGCTTATCCAGGCGCGTTGCAAGTGGCACATTTTGCCAATAATCGAATTAGCATTGTGGTTGTAAAAGCCTATTACGGTGGCCCATTAGTGGGTTATGCGCTATCTGCTTTTAAAGAGCATATGCCACACATTGATTGCCGTATCATTTCGATTTTACGTAATGATAGATTAATTCGTCCGCAAGGTTCGACCATTATTGAGGCGGGCGATGAAATTACCTTTATTTGTGCGACGGAACACATTAAAGCGGTGATGAGTGAGTTGCAACGCCTTGAGAAAACCTACAAACGTATCATGATCGTTGGCAGCGGGAATATTGCCTCAGGTGTGGCAAAACAGTTAGAAGATAAGTATCAAGTAAAACTCATTGAGCGAGATGGAGAAAAAGCGAAAGTTTTAGCAGAAAGACTCTCTAAAACCCTGGTTTTCCATGGTGATGCTTCTGATCAAAATTTACTTTTTGAAGAGCATATTGAGAGCGTTGATGTCTTTTTATCTCTAAGTGCGGATGATGAGGCCAATATTATGTCGGCGTTACTGGCAAAACGCCTAGGGGCTAAAAAAGCCATGGTGCTTATTCAACGAATGGCATATATCAATTTGATTCAGGGCGGAACCATTGATATTGCGGTTTCACCACAACAAGCGACAATCTCAGCTTTATTAGGACATGTGCGTAAAGGGGATATCAAAAATGTGGCCTCTTTGCGTCATGGTACCGCGGAAGCCATTGAACTTGTTGTGCATGGCGATGCGACAACATCCAATGTGGTAGGAAGACAAATTGGCGATATTAAGCTTCCAGTTGGAGCGATGATTGCGGCAATTTTACGTAAAAATGAAGTAATCATTGCTCGTCGCCAGGTTGTTATTGAAGAAGGCGATAATGTGATTGTTTATATTAATGACAAGAAATCCGTGTCAGAAATTGAAAAATTATTCCAACCAAGTGCATTTTTTATTTAAATAACAGTTTACTTTTTAATCTGAAAACCTATAATACGCACTCTTTTAATTTTTTAAACCAACACAAAAGGAAATTTTATGAGCTTTCTTAAAGAATTCCGCGAATTCGCAATGCGCGGCAACGTAGTAGATATGGCAGTCGGTGTGATCATCGGTGGTGCTTTTGGTAAAATCGTAAGTTCACTTGTCGGTGACGTAGTAATGCCTGTATTAGGTATTTTAACAGGTGGCGTGGATTTCAAAGATTTGAAAATCACGTTAGCTCAAGCTGTAGGTGAAACTCCAGCAGTAACCTTAAACTACGGTGTATTTATTCAAAACGTTTTTGATTTCATCATCGTTGCATTTGCAATCTTCATGATGATCAAAGGTATCAACAAAGTGAAAAAACCAGTAGAAGAAGTAAAAGGTCCTTCACAAGAAGAATTACTTACTGAAATTCGCGATTTATTAAAAAAACAATAAGAATTTAATTCAAATGAAAAAGGTTGGTATTTTACCAACCTTTTCTTTTACCTAAAATTTAAGCTTTTAATAATAATGCGACAGCCTCGCAAGCAATGCCTTCACTTCGACCTGTAAAGCCAAGTTTTTCTGTTGTGGTTGCTTTCACGTTGACTTGCTCAATATCACAATGTAAATCTTCTGCAATCTTCGCTCGCATTGCATCGATATGAGGACGCATTTTAGGGGCTTGAGCAATAATGGTTACATCCACATTACCGACCTTATAGCCTTTTGCTTGTACTTGGCGGAATGCTTCTCGTAATAAAACACGGCTATCTGCATTTTTATATTGCATATCGGTATCAGGGAAGAGTTTACCAATATCACCTAATGCTGCTGCACCTAATAAGGCATCCGTTAAAGCATGTAAGGCGACATCACCATCAGAATGGGCAATAAACCCAGTATGGTAAGGCACTTCAACGCCACCAATAATTAAAGGGCTGTCTTCACCAAAGGCATGAACATCAAACCCATGTCCAATTCGTATCATAGAATTTTCCTTGTTAAATAAAATTCGGCTAAAGCTAAATCTTCTGGACGCGTGACTTTAATATTATCACTTCGTCCTGAAACTAAGTGCGGTTGAAATCCGGCAAGTTCCATCGCAGAGGCTTCATCTGTAATATTGGCGCCTTGAGAAAGCCCCTGTTTAAGTGCATTTCTTAATAGATCGCAACGGAAAAATTGAGGCGTCTGAGCTAGCCAAAGTTCGGAGCGATCTTCTGTTTTAATAATATTTTGTTGTTTATTCGCGCGTTTAATCGTATCGACCGCTGGAATAGCTAAAATAGCACCTTGCTCATCATCGATTTGGAGCAATTTATCTAAATCTTGATGTGTTAAACAAGGTCTGGCTGCATCATGCACCAACACCCAAGCATGGTCATTTTTGATTGCGTTTAGTCCATTTAGAACTGATTCAGCGCGTGTTTCTCCCCCTTCAACAAGGGTGATGTTTTGATGAGGAAATAAAGTCATTTCAGAAAGATAGGGATCATTTTTTCCTACTGCAAGAATAACGTGATTGATTGCAGGGTGGGATAAAATGACAGAGAGTGTATGTTCCAGAATCGTCTTGTCTAGGATTTTCAGATATTGCTTAGGTTTGTTTGCCTGCATACGGCTTCCAACACCCGCAGCAGGAATGACGGCAATAATTTCACGGTTCATTATTTATGCTCTTTGACGATGTGATAGAACACTTCGTTTGGTTTGACCATGTCATGGCTCATGCGTGCACGCTCTTCAATCGATTCAAAGCCTTTTGTTAATCCTTGAATTTCTGCAGAAATCATTTGATTTCTTTGTGAGAGCTTTTCATTTTCAGCTTTATTCTCTTTGATTTGAGCTGCGACATCTTTGTAATCAAAATATCCGTTTTTACCAAACCAAAGATCGTACTGAAATAGCACGAGAACACCCACTAAAATTCCAATGAAAAGACGCATAAATTACCTATTATTTCTGAAAACTTGGGATAGTTTACCGTGAAATACAGCGAAATGCGATGAAAAAGTGCGGTTAAAAATAAGATGATTTTTGAAGTGATCTTATTCGGCTTATCAGGTAACTTAAAACTTAAAAATGTGATCTCTCTCACAAATCAGTTATAAAGTTTGATAAACCCATAGTCACTGCCCGAATAGGCTTGTTATACTTTTACCTGTCATTATGACTTTTTAACAGAAGGAACAATCAATGAAAACAACATTAAAACTTACCGCTATTGCAGCGATGTCAGCATTTATTTTAACTGGTTGTGCGACTCAAGATAAGAGTGCAGAAGCGGATGCGCAGCTTCAACAACAAGCGGTATTAGGTCTTAACTGGATTCAACAATCAGGTGAATACCAAGCCCTTTCTTACCAAGCATACAATGCGGCAAAAGTGGCATTTGATCACGCTAAAGTGAAAAAAGGTAAGAAAAAAGCTGTTGTGGTGGACTTAGATGAAACCATGTTAGATAACAGCCCTTATGCAGGTTGGCAAGTTCAAAACAATAAACCATTTGATGGCAAAGACTGGACTCGTTGGGTAGAAGCTCGTCAATCAGGTGTGGTACCAGGTGCAGTAGAATTCAATAACTATGTAAATACCCATGGCGGTAAAATGTTCTATGTTTCTAATCGTAAAGACAGCAATGAAAAAGCAGGTACGATTGATGACATGAAACGTTTAGGTTTTAATGGTGTTGAAGATTCAGCGTTTTACTTGAAAAAAGATAAATCACCAAAAGCAGCACGTTTTGAAGAAATTGAAAAACAAGGTTATGAAATCGTCGTTTATGTGGGTGATAACCTAGATGACTTTGGTGATGCGATCTACGGCAAACAAAATGCAGAACGTCGTGATTTCGTTGCACAAAACAAAGCGAAATTTGGTAAAACATTCATCGTTTTACCTAACCCGAACTACGGCGGTTTTGAAGGTGGTTTAGCAAAAGATTACTTCAAAGGTGATTCAAGCAGCAAAGTGAAAGCACGTTTAGATGCGATTAAAGCTTGGGATGGTAAATAATCTCCTGTTTTAAATAAAGCAACACCCGCAGAGATGCGGGTGTTTTGTTTTAGTCGAAAAGTGCGGTTTATTTTCGCATCATTTTTTCTTTATGCGCGGCGAAATCGCCACCTTTGGCAAGCATACGAAGTTGTAAGATAACACGCTCTTTGAGCAAATCTTGTTCAGCTTTAGTCATATCTAAGGCATTGGAGCCTGCTGTGAATACGATGGTTACCATGCCTTCTGCCTGAACATAAGAGACATATTGAGAGTAGTGATTTTTCTTCGCAATATATTCGGCCAATTCATCGACAAAGTGTTTGATTTCGCGGGCAGCTGCGGTACGGAAAGCTTGAGAAGTCCCCGAACTTTCACGTAAGAGCAAACGGAACACGTTGGTGCTGTGAGTGATAAATTCAAAAAAGGTTTCCACGGATACGCGGATCACACTACCACCTGCATCAATACGCTTACGAGCTTGGCGCATTAATTGACGGAGGGTTAAACCTGCTTCATCTACCATTTCTAATCCGAGCTCATCCATATCGCTAAAATGGCGATAGAAAGAAGTTGGTGCTATGCCTGCTTCACGCGCAACTTCACGTAAGCTTAAATTAGAAAAGCTTTTTTCTGCACTCAACTGATTGAACGCTGCGTCAATTAAGGCTCGACGGGTTTTTTCTTTTTGAATTGCTCGAACGCCTGCCATTTGGTTTTCCTCAGTCTATGATGAATTATTTTTTATTCGCTAAAATTGATTTAACTTGTTCACTGATCGCATTTGCAACGCGTTCGTAACGATTACGTAATGGTGAGCCTGGGCGGTAAACAAGCGCAATAGTACGAGCGGGTTCTGGTGAATGACAAGGAATATATTTTACGCCTTTACGCGTGCCTTCATTTAATACAGCAAGTTCTGGCATAAAGGTAATACCGGCATTGGCTGCCACCATATTACGTAAGGTTTCTAGACTCGTTGCTTGGAAGTGAGAGTCCTCTTTCGCTCCTGCCGTAAAACAATAATCTAACGCTTGATTACGTAAGCAGTGCCCATCATCTAACATGAGCATTTCTTGACCTTTTAGGGTGTTCATGGCAATTTTGCTTTCTGAAGCCCATGGATGTTCTTCTGAAACAGCGAGTAACATTTTTTCATCAAAAATGGGTACTTCGATAAAGGCTTCAGTTTCGGGGACACGAGCCACAATCGCACAATCTAAGCGACCTGTTTCTAATTGTTCTAATAATTGATGCGTTTGAGCTTCGTAAAGAAATACTTCAAGATCAGGGAAAGTTTCTTTTAATGTTGGTACAATGTAAGGAAGTAGATAAGGGCCAACAGTAGGGATGAGTCCAATGTGTAATGGACCGGTCATTTCTTTACCTTGATTGCTTGCCATTTCTTTGAGTAATTTTACTTCACGTAATACAGTGCGAGCTTGCTCAACAAGCAACATACCTGATTGCGTGAAAAGCACTTTACGGCTAGTACGTTCAAGTAAAATAATGCCTAACTCATCTTCGAGTTTGCGGATTTGACCACTTAAAGTCGGTTGGCTAACATTGCAAGAATCCGCTGCACGACGGAAATGTTTGAATTCAGAAAGGGCAACTAAGTATTCTAAATCACGAATATTCATAGGGTTCTCACTTTATAGAATATGTCAATTAAAAGGATAGAATTAATTGATTGTAACTATATCACAAAACTTTCTATAATGCCTATCAAGTTTTTAAGGCAAATTCATTTAACTAACAGAGGAGACACATTATGTCTAATATGGAAGGAAAAAAAGTCCCACAAGTTACATTTCGTACTCGTCAAGGTGATCAATGGGTTGATGTGACTACATCTGAATTATTTGATAACAAAACAGTTGTTGTTTTCTCATTACCGGGTGCGTTCACGCCAACTTGTTCATCATCTCACTTACCACGTTATAACGAGCTTGCGCCCGTTTTCAAACAACATGGTGTAGATGATATTTTAGTTGTATCAGTAAATGATACGTTTGTGATGAATGCGTGGAAAGAAGCTGAAGAAGCACATAACGTAAAATTCATTCCAGATGGTAACGGTACCTTCACTGAAGGTATGGGCATGTTAGTTGGAAAAGATGATTTAGGTTTTGGTAAACGTTCTTGGCGTTATTCTATGCTTGTGAAAAATGGCGTAGTTGAAAAAATGTTTATTGAACCAAATGAACCAGGCGATCCATTTAAAGTATCAGATGCAGATACCATGTTGAAATACATTGCACCAAATTACCAAGTGCAAGAATCAATTTCAATCTTCACTAAACCTGGTTGCCCATATTGTGCGAAAGCAAAACAACTTTTACGCGATAAAGGTTTAAGCTTTGAAGAAATCGTATTAGGTCACGATGCAACAATCGTGAGTGTACGTGCAGTTTCTGGTCGCTCAACTGTGCCACAAGTATTCATTGGTGGTAAACACATCGGTGGTAGCGACGATTTAGAAAAATACTTTGCATAATTGATTGCAGGTAGGAATTTTTTATATTTTTGATTATTAGGAACATAATGTAAAAGGGAGCGAAAGCTCCCTTTTTTGTTTTTTATCATAAGGATATAAGTTTTATATGATATTAGTAGAAGGAAATTATCATAGAATCTTTAAAAGTGCAGTTATATTGAGCGATATTTTTTATTCAGTTGTATAACTATATAGTTGAGCAAACGGCATGCCAAAATCATATTTATTAGGTGTTTAGCAGAAAGGATTAGCCTTTGACTAGAATACTACTTGTACTACTTAGATTTCATTCATATCCAAATTCTGAAAGCGTTGATGATTTTTATGACTTGATCCCCTACAATACAAGTTAAACAATCAGGAGTAGAGAATTATGGCGACGATAAAAGATATAGCGAAAGAAGCTGGAGTGTCGTTAGGTACTGTTTCCAATGTGCTAAACAAAAAGCATAACGTCAGTTTGGAAAAAATTAATTTGGTAAACGATGCAATAAAAAAACTGGGTTATCAGAAAAATATTCAAGCTAGTTTTTTAAAGTCTGGCGGAAGTAATCAGATTGCAGTTATATTTCCTTCTATCTCATCACCTGAATATTATTTACTTTATGAATCTTTAGAAGGGTATTTTTCTCAGAAGGGTTATCAATTAAATCTTTATTTAACTGATAATAATCCAAGTAAAGAGCGTTTGTTTCTCGAGAAAATTTCAGGTGAGAATACTACATTTGTGATTGTTGTATCTTGTTTACCTGATGCAAATGAATATAAGCAATATTTTGATATTGAATTAGTTAAAATTATCTTTCTTTATAGAGAGATAAAAAATGCCAAATATTATCTTGGGCTTGATTATGAATCTATTCTAACTAATGTTGTTAAGGAAGCTAAAGGAAATGGAGATAAGCGAATTGGTATTGTTTCAAATCAAAAGTATAAAATAAAAGAAGCTGTTGAATTAGTTTATTGTTTTTTAAAACATCCATTTGAAGTTGTGAAATTTATTGAGGATGAGCATCTTTCTTCAATTGTTACGCTAAATATTTTGCATGCTGAAGAGATTTATAATGCATTTTACTTTTGTAATCAATCCCCTCCAAAAATTTATACGATTAATCATCAATTTAGTCATGATGAGAGGTTCATTTCCTATTATATTAGTTATGATTTTATTGTTAGGAACATTATTCATATTATAGAAGGTGAATGTCTTGAGTTATTTTATCAAGATAAGGGGTTTTTATTTAAAAAATCAGATATATTGCATAGTTCATTGCGTATTTTAGCAATATCGAGCCCTTCTATTGAGGCGTTAAAGAAAATACTCCCACATTTTAAACGGCAAACAGGTATTCAAGTACAGATTGATACAGTACCTTTTGTCAGTATTTCCGAAGTTTTGACGAATCCAAAACAAGCTAAACAATATGATATTGTGCGTCTTGATATGGAGCGTTTACCGCTATTGGCCAGTTATCTTCAACCATTTAATTTTATTCAGCAAGAAGAACTAGCTTCTCACTATTCTAATAATTTGATTAAACGATTTTGTTTGGTTAATGACCAGCTCTATGCAATTCCATTTGATCCGAGTATTCAGGTTCTATTTTATCATAAAGCCATTTTTGACGATATGATTACGCAGCGGCTTTTTTATGAACAATATAAGACTGATTTAATGCCTCCAAGAACATTCGAGGAGTTTAATCGTATTGCACGTTTTTTTGACCATAATCTTATGCTTAAGTCACCTATTCGTTATGGAACAGCATTAATTGATAATCCTGAGATTCTAGCACTTGAATTTTTAGTTCGTTATTACTCGTTAGCAAACAAGCCAATTCTTGCACAGGATGTATCGGCATTTAGTAGAGAAATTGCATTTTGTGTCTTAGAAAATTTAGCAGAGTTAAAAGATAATGCGGTATTGTTACACGGCAGTTGGTGGGATAAAGCAGTAGAATGTTTTGAGAAAAAAGAAACAGCAATGTTAATGATTTATTCCAATCATTATTCTCATTTATCTCACAATATGCCGAGTTCAATTGGTTGTGCACCAGTGCCTGGAAATATGCCTCTTATTGGTGGAGGAAGTTTAGCAATAGTGAAAGGATGTGAAAAATACGAAGAAGTGCGGTTGTTTTTTGAATGGTTTTTAAATGATGAAATACATGAACGTTATGTTCGTCTTGGTGGTGTTTCGGCAAGGAAAAATGTATTAATGAATCAAGCATTGATTAGACAGTCTCCTTGGATTTCTCTAATTGAGAAAATAAATTTTAATGGTGTTCGTGAAAATGTGGATGCAAAAGGTCATGCTATTGATTTGGTGAAAATTGAAAAGCAAATCGGATTAATCCTTTTTGCTTTTCTTAATAATCAATTTAATACAGATGTTGCAGTTGAAAAAATAGCGAATATTTTTCGTAATATCTAGCTTTATAGATATTCTTTATAATGTTTAGTATCGCTTACAGAATTCAAGCGTTCAGCAGCTTGTTCAGGCGTTAGATCACGTTGATTTTCCGCCAGCATTTCGTAGCCTACCATAAACTTACGAATGGTTGCTGAACGTAAAAGTGGGGGATAGAAGTGAGCGTGTAACTGCCAATGAGAATTATCCTTACTATTAAATGGGGCGAAGTGGAAACCCATAGAATAAGAAAAACTTATTTTGAATAAATTATCGTAACGAGTTGTGAGTTTTTTTAATACAAGAGCTAAATCTTCACGTTCTGTCTGGTTTAATTCTTCAATCGATTTAAATTGTTTCGATTTTGGAAGTAATAAGGTTTCAAAGGGCCAGGTTGCCCAATAAGGGACTACGGCTACCCAATCCTCAGTTTCAGCTACGATGCGTTCACTTTTTTCTAATTCACGTTTTACATAATCAAGTAATAATTGTGTTCCATATTTTTGATAGTATTCTGCTTGGTATTTATCTTCAATTATTATTTCATTTGGTAAGAAATTACTTGCCCAAATTTGACCATGAGGGTGTGGATTTGAACATCCCATTATTGCACCTTTATTCTCAAAAATTTGAACCCATTGATAACGTTGTTTTAGTTCATAAACCTGTTCTTGCCATACTCGGATAATCAGTTCGATTTCAGGTATGGTAAGTTGTGGCAGTGTTTTACTGTGATCAGGTGAAAAGCAAATCACTCTACTTTCACCTTGCGTAGTCGAAATTTTGAATAGAGGGTCATCATTTTTTTCATGGGAGGGGGTATCACTAAGTAAAGCAGAAAAGTCATTTTTGAACACAAAAGGTTTGGTATATATTGGGTTCAATTCGCCAGTGATACGTTTATTACCAGGACAGAGATAGCATTCAGGATCATAGCTTGGTTTATTATCATCAATGACTTCTTCCTGTTGCCCTTGCCATGGTCGTTTGGCACGATGGGGTGAGACTAAAACCCATTGATTTTTTAAAGGATTAAATCGACGGTGTGGATGTTCAGTTAAAATAAATGTACTCATAATATATTCTCTTTTATAAATAATTAATCTGAATAGTTTTTGAATTAAGCATAATTCATTTCAATATCACGAATATCATGGAGATTTTTAAGATATTGATAAATTTCTAAATAAGAATTTCTATCAGTAAGGTTTGCTGAGATTGATAATATAGTACAATTTTGCGATTGCTCTTTAATGTTAATGCTATCAATATCACATTGGTGATTTTCTAGGTCATTAATTACGCGTTCTATATTATTGTTTAATACTTTTAAAATAATGGTTGCTCGATTATTCGTCTGCTTTTTAGGTACAATAAGTTTTAAATAATGGCTGTATTTTAATGTGAGTAAAATTACTAAAGCTACTGCAATGGCATCACCATAGAATCCTGCACCAATGGTTATGCCAATGCCTGCGGAGCTCCAAATCATTGCCGCAGTAGTAATACCTGAAACAACATCATCGCTTTTGTGTAATATAACACCTGAGCCAATGAAACCAATACCACTAATCACTTGAGCAGCAAGCCGCATTGGGTCTGTACGGATATTGTTAGAAAGAGAGGCGTAATATTCGGCCGAATGAATGGATACAGTAGTTAGAATGCAAGTGGTAACTGCAATAATAATACAAGTTTTAATTCCCACTGGTTTTCGCTTACTTTCTCGCTCAAATCCAATCATTCCTCCTAATAATGCAGCAAATAATAATTTTATCCAGGCAGATAGATGATAAATATCGGATAAATTTTGTTGTAAAAAGTCTAAAGAAAGCCACATAACTTTTCCTAAAAGGGTGCAAAGTTGCACCCTATCATTTTATTATTTTTTAAATTCTTCTGTATCTTTAAAGAAGATCCAGAATAAAATTCCAACAATTAAGGCGACAACGGCAGGGTATAACCAGAATTCAGACCATTGTGGGGCTGCAAGTGGCATGCTTTTTTCGGTGACAACATGATTATTAATTGCCCCGATAACAGAGGATGCCATAAATACACCAAATCCATTAGAGACTATAAAACGTAACCCCTGTGCTTGGGCTTTAATGCTTTCATGGGCTTTAGAATTCACATATACATCGCCTGCAGTAAAGAAGAAGTCCCAGCAAACTCCTTGTAATAATAAGCCAATAAGAATATATGTGAAATAATCATCAGAAGTAGCAGCATGAGAGAAAATAAACATTCGGATAACCCATCCAATAATACCTAGCATGATTACTACTTTAAAACCAAATTTTTTCAGCATGCTGACTAGTAAGACCATAAATAGAACTTCTGCACCTACAGCAATTTGCATCATATTAGCTGAGTTCATATCCAAAACTTTTAAATAGACTGGAATATAGGCACTATAAGCTGTTTTGGTAATCATGAGAACAAATGTTGCCAACATAAAGATTGTAAAATAGCGATCTTTAAAGAGAGACAGAGCATCTAAGCAGAAAATAGTACGAAGATCTAATTTTGAACCTTTAGCTGTTGGTGGTGTGTTTGGTAATGTAAGGCAATATAGTCCGCAAATAATTGCTGAAATTGCAGCTACTTTAAAGACAATCACATTATCAAAAATCTTGTAATAACCCATAATGAGGCCAATTACAATAAAACCGATATTGCCGAATACTCGGATATATGGGAACAGTTTTTGTTCTGAAATATGGTGAAAGGCAATGCTATTGGAGAGTGCTGTGGTTGGATAGTATAGCAAACCAACAATGAAAATAATGAATAAAAATGCTGTGACATTACCTTCTAAAATATAAGTAGGTAGTAGCAACATAACTAAGCCATTTAAGATGTGTAAAATTGAAATTACTTTTTGTGAAGCAAAGAAGCGATCGGCAATCATACCAATAAATAATGGCGAAATAATTGTTGCGAGTCCCAGTAAAGAATAAGTTGTTCCAATACTTTCTTTCATATTGTAGGTAGCAAGTACAGCTCCGATAGTCATATTCCAAGCACCTTGCACAAAATATTGCATAAACATCATCACGAAAAGACGGGGAATTTTAAACATGATCCGTTCTCCTAATTTAAATATTTTTAATTAATCCATCATAGGCGACTTCAATTTGGTGAGGTTTAAAAATTTCTACCAAACTTTGATAATCAAACCCGCAACTATGAGAATGATGAGATGTTAGAATTTGTGTTTGTTGTGATAAATTATTGTTCTCCTTGAATTTTTGTTTCATATTGATTACGGTTTCAATACTCATATGATTATTGGTTTTGTCATTTTGACGATAGCCATATGTACACTCTAATACGATTAAATCGATTTTTTTATTTTCTAACCAGTTCCATGTTAAATCTCCATAATAGCCAGAGTCATGTCCGTATAGCAGTGTTTTGCCATTTTTCTCAATAAAATAGATATAGCACATTTCCCATTTTTCATGATTAGCGATAAGTGGAGTAATTTTTGCACCGCTGCTAGTAGTAATGGTGACAAATGGAATAAGAATAGAAAGATTAAAACGATCTGGAGTCAGATCAACAATGCCATTTAAACAGCCGTTAATTGCTTTATCGCTACCGTATATGTACATAGGATGTTCAACATTGAATGCAAAATTTCTTACACGATTATGTAGTTCTCCTACATTAAAATGATCAGGATGAGTATGAGTGATGAGTAAATCTTTAATTTTTGTTACATCAATATGATTTACATTGGCTTGATGAAAAAATTCAGGAGAAATATCGATTTGAATTTCATCATCAATAATTGCAGAAGAACGAGTTCTTACATCACGTCCTCCTGTTTTCCTAACTTGTTCGCATAACTCACATTTACAATAAGGGTTTGGAATGCCTTCTGAGGCACCGGTACCAAGAAAGTGTAGTTTCATTGCAGGTCTCCTATTTTGAAACGTATTAATATTTCAGGTTAATTATTGATCTTTTTATTGAAACGTTTCAAACTAAGAATGTTTGTTTTGTGATAGCTGTCACAAAATATTTTTATCTTCTGTTAGTGTAATAAAATGTGATTGGTTTAATTTATACTAAAAGATGATTTATTGATGATATCTGGAAGGGGTTATGGCGGTTAAGTGTAGTTAAAATCTACAGGGTTTTTAAGTTATATTTTTGATTATTAGGAACATAATTTAAAAGGGAGCGAAAGCTCCCTTTTTTGTTGTCTATTGTCTTGTTATGTTCTTAAGCGTTAAAACCAATGTAGCAAACTGAGATTAAAACGACATAAAAAATGATCGCACTTAACAGTAATAATTTTACGGCGAGTTTTGGTTTATGTTGATGCAATTTATAAAGTAAACGCGCAATTAAGACTAAAACAAAGGGATAAACCCAAAAGATAATCGAGAAAAGATCGATCTGAAAGTCGCTCAGTGTAGGGTTTTTCACAAAAGCAGTGGAAAGCAGAGAGGCCATAGGCCACAGTAAAATGGGTAAACAAAATGCCGCAAGTCCCCAAGCGAAGCCACTAAATCCTGTCGGCATAGTTTGTTTTTTCATAATGAACCTTATATGATGAACAAAATTAAATGAAAAAGGAATATAGCAAATGCAGCCTTTATTTGGTAGCGAAACTGATGGGATTCAAGAGAGAAAATTGGTGAAACGTCTATTAAGAAAGAAAAAAATTACGTTTATTTTGACCGCACTTTGTGCGTTGATTTATCTCTTGCAGAATATCGGATTTGAAGAGCCAATTATGGATTTATTCCATTATCCGGCTTATTCTTGGGAAGATCAGGAAGTATGGCGCTATTTCACTCATGCTATTGTTCATTTGTCGGTACCGCATATTTTATTTAACCTTTCGTGGTTTTGGTTATTTGGTGGCGCGATTGAACGCCGATTTGGTTCTCTCCATTTTTTATTATTAGTTTTAGTCTCAGCTGCAGTGAGTGGCGCTGTACAGAATTATTTTACCGGTCCCGCCTTTTTCGGGCTATCTGGTGTGGTTTATGCCGTGTTAGGTTATGTGTTGGTGGTGGACAAATTGCACCCGCATAGTTTTGACTTACCAGAAGGCTTTTTTACAATGTTACTGGTAGGGCTTGTATTTGGCTTTATTAGTCCGCTTTTTGGTATTAATATAGGGAACGCTGCTCACATTTCAGGCTTTATCTTAGGATTGGTTTGGGGATTTCTGCAGAGTAAAATTAGAGCTAAATCGTTTAGCTAATTCAAATTTATAGGCATTTATATGAAGCAATCATTACGCCATCAGAAAATAATTGAGCTTGTAAAGCTAAAAGGATATGCCAGCACAGAAGAGCTGGTTATCGAACTGGAAGTCAGCCCACAGACTATTAGACGAGATCTGAATATCCTTGCAGAACAAGATTTAATTCGTCGTCATCATGGTGGTGCCGCTCCTTCTTCTACCGCAGAAAATTCTGATTACATTGAACGTAAACAATTTTTCCCTTCCCAAAAAAGCGCCATTGCTCGTGAAGTGGCAAAACGTATTCCAAACGGTGCATCCTTATTTATTGATATTGGTACCACGCCTGAAGCGGTAGCTAGTGCCTTGTTAAATCATGAACGGTTACGCATTGTGACGAATAATATCAATGCAGCTCATTTATTACGACAAAATGAAACCTTTGATATTACGATGGCAGGTGGTTCCTTACGTAAGGATGGTGGAATCATTGGTGAGGCAACGGTTAATTTTATTTCGCAATTCCGTTTAGACTTTGGGATTCTGGGCATTAGTGCAATAGACCTTGATGGTTCATTGTTGGACTATGATTATCATGAAGTTCAAGTAAAACGTGCCATTATAGAAAGCTCTCGCCAAACCTTATTAGCAACTGACCATTCGAAATTCTCTCGACAAGCGATTGTGCGATTAGGGGAACTTAAAGATGTAGATTATCTTTTCACCGATGATGTGCCAAAACAAATTGCGGATTATTTAGAAAATAGCAACACAAAGCTAGTGATTTGCAAATGATGGAAATAGGAAGTGCGGCCAAAATTGACCGCACTTTTTTTGTAAGCATCCATGCTTAGCCACTGCTGTTTCGACCAATTCAAAATTAACTTCATTCACCCAACCTCCTTATTGATGTGAGATGAAACTAATTTTGCTGCAATAGTTGTTAAATTTTAGGGATACAAATGGAAGGCAAATCATTCGACTGCCAATTCTTTATTTAGGACAACGGGGAAGGTTTGCTTGAAGAGTCAAGAAAGACTAGAGCTTGATAGATCAAGTGAGTACATCGAGATCCCTCTCTAAATGTAATTTATTTATACTGCTGTTTTGGTAAAAAGGGAACCTTGAAATTATAAATGTGTGATCAAGATCACAAATTAAATGCAAAAAGAAAGCTGCTTATTTTTGTTTAGAAAACAAGCAGCTATTTTATAGGTTCTTTATCGATTTAAATTCACCGCGCCTTCGTAACCAAGTTGTCGCCAAGCTTCATAAACTGCAACAGCTACCGAGTTAGATAAGTTCATACTGCGGCTATTTGCTGTCATTGGGATACGGATTTTTTGTTCCATTGGCATTTTATCTAAAATAGACATGGGAATACCACGGGTTTCTGGACCAAACATTAAATAATCTCCTAATTCAAATTGCACTTCGCTATGCGCAGGGCCGCCTTTAGTAGTGAGTGCAAAAAGACGTTTCGGTTTTTCACTTTCTAAAAAGGCTTCGAAGGTTTTATGTTTTTTGATTTCGGCAAATTCATGATAATCCAAGCCGGAACGTCGTAATTTTTTATCATCCCAGGTAAAGCCAAGTGGCTCAATCAAATGAAGGCGAAAGCCAGTGTTCGCACAAAGACGAATAATATTTCCCGTATTTTGTGGAATTTCAGGTTCGTATAACACAATATCTAACATAATGATTTCCTAATCTTTTTGATACAGGCGGTAACTCACCATACCTGTGGTTTTTTCTTTTAGTAATTGCCAATTTTCAGGCACGCTTAGCGGTTTGTCTTTTTCTGTTTCAACATAAATCAACGCATGAGGTAAGAGCCAATTCTTTTCTTCTAAGAGGGCAATTGCTTGTTCAGCTAAACCAAAATGAAAAGGTGGATCCAAAAATACCACATCAAAGTGCGGTTGATTTTGCACTTGTTTTAAAAATTCTAAGCTATTTTGATTGATTATTTGAGCTTGTTCAGTCGTCGTTTTTAGCGTTTGTAAATTTTTCTTTAATTGATTTGCCACATTTTTATCTAACTCTAAAAACGTCACCTGTTTCGCTTGGCGAGAAAGGGCTTCAAAACCAAGTGAGCCACTGCCCGCAAAGCAATCAAGACAATGGCTATCCACAATATAAGGCATCAACCAATTGAATAAGGTTTCTTTTACGCGATCGCCTGTTGGACGCAAACCTTCCGCATTTAAAACCGGTAATTTTCGCCCACGCCAAAGACCTGCGATGATTCGAACTTCGCCTTTAGCATTTTGAACTTGCATTTTTTTCATAAAGAAACAGATTTTTAGTGAAAATTGTGCTTAGTTTAGACGATTTTTTGCTAGAATAGGCAGTATTTTTTAAAGATTTGTGTTTAAGAGAAGAATTTATGTCAGAAGAAAAGAAAAAAGGCGGGTTTTGGGCCTCTCTTTTTGGTCGCAATAAAAAGCAAGAAGAACAAAAAATTGAGCCAACTATTGAAGAGTCATCTGTTGAATCTGCCGATGTTTCGCCTACGGAAGAGATTGTTCACAATAGCGAGAACGTTCAATTAGAAAAAGTTGAACAGGAAGAATTACAGGAGTTAGCAGAACAGCTGCAAGAGGATAAAGCTGAGAATACCATTGTTGCGCATATTGAACCTGTTGTAGAAGAAGTGATTTCACCTGAAAGTGCGGTCAATATTGAGCCAGTTTTAGATACACCGGTGATTGAGGCAACGGCTGAAGAGACAGAAAAAATAGAAGAAATTTCTACCGCACTTCCTGTGGAAGAACCAACAGAAAGCATTATTGAGCAAGATAATGTCGTTGAAGATCTTCCTGTTGTTGATGCTAAGATTGAGCCTGAAATTGTTGAAGATGTTAAAGATGAATTCCGTTCAGATATTAATACCGAAACGCAAGAAAAGCCAAGTGAAGGTGGCTTTTTCAGTCGTTTAGTCAAAGGCTTACTCAAAACTAAACAAAATATTGGTGCAGGTTTCCGAGCGTTCTTTTTAGGTAAAAAGATTGACGACGATTTATTTGAAGAGTTGGAAGAGCAACTTTTAATTGCGGATATTGGTGTGCCAACAACCAATAAAATCATTAAGAATTTAACGGAGCACGCAAGTCGTAAGCAGTTACAAGATGCGGAATTGCTTTACCAACAACTTAAAGTTGAAATGGTAGAAATTCTAAAACCAGTTGCAAAACCATTGGTCATTGATACGACTAAAAAACCTTATGTTATTTTGATGGTTGGCGTAAACGGTGTAGGTAAAACAACCACAATTGGTAAGTTGGCTCGCAAATTCCAAAATGAAGGAAAATCAGTCATGTTAGCGGCAGGGGATACCTTCCGTGCTGCTGCAGTAGAACAACTTCAAGTATGGGGTGAACGTAACAACATTCCGGTTGTGGCACAAAGTACGGGGTCAGATTCGGCGTCAGTAATTTTTGATGCGATGCAATCTGCTGCTGCGCGTAATATTGATATTTTAATTGCGGATACGGCCGGTCGTTTACAAAATAAAAATAATCTCATGGATGAATTGAAGAAAATTGTTCGTGTCATGAGAAAATACGATGAAACCGCACCGCACGAAATCATGCTTACCTTAGATGCGGGTACAGGGCAGAATGCAATTAGCCAAGCCAAACTCTTTAATGAGGCGGTTGGGTTAACAGGTATTACATTAACCAAATTAGACGGAACAGCAAAAGGTGGGGTAATTTTCGCCATTGCAGATCAGTTTAATTTACCAATTCGTTATATTGGTGTGGGTGAAAAAATTGAAGATTTACGCGAATTTAATGCAGAAGAATTTATTGAAGCATTGTTTGTTCACGAAAATGAAGAATAAAAAGGAATAATAAAGTGATTCGATTTTCAAATGTCTCTAAAGCTTATCACGGTGCGACTCAGCCGGCCTTGCAAGGCTTGAATTTTCATCTTCCTGTTGGAAGTATGACTTATCTTGTTGGGCATTCTGGCGCGGGTAAAAGTACCTTGCTTAAATTAATCATGGGAATGGAAAAGGCGAATGCCGGTAATATTTGGTTTAATGGTCATGATATTACGCGTTTGTCTAAATATGAAATCCCATTTTTACGTCGTCAAATTGGCATGGTTCACCAAGATTACCGTTTATTAACGGATCGTAGTGTGGCAGAAAATGTGGCATTGCCATTGATTATTGCTGGCATGAATCCGAAAGAAGCACATACGCGCGCATTGGTTGCACTAGATCGAGTGGGCTTACGTAGTAAAGCGAATTATATGCCGCCACAAATTTCAGGTGGGGAGCAACAACGCGTAGATATCGCGCGTGCAATCGTACATAAACCGCAACTTTTATTAGCGGATGAGCCTACAGGTAACCTTGATGATGAACTTTCTTTAGGGATTTTCAATCTGTTTGAAGAGTTTAATCGTTTAGGCATGACGGTGTTAATTGCGACACACGATATCAATTTAATTCAACAAAAACCAAAACCATGTCTTGTGCTTGAACAAGGCTACTTACGCTATTAAGGATAAAAAATGACAAGACGTATTGATGCTTCTTTTGGCGTGCAAACTGCTTATACTTTGCGTTCTGTTTTGAACGATTTAGTAAAACGTAAATTTGGTACATTACTAACAATTCTTGTGATTGCCGTATCTCTCACGATTCCAACGGTGAGCTATTTGTTATGGAAAAATTTACACTTAGCGACAACTCAATTTTATCCGGAAAGCGAACTCACAATCTATTTACACAAAAATTTAAGTGAAGAAGATGCTAACTTAGTGGTGGAAAAAATTCGTCAGCAAGAAGGTGTTGAATCGTTAAATTATGTTTCTCGCCAAGACAGTTTGAAAGAATTTAAAAGTTGGTCTGGTTTTGGTGAAGAGTTAGAAATTTTAGATGATAATCCATTACCGGCCGTGGTGATGGTGAAACCGTCTAAAGCGTTTAATGAATCAGAAAAACGAGCGGAGTTACGCGCAAATTTAAATAAAATTAAAGGGGTGCAAGAAGTTCGTTTAGATAACGATTGGATGGAAAAATTGACCGCACTTTCGTGGCTTTTCGCACACGTGGCAATTTTCTGTACAGTGTTAATGACAATAGCCGTATTCCTTGTTATCGGAAATAGCATTCGATCCGATGTTTATAGCAGTCGTGCAAGTATTGATGTGATGAAGCTATTAGGTGCAACGGATCAATTTATTCTTCGTCCTTATCTTTACACTGGAATGATTTATGCAGTGTTAGGTGGATTTGTCGCAGCCGTATTTAGTAGTCTTATTGTGGGTTACTTTACTTCAGCCGTGAAGTATGTGACGGATATCTTTGCGGTCACCTTTGAGCTCAATGGATTAGGTGTGGGCGAGCTGATCTTCTTATTAGTGAGCTGCTTGATTATGGGCTATGTAGGTGCTTGGATTGCCGCAACAAGACATATTGCAATGTTAGATAACAAGCTGTAGATTTCATTTTATAAAAGTGCGGTCATTTTTTCAGGTGAAAAATACTCGAGAAAATGATCGTACTTTTTTATTTATGGAAATTAATTGAACAAAAAGCTTGCATAATTAGGTGTTTTTGTGTAATATCCACGGGCTTTCAGATATTGAAAGCCGTTTAATGTAATCATTTATTAAACGAGTATTACGATATGTAATACTAACAATGTTTCCGATTTGGAGACTATATAACAGGTAACTTACACCTCCTTTTCTATTTTGAAGTTAGAATTGTGATTGGTGTTAGTTTTTTATTAGCTAAATTTTATTGGAGCTCTGGTCTAATGCAGAACCAAAGAATCCGTATCCGCTTAAAAGCTTTCGATCACCGTTTGATCGATCAATCTACTGCGGAGATCGTAGAAACAGCTAAACGTACTGGTGCACAAGTTCGTGGTCCAATCCCTTTACCAACTCGTAAAGAGCGTTTCACCGTGTTGATTTCTCCACACGTGAACAAAGACGCGCGTGACCAATACGAAATTCGTACACACAAACGTTTAGTAGATATCGTAGAGCCAACAGAAAAAACTGTTGATGCATTAATGCGTTTAGATTTGGCTGCCGGCGTGGACGTGCAGATCAGCCTAGGTTAATTAAGAGGTTATTACAATGATTGGTTTAGTCGGTCGTAAAGTTGGTATGACCCGTATCTTCAATGAAGACGGTGTTTCTGTACCAGTTACCGTTATCGAAATCGAAGCCAACCGCGTAACTCAAGTTAAAACTCTTGAAAACGATGGCTATACTGCAGTTCAAGTTACTACTGGTTCTAAAAAAGCGAATCGTGTAACTAAACCTGAAGCAGGCCATTTCGTGAAAGCAGGTGTTGAAGCTGGTCGCGGTTTATGGGAATTTCGTACTGAAGGTGAAGAATTCACTTTAGGTCAAGAAATCAATGTTGACATCTTTGCAGATGTTAAAAAAGTAGATGTTACTGGTACTTCTAAAGGTAAAGGTTTCCAAGGTGGTGTCAAACGTTGGAACTTCCGTACTCAAGATGCTACACACGGTAACTCTTTATCACATCGTGTACTTGGTTCTATTGGTCAAAACCAAACTCCAGGTCGTGTGTTTAAAGGTAAAAAAATGGCAGGACATTTAGGTGCTGAGCGTGTAACCGTTCAATCACTTGAAGTTGTTCGTGTAGATGCTGAGCGTAAATTGCTATTAGTAAAAGGTTCTGTACCTGGTGCTATCAATGGCGATGTTATCGTTAAGCCGGCAGTTAAAGCATAAGTCTAGGAGATAGAGATGGAATTACAAGTTGTAGGTGCAAACGCACTAACTGTTTCTGAAACTACCTTCGGACGTGAGTTTAACGAAGCTTTGATTCACCAAGTTGTTGTTGCTTATGCAGCAGGTGCTCGTCAAGGTACTCGTGCGCAAAAAACTCGTGCTGAAGTGTCTGGTTCAGGTAAAAAACCTTGGCGTCAAAAAGGTACAGGTCGTGCTCGTTCTGGTGATATCAAATCACCAATCTGGCGTTCTGGTGGTACAACCTTCGCGGCTAAACCACAAGATCACAGCCAAAAAGTGAACAAGAAAATGTACCGTGGTGCTATCAAAAGCATTCTTTCTGAATTAGTTCGTCAAGACCGTTTGGTTGTTGTTGAGAAATTCGAATTAGATGCACCAAAAACTAAAGTATTAGTACAAAAATTAAAAGATTTAGCAGTTGAAGATGCGTTAATTATCACAGCAAGTTTAGATGAAAATCTATTCTTAGCGGCACGTAACTTATATAAAGTTGATGTACGTGATGTTCAAGGTATCGATCCAGTTAGCTTAATCGCTTTCGATAAAGTGATTGTTACTGTTGACGCTGTGAAACAAATTGAGGAGATCCTAGCATGAGTCAAGAACGTTTGCTAAGCGTGCTACGTGCACCGCACATCTCTGAAAAAGCAACTAACAATGCTGAAAAATCTAACACTGTTGTACTTAAAGTTGCTTTAGATGCGAACAAAGCTGAAATTGCTGCTGCTGTTGCTCAATTATTTGAAGTAAAAGTTGACTCAGTTCGTACTGTGGTTGTTAAAGGTAAAACTAAACGCCGTGGTAACAAAATGGGTCGTCGCAGCGACTGGAAAAAAGCTTATGTAACTTTAGCCGAAGGCCAAAACTTGGACTTCGTGGACAGTGCAGAGTAATCGGAGGAAATTAGAGAATGGCTATCGTTAAATGTAAGCCGACCTCCGCTGGTCGTCGTCACGTTGTTAAAATCGTGAACCCTGAATTATACAAGGGTAAACCTTACGCGCCTCTTCTAGATACTAAATCTAAAACTGGTGGTCGTAACAATTATGGTCGTATTACCACTCGCCACATCGGTGGTGGTCATAAACAACATTACCGTTTAATCGATTTCAAACGTAACAAGTTAGATATCCCAGCGGTTGTTGAACGTTTAGAATATGATCCAAACCGTTCAGCTAACATTGCTTTAGTGCTTTATAAAGATGGTGAACGCCGCTATATCTTAGCACCTAAAGGTTTGTCAGTTGGCGATCAAATCCAATCTGGCGTTAACTCACCAATTAAAGTGGGTAACTCATTACCAATGCGTAATATCCCAGTTGGTTCAACAGTACATAACGTTGAGTTAAAACCAGGTAAAGGCGGTCAAATCGCTCGTTCTGCTGGTGCTTATGTACAAATCATCGCTCGTGAAGGCAACTACGTAACTTTACGTTTACGTTCAGGCGAAATGCGTAAAGTATTAGCTGAATGTGTTGCTACAATCGGTGAAGTTGGTAACTCAGAACATATGCTTCGCGTATTGGGTAAAGCTGGTGCTAACCGCTGGAGAGGCATTCGCCCTACAGTTCGTGGTACAGCAATGAACCCAGTAGATCACCCACATGGTGGTGGTGAAGGTCGTAACTTTGGTAAACACCCAGTAACTCCTTGGGGCGTTCAAACTAAAGGTAAGAAAACTCGTCACAACAAACGTACTGATAAATATATCGTACGTCGTCGTGGCAAATAATTTAAATTAATAAGAGGATAAGCCATGCCACGTTCTCTCAAGAAAGGTCCTTTCCTTGACCTACACTTGTTGAAGAAGGTAGAGAAGGCGGTGGAAAGCGGGGATAAAAAACCAATCAAAACTTGGTCCCGTCGTTCAATGATCATTCCTTCAATGATCGGATTGACCATCGCAGTCCATAATGGTCGTCAGCACGTTCCTGTTTATGTATCTGATGAAATGATCGGCCATAAATTAGGTGAATTTGCACCGACTCGTACATACCGCGGTCACGCGGCAGATAAGAAAGCTAAGAAATAAGAGGTAAATAGATGGAAACTATCGCAAAACATCGTTACGCTCGCACTTCTGCCCAAAAAGCTCGCTTAGTTGCCGATTTAATTCGTGGTAAAAAAGTTGCGCAAGCATTAGAAATCTTAACTTTTACTAACAAAAAAGCTGCGGCTTTAGTGAAAAAAGTATTAGAGTCAGCTATTGCTAACGCAGAGCATAATGATGGTGCAGATATCGATGATCTTAAAGTTGCTAAAATCTTCGTTGACGAAGGTCCTAGCATGAAACGTGTTATGCCACGTGCTAAAGGTCGTGCAGATCGTATTTTAAAACGTACTAGCCACATCACTGTGGTTGTGTCAGATCGTTAATAAGTAGAGGAATAGCAATGGGTCAAAAAGTAAATCCAAATGGTATTCGCCTAGGTATTGTAAAACCTTGGAACTCTACTTGGTTCGCGAATACACAAGATTTTGCCGACAATCTTGACGGTGACTTCAAAGTACGCAAATTCTTAACTAAAGAATTAGCAAACGCTTCGGTTTCACGTATTACTATTGAGCGTCCAGCGAAAAGTATTCGTGTAACAATTCACACAGCTCGCCCTGGTATCGTTATCGGTAAAAAAGGTGAAGATGTTGAAAAATTACGTAACGCAGTATCTCAAATCGCTGGCGTTCCGGCTCAAATCAACATTGCTGAAGTGAAAAAACCGGAATTAGATGCAAAATTAGTTGCAGACAGCATCGCTTCTCAATTAGAACGTCGTGTAATGTTCCGTCGTGCTATGAAACGTGCGGTACAAAGCGCAATGCGTTTAGGTGCTAAAGGTATCAAAGTTGAAGTTAGCGGTCGTTTAGGTGGTGCAGAAATCGCACGTTCTGAATGGTATCGTGAAGGTCGTGTACCTCTACATACTCTTCGTGCGGACATCGATTATAACACTGCAGAAGCTCATACTACATACGGCGTAATCGGCGTTAAAGTATGGATCTTCAAAGGTGAAATTTTGGGTGGAATGGCTGCAGTTGCGCAATCAGAACAACAACCTGCCGACAAGCCTAAAAAGGCTCCGCGTGGCAAAGGTCGTAAGTAAGGAGAAACGCTAAATGTTGCAACCAAAACGTACAAAATTCCGTAAAGTTCACAAAGGCCGTAACCGTGGTATCGCGGGTGGTACTGAAGTTAGTTTCGGTACATTCGGGTTAAAAGCAGTTGGTCGTGGTCGTTTAACCGCTCGTCAAATTGAAGCGGCTCGTCGTGCAATGACACGTGCAGTTAAACGTCAAGGTAAAATCTGGATCCGTGTTTTCCCAGATAAACCAATTACTGAAAAACCATTAGAAGTCCGTATGGGTAAAGGTAAAGGTAACGTTGAGTACTGGGTAGCCTTAATCCAACCGGGTAAAGTACTTTATGAAATGGATGGTGTGTCAGAAGAGATCGCAAGACAAGCATTTGCATTAGCAGCTGCTAAATTGCCAATCAAGACTACCTTCGTAACTAAGACGGTGATGTAATGAAAGCTCAAGATTTACGTACAAAAAGTGTTGAAGAGCTGAATAATGAGTTAGTGAACCTTTTAGGTGAACAATTCAAATTGCGTATGCAAACAGCCACCGGTCAGCTTCAACAAACCCATCAGGCTAAACAAGTGCGTCGTGATATCGCACGCGTTAAAACCATTTTAACTGAGAAGGCGGGTGAGTAATGACTGATAAAATTCGTAGCGTACAAGGTAAAGTTGTTAGCGACAAAATGGAAAAATCTTTCGTTGTTGCTATTGAACGTAAGGTAAAACACCCGTTATACGGTAAATTTATCCGTCGTACAACTAAATTACACGTACACGATGAGAACAACGAAGCCAAATTAGGTGATGTAGTAGAGATTCGCGAATGTCGTCCTCTCTCTAAAACCAAATCTTGGACTTTAGTTCGTGTTGTTGAGAAAGCAGTTATTGCTTAATTGACAAATTAAAAAATAAAAGCCAATGGTTATGCCGTTGGCTTTTTTCTTTCCAAGACTTGCTAAAAAGTCATAAAAATTTGACCACACTTTAAATGTGCTAACTTAAGTATAAAATTTTGATTGCGTTTATAGCTTGATTTTGGTAAACTCCGCCACCTATCCGCCATATATCTTTATAAGGCATGGATAGGTTCGTCCCGCAAGGGTGTATTATTAACTTAACGGAGCATAAAATATGATCCAAGAACAGACTATGCTGGATGTTGCCGATAACTCTGGTGCTCGCAGCGTAATGTGTATCAAGGTTCTAGGTGGATCGCACCGTCGTTATGCTGCTATTGGTGATATCATCAAAGTTACTGTGAAAGAAGCAATTCCACGCGGTAAAGTTAAAAAAGGTGATGTATTAAAAGCAGTTGTTGTGCGCACCAAGAAGGGTGTTCGTCGCCCAGACGGATCAGTCATTCGCTTCGATGGTAACGCTTGTGTAATTTTAAACAATAACACAGAGCAACCAATCGGTACTCGTATTTTTGGACCGGTGACTCGTGAACTTCGTTCTGAGAAATTCATGAAGATCATTTCTTTGGCACCAGAAGTACTGTAAGGAGAAGTGAGAAATGGCTGCAAAAATTCGTCAAAACGATGAAGTAATCGTACTTGCCGGTAAAGACAAAGGCAAGCGTGGCAAGGTAACTAAAGTGTTACCAAACGGTAAAGTGTTTGTTGAAGGTATCAACATCATCACTAAACATGAAAAACCAGTTCCTGCTTTAGGACAAGCTGGTGGTTTAGTGAAAAAAGAAGCGGCTATCGATGCTTCTAATGTTGCGATTTTCAATCCAAAAACAAACAAAGCTGACCGTGTAGGTTTTAGATTCGAAGACGGCAAAAAAGTACGTTTCTTCAAATCTAACAATGAAATTATCTAACAAACTGGAGTAATGCGATGGCGAAACTGCATGATTACTACAGAGATCAAGTAGTAAACGAGTTAAAAAATAAATTCGGCTACAAATCTGTCATGCAAGTCCCACGAATCGAAAAGATTACCCTGAATATGGGTGTGGGTGAAGCATTGACCGATAAGAAATTGCTAGACAACGCAGTAGCGGACTTAGCAGCAATTAGCGGTCAAAAACCTTTAGTAACTAAAGCTCGTAAATCTGTTGCTGGCTTTAAAATCCGTCAGGGATATCCAATCGGTTGTAAAGTAACACTACGCGGTGAGCGTATGTGGGAGTTCTTTGAACGTTTAATTACAATTGCTGTTCCACGTATTCGTGACTTCCGCGGTTTAAGCGCGAAATCATTTGATGGTCGTGGTAACTACAGCATGGGTGTGCGTGAACAAATCATCTTCCCTGAAATCGATTACGATAAAGTAGATCGTGTACGTGGTTTAGATATCACTATCACAACTACTGCTAAGAATGATGAAGAAGGTCAAGCACTACTTGCTGCCTTTAATTTCCCATTCCGTAAATAAGGCAGGTTATAATGGCAAAACAATCAATGAAAGCACGCGATGTAAAACGCGTTAAATTGGCTGAAAAATTCTTCGCTAAACGTGCAGAATTAAAGAAAATCATTTCTGATGTCAATGCCTCTGACGAAGATCGTTGGAATGCAGTGTTAAAATTACAAACTTTACCACGTGATTCTAGCCCTAGTCGTCAACGTAACCGTTGCCGCCAAACTGGACGTCCTCACGGCGTTTTACGTAAGTTTGGTTTAAGCCGTATTAAGGTTCGTGAAGCTGCTATGCGCGGCGAGATCCCTGGCCTTAGAAAAGCGAGCTGGTAATATACCACTTTATTTTGGAATCGGAGAAAAAGTACAATGAGTATGCAAGATCCAATCGCAGATATGTTGACCCGTATTCGTAACGGTCAAGCTGCGAACAAAGTTGCAATCAATATGCCTTCTTCCAAGCTAAAAGTGGCAATTGCCAACGTATTAGCTGCTGAAGGTTATATCGAAAGCGTTAAAGTTTTAGAAGGTGCAAAACCTGAATTGGAAATTACTTTAAAATATTTCCAAGGCAAACCGGTTGTAGAAAGCATCCAACGTGTAAGCCGTCCTGGTCTTCGTATTTACAAACGTAAAGACGAATTACCAAAAGTTATGGGTGGTTTAGGTGTTGCTGTAATTTCTACATCTAAAGGTGTTATGACTGACCGTGCAGCTCGTCAAGCGGGCTTAGGCGGTGAGATCATCTGTTACGTAGCTTAATAGAGGGGTAGGAAAATGTCTCGTGTTGCAAAGGCACCTGTTAATATTCCTGCCGGCGTTGAAGTTAAACTCGACGGTCAGCTATTAACAGTAAAAGGAAAAAATGGCGAGTTATCTCGCACAATTCATCACTCAGTTGAAGTTAAACAAGATAATGGTCAATTTACTTTCACTCCACGTGAAGGTTTTGTTGAAGCGAATGCTCAATCGGGTACAGCTCGTGCATTAGTTAATGCAATGGTTATCGGTGTTACTGAAGGCTTCACTAAGAAATTACAACTAGTGGGTGTTGGTTACAGAGCTCAAATTAAAGGCAACGCAGTTGCATTAAGTTTAGGTTTCTCTCACCCTGTGGAGCACACTTTACCAGCAGGTATTACTGCAGAATGCCCTTCACAAACGGAAATCGTTTTAAAAGGTGCTGATAAGCAGTTAATTGGTCAAGTTGCAGCAGATATTCGCGCTTATCGCCGTCCTGAGCCTTATAAAGGTAAAGGTGTACGTTACTCTGATGAAGTAGTACGTATGAAAGAGGCTAAGAAGAAATAATTAAGGTAACACTATGGATAAGAAATCAGCTCGTATCCGTCGTGCAGCTCGTGCACGTCATATGATGAGAGAGCAAGGTGTAACTCGTCTAGTTATTCACCGTACTCCGCGTCATATCTACGCACAAGTTATTGCACCAAACGGTTCAGAAGTGCTTGCCGCTGCTTCAACTGTTGAAAAAGCAATTCGTGAGCAAGTTAAATATACCGGTAATAAAGATGCCGCAGCAGTAGTAGGTAAACTTGTTGCTGAGCGCGCATTAGCAAAAGGCGTTAAAGACGTTGCTTTTGACCGTTCCGGTTTTAAATATCATGGTCGTGTCCAAACTTTAGCGGACGCTGCACGTGAAGCTGGTCTACAGTTCTAATGAGGTAAATTGAGATGTCAAACATCGAAAAACAAGCTGGTGAACTGCAAGAGAAGCTAATCGCAGTAAACCGTGTATCAAAAACTGTAAAAGGTGGTCGTATTATGAGCTTTACTGCTTTAACAGTAGTAGGCGATGGTAACGGTCGCGTAGGTTTTGGTTATGGTAAAGCTCGTGAAGTTCCGGCAGCGATCCAAAAAGCGATGGAAAAAGCACGTCGCAATATGATTAATGTCGCTTTAAACGAAGGTACATTACAACACCCAGTTAAAGGTGTTCACACTGGTTCTCGCGTATTTATGCAACCAGCTAGCGAAGGTACAGGTATCATCGCCGGTGGTGCAATGCGTTCAGTGTTAGAAGTTGCTGGTGTACGTAACGTTCTTTCTAAAGCGTATGGTTCAACCAACCCAATCAACGTTGTTCGTGCAACTATTGATGCATTAGCAAATATGAAATCACCAGAAATGGTTGCTGCTAAACGTGGCAAAACCGTTGATGAAATTTTGGGGTAATTGATAATGGCTAAAACTATTAAAGTAACTCAAGTTCGTAGCTCAATTGCTCGTTTACCGAAGCACAAAGCTACCTTGCGTGGTCTTGGTCTTCGCCATATGCACCATACTGTTGAGTTAATCGATACTCCGGCAGTACGTGGTATGATTAACCAAGTTTCATACATGGTTAAAGTGGAGGAGTAAGAGAATGCGTTTAAATACTCTATCTCCGGCTGAAGGTGCTAAGCACAGTGCAAAACGCCTTGGTCGTGGTATTGGTTCAGGTTTAGGAAAAACTGGTGGTCGTGGTCATAAAGGTCAAAAATCTCGTACTGGCGGCGGTGTTCGTCGTGGTTTTGAGGGTGGCCAAATGCCATTATACCGTCGTTTACCAAAATTTGGTTTCACTTCAATGAAATCAGCGGTAACTGCTGAAGTTCGTTTAAATGAATTAACAAAAGTTGAAGGGAATGTTGTCACTTTAGAAGCATTAAAAGCTGCAAACATTTTAACTAAAGATATTCAATTCGCTAAAGTTATCTTAGCTGGTGAAGTGAAATCTGCAGTTACTGTACGTGGTTTACGTGTAACTAAAGGTGCAAAAGCAGCAATCGAAGCTGCTGGCGGTTCAGTTGAGGAATAATTAGCAAATGGCTAAACAACCAGGTTATCAAAGCAGAAGTACTAATAGTGGTACTGGTGAACTAAAAAGCAGATTGCTTTTTGTATTAGGTGCACTTATCGTTTATCGTATTGGTTCTTTTATTCCGCTTCCTGGTATTGATGCCGCCGTGCTAGCTCAATTAGTTGAACAACAAAAAGGCACCATCATTGATATGTTAAACATGTTCTCTGGTGGTGCATTGAGCCGAGCATCAATTTTAGCATTAGGTATCATGCCGTATATCTCGGCATCTATCGTAATGCAATTGCTTGCTACGGTTTCACCTGCTTTAGCAGAATTGAAAAAAGAAGGCGCAGCAGGGCAAAGAAAAATCACCAAGTATACTCGTTATGCAACGGTGGTTTTTGCTACTATCCAAGCTATCGCAATTTCTACCGGTTTACCGAATATGTTGCCACAATTAGTGCCAAATATCGGTTTTACTTTTTACTTCACTGCAGTAGTGAGTCTTGTGACCGGAACCATGTTCTTAATGTGGTTAGGTGAGCAAATTACTGAAAGAGGTATTGGTAACGGTATCTCAATTCTTGTTTTTGGTGGTATTGTTGCAGGATTGCCACATGCAATCATCGAAACAGTTGAGCAAGCTCGTCAAGGACAAATGCATCCTTTAGTTCTTCTACTAATCGCTGCTATTGTTTTTGCAGTAACTTACTTTGTTGTCTTCGTAGAACGTGGACAACGTAGAATTCGTGTTGAATATGCTAAGCGTCAACAAGGACGTCAAATTTTAGGTGGTCATTCAACTCACTTACCATTAAAAGTTAATATGGCAAACGTAATGCCAGCAATTTTTGCTTCAAGCATTATTTTATTCCCTGCCACATTGACACAATGGTTTGGTCAAAATGATAAGTTTGAGTGGTTAAATGACTTATCAATGTTGTTGAATCCTGGACAACCTTTATATCTTCTTGTTTATGCGGTAGCGATTATTTTCTTCAGTTTCTTCTATACTGCAATGCAATATAATCCACGTGATACAGCAGATAATCTAAAAAAATCTGGTGCATTTATCCCAGGAATTAGACCAGGTGAACAAACATCTCGTTACATCGATAAAGTAATGACTCGCTTAACATTAATTGGCGGTCTTTATGTAACGTTCGTATGTTTAGTCCCTTATATTATGACATCAGCATGGGATGTTAAATTCTACTTCGGTGGAACTTCCTTATTAATCGTTGTTGTTGTAATTATGGATTTTATCGTGCAAGTTCAGAGTCACTTAATGTCGTCTCAATATGAATCTGCGTTAAAAAAAGCAAACCTTAAAGGTTTTGGACAGTAATTGTTCATTTAAGTAAAAAGGATAAGCAATGAAAGTTCGTGCTTCCGTTAAGAAGATGTGTCGTAACTGTAAAATTGTTAAACGTGAAGGTGTTGTTCGCGTATTATGCAGCGACCCTAAACATAAACAACGTCAAGGTTAATTAACATTTCTTCTTGCAAAGAACCGGTTGAGTAGTTATACTACTCAACTCATTTATGTCCTTGGTATTCTGTTTGAGTATCCTGAAAACGGGCTTTTCAAGATCAGAATACCAAATTAGTTAAAATAATAGGAGTGCATAGTGGCCCGTATTGCAGGCATTAACATTCCTGATCACAAACACGCTGTAATCGCTTTAACTGCAATTTACGGTATCGGTAAAACTCGTTCTAAAAGCATTTGTGCTGCAGCGGGTATTGCTGAAGATGTTAAGATCAGCGAATTGTCTGAAGAGCAGATTGACAAACTGCGTGACGAAGTTGGTAAATTTACCGTTGAAGGTGACTTACGTCGTGAAGTAACACTAAACATCAAACGTCTTTTAGACTTAGGTTGTTACCGTGGTTTACGTCATCGTCGTAGTTTACCGGTACGTGGTCAACGTACTAAAACTAATGCGCGTACCCGTAAGGGTCCACGTAAGCCGATCAAAAAATAGTCGGGGTAAATAAAGAATGGCTAAAACACCAGTTCGTGCACGTAAACGTGTAAAAAAACAAGTTGTAGATGGCGTAGCACACATTCACGCATCTTTCAATAATACAATCGTTACCATTACTGACCGTCAAGGTAATGCTTTAGCTTGGGCTACAGCAGGTGGTTCAGGTTTCCGTGGTTCTCGTAAATCTACCCCGTTCGCTGCACAAGTTGCTGCAGAACGTTGTGCTGAAATCGTTAAAGAATTCGGCTTAAAGAACTTGGAAGTTATGGTTAAAGGTCCGGGTCCGGGTCGTGAATCAACAATCCGTGCATTAAATGCAGCGGGTTTCCGTATCACGAACATCACTGATGTGACTCCGATTCCTCATAACGGTTGTCGTCCACCGAAAAAACGTCGTGTTTAATGGCGTAATAGGATAGTTGGAGAAAGAAAATGGCAAGATATTTGGGCCCTAAACTCAAGCTCAGCCGTCGTGAAGGCACTGATTTATTCCTTAAATCAGGTGTGCGTGCGATTGATTCAAAATGTAAAATTGATACAGCACCAGGTCAACACGGTGCTCGTAAACCGCGTTTGTCTGACTATGGTAGTCAATTACGTGAAAAACAAAAAGTTCGTCGTATCTATGGTATTTTAGAACGTCAATTCCGTAACTACTATAAAGAAGCAAACCGTTTAAAAGGTAATACTGGTGAAAACTTACTAGTATTATTAGAAGGTAGATTGGATAACGTTGTTTATCGCATGGGATTTGCTGCAACTCGCGCAGAAGCTCGTCAATTAGTGAGCCACAAAGCGATTGTCGTAAATGGTCGTGTTGTAAATATCCCATCTTTCCAAGTTTCTGTAAATGATGTCGTTGCTGTTCGTGAGAAATCTAAAAAACAAGCACGTATTAAAGCATCATTAGAATTAGCAGAACAAAGAGAAAAACCAACTTGGTTAGAAGTTGATTCTGCAAAAATGGAAGGTGTGTTCAAACGTGTTCCTGAACGTTCTGATTTATCAGCAGACATTAACGAACATCTGATCGTTGAGCTTTACTCTAAATAATAGTTAAGCTTAAAAGCAAAGAGAGGATAAAATGCAGGGTTCTGTTACAGAATTTTTAAAGCCACGCTTAGTAGATATCGAGCAAATTAGCTCTACTCATGCTAAGGTGATCTTAGAACCGTTAGAGCGTGGCTTTGGTCATACTCTAGGGAATGCATTACGTCGTATCCTTCTGTCTTCAATGCCAGGTTGTGCTGTAACTGAAGTAGAAATTGATGGCGTACTGCACGAATATAGTAGTAAAGAAGGTGTTCAGGAAGATATTCTTGAAGTTCTTTTAAACCTTAAAGGTCTAGCGGTTAAAGTACAGAATAAAGATGATGTTATTCTGACATTAAATAAATCTGGAATTGGCCCTGTTGTTGCAGCTGATATCACCCATGATGGTGATGTTGAGATTGTTAATCCATCACATGTAATCTGTCACTTAACAGACGAAAATGCATCTATTAATATGCGTATTCGTGTTCAACGTGGTAGAGGTTATGTACCTGCATCTGCTCGTACTCATTCACAAAATGAAGATCGTCCAATCGGTCGTTTATTAGTGGATGCTTGTTATAGCCCGGTTGACCGTATTGCTTACAATGTTGAAGCAGCACGTGTTGAACAACGTACTGACTTAGATAAACTAGTTATCGAGTTAGAAACTAACGGGACTATTGATCCGGAAGAAGCAATTCGTCGTGCAGCAACAATTTTAGCAGAGCAACTCGATGCATTCGTTGATTTGCGTGATGTTCGTCAACCTGAAGTCAAGGAAGAAAAACCGGAATTCGATCCGATTTTATTACGTCCTGTTGATGACTTAGAGTTGACAGTTCGTTCTGCTAACTGTTTGAAAGCAGAAACAATTCACTATATCGGTGACTTAGTACAACGTACAGAAGTTGAGTTATTAAAAACGCCTAATCTTGGTAAGAAATCTCTTACTGAAATTAAAGACGTTCTCGCTTCACGTGGCTTGTCACTTGGTATGCGCCTTGAGAATTGGCCACCAGCAAGTATTGCTGAAGACTAGTTTGGTCATAGGTTAAGATTTTTCTGAGAAGGATAAGATCATGCGCCATCGTAAGAGTGGTCGTCAACTAAACCGTAATAGCAGCCATCGCCAAGCGATGTTCCGTAACTTAGCAAGTGCTTTAGTTAGTCATGAAATCATCAAGACTACTTTACCAAAAGCTAAAGAATTACGTCGTGTAGTTGAACCGTTAATTACATTAGCAAAAGAAGATAGCGTTGCAAACCGTCGTTTAGCATTCGCTCGTACTCGTAACATCGAAACTGTTGCGAAATTATTCAATGAATTAGGTCCACGTTTTGCTCAACGTGCAGGTGGTTACACCCGTATCTTAAAATGTGGTTTCCGTGCAGGTGACAACGCTCCAATGGCATACATTGAGTTAGTTGATCGTCCAGAAGTTGCAGAAGCAGCAGCGGAATAATAATTTGTTATAAAATAAAAAGGCTCACTGATGTGAGCCTTTTTTATGTCTCGTATTCCTAAAATTCAGCTTTAGCTCTGAATGTCATTTTTTCACCTGTGATAGGGTGCGTAATCGTAAGTTCTTCTGCGTGTAAGCATAAACGAGGTGACATCGATTTAGCTTGTGGGTGAGAATAAAACTTGTCCCCTAAGATGGGATGTCCAAGAGCGAGCGTATGTAAACGAAGTTGATGCGAACGTCCTGTGATTGGAGTCAGTTTCACTCGAGTACAGTTAGTCGGTAATCTTTCTAAAACTTCATAAAAAGTGACCGCTCTTTTGCCAAATACAAAATCAATGCGTTGGCGCGGGCGATTTTCCCAATCACAAATCATGGGAAGATTAATTTCCCCACTATCTCGTTCTAAGTGTCCCCATACTAAAGCTTGATAATATTTCTTTGGCTCACGTTCACGGAATTGACGTTTCAACTCTTTATCTGCTGCTTTACTTAATGCAAACAGAATAATCCCACTTGTGGCCATATCTAAACGGTGTGCGGGTTCACAAAATCCAAATTTCTCTTTCACCCTGCTCATTGCACTGTCATAGTATTCTGGCTGATTGCCAGGAACTGAAAGTAAACCGCTTGGTTTATTTACCACGCAGATATGATTATCTTGGTAGATAATATCTAAATACGGTTCTAAAGGGGGATGGTATTCAATAAGTGCCATATTATTCCTTGTTTGTCACTATTACCCGAAGGCTATCTAATCGCCAGCTTGCTTTACTTAACTCTTCCAGAGAAAGCACGCGTTGTTTTTCTAATACATCGATTTCCGCCTGGCGAATATTTTTATTTACTGATTTCAAGGCTATAAGTCGATTGAGTTCAGTGCTCAATGTTTGATCTGCTAATTTACTGGCTTCTTGAATTTTAGCTTGTGCGATTTCAGTTATTTTGTGATCGCCTAGTTTAATTAATTGCTCAATATTTGGACGAGCCATTTTAACCATTTTATTCGCAATGTCTTTGCTTAGCGGCTTAAGTTTATTTTGCAATGTATCAAAATTAACTTGTCCGGCTAGATCGTTTCCTTTGCTATCCAGTAATAATCGAACAAGCGTAGGCGGAAGAAAACGATTCAGTTGTAAACCTTTTGGTGATTGGATTTCAATCATATAAATCAATTCAACCAAAAGAGTGCCAGCAGGTAGCTGTTTATTAACTAATAATGCCATGGCTGCTTTGCCGATGTCACCAGAAGCGATTAAATCAATGCCTTGACGTATCATTGGATGATCCCAGGTAAGAAATTCTAATTCCTCACGAGCAAGGGCAAGTTGTCGGTCAAAGGTTACTGTGACACCTTCTTCTTTTAGTCCTGGGAAATCAGGAACAAGCATGGTGCCCGTTGGTGTGATAACAATGCTGTTTTCACCTAAATCATCTTGTTCTACACCAATAATGTCAAATAAATTCAGTGCAAAATCGACTAATTGTGGGGAATTATCGGCTTGAGCGATTTCTGCCGCAAGTCGTTGTGCATTTTCGCCACCATTAGAATTTAACTCTAACAAACGATCGCGCCCTTTCTCTAAGGCTAAGCGCAATGCTTTTGCTTGTTTTTGTGTTTGGAGAATGAGTTTCTCAAAATCTGCTTTATTTTCTGACCGCACTTTCAATAAAGCTTCATATTGTTCAAACAATGCCATACCAATCGGACAAGTTTGTTCAAAGGCATTTAAACCTTCATGATACCAACGCGCTAAATCTTGCTGCGCAGAGTTTACGAGGCAAGGTACATAAATTTGTACATCTCGCGTTTGTCCGATACGATCTAAACGGCCGATACATTGCTCAAGTAAGTCAGGATTTTCTGGTAAATCGAAGAGTACGAGATGACAAGCAAATTGGAAATTTCTGCCTTCAGAACCAATGCTAGAACTCAGTAAAACTTGAGCACCATTTTCGTTATCAGAAAAATAAGCCGCCACGCGATCTCGTTCAATAATCGACATTCTTTCATGGAAAACCGTACTGCGAATGGCTTCTTTTTCTCGTAAAATTTGCTCAAGTTGAATTGCCGTTTGTGCTGTTTTACAAATGACTAAGATTTTTTCATTTCGGTGTGATTTTAGAAAATCAATTAACCAATGAATTTTTTCGTCTACTTCAGCCGCATCAATCGTTACTTGGTGATAAACCCTGTGCGGAAAACCTTTTACACCTTGGCGTGTATTGCGAAATAAAATACGGCTTGTGCCATGTCTGTCGATGAGATTTTGAATGAGTTCTTGTCGCGCAGCTTGTTTCTCCTCATCATTATGACAGGCTAAAGCTTTGAATAATGGTTCGGCATCCTGCTCATTGAGTAAATCAGAAATATGATTTTTTTCGACCGCACTTAGCGGCTTCTCTGAGAGTAAAGATTGCACAGCATCCGCAACAGGCTGATAGTTTTCTTGCTCCTTCAAGAATGCTTGATAATCGTAAAAACGCTCAGGATCAAGTAAGCGTAAACGTGCAAAATGGCTTTCCAAGCCCAGTTGTTCAGGCGTTGCGGTAAGTAATAAAACAGATGGAATAGCGTTCGCTAATTGTTCTACTAATAAATAAGCGGCACTTGGCGCATTTTCGGACCAAGCTAAATGATGCGCTTCATCGACAATTAAACAGTCAAATTCAGCTTCAATAGCTTGTTGTATGCGATGAGGATGTGCTTTCAACCAGTCTAATGCACAGATAATTAAGCTTTCTGTACTAAATGGGTTGATAGCTTGTTCGGCAAAATCTTCACAACGTTCTTCATCAAATAATGAAAAATGTAAATTAAAACGGCGAAGCATTTCGACAAGCCATTGATGTTGCAAGGTTTCCGGTACAATAATTAACACACGTTGTACTTTTTCAGCAAAAAGCTGGTTTTGCAAAATCATGCCTGCTTCAATGGTTTTACCTAATCCTACTTCATCTGCCAAGAGCACGCGAGGATTGACACGGTTTCCTACCTCTTGCGCAATATGAAGCTGATGGGGAATTAAACCTGCACGATTGCCTCGTAACCCACGCAAAGGCGATTGAAATTGAGCTTGTTGATGCAGAAGAGTTTGATAACGCAACGCAAAATGTTCACTACGGTCAATTTGCGATGAAAAGAGGCGATCTTTCGCTTGGCTAAAGGAAATAATCGGAGAAAGTTCTTTTTCATTGACGATAATCTCTTCGCCTTGCGCATTTTTGGCTAAATAAAATAAGAGACCATTCATTTCTTGAACATCAAGAACTTCACCTTGCCAACCTGCCTGGTGATGAAGTTGTTCCCCTTTATTCAATACAATTCGGGTTAATGGCGCTTGTGCCACCGCATAAATTCGGGTTTCATCTGTCGCGGGAAAGTGAAGGGTAACTGAACGGAAATCTAAGGCGGTAATCATCCCTAATCCGAGGCTATTCTCTGTTTCGCTAATCCAACGTTGACCGATTGCAAATGACATCATCTTCCTCTTAATGAATCTCTTAAAATGGGGCGATATTGTAGTCTGATTATAAGGGAATGCAAGGCGAAGGCGAGTAAAAGCATGAAAAATAAAGTGTGATTTATCTCACAATAATCAAATTAAATACCTGCTATGCTTTACTTTAAAAAAGTGCGGTGTAAAAATGGCGTACTTTTTATAATACAGGAGTGTTCCATGAATTGGACTGAACGACTTAAAGAAGAATTTTTATCTGGTTGGAAGCCTTTTGAAGTGGCATGGGTAGTTATTTTCCTTGCTGCACAAATTATTGCTTATGTTCTTATGCCGGATAGCCCATTAGGCATGATTTCGGGTATTGCAGGTATTCTCTGTGTAGTATTGGTGAGTAAAGGAAAAATTAGTAACTATTTCTTTGGGCTCATTTTTGCTTATACCTATTTTTATGTCTCCTGGGGAAGCAATTTTCTTGGTGAAATGAACACCGCGCTCTATGTATATATCCCATCACAATTTATCGGTTACTTTATGTGGAAACAAAACATGCAAAACGATAATGGTGGTGAGAGTGTGATAGCCAAAGCTTTAACACCGAAAGGTTGGGCAATTTTGCTTTTGAGTGTTGGAATTGGTACCCTTTGTTTTGTACAGGCTTTAAAAGCAGCGGGTGGGAGCTCTACAGAGTTAGATGGTTTAACCACGATTATCACCGTAGCGGCGCAATTATTGATGATTTTGCGTTATCGTGAGCAATGGTTATTATGGATTGTCTTAAATGTGCTTTCCATTTTGCTTTGGAAAGGGCAACCAGCGATGTACTTAATGTATAGTGCTTACTTACTCAACTCATTATATGGTTATTACAACTGGACGAAACTCGTCAAAGCGGAAAGCCATTAATCACATCGATAGAAAAGGGCATAGTAATATGCCCTTACATTTTTAAATAAAATGTCTTCGTCAATGCAATAAATTCCTCTGTGTACTGATTGTTTTCGTTATAAATCACCAAGCTATCTTTTACCTGTGGTAAATGCTCTCGGCTAAACGTGAGTAACATTCGTTGTGGTGCTTTCCCTGTCTTTGTAATGACATCAGTCTGCTTAATACAATAAAGTGCGGTTGAATTTATCAATGTTTTTCCCGCCTCATAAGGCAAGACAAAACTGATTTTTCCTTTTTTGGATAAACAACTCGACGCCCAATTTAACCAATCTAAATGGCTTTGTTGAACATAACGAGCAAGTGCTCGTTCGTCATTTTTACATTCCACACCTTGCGCAAAATAAGGCGGATTTGCCACAATTAAATCAAATTGATGTGCTGTTTGTTGGCAATAAGTTTGCACATCTTGGTGTATTAAATGAAGGCGATTGTGCCATGGCGAAGCCTGAAAGTTTTCTTGCGCTTGTTGAGCGGCGAGGGGATCAAGTTCAACGGCTTCAATTTGGCAATGCTCATGACTTCGTTGGGCGAGCATTAATGCAACCAAGCCCGTACCAGTCCCCATATCTAGAATACGCTGACAATCAGACACATCCGCCCAAGCACCCAGTAAAATGCCATCTGTGCCGACTTTCATCGCACAATGTTGTTGATTAATATGGAATTGTTTGAAGATAAAGCTGCTCATAAAATCTTGCGGAAAATGACCGCACTTTCAGGTATAATCAGCCCCAATTTTAACAAATTAACGCAAAATAATGAATTTATCCCCATTTGAAGAATTCGATCTTTCCCCTGAATTATTAAAGGCCTTAGAAAAGAAAGGTTATACCCGCCCAACCGCCATCCAATTAGAAGCGATTCCTGCTGCCATGGAAGAGCGGGATGTGCTCGGTTCTGCACCAACAGGTACAGGTAAAACAGCCGCATTTTTATTACCTGCGATTCAGCATTTATTGGATTACCCTCGTCGTAAACCTGGTGCGCCTCGCATTTTAATTTTAACGCCAACTCGTGAGCTGGCGATGCAGGTTGCAGAGCAAGCGGAAGAGTTGGCGCAATTCACGCATTTGAAGATTGCAACCATTACTGGCGGTGTGGCGTATCAAAATCATGGGGAAGTATTTAATTCAAATCAGGATATCGTGGTGGCAACACCGGGGCGTTTATTGCAATACATTAAAGAAGAAAACTTTGATTGTCGTGCGGTAGAAATGCTGATTTTTGATGAAGCAGATCGCATGTTGCAAATGGGCTTTGGCCAAGATGCGGAGAAAATTGCCGCTGAAACACGTTGGCGTAAACAAACCCTCCTTTTCTCAGCGACATTAGAAGGGGAGTTATTAGTTGATTTCGCAGAACGTTTATTGAATGACCCGGTAAAAATTGATGCCGAGCCAAGCCGTCGTGAGCGTAAAAAAATCAACCAGTGGTATTATCACGCCGATAGTAATGAACATAAAATCAAGTTACTTGCACGTTTTATCGAAACTGAGAAAGTGAGCCGTGGTATTGTGTTTGTTCGTCGTCGCGAAGATGTACGTGAGCTGTCTGAAACCTTGCGTAAACGTGGCATTCGTTCTACTTATTTAGAAGGCGATATGGCTCAAACGCAACGTAATAACGCCATTGATAAATTAAAATCAGGTGTTGTTACTGTATTAGTGGCTACTGATGTGGCTGCTCGCGGGATTGATATTGATGATGTGACACACGTCATGAACTTTGATTTACCTTATAGTGCAGATACGTATTTACATCGTATTGGTCGTACCGCTCGAGCAGGAAAAAAAGGCACAGCGGTTTCTTTTGTGGAAGCGCATGATTACAAATTACTCGGTAAGATTAAGCGTTATACAGAAGAGCTTTTAAAAGCGCGTATTTTAGAAGGACTAGAACCTCGTACTAAACCACCAAAAGATGGGGAAGTAAAATCTATGTCTAAAAAGCAAAAAGCGCGTATTAAAGAAAAGCGTGAAGAAAAGAAAAAATCAGAGGTGAAGAAAAAAGCTAAACTGCGTCATAAAGATACGAAAAATATTGGCAAACGCCGTAAACCTAGCGCAGAAAAAACAGCCGAGAAATAATAAAAAACAACCGCACTTAATTAAGTACGGTTATTTTTTTGACTATTTATTGACTTGGCTACCGATTACGCCACCTAATGCGGCACCACCTAATGTGGTCGCGGTATTACCACCAAGCATATAGCCTGCTACGCCACCAATAGCTGCGCCAGCTGTTGTATTTTTTTGTGTACGGTTCATATTTCCACATGCAGCAAGGGAAATAACAGTCATCGCGATAACAAGTGATTTTCCAATTAATTTCATAGGATCTCTCCGTGTTTAACATATAAAACTATCCATATTGATAGTATTCTATAAGACAAACGGAGATGAATGAAAGTTCAGTAAATATATTTAATAGGATTGTTTATCGTATTTTTAATCGTATTTTTATAAGGGTGTTACATTTAATATATTGTTTTAAAATGATATAATTCCAATCTGGATTTATTTAATAACCCTAAGAGGAATCTACTATGAAAGTAAAACATACTTTATTATTAACTGTATTATCAGTTGCTTTAGCTGCTTGTGGCAGTGGTGGTGGCAGTGGTGATAGCAATAGCTCTAGCAATAGCTCTAGCCCTGCACCAAATAATTCTTCGAATAAAAAAGTTGAATTGAAGAAAGATAAAGTAACAGGCTTGAGTTTTACAGGAAACAATTCGATTTTCTTCGATTCTTATGAAAGAGACAATAATATTGATAAATTAAGTGTAAGAGGGAAAGATATTCCACTAGTTGGATCTGATATGATTCGTAATGATGGTTGGTTGCAAGATGCTAAGTCGACAACCTCTGGTGTTACAACTCGAATGATTGGTGATAACCTAAAAAATGCTCGTTATGGTTTGGTGGTTGATCAGATGTCGCATGAGGGTATTCTTTTTGCTCAGGGTAGAGAAACTGATGTAGAAAATATTCCAGCTAGTGGCTCAGCAAGATATGAAGGTCAACATTTGATTGAAGTAGATAATAAAGATAACAAGTTTAGCAACGCTAAATATTACCTTGTAACCGGTAAAGCAACACTTGACGTCAATTTCGGTGATAAGACTATTTCTGGCGCTTTTGAAGTTCCAGCTGAAGATGGTAAAGGTAAAGCAGATCTTCCTTTCAATGCTCAAATTAAAGGCAATAAATTTAGTAATGAAGACGCATCCTCAGTTAGAAGTTTAAGAGTTTCTGGTGGTTTTTATGGCAAAAATGCTGAAGAGGTTGCGGGAGTTTATAATAACTTCAATAGATATGGCGGAGCTTTTGGTGCTAAAAAAGTAAGCAATTAATTATTCTATTTGGTTTGGCCCTGTCTACTTGGCAGGGCCATTATCTAATACTTTCGCAACCACTTTCAAATATTCAATCGCCAATCCATGGTGTCCTGTACTCGCATTAAATACTAAATCTTCACTTAATACACCACAAGGCATATCCTCTGGGATTTTACCGTCCTCATAAGCTTGATAATCTTCTCGCCAGTCACCATCAAAATAATAGTGTTCTAAGGTTTTCATTTTTGGTAAGAAAGCCTGCCATTTTTCAAGAAATTGTTCTGCGTCGGCTAAGAAACTCTCTGCTTCATTAAGAAGGTTTTCCATTTCTGAAATTTTATCTAAGCGTGATTGAGGTAACATAGGTTTCTCCAAAATAAGGTAAAAATAAACCGCACTTTATGTGAACAAAGTGCGGTGAGTTTATCATACGTTTTTAGACTTACACATCATAAGTGGTAGAGGCTGTATTCCCACCGCGACCTGTCCAGTTGGTGTGGAAGAATTCACCACGTGGTTTATCTGTACGCTCATAAGTATGCGCGCCAAAGTAGTCACGTTGTGCTTGCAATAAGTTTGCTGGTAAACGGGCTGAAGTATAACCATCTAAGAAGGTGATTGCAGACGCCATACAAGGCATTGGAATACCTACTTCAATAGATTTTGCCACCACTTTACGCCAGTCACTTAATGCATTTTCTAAAATGCCTTTGAAATAACTATCTGAACCTAAGAAGATTAAATCGGGGTTTGCCTCATATGCACCACGAATGTTACCTAAGAAACGGCTACGGATAATACAACCTTCACGCCATAATAACGCTGTTGCACCGTAGTTGATGTTCCAGCCAAATTGTTCAGAGGCTTCACGAATCAGCATAAAGCCTTGTGCATAAGAGATGATTTTTGAAGCCAATAATGCTTTGCGCACTGATTCAATCCAAATTTTCTTATCACCTTCAACTGGCGTAACGGTTTTATTGAATAATTGATTTGCTGCAACACGTTGATCTTTAAATGAAGACACGCAACGAGCAAAGACAGATTCAGTGATTAAGGTTAATGGAATACCGAAATCTAATGCATTGATACCCGTCCATTTACCTGTCCCTTTTTGACCAGCGGTATCTAAGATTTTTTCAACTAATGGCTCACCATCGGCATCTTTATAACCAAGAATGTCAGTGGTGATATCGATTAGATAGCTATCAAGTTCAGTTTTTTTCCATTCTGCGAAGATAGATTGCATCTCTTCGTAGCTTAAGCCTAAACCTTCTTTTAAGAATTGGTACGCTTCACAGATTAATTGCATATCACCGTATTCGATACCGTTGTGAACCATTTTCACAAAGTGTCCAGCGCCTTCACCACCAACCCAGTCACAGCAAGGTTCGCCTTGTTCTGTTTTTGCTGAGATTGCTTGGAAAATAGGTTTAACATATTGCCATGCTTCTTGATTACCACCTGGCATGATAGATGGCCCATGACGCGCACCTTCTTCACCACCTGAAACACCCGAACCGATAAAGCGAATACCTTTTTCAGCCAATGCTTTAACACGGCGGTTGGTATCTGGATAGTTTGAGTTACCCCCATCAATGATGATGTCGCCTTCTTCCAAGTGCGGTAATAATGCCTCAATAAATTGATCCACTACATCACCCGCACGCACCATTAACATCACTTTACGTGGTTTTTCTAATTTAGAAGCTAAATCTTCTAAAGAGTATGCGCCGATAATATTCGTGCCTTTTGCCGCACCTTGTAAAAATTCATCCACTTTTGAAGTGGTACGGTTATATGCCACGACTTTAAAGCCATGATCATTCATATTTAAAATGAGGTTTTGCCCCATTACGGCTAAGCCGATAACACCGATGTCGCCTTTTACTGACATTGTTTTCTCCTGTTGTAGGGTACAAGTTGTTGTACCGATTTGAATATGTTGGTGCAATAAGTTGCACTCTACAAAATAAATTCTATTCTTTAATATCTTTAATCAAAGAACCTTTTTCATCATAGACTTGAAATCGAATTAGATGTCCATTTTTATAAAGAATTTTTGTTCTTAACTTACCTTCTTGCGTATAACCTTCAGACCATCCTTGAGCTAGTCCTTTTACCAATGGTGTATGAGAGTGCAATTTCCCATTAGGGTGATAAACATCAAAATATTTATCTACATACCCATTTTTTACAACTGTTTTAAAAGTTCGACCATTACTTGCAGTTCCTGTAAATTCACCATCTTTTATATTAGCAGGAACTTGTTTTTTAGAGATCGTTCTCATACTTTCAGGAATATCACTAATCTGATTAATTTCAGGCTGTGAAGAAGTAGTCTTGTTATTATCTGTCACACATGCGGTCAATATGAGAGATGCAAATAATGTTACTAATATTTTTTTCATATTTTTACCCTAAAAAATAAATGTTATTAAATTAAAAACCCTATGATAGCGCGTGTCTCCTGACGCGTGCCTTTATCTACAAGCATACGCTATGAAGCGTGCGCTATCAGTAATCCATCTTCTTTCTACGCAAAAGTGCGGCCACCTTTCCAAGTATTTACCTCTTCGTCCACGCACTCATATGTTGAGTAAATCCAATATATGGATAATAATCCACTGCTTGTGGAGCAGATAAAAGCACGATTTTGGCTTGTGGATGTAAGGCTTGCTTAGTGTATTCAATTAACTGCAAGATGATACCTTGTTTCAGATATTCTATAGCAAAACTTCTTTTAAATTTCTCTAATCAAAGAGCTACCTTGCTCTAACGTGTCTAGCCACTGCCACTTTTCATGACCGATGAGTTTGCTTTCTTCTAAAGAAAATTTTGTACAGCAACGCCCCAAACGATTTTCTAGAGATTGATTTAAATGTTGATACGTAAATTCAATTTGAGTATCGTTAATCCATTTCCCAATTAAAAAGCCTTTTAAAATTTCCCCACCACCATATTCGGCCCAAATCATTTTACCTTGTTGATGGTAATGAAATTCTGTTTGGCTACTCACCTCACCATTTGCGGTGTTTTCAACAGCAACAAATTTTTTATTATCTAAATTCAACATTAAAGTCACTCCGCATCCAATGTATCTATATCTTATTTTTGCATAATGTAATGCATTTCTACATTTTTCGCTTTTGCGGCTTTTTCTAGATCTGCTTTATCACTTTGACTATCTCCAACAAGGTATAAAGATACATCCTTACCGACCTTTTCTGCATTATTTAGTCCATACATAGCAACTGCTTTATTCACAGATTGACTGTTCCCTGCAATTCCAATGTGTAAATTATCTGTAGCTAAAAGAGATACGAGTCGTTTTCCTGAAGTACCACCTGCGGTTCTAATCGTTGCTACAAGCATTCCATTTGAAACTGGGTTTCCTGCTTCTGGAACTTGAAGCATTACTGAGCGATTATCTTTTGGCATTTGTGCCGCTAACTGATCTAAAGATGGACCAGATGAACAAGCAAATAACAAAGTTGAAGTAAGTATTACAAGCAGTTTTTTCATTTTTGTCACCATATCATTCTAATAAATTAACTCTTCGTCCATGCACTCATATGTTGAGTAAATCCAATATGCGGATAATAATCCACGGCTTGCGGAGCCGATAAAAGCACAATTTTAGCTTGTGGATGTAACGCCTGTTTGGTGTGTTCAATTAACTGCAAGCCGATACCTTGTTTTTGATATTGTTCATCAACCGCTAAATCAGATAAATAACAGCAGTAGGCAAAATCTGTCACGGAACGTGCCACACCCACTAATCGTTCACCATCCCAAGCGGTGATTAATAAATCCGCATGGTGCAACATTGCTGCGACACGCTTTTCATCCTCTAACGGACGGCGTGCCCCAAGCGTTGTTTTATTTAACAATTCAATAAATTGTTTAACTGAAATTGGTTCATTTACTTTGTAGTCTATCATTTTGCAATCCTATGATATTTGATACTCAACTTGTTATAGCAATTTTGCCGCCGCTTTATCCAAATACCATTCCGTCACCCCATTTTTTGCTTTAATTTTGGCAGCGGGATAAGGCAGATTTTCTGCAGGAGTCGTTTGGATTTCTTTTAAAATATCCGCTTTGCTTTCGCCAGTGACTAAATAGGTAATGCGTTTGGCTTGTTCAATCAGTTTGGCTGTTTTAGAAATACGAATTTGACCGCTTTCAGGGTGTTTTGCAATGACCGCAAGGTTTACATCATCAAAATGGGTTTGATGTGGGAAAAGAGAAGCGGTATGACCATCTGTTCCCATGCCTAAAATGATCCAATCAAAAATACCGTTTGGAATGACCGCACTTAATTCTTCTTCGAAGCGTTTTAGTTCAAAGTGCGGTTCATTTTCTCCACGAATTCTGTGGAGGTTTTCCGTTGGAATTTGAATATGATCGAATAAGAGTTTTTGCACTTCACCATAGTTGCTTTCTGAATCGGTTGGTGGAACCATGCGATCATCACCCCACCAAAAATGCAGATTTTTCCAGTTAATTTGTTCCGCATAAGGCGTTTGGGCTAAGGTTTTGAATAACAGCTTAGGCGTTGAACCGCCAGAAAGAGAAATATGCACAGGGTGATTTAATTGGCTATAAATCACAAATTCTTGAGCGATCTTTTCAACAGCGTGTTGAGCCGTTGGGAAGGTAATGGTGTTCATGTTTGTTTCTCTCTATTCGGTGATAAGCCTTCTTCTATTGAAGAAGGCGAGATGTTAATGATTAAACCTTTTTCTTCATTTTACCGCTTGGTTTACGCCATACGCGACCACTTTTCGCAATGAGTTTTTCGGCTGCAATCGGTCCCCAAGTGCCGGCTTCATATTCGTAGATTCGACCACCAGCTTCTTTGTAATCCAAAATCGGTTGCACAAATTTCCATGCAGCGTGCACAGCATCCGTACGCGCAAAGAGTGTGGCATCGCCCTTCATCGCATCAAGCAATAAGCGTTCATAAGCCGTGAGCACTTGCTCATCGGCCAAATCGGCATAACGGAAATCCATTGAGACTTCTTTCGCTTCAAAGCCTGCACCTGGTTTTTTCAAACCAAATCGCATTGAAATGGCTTCATCAGGTTGAATACGGATGATCAATTTATTCTCAGGCGCATTTTGACTGAATACCGGATGTGGTGTAGTTTTGAAATGAATCACAATTTCTGTCACACGTGCTGGTAAGCGTTTACCTGTACGCACGTAGAAAGGTACACCAGCCCAACGCCAGTTTTCGATTTCACAACGTAAGGCCATAAAGGTTTCTGTGCGAGAGTTAGCTGGAACGCCTTTTTCCTGTAAATAGCCTTTAACTTCTTTGCCATCAATTTCCGCTGCAGTGTATTGACCAAGCACTAAGTTGTGCTCAACGTCATCTTGCGTTAATGGACGTAAAGAATGCATGACTTTGGCCACTTCATCACGCATTGAGTTCGCATTGATGATTGCTGGGGGCTCCATGGCAACCATGGCTAAAACTTGTAATAAGTGGTTTTGGAACATATCACGCATTGCACCAGAGCCATCATAATAGCCACCACGTTCTTCTACACCAATGGCTTCGGCACCCGTAATTTCGACATAATCAATGTAATTACGGTTCCAAAGTGGTTCGAATAAGCCATTTGAGAAGCGTAAGACAAGTAGGTTTTGAACGGTTTCTTTACCAAGATAATGGTCGATACGATAGATCTGATGTTCTTCAAAGAAACGATGAATTTGAACGTCAAGTTCTTGTGCTGTTTTTTCATCGTAACCAAAAGGTTTTTCGACAATAATACGTTTCCAACCGTCTTTTTCTTCGTTTAAACCATGAGCCGCAAGACATTCTGGAATTACACCATATAAGCTTGGTGGCGTGGACATATAGTAAAGGGTGTTGCCATTTGTTTGATATTTAGTATGTAATTCTTCTAAACGAGGGACTAATTTACCGTAATCCGCAGCATCAGATGTGTTTACCGCTTGGTAATAGAGATGACTACAAAAAGCATCTAGCGTTTCAGGGGTGGTTTCTTCTGTTTCCAGTAACGCTTCACGCATTTTTTCACGGAAAGTCTCATCGTTTAATTCTGAACGCGCGACACCTAATACAGAAAATTTGTTTAAACGACCAAATTTGAAGAGATTATAAAGTGCTGGAATGAGTTTACGGTGAGTCAAATCACCGGAAGCACCAAAAATCACGATACAGTTATTATTAGTTTGCATATTATTCCTTATTGTTCCGAGTAGTATTTTTAAATAATGCAATATATTACTGCACTTTACCAATCGAACCAATCAATTAAATTGAAAGACAGATGCCCAATTTTGTGTATTATCTGCCACCATCACAAAGGGTGGATTAATTAAACTTTCACGCTGATTATAGGTGAGCGGCTGATACTGCGGATCGAAAATCATTCCATTGATTTCAGCTAATAAAATTTCAGCACCTGCTGTATCCCATTCGCCGGTTTTACCGAGGCGAACATAGCAATCAACAGCTCCTTCAGCAACCAAACCGCTTTTTAAACTACTCGAACCCACCACCGTAAATTCACATGGCAAATTCTTCGCTAAAATTGACCGCACTTTCTCTTGTGAGGTGGTGGCGCCAACGGCTATTTTTAACGGTTTTGTAAGATCGATTTTTCTTGGACGCAAGCGCGTTATCTCTTTATCACTTTGTTTGAATGCGCCGAAACCTTTCATGGCGTAATAGGTGATATTCAAAATAGGGAAATGAATCACACCTAGCACAGGTTGGTGGTTTTGCACGAGTGTAATTAATACCGAAAATTGATCCGTGCGATCAATAAATTGCTGCGTACCATCAAGGGGATCGATTAGCCAATAAGTTTGCCAAGTTTGGCGTTGTTCAAAGGGGATATTGCAGTTTTCCTCTGAAAGAACAGGAATATCAGGGAAAAGTGCGGTCAGTTTTTCGATTAAAAATTGGCTGACAAATAAATCTGCTTCCGTGACAGGGGTGTTATCCGATTTGGTTTGTATTGTCACGTCCTGTTGGTAAAAACGCGCTAAATGTTTTCCCGCTTTATTAGCGAGCGTGCGGACTTGATCGAGAAGAGATTGAGATAATTGCATGTTTATTTCCTACTTTGATTTCGGTAATAACAAGGAGAGGAAGACTGTCGTATAGATTGCCAGGATAACAGAACCCTCTAAGACGAATAATACACGGTCAGTCAGATATTGGGTATTTTGTGCGATGAGAAGATTGCCGATACTCCAATAACAAAAAAGAATGATGAATGAAAAAATGAGAATTTTATTCCACTGATGACGTAGATAGCCACGGTATTTAGCAAAATAAGCGTTGATTATTGCCGGCACGGTGAGTGGCCAGAATGTTAGAAAGAAACCAAATAATGCGGCATCGAAGTTACCTTCTTTGCAGTAGTCCATTCCGAAAGCGATATAAGCAATAATGCTACCTATTATCTGTGTAACCAATGGGAAGATGATAATTGCTTTTAGATAAGGGGATTGCGTTGACACCTTAAGCTCCTAGAAAAATAGGCTATCCGAGGACAGCCTATTTTAATCCATTATTTCGATTTCTTCGCACGTAATACACGAGAAACGAAAATAAAGATACCAAAGATAAATACGGCAAGACCAAGTAATTCGCCAATATTATCCCAATTTTCTAATCCTAAGGCTAATGGATCTTCAGAACCACCTGATGTAACAGACGCCGCAATAATGAAGGCTAAGATTACGCCCATCAAGCTTTCACCCACAATTAAACCCGCAGCGAAAAGTGTGCCGAAACGTTCTGCTTTTTTCTCCACTTCAGTATCGTTAGTGCGTTTTGCATAGTTTTTAATGTGACGAGTGATAAACCATGCCATTACTGCACCGACTACAACTGGCATATTGATTGATGGTGGAAGGTAGATACCAATCCCCACCGCTAATACCGGTAAGGCAAAGCGGCTGTCACTGGTTTTACGCATGAATGCATCCAAAATAATCAACACAATACCTAAACCTACACCAGTTAAAATGTAAGTCCATTCTAAATGGTTGGTGAAAATACCTTGTGAAATGGTAGTCATAAGGGTTGCTTGTGGTGCTGAAAGCGCTTGTGCAGGATCCATGTCTGGACGTGGTAATGCGCCAGTAAAACCATAAGCGTGGTATAGAATTTCTAATACCGGTGCAATGACTAATGCACCAACGAAACAACCGATAATCAATGCAACCTGCTGTCTCCAAGGGGTCGCTTCCACTAAAAGACCGGTTTTTAAGTCTTGTAAGTTATCGTTTGAAATAGTGGCTGTGGTTAAAACGATAGATGCCGTGAATAAGGTCAATGCGGTTAAGAATTTTTGACCGTCAGCTGTTTCAAATAAACCACTGCTTTTACCAATGGTCACTAAAACAAGTGAAATCACGATAACAGAAATGATCCCGATACCAGAAATAGGGCTAGAAGATGAGCCTACAAGTCCAGCCATATAACCAGACGCTGCTGCAACGAAGAAGCCAATTAATACTGCGAGTAGCGTACAAACCACCACTAATAATACGGCAAGTTCAGCAGAAATAGGCGCTGCTGCCACAAAGTGATATAAGGAAATCACGATTAACACGACAGTCGCCAATAAAATGTAAATGATGGTTTTTGGTGATAAGTCGATATCAATACGATGTTCTGATTCAGCTTGTGAGCCTTTTAGCATACGGAAAGAATGAACCATCCCTTCGATCATTGGTTTGAAAAGGATTAATAATGTCCAAATCGCCGCAATACCGATAGTACCTACACCGATAAAGCGAACTTTCGTTTTCCATTCAGCCATGGCATAACTAACAATAGAGGCATCCGTTGGCATATCGCCTGTTGCAGTGAAATAAGGTACCGCGACACCCCAAGCAAGGAATGTCCCGAATAACATAGCAAGACCGCCCACGATACCAATTAAGTAACCTGCACCCACTAAGGCAAGTGAGAAACCCATTGGTAATTGGAAAATCGCTTTGCCGTTAGAGAACCATGCGCTCGCGCTATCAGACATGACACGTAATGCGTTGGTTAAGAATGCAACGGTTCCTGCAAAAATACCGCCGTAAGCAATATCTTTTACACCACTGTCGCTTTCGTCATTATTACCCGCTTTTAAGATTTCAGCGGCAGCCACGCCTTCAGGGTAAGGTAAGTCACTGTTTACCACCATTGCACGACGTAATGGAATGGTAAATAGTACGCCTAAGGTACCACCAGCGGCACAAATAAGCACTGTTTGCCAGAATGGGAATTCTTGCCAGTAACCCATCATTAATAGGCCAGGAAGCACGAAAATAACAGAAGATAACGTCCCCGCTGATGAAGCTTGGGTTTGTACCATGTTATTTTCTAAAATACTGGAATCCTTGAAGAATTTTAAAACAGCCATAGAGATAACGGCAGCAGGAATGGAGGACGCAAACGTCATCCCCACTTTAAGACCCAAATAAACGTTAGATGCAGTGAAGATCACTGTAATTAACGCCCCAAGGAACATCCCCCGGAAGGTCAATTCTTTTAAATTATTATGAGACATAGATTTTCCTATATATATTTTTCAAAAAATGGCGATACATTCTCAAAAAAAGAATATTTATGCAAGTTTTCTTTAAAGTTAATCGCTTGCGATTAGAATTTATCTAAATTTATTCGATTTATTTACGTTTTTTCAAAAAATCTCGCAAAGAATAAAGTGCAGCAAGATTTCTGGCCTCATTAAATTCATCACTGACCAAAAGTGCATCAAGTTGCGATAACGGATAACGCACCATTTCTAATGGTTCAGGCTCATCGCCTTCTAGTTGATTTGGATACAGATCTTCGCCTAATAAAACGTGCATTTTATGCCCCATAATTTGTGGATTGATTTTCATGGTACGTAAAAATGTCCATTTTTTTGCGCCGAAGCCAATTTCTTCCTGTAATTCTCGATTGGCACTTTGTTCGGGCGTTTCTCCCATATCCATTCCACCTTTTACAAAGCCTAACTCATATTGTTCTGTTCCTACCGCGTATTCACGAACAAGAAGTAAATCTTCACCATCAATTGCAATCACCATGACAGAATCGCGATTGAAAGGGCGAAAACGTTCGTAAGTGCGGTCAATTCCATTGGAGAATTTGAGAGCAACAGCTTGAATTTCAAACAAGCGGGATTTTGCCACCGTGGAAAGGGAGAGAATGTGTGGAAGTTGTTTTTTCATGATATTAGCCCTATTATCTTGTCATTGGCTCATCATACGCAAAGTGAGAGAAATAGGAAGAGTTATGGCTGAAAATAACGAAGTACGATTAGATAAATGGCTCTGGGCAGCACGTTTTTATAAAACCCGTAGCATTGCGAAAGCGATGATTGAAGGGGGCAAAGTCCATTACAACGGTCAACGAGCAAAAGTGAGTAAAAATGTAGAAATCGGTGCCATGATTAAGCTCCGTCAAGGCAGCGATGAAAAAGAAATTGAAGTGATTGCGTTGAGTGACCAACGTCGTGGCGCCCCTGAAGCCCAATTGCTTTACCAAGAAACGGCACAGAGTGTGAAAAAACGCGAGGAAATGGCGTGGGCAAGAAAAAATAATGCCCTTTCGATGCCACATCCTGATCGTCGTCCAAACAAAAAAGAACGTCGAGATTTATTGAAATTTAAACACCAAGATGAGTTCTAGAAAATAAAAGTGCGGTCAATTTTGACCGCACTTTGTGTATTAATGGTTTTTGTGGCTTGTACTGTAGAGAATTTTGTCGGTATAAGCCATCGCAATCGCTGAAATCAAGAAAGAAAAATGAATAATCACTTCCCACATAATTGTTTTTTCAGAAATTTTTGAGGCATTCACAAAGGTTTGCAATAAGTGAATAGACGAAATGCTGATAATTGACATAGAAAGTTTCACTTTCAGCACTGTTGCATTAACATGGCTCATCCATTCAGGTTGATCAGGATGGTTTTTTGTACGAAGTTTTGAAACAAAAATCTCGTATCCGCCTAATGTCACCATCACCAATAAGTTCGCAATCATCACCACATCAATGAGATTAAGTACAGCGAGCATAATGGTGTCCGCATCCATTTCATTAACATTGGTGATGAGATACCACAAGTTTTTCATAAACTTGTAGGCATAGATGCCTTGCACGACAATTAAACCTAAGTAAATAGGCACTTGTAACCAACGGCTTGCAAAAATTGTTTTGCTTAGAAAACTGGTTTGTTCGTTATATTTTGCGCATGGATCCGTGATTTCTTTTTGTTCTGTTGCCATAAAATTCCCCACAAATAAAAAAGCGGCAAGAAAATAGCCGCTTTTAGAGAAAAATTCAACAGGTATGCTTTATTTTACCCCGTTCTCGGTAGTGATAAGAGATAGGCGCGTTAAATCCACGTCATTATTGAGCAATTCAACGTTTGGCATGCTCTTGTTAGCCTTCGCTGACAAGTCTTTAAATCGCTCCACTTTCCCCACTAAACCCTGTTGCCCCACAAGAGCGGTAACAGTACTGTTATATTGATTGCTCACGGTGGAAAGGGTATTGCCCAGTTTGCTCAAGCGTTCTGCTACCAAGCAAATCTGGTTGTAAATTTCGCCTGCTTTTTCTGCGATTTCTTTAGCCTCAGCATTACCTCGTTCGATACGCCATAAATTTGCCACCGTGCGTAAAATTGGCATTAAGGTCGTGTGCGACACCATAATGACATTTTTCTCGTAGCCATAGTTAAACAGACTTGGGTCTAATTTTAAGGCTTCAATATAAGCGGGTTCCACAGCGATGAACATCAAGACAAAATTAGGGCTACGCATGCCAATCAAATTGCTGTAATCCTTGCGGTGCAAGTCATCAATGTGATTTTTCAACGCTTTAATATGCTCCCTTAGTAAACGCTCACGTTCGAATTCATCCTCAGAATTGACCGCACTTTCGTAAGCATTCAATGACATTTTGCTATCAATGATGATATTTTTCTCATCGGGCAGATTCAGTACAAAATCAGGATAGTTTCGTCCGCCTTGCTCATCTTTAAAATGGACCTGTGCACTGTAATGCACGTTCTCAATTAAACCAGCCAACTGAAGTGCGCGCTCAAGTTGTACTTCTCCCCAGTTTCCTAAGGTTTTCTTTTCACCTTTTAGTGCAGAGGTTAAATTATTGGCTTCTTTCGACATGTTTAAGCCAATTTCCAACACCTTTTTGATTTCCGCTTCTAAACCCGCATTGCCTTTTACTGATTCCGAATGGATTTCATTGACTCGTTTTTGAAAGCCTTCGATTTGTTCACGGAAAGGCTTCAATAAGGTTTCCAATGCCGTCTGATTGGTTTGATTAAAGGATTGGCTTTTTTCTTCCAAAATGCGGTTGGCCAGATTTTGGAATTCTACGCCAAGCTGTTGTTTGGATTGTTCAATATGCTGTTGCTGTTCAGCAAAATGTTTTTCTTTTTCAGAAAGTGTGGTTTTTAATTCCGTTAATTCCTGTGAAAGTGCGGTCAATTTTTCCTGCGTTTTTTGCTGCTCTTGTTCTTTTCTAAGTAGATTTTCCTGAGCTTGTTGTAATTGACCTTGCAAGCTTTCGGCTTGTGCAGATGCTATCCCAAAACGTTCTTTTAATGCGGTGATTTGCCCGCCAATTTGATCGTGTCGGAGCTGTTCTTCATCTAATTCTTTTTCTAAATATTGGATTTTTTCATCACGTTCATTAAGGCGAGTTTGCAAACCTTCTGCATGAGTTTGCGCTTTAACGGCTTGTTGTTCTAATTGATTTTTGACCGCACTTAAAGAATCAAAACGCTCAGCTAATTGATTGTAATCTTCGATGGTTTTATTGAGATCTTGTTGTAATTCTTGCGTATCTCGTTTGCTGCGGCTTAATAGAAAAAGCATCACAATACTGATAAAAACCAGCACGGCAATGATGATTAAATATTGATTAGACGTGAGTTCTGACATAAATAGGCTCCTAGAAACGCAAAAATTTTAGCATATTCCCAGAAACTTTCTAAAAATTAAGATTGTTAATTAGGTAAGAAAAGTGCGGTCAAAGTAACCGCACTTTTTTTATAAAGATTAGTAGTTTGAGTTAATCAATACTTCTTCGCCGTAGCCACCAAGGGTTGGCATTGGTTGATAAGTTGAGTTAGCGGCACGCATTAAACGAATACCACGAATACCTGCTTCTTTTGCGGCTAGGATATCGTCATCGCTGTCACCATAGTGAATACTCACTTTGTGCTCAATAATACCCGGTGTTTTGTTATATTTAGTTGGAAGTTTGCGACCACCCATGAATTCTACAGGATGCATGTCTTTAATATTAAAGGCTTTTTGTAGCACTGGTGTCACACCATCTTTATCGCCTGCTGTACGACCGGTAATGAAATAAATTTGGTCACCACGTGCTTGGTGCATATTAATTAAATCCACCGCAATTTGTTTTGGAATAGAATATTGGTCACAACCCGCATTTACTTCATTCCAGAAATCTTGATTTTTTAAGTAATCATTTTTACCTGGTGAGTATTTTTCTTGGCCGTGATAGAAACAAGGGCTACTGAAAAGGACGGTATCGTCAATGTCGAAGCTCACATTAATGGGTGCTTTGCCTTCCAATTCTTTTTTCAATTGTTCAACAGAGATCCAGTGAATCGGTTTTTGCTCTGTCATTTCACGAGCATTCGTACCTTGTTCAGTGTAAGGTTCTTTGTTTGATGCAAAAGTAGAGACTGCGCTTGCCGCTAAAATTGCAATGGCAGAAAGTTTAAGTAAATTTTTCATGTTTTCCTCATTAAGTAGTTTGTTTTACTTGTAACAAATCATATTCCTAAAAAATATGGGTGTGAAATAATAGCAATCGTTTGCTATTTAAAAAAGTGATCTTTATCACATTTTTTTCAGATGATTGTTTAATAAAGCATCAAAGAAAAATTACCCCTTGAATTTGGCTGAATTGAACGCCATATAACGAATAACTTTTCTTAAAAGAAGGATAAAAGAATGACAACAATTGTAAGCGTACGTCGTAATGGCCAAGTGGTTGTTGGAGGCGATGGACAGGTTTCATTAGGCAACACCGTCATGAAAGGGAATGCCCGTAAAGTACGCCGTTTATATAATGGCAAAGTTTTAGCCGGTTTTGCAGGTGGTACAGCCGATGCGTTCACCTTATTTGAATTATTTGAGCGTAAATTAGAAATGCATCAAGGGCATTTGTTAAAAGCTGCCGTGGAATTAGCGAAAGATTGGCGAACCGATCGTGCGTTACGCAAATTAGAAGCAATGTTGATTGTGGCAGATGAAAAAGAAAGTTTAATCATTACCGGTATTGGTGATGTGGTGCAACCGGAAGCCGATCAGATTTTAGCCATTGGTTCCGGTGGTAACTATGCATTATCGGCAGCCCGTGCGTTGGTGGAGAATACTGATTTATCAGCTCGTGAAATTGTGGAAAAATCTTTAAAAATTGCCGGTGATATTTGCGTGTTTACCAATACGAATTTCACTATCGAAGAATTACCGAATAAATAAGGAAAAATTATGTCTGAAATGACCCCTCGTGAAATTGTTTCCGAATTAGATCAACATATTATCGGCCAAAAAGAGGCGAAAAGAGCGGTTGCGATCGCATTACGTAACCGTTGGAGAAGAATGCAGTTGCAAGAGCCACTTCGCCATGAAGTGACCCCTAAAAATATTTTAATGATTGGGCCAACAGGGGTGGGTAAAACCGAGATTGCACGTCGTCTTGCAAAATTAGCTAATGCGCCATTCATTAAAGTGGAAGCAACCAAGTTCACCGAAGTGGGCTATGTGGGGAAAGAAGTGGACTCCATTATCCGTGATTTAACGGACAGTGCGATGAAATTAGTTCGCCAACAAGAAATTGCGAAAAATCGTGCGAAAGCAGAAGATGCGGCGGAAGATCGTATTTTAGATGCATTATTGCCTCCACCGAAAAATCAATGGGGTGAAGTGGAAAACCACGACACCAACAGCAGCACTCGCCAAGCGTTCCGTAAAAAATTACGTGAAGGACAATTAGACGATAAAGAAATCGAAATTGATGTGTCTGCAGGCGTTTCAATGGGGGTGGAAATCATGGCACCTCCAGGCATGGAAGAAATGACCAATCAGTTGCAATCCATGTTCCAAAGCCTGGGTTCGGATAAAACCAAAAAACGCAAAATGAAAATTAAGGATGCATTAAAAACCTTAATTGACGATGAAGCGGCCAAATTGATTAATCCGGAAGAATTGAAACAAAAAGCCATTGATGCAGTTGAGCAAAACGGTATCGTGTTTATTGATGAGATCGACAAGATCTGTAAAAAAGGCGAATACAGTGGTGCGGATGTTTCTCGTGAGGGTGTGCAACGTGACTTATTGCCATTAGTGGAAGGTTCAACGGTTAATACCAAACACGGGATGGTGAAAACCGATCATATTCTCTTTATTGCATCGGGTGCATTCCAAGTGGCGCGTCCATCAGATTTAATCCCAGAGTTGCAAGGTCGTTTACCAATTCGTGTTGAATTGTCTGCATTAACGGCAGAGGATTTTGAGCGTATTCTAACTGAGCCAAATGCGTCTTTAACGGAGCAATATAAAGCGCTCATGGCAACAGAAGGCGTGAGCATTGAATTTACACAAGATGCTATTAAGAAAATTGCCGAAGCAGCTTTCCGTGTGAATGAGAAAACGGAGAATATTGGTGCAAGACGCTTACATACCGTTATGGAACGTTTAATGGATAAAATCTCATTTGATGCGAGCGATATGAACGGACAAACCGTGAATATTGATGCGGCCTATGTGATTGAGGCATTAGGCGAAGTGATCGAGAATGAAGATTTAAGTCGATTCATTCTGTAATGAAAGTTTAGATAAAGAAAAAGGGGCTGTAACAGAATGCTGTGAAACCGCATTCTAGTTGCAGTCCCTTTAAAATATAGAAAATACCAAGGCTTTTAAAGTAATACGTTCTTTAAAGCTCTTGGTATTTTTCATTTTTAGGCGCACTTAAATAAGCCCTAGTCAGATTAAAATTTTTTGGATTTAAGCTACTTCTTTAATCTCGAATAAGGTCTTGTTAATTTGGCCAGATTGTATTCTGTTATGTAATTTTGCAAGATTAAATCTCATCGCTCGAATATAGAGCATTTTATGAACATTATCTTTACCGCGATGGTTAAATCGTTTAAATTGAAAGTCCTCTTTAAGTACACCGAAGGTACCTTCCACTTGTATGGAACGTTTAGTCCGTAATTGTATGCCTTCAGCACTTATTAATCGCTTTTGGTTATCTGCCAATAATGCATCATATGCTGGATTCGTTTCAATTTGTTTAGGATTAGATGCATTCCATATTTTGGCATATGGCTGGCATTCTTTACGAAGACCACAGCGAGGGTTGATAGGAACGTGCTGAACTGCACAGTATTCTACGAATATCGATATAGCAAATGCACGAGTAAAACGATGTTCACTGGGGAACCGTAAAAAATAACATAGGAATTAATTTAATCAAACAGACATATTACAGTAGATTTAATTTGGTAAGCAATTCCATAATATTTTCTCCTAATACTAGATTTGTGATTGTCTTTGATGGACTTAGATATTCTATCATTTGTCGATAGAGAAAGGGGTCACCATATGGTGCATCAGAACTAAATAAGCATCTTTCAGGCAATTCTAATAATGCCATTTTTGTTGCTATAGATGTAAATTGTGCTGATAAATCTAAATATATATTAGGTACTGTTTTTGCTAATTCAATTAATTCCATCCAATTAGTACCGCCTAAATGACCAAAAATGATTGGCACTGTAGGGAATTTTTTACATAAATCTACAAGTGAAAATATCATTTCTTTTGTTACTGGTAGAAATGTATGTATCCAGAGGGGATATATTCTATTGGAGCATACTATTTTCATAATGTCCCCTATTTGTTGTATTTGAGCAATAGTACTAGGTGTAAATTCTCCAAGCCCCATTAAGTGATTTCTACATATTTGTTTGTCAATCCATAATTCTATATCGAATGATGTCATACCTAATGGTATATTTCCAAAACCTAGAAATCTATCAGGGTAATAATTCATTGCTGTGGTTAAATCTTTTATATTATTTTCATATAGTCTTTTCTTTTCTTTCGCATTTATATTTCCATTTAACACGGAATTTAGCATAGAAATTTGTTGTTTTAATTCCTGTAAAGAATGAGCCTGTTCGGGATGAGGAGTTGTAGTAAATAGAATAGCTTTATCAATTTTTGATTGATCCATCAACTCTATTTGATTTTCGGTTGGCAATATTAGGTGTTCGTGACTATCTATAACCATTGTTATTCATCTCCTATTATTTTATTACTAAATATATTATAGTAATAACTGTACGCTTTATTATGATATATAACAAGAAGGCACTTTCTCTATACTACGTATCCTTTAGTATAGTAGGTGTGAAAGAGGGTAGTATTTTGTCGAAAGTAGATTCTATTAATCAAGAATGTCCTATGGAGATTGCTTTAAATCTGTTAAGCGGTAAGTGGAGGTTAAAAATACTGTATTATTTACTAAAGGGAGAGTCAATTCACTTTAATCAATTACAACGATTATTAGGAGATATAACGACAAAAGTGTTGACGGCTCAATTACGTACACTAGAAGAAGCGGGTATTGTATCTAGAGTTGTATATGATGAATCGCCAATTAGAGTTAAATATTCTATGACAGATACAGGTAAAACACTGATTCCACTTATGACCGAATTATGTAATTGGGGGAAGACATACAAAAAAAGCCGACTTTTATCATAATTATTAATTCTTGATATAATTTAGCATCTCAACTTTTATGCCTTGTAAAGTTTAAATAAATAGTTTTATATGATAACCAAGAGTGATATATATAGAGATATATAAAAAGGGGCTGTAACAGAATGCGGTTTTACCGCATTCTGTTACAGCCCCTTTTTTTGTCTCTAGTTTTATCTCTAGATTAAGATTAGTGACCGCCGCAACCACAGCCGCCATGACCGTGTCCGTGATCATGATCGTGTTTATGACCACCGCCACAGCAACCGCCGTGTCCATGATCGTGATCATGGTGGTGGTGACCGTGACCGCCACAACCACAACCGTGACCATCTTCGTCATCATGATGGTGGTGGTGATCATGTGCGCCATGTACGTGACCGTGAGCAATTTCTTCTAATGTTGCTTCACGAGTACCAACAACTTCCACAGTGAAGTGTAATTCTTGACCCGCTAACATGTGGTTACCATCAACCACCACTTCATCGCCATCCACTTCAGTGATCACAACAGGAACTGGGCCGATATCTGTGTCAGCTAAGAAACGCATACCAACAACGACTTCATCAACGCCTTGGAATACCTCTTTTGGTACACGTTGAACCATGTTTTCATTGTATTCGCCGTAGCCTTCTTCAGGTTGAACACGCACTTCAAATTTGTCGCCAACTTCTTTACCTTCTAAGGCATTTTCAAGACCAATGATTAAGTTATTGTGGCCTTGTAAATATTCTAATGGTTGATTTGCTGGTGCTTCATCAACTAATACACCGTCTTGAGTACGTACTTGGTAAGCAATACTCACAACCGTATTTTTTGCTACTTTCATAGTGTTTTCCTTATTAAAAAAATCGTCGTTCATTGTATAGAAAATTATTCTTTAAGCAATGCAATTCGCGCATTCACACTGACTTTAATTTTCTCTTTACCACTTTGAGTGTAAGTTTCATCTTTTTCATCCGAGTAAGAGAAACTTTTTGCCATCATAGCCCCTGCGGCATAAGGGCGGAAATCATTCGCGGAATCATTGGCAGAAGACACGTCAAGGCTTTGTGTGTGATAACCTTTCATCTGCAAAGATTCTTGAATTAAGAGTGCTTTATCTTTAACTTTCGCTAAAGCCTCTTTGGTTAATTCATTTTCTAAACTACTTAATTTCTCACGTGAAACAGAGGCACTTACGCGATCAATGGCTAATACACCATCTAATTCATGTACAAGTGTTGATAACGCTTGAGAATCTTTACTTTCCAAAGTTAATTCTGCACGCGCAATCCAGCCTTGTTGTTTGCCTTTATTGTCATAACGAATCCAGGTATTGCGAGAATTATCTTTAATTTCAACCGCACTTTGTGCTTTTGCTAACTCAATGGCTTTATTCATTTTTTCTGCCATGGTTTTATTGAGCGCGGATAAATCATTGCCTTCCGCTTGGTAAAAAAGGGACACTTGCAATAAATCTCGTTCTACCTCTCTTTCAGCTTCAACACTAAAGCTGACATCCGTTGGCTGATGAGATACGGGCTCTGCTGCAAAAGAAGTGATAGGCAAGGCAAGTAATGCTAAAGAAAGCGCTTTGAGTTTCATTGTTTCATTCCTATTTGGGTAAGATAAAAATTAAGGGCGGTTTAACACGCCCTTTGTTATTATTAATGTAAACGTTCGTTGTCGTCTTCGACATCTTCATCGTCAAAAAATTCGCCATCATCGCCGTATTCATCATCTTCCGCATTCGGATCTTCAAAATACGTGCCCCAGCCATCATAAATACCTTTGTATTTTTCCACTAATGGCAGAATTTCTTTTTGCTGTGCATCGATAATTTCGGGCTTTAATTCTACTTCACTGATGATGTCAAAGCAGAAAATCACCTTGCCACTTTCATCTTCAAATTCTTCCGCTTCTGACACTTCATAGCCTGCTTTAAAAGCATCCACAGCAATTTTTTCTAAGGTATCAAAATCATAATGAGCGATGTGATGTTCGATAATATAAAGGGCATCCGGATCGCTGCCGTCATTTAATAAATCCGTAATGATTTCACGGGTTTCTTCTTGAAGTTCGTTAAAATTCGTCATAAGGTATTCCTTTTGTCAGAAAAAGTGCAGTCATTGTAGGGGATAAAGATGAAAATGTCGCTAAAAATTTATTCTCATTTCAGTTTGCCTTGAAGGGGCGGAAAGGTTAAAATTCTGCGCGAATAAATTGTGCTTAACATGCCCAGCTGATCACGCTATTTATTGCAGCGAAAAAGTTGGGTTTTCTTATTTTAGAACGAAAAAAAATGGTCAAACATCTCCCTTATTTCACCTTAAAAACACCGCCAAAAACAACCGCACTTTTAAAGCAAGCGTTCGCTGATTTTATTGTTAAAGAAGATCTGGGCTATGAAATGTCAGGCGAAGGCGAATTTGTGGCGGTAAAAATCCGTAAAACGGATTGCAATACACTGTTTGTCGGTGAAAAACTTGCCAAGTTTGCGGGTATTTCTGATCGAAATATGGGGTATGCCGGTTTGAAAGATCGTCATGGCATTACGGAACAATGGTTTTGTTTACAAATGCCGGGGAAAGAAACGCCTGATTTTAGCCAATTTCAATTGGAAGGCGTCGAGATTTTAGACGTCACTCGTCACAATCGTAAAATTCGTACGGGTAGTCTTCAAGGAAATGCCTTCGAGATTTTATTACGCGGTGCAAAAGAAAGTGATGAGTTAAACGAACGTTTAAATTTTGTGGCGAAATACGGTTTTCCTAACTACTTCACTGAGCAGCGTTTTGGGCGTGATGGTCATAATCTGACTCAAGCGATTCGTTGGGCGAAAGGGGAGATTAAGGTCAAAGATCGTAAAAAACGCAGTTTTTACCTTTCAGCAGCTCGCAGTGAAATTTTTAATTTAGTTGTGGCAGGACGAATTGAACAAAATGTAGCAGATCAGGTTCTAAGAGACGATATTGTGCAATTAAACGGATCGCACAGTTGGTTTAAAGCCGATGAAAATGAAGATTTAGCTGTTTTACAGCAACGTTTGAACGAGCAAGATATTTTGCTCACTGCACCTTTAATTGGCGAAGAAAATTTATCTGCAAGTGCGGTCGAAAATCAAGTGGTTTTAGAACACCAGGTTTTCCAAGAATTAATGAAACAAGAAAGAATGAAAGCCGCTCGCCGCCCTTTATTGATGCAGGCAAAAGATTTCCATTGGACGTTTGTTGAAGAAGGATTAAAACTCTCATTTTATTTGCCGGCGGGGAGCTATGCCACTGCATTGGTGCGAGAGTTAGTGAATATTAAGGAAGAAGAATAATGCGAATTTTAGTCAGCAATGATGACGGTTTTCACGCCGAAGGGATTCAAGTTTTAGCAAAAGAATTACGAAAAATTGCCGATGTAGTGATCGTCGCGCCCGATCGTAATCGTAGCGCGGCATCAAGCTCATTAACGCTTGTTGAGCCGCTTCGTCCGCGTCATTTAGACAGTGGTGATTATTGCGTGAACGGCACACCGGCTGATTGTGTGCATTTGGCATTGAACGGTTTTTTATCTGGACAAGTGGATCTTGTGGTATCAGGTATTAATGCAGGCTGTAACATGGGTGATGATACCTTGTATTCAGGTACCTTAGCTGCCGCGTTAGAAGGTCGTCATTTGGGATTGCCAGCCATTGCGGTATCTTTAGATGGTCGTCTGCATTATGAAACAGCGGCTCGCGTAGTGTGTGATTTGATTCCTAAATTACATCCTCAATTATTGAATAAACGCGAAGTGATCAATATCAATGTGCCAGATTTGCCTTACGAAGAGCTTAAAGGAATCAAAGTCTGTCATTTAGGTTATCGCTCATCCGCTGCAGAAGTGATTAAACAAGAAGATCCTCGAGGCGAAAATATCTATTGGATTGGTCCGTCAGGCTTGCCTGAATATGATGGTGAAGGTACCGATTTCCATGCGGTAAAAAATGGTTATGTTGCCATTACGCCAATTCAAGCGGATCTTACTGCTCATCAGTCAATTGCTGCTTTACAAGCTTGGCTGGAAAGTGAATAATGTGCCGTTTTGAAACGAATTTTCCCGATTGAAGCAATAAAGGATAAGTGAATGAATATTTTTGGTGCGATGTATGATAAAACAATGCAATGGTCAAAACATCGCTTTGCCGTGTTTTGGCTATCCTTTGTGAGTTTTATTGAGGCCATTTTCTTCCCCGTTCCACCGGATGTCATGTTGATTCCGATGTCAATGTCAAAACCGAAAAGTGCATTTCGTTTTGCACTTTATACCACGATTGCTTCGGTTGTCGGTGGAATGATTGGTTATGCTATTGGTTACTATGCCTTTGATTGGGTACAAGGCTATATTCAACAATGGGGTTACCAAGCCGCTTGGGAACAAGCTATGGCATGGTTTAAAGAATGGGGTATTTTAGTGGTCTTTGTTGCCGGTTTTAGCCCGATTCCTTACAAAGTTTTCACCATTTGCGCAGGCGTGATGCAAATGGCGTTTATCCCCTTTGTGATTACCGCGTTTGTGTCGCGTTTTGCTCGTTTTATTTTAGTCGCAAAACTGGCTGCATGGGGCGGAGAAAAATTCGCCGCGAAATTACGTAAATCTATTGAAATCATTGGTTGGAGTGTGGTTGCTCTAGCTGTGATTGCTTATCTTATTTTAAAATAACAGGGTGACCTTTTTTATGAATAAATTACTCTTAATTATCTCGAGTGCATTGCTGATCTCAGCTTGTACAGGAGAACCACAAAAACAAGATCCCGATGCATTACCTAATGGTATTATGCAACCCGTAGAAGGAACGGGAGCGGTTGCCGGTGGTAGCTTTATGCCGGAAATTGAAAAGAACTCGATGCCAAATCAAATGAAATAAATTTAATGTTAAAGGAAGAATAAATGAAAAAATCGTTTTTATTGCTCCCTGTGAGTATCGCTATTTTAACAGCTTGTAGTTCAAACAGCCCTGCGCCAATTGAAAATGTAGATGGCACACTTTCTCCGGGCGTAATGCAGCCTGTTGATAATAATTCGAGCGGTACATGGCAGCCAGAAATCCAACAAAATACCATGCCAAGTACAATGGGCAATAGCGTGCCAACGGGCACTCAAACACCACAACCAAGTTTTCAACCAACTTATCAACCGGTTCAACAACCTGCTGCAGCACAGCCTAAACCAACGCCAGCTCCAGCTCCTGCACCGGTTCAACCACAGATTAAAACCGTAACCAAAACGGTTTCTGATTGCACCAGCTCTGGCGCAATCAATGTGCCGCGTAATCCAAATACCAATGCGCCGGATTACAGCCAAATTCAAAAAGGTTCATACAAAGGAAATACCTATAAAGTAAACAAAGGCGATACCATGTTCTTAATCGCTTACTTGACCGGTATGGACGTGAAAGATTTAGCGAGCATGAACAATATGAAAGAGCCTTATAGCTTAAGTGTGGGCCAAACGTTAAAAATTTCAAATTGTTCAACTAAAACGGTTACCACGACTGTACCAGTGAAAACGACGGCACCAACTGCACCAACAGCTCCAGCTGAACCAGAAGTGACTTATACACCAGGTGCGAATGGTACTCAAATTGGCTCTGATGGTACGGTAATTGGTCCAATTAAAGCTGGTGTCGCAACAGGTGGAACATCAGCCCCAGCGTTTACCAACAATACACCGAGTACACCTGTGACAACGACAACGCAAGTGGGAACTACTACAAACGATACGCCAATTAATGCGAACGTTGTGGCACCAGTGGCATCGAATGTGGCATGGCAATGGCCAACCCAAGGTAACGTGATCCAAGGTTTCTCTAACTCTGATGGTGGTAACAAAGGGATTGATATCAGTGGTTCTCGCGGACAAGCGGTTAAAGCGGCGGCGAGCGGTCGTGTTGTGTATGCAGGTAACGCATTACGTGGCTACGGTAACTTAATCATCATCAAACATAATGATGATTTCTTAAGTGCTTATGCACACAACGACAAGATCCTTGTGAGCGATCAACAAGAAGTGAAAGCGGGTCAAGAGATTGCGAAAATGGGTAGCACAGGGACCAATGCTGTGAAACTTCACTTCGAGATCCGTTATAAAGGTAAATCTGTCGATCCAGTTAGATACTTACCGAGAAGATAATCTTTTCTCAGAAAAAAGTGCGGTTAAAAATGACCGCACTTTTTGTTATACTCTCACCAATTTTTTCTCAATGCTTAGAATCTAAGGTTAATTCAATGCGTACAAGTCAATATTTATTCTCAACACTAAAAGAAACCCCGGCTGAAGCGGCCATTGTGAGCCATCAATTAATGCTTCGTGCAGGGATGATTCGTCCTCTTGCTTCAGGTCTCTATAATTGGATGCCAACCGGCTGGCGTGTGCTCCGTAAAGTAGAAAAAATCATTCGTGAAGAAATGGATAAAAGCGGCGCACTTGAAATCAAAATGCCAGTCGTGCAACCAGCAGAATTATGGGAAGAATCAGGTCGTTGGGAACAATATGGCCCCGAATTACTTCGTTTTGAGGATCGTGGTAATCGTAACTTTGTATTAGGTCCAACACACGAAGAAGTGATTACGGATTTAGTTCGCCGCGAAGTGTCATCATACAGACAACTTCCAATCAATTTATACCAAATTCAAACCAAATTCCGTGATGAAGTGCGTCCGCGTTTCGGTGTAATGCGTTCACGTGAATTTATCATGAAAGATGCGTATTCTTTCCATGCTGATCACGCGAGCTTACAACAAACTTATGATGTGATGTATCAAACGTATAGCAATATTTTTAATCGCTTAGGTTTAGATTTCCGTGCAGTACAAGCAGACACTGGTTCTATCGGTGGTAGCGCCTCACATGAATTCCAAGTGTTAGCAAACAGCGGTGAAGATGATGTGATTTTCTCTACGGAATCTGATTACGCAGCAAACATTGAATTAGCGGAAGCGGTGGCGATTGGTGAGCGTGCAGCGCCAACGAAAGCGATGGAATTAATTGATACACCAAATGCAAAAACCATTGCTGAGTTGGTGGAACAATTCAATTTACCAATTGAGAAAACGGTTAAAACCTTGATTGTAAAAGGGGCAAGCGAAGAGCAACCATTGGTGGCGTTAGTGATTCGTGGTGACCATGAATTAAACGAAATCAAAGTAGAAAAATTACCAGAAGTGGCTTCACCATTTGAATTTGCAGACGAAGCTGTTATCAAAGCTAAAATTGGTGCGGGTGTAGGCTCATTAGGCCCTGTTAATCTCAATATTCCAGTGATTATTGACCGTTCAGTGGCGTTAGTGTCTGATTTCAGCGCAGGTGCAAACATTGATGGTAAACATTACTTCAATATCAACTGGGAACGTGATGTAGCGTTACCAAAAGTAGCCGATATTCGTAATGTGGTTGAAGGTGATCCAAGCCCGGATGGTAAAGGTACCTTATTGATTAAACGTGGTATCGAAGTAGGTCATATTTTCCAATTAGGTAAAAAATACTCAGAAGCCATGAATGCAACTGTTCAAGGTGAAGATGGTCGTCCAATGGTCGTAACCATGGGATGTTACGGTATTGGTGTAACACGAGTGGTTGCTGCGGCGATTGAACAGCATTTTGATGGGCGCGGTATCGTGTGGCCAACAGATGAAATTGCGCCATTCACCGTAGCCGTCGTGCCAATGAATATGCACAAATCTGAAAGCGTTCAACAATATGCGGAAGAATTGTACCGCACTTTACAAGCACAAGGCGTCGAAGTGATCTTTGATGACCGTAAAGAACGCCCAGGTGTGATGTTTGCCGATATGGAACTTATCGGCGTGCCACACATGGTGGTGATTGGTGAGAAAAATCTCGCAAACGGCGAAATCGAATATAAAAATCGCCGCACTGGTGAAAAACAAATGATTGCAAAAGATCAGTTGTTAGATTTCTTGAAAGGACAAATTAAAGCTTAAGTAAGTCTTTGATGATGAAAAAAGGAGATTGAGATATCCACTTCAATCTCCTTTTTTATTATCGATTAGTAATTACTTGAGGTATTACCGGAAACACCCGTTACAATCGCAATGCCTGCGCTTGCGCCAATTCGTGTCGCACCTGCTTCAATCATCGTTAGTGCGGTTTGAGTATCACGAATACCGCCAGAAGCTTTCACGCCAATGTTGCCTACCGTTTTCTTCATTAATGCGACATCTTCTACGGTTGCACCGCCTTTATTGAAACCCGTTGAGGTTTTAACAAATGCCACACCTAAAGCCTTACAGATTTCACAGGCTTTCACGATTTCTTCTTTGGTGAGTAAGCACGTTTCTAAAATCACTTTAAGTGGCACGCCATGACAAGCGATTAACACAGCTTGAATATCGTCTTTTACGGCATCCCATTTATTTGATTTAATCAAACCGACATTAATTACCATATCGATTTCACCCGCACCCGCTTTGATGGCTTCTTGGGTTTCAAACGCTTTGACTGAGGATAAGTTGGCGCCAAGAGGGAAACCAACAACCGTACAAATTTTGACGTTTGAGCCAGCGAGTTTTTCTTTGGCTAAAGGAATATAGCCTGAATTAATACAGACTGAATAAAAGCCGTATTGAATGGCTTCATCACAGAGTTTAAGAATATCCTGTTCTGTTTTTTCTGCAGTAAGGGCGGTGTGATCAATATATTGTGCTAATTGTTTACTATTCATATTTTTCTCCTTAACTTAGTCATCGGTTATTATTGATGATTATTCTTTATTATGAAATTTTTAGGTAATTCTTGATCACATATTAATAAGTCGAATTGATTTAAATCATTAATATATGCTTTTCTTACTAGTCCTATTTTCATATGATCAAATACCAATATATTCTTTTTACTTTTTTTCATTGCCATTTTTTTTACTTTTGCTTCATTATAATCAAAGCAGCTAACACCATATTCATCGCTTACACCTGCCGCAGAAATAAAGGCTTTAGTTGTAAGTATCGATTCTATTTCTGAGTTATTAATTGGAGTGAAAAATGAGTTATGACTAGAGTATGATCCACCTGCTAGTATTACTTCACAATTACTTTTTTCTTGCAAAATTGTAAATGTATTTAGAGAACAACAAAGTGCAGTAAATTTTATATCTGATTTTATTTGTGATGCAATAAAAGGGATTGTTGAACCACAATCAAAAAAAATAACATCCCCATTTTCAACAAGTTCTGCAGCCGCTTTACCTATAGTCATTTTCTCCTTTAAATTCTTATTTTCTTGTTCAAAAATCAGATAGTTAGCCTCATGATGGTTTTGAGGGGCTTTGACTATGTGACCACCTAGTAGAATTAAGGGGCATCCTTCAGTACTTAAATCTCTTCTTAAAGTCATTTCAGATACACTTAGTATATTGGCTGCATCTCTTAATTTTATAGAGCTCATTGTTCTGAGTATAAATTCTAAGCTTTTTATTCTTGAATTGTTTTTTCTGTCCATGGTGATATGTGGTTATAGTTTTATTGCTTCTAATAATATCATAAAAATTTTTTCTAGAACTGTGATCTTTGTCACTTTTTTAACATTTTTTGAGTATTATACTGTTGTTTAAATGAAATGTTACTTTATTAACAATTGAAATGGAGGTCGTATGGATATTGCAGTTATTGGTTCAAATATGGTTGATCTGATTACATATATAGATCGGATGCCTAAGTTGGGTGAAACAATCGAAGCTCCTAGCTTCAAGATAGGATGTGGAGGTAAAGGTGCTAATCAAGCAGTAGCTGCTGCTAAGTTAGGATCGGATGTGATGATGTTAACAAAAGTTGGAGATGATTTGTTCGCTGAGAACACACTAAAAAACTTTCATCTGAATGCTATAAATACTGATTATGTAACAGTAGCAAAAGGTGTTTCCAGTGGTGTCGCACCGATATTTGTAGATAAGTCATCCCAAAATAGCATTCTTATTATTAAAGGTGCAAATAGTCACTTATCAACAAAAGATATAGATGACGCAGAAAATGAACTTAAAAAATGTAAGCTTATTATTTTGCAATTAGAAGTTCCATTATCTGTTGTTTATTACTCAATTGATTTTGCAGTTAAAAATAATATACCTGTGATATTAAATCCAGCTCCTGCTGATCCAAATTTAGATATTAATTATGTGTGTAAGTGTGATTTTTTTATGCCTAATGAGACTGAATTAGAAATTCTTACAGGGTTACCAGTTTCTAATATTGATGAGATTCTGATAGCAGCTAATTCATTGATTTCAAAAGGATTGAAAAATCTTGTTGTTACTTTGGGGGAGAAAGGTGCGATATGGCTAGATGGAAATGTAATTCATCATATTGCTCCTCATAAGGTTAATGCTATTGATACTAGTGGAGCTGGGGATGCATTTATAGGATGTTTTGCACACTATCTTGTTAAAACGCATGATATTTTAGCATCTTTGAACATGGCCTCTGCATTTTCAGCTTATAGCGTGACTGGTCAAGGAACTCAAATATCATATCCGGATAAAAAAGAATTTGAGTGTTTTTTGGGTAAATTATAAGGAGTATGTTATGAAAGGAATACAGCAAATGCCTGATGGATATTTGAATCGAACACCTATATTTCAGTTCATATTATTATCTTGCCTATTTCCATTGTGGGGGGCTGCCGCGAGCTTAAACGATATTCTTATTACTCAATTTAAGAGTGTATTCACATTAAGTGACTTTGCAAGTGCATTAGTTCAAAGTGCCTTTTATGGTGGATATTTCTTAATTGCAATTCCAGCTTCTCTAGTAATAAAGAAAACAAGTTATAAAGTTGCTATTTTGATTGGTTTAACCTTGTATATTATAGGCTGTTCAATGTTTTATCCAGCTTCTCACATGGCTACTTATACTATGTTTTTAGCTGCTATATTTTCTATTGCTATCGGTTTAAGTTTCCTTGAAACATCAGCGAATACTTATAGTTCTATGCTCGGCCATCGAGATTATGCGACATTAAGACTGAATATTAGTCAAACATTTTATCCGATTGGTGCGATTTCTGGCATTTTACTGGGTAAATATTTAATCTTCCAAGAAGGGGCTAGCTTGAAAGAACAATTGCTTACGATGTCACCAGATCAAGCTCATGAATTTAAATTATCATTGCTTGAGCATACATTACAACCTTATAAATATCTTATTTTTGTATTAATTGCTGTTACTTTGTTGTTCTTATTGACAAAATTCCCTAGATGCAAAGCTGAAAATGAAGTTTTAGCTACTAATGTGAAATTCATTGATACATTGAAATATTTATCAAAGAATAAACAATTTAAGAAAGGAATTATTGCTCAATTTTTATATGTGGGCATGCAGGTTGCAGTATGGTCGTTTACAATACGTTTAGCTTTAAATTTAAGTAATATTAATGAGAGGGATGCTTCAAATTTCATGATATATAGTTTTATTGGTTTTTTCATCGGAAAATTTGTAGCAAATTTTTTAATGACTAAGTTTAAATCAGATGCAGTATTGTTTGTGTATTCTATTCTTGGTGTATTTACTCTCTCTTATACTTCTTTTGTTCATGACTTTTCAGCTGTTTATGCTGCAATTTTTGCAAGTGTATTGTTTGGACCATGTTGGGCTACAATTTATACATCTGTATTAGGAACTGTTAAACAAGAACATCGGGAAGTAGCCGGAGCTGTTGTAGTAATGTCAATTATTGGAGCTGCGGTTGTTCCTGCTATTCATGGATATGTTTCTGATACTTTAGGATCTTTACAATTAGCCTTTGTTGTACCAACGCTTTGCTTTATCTATGTTGGATATTACTTCTGGGATAAAATGAAATTAGAAAAAGGAGAGGAATAATGGAAACGAAGTTATTTTTATTCAAAGAATTATTTTCTAGAGATGAAAAAGTATTGCTTAGTAATAATGATTTTACAGTGTTTGGCTTTAAGTATGAATCAGGAATTGAAGCAATAAAAATTTGTAATAAAAAAGGATTTATTATTGTATTGCCTTTTTATGGTCAAATTATTTGGGATGCTGAATTTGGTAAACATTCATTAAAAATGAAGAATATGTTTTCTGAGCCGAAATTTGGTAATAGTATTGTTGATACTTACGGATGTTTTGCTTTTCATTCGGGGTTAATCAGAAATGGCTGTCCAAGCCCTGAAGATGATCATGTTTTGCATGGAGAGATGCCCTGTTCAATTATTAATAATGCCTGGTTAATCATTGATAATAATTCAATAACCCTTACGGGAGAAGTTGAATATGTGAAAGGGTTTGGAAATCATTATTCAGCAAGACCAGCTGTAACACTTTATTCAAATAGTACTTTATTTGATATTCAAATGAGTGTAACTAATTTATCTAGTGTTGATATGCCATTGCAATACATGTGCCACATGAATTATTGTTATGAGCATGGAGCGGTGTTAACACAGAATATTCCTGATGAGGCTATTGTTTTGAGAGAAACTATACCAGCTCACGTTAGCCCAACAGAAAAGTGGCTTGAGTTTAATGATAAAATTAAAAAAGGGGAATACCATCTTGATAAATTAGATAATGATGTGATGTATGATCCTGAAATAGTATTCTTTATGGATAATCTCAGTAAATATCAAGAGAATTTAGAATATAAAATGAAATCACCTAGTGGGCATAGCTATGTAACAAAATTCTCATCTAAAGACTTTAATTATGCAACACGATGGATTTTGTTTAATGAGGATCAACAAGTAGGTGCATTTGTATTACCAGCAACTTGTAGGCCAGAAGGTTTTTTAGCAGCTAAAAAAGCAGGAAGTTTAATTATGCTAAAACCTAAAGAGACAAAAGCATTTAGTGTAACTACAGGAATTGAAAATTTATAGTTATTAAATAATGCTCCTATTTTTATAATAGGAGCATTTTTTATGTGATGCCAAGTTTAGATAATGTATTTATAGCAAAATATCTGTAATTTTGACCGCACTTTTCTGATCGATTACAATCCATTTATCCTAGATCATGAAATTTTATTGTGAAACTTAAAACCTTATTAAAAAATGCGATTTCGCTCTTGCTGACGTTGATTATCGTGAGCAGTATTCTTGATTTTATTCGTAAACCTAATATTCCGCCTGAAATCAATGCAACGGCACTTTATGATTTACAGGGAAATGCCTTCTTTTTACCTCAATTAGATCAAGCTAAGCCGACAATCATTTATTTCTGGGGAAGTTGGTGCGGTTATTGTCGTTATACTTCTCCAGCGATTAATTCACTTTCAGAAGAAGGCTATCCGGTAGTTTCTGTCGCACTACGTTCGGGGACAAATAAGGACGTGGAGGATTATTTACAAACCCATCGCTATCAGTTTACAACGGTGAATGATCCTCAAGGCAAGATTGCGGATCAATGGCAGGTGAATGTGACACCGACGATTATTATTTTAAACAAAGGAAAAATGGATTTAGCCACAACGGGTTGGACAAGTTACTGGGGCTTAAAAGTGCGGTTGTTTTTCACAGAGTTTTTTGGCTAAGCGGCACAAAATCTATTACAATACACAGACTTATTTTAAAGAGGACAGAATTATGATTATCGTAACAGGTGGCGCCGGCTTTATCGGCAGTAATATCGTTAAAGCATTAAACGATATGGGACGCAAAGATATTTTAGTGGTGGATAACTTAAAAGACGGGACTAAATTCATTAACTTAGTGGATCTTGATATCGCAGATTACTGCGATAAAGAAGACTTCATTGCGTCAATTATTGCAGGTGATGATTTAGGTGAGATCGATGCGGTATTCCATGAAGGCGCTTGCTCGGCGACTACTGAATGGGACGGTAAATACATCATGCATAATAACTACGAATATTCAAAAGAGTTATTGCATTACTGCTTAGATCGTCAAATTCCGTTCTTGTATGCATCAAGTGCGGCGACTTATGGCGACAAAACTGAATTCCGTGAAGAGCGTGAATTTGAAGGCCCATTGAATGTGTACGGTTATTCTAAATTCTTATTCGACCAATATGTGCGAGCGATTTTACCTGAAGCAAAATCACCAGTATGTGGTTTCCGTTATTTTAACGTGTATGGTCCGCGTGAAGGCCACAAAGGTTCAATGGCAAGCGTGGCATTCCACTTAAATAACCAAATCCTGAAAGGCGAAAATCCAAAATTATTTGCAGGTAGTGAACACTTCCGCCGTGATTTCGTTTATGTAGGCGATGTGGCACAAGTCAACATTTGGTGCTGGCAAAATGGCATTTCAGGTATCTTCAACTGTGGTACCGGCAATGCAGAATCTTTTGCGGAAGTGGCAAAAGCGGTGATTAAATTCCACGGAAAAGGCGTAGTGGAAACCATTCCATTCCCAGAGCATTTGAAATCTCGCTATCAAGAATATACGCAAGCGGATTTAACGAAACTTCGCGCAACTGGCTATGACAAACCATTTAAAACCGTAGCGGAAGGTGTGGCTGAGTACATGGCGTGGTTAAATAAATAAAAATATTGAACAAATAATGTCGTTCAATACTAGAAAATGAATAAAGTGCGGTTAAAATTAGTCTTATTTTTAGCCGCACTTTTGTTATAAGGTCAAGCATGAATATTTTAATTATCGGCCCGTCTTGGGTCGGCGATATGATGATGTCGCACAGTTTGTATCAACAACTCAAACTGCAATATCCCAATTGCCAAATTGATGTGATGGCACCGAATTGGTGTAAACCGCTTTTAGCCCGTATGCCAGAAGTGCGCCATGCCATTGAAATGCCGCTTGGACACGGCAAGTTTGCCTTGTGTGAACGTTATCGTTTAGGTAAGGCTTTGCGCAATCAATATGATATGGCGATTGTGTTACCAAATTCCTTGAAGTCAGCTTTTATTCCTGCTTTTGCAAAAATTGCTGTGCGTCGTGGTTGGAAAGGGGAAAGCCGTTATTTCTTACTTAATGATTTACGCAATAACAAACGTGATTACCCAATGATGGTGCAACGTTATGTGGCGTTAGCTTTTGAGCAAAATGCAGTACCGAAAGCGGCAGATATTTCTGTTCTAAAACCTTATTTAGCCGTTGATCCAACGCAACAAACAGAAACCTTAAAAAACTTTGAAAAACAGACCGCACTTTTAGGCGAACGTCCGATTATCGGTTTCTGCCCAGGTGCAGAATTTGGTCCAGCTAAACGTTGGCCGCATTATCATTATGCTAAATTGGCTGAAATGCTAATTGAAAAAGGCTATGCGGTAGAATTATTTGGTTCACCAAAAGATGTGGAGGCAGGAGAGCAAATCCGCAATGCGTTGCCAGCCGAGCTACAACCGTTTTGTTTGAATTTGGCAGGGCAAACGAATCTTAATCAAGCTGTGGATCTAATCGCTAACTGCACAGCAGTGGTGAGCAATGATAGCGGCTTAATGCATATTGCCGCTGCAACAGATCGTCCATTGGTCGCGCTTTACGGCCCAACGAGCCCAACTTATACGCCACCATTATCTGATAAAGCGGTGATTATTCGTTTAATTGAAGGCGATTTAATTAAAGTGCGTAAAAGCACAGATAGCTCGGAAGGGTATCATCAAAGTTTGATTGATATTACACCAGAAATGGCATTAGAAAAATTAGAGACATTATTAGCAAAATGAACCCTCTTCGCATACACTTACAATTAATCGGAATGGCTATTTTATGGGGCGCATCTTGGCCTTGGGGGCGAGTGGTTGCCCAAGCTATGCCGACATTTGTTGCCTCAAGTTTACGATTTTTCTTTGCGATTATTCCGCTCATGATTTGGTTATATGCGGCAAATCGCTTTAAATATGCGAAACAACTAAGAGCAAACCAATGGATAGGTTTGTTTGTGACTGCCTTTTTCGGTGTTTTTGCCTATTCCACGTTTTTTATCTGGGGACTGAAATATCTTCCGGCAGGGCAAGCTGCCGTGATTGTAGCAACAAACCCAGTTTTCACGACGTTTTTGGCAATTTTTTTATTTAAAGAAAAATGGAATCGATGGGTAATACTCGGAATGATTATTGCCATGAGTGGATCGCTATTGGCTCTCACAAAAGGGAATTTTTTACAGATGATGGATTCCTTTGGCTTTGGGCAAATATTATTAATTGGGGCGCTAATTTGTTGGGTCGTTTATACCTTACTGGCGAGAAAAGTACTCGCAGGTATTGATTCACTCACCGCAACCACCTTATCTTCTATTTTTGGTTTTTTATTGTTATTTATGAGCGCATTATGCGTGGAAAGTGCAGCCGATTGGCTTACGGTACTGAATTTATCTCAAGGTGAGTGGATAAGTTTGCTTAGCCTCGCATTTGGAGCAACAGTATTAGCCTATGCCTGGTATTTTGATGGGGTGAAATACTTAGGGGCAGGTAATGCCTCAGCTTATATCATACTTGTGCCGATTTTAGGGATTTTATTCTCAGCTGTTTGGTTGAATGAACAAGTGGATTCATCCTTAATTATTGGTGGTATTTTAGCTGTGTCAGGTCTCGGTATTATGCACTGGGGAAGAAGGTTAATTAAATGAAAGTATGCGTGATCAAAACGTCTTCTATGGGCGATGTAATCCATACTTTGCCAGCATTGACTGATGCGCAGCATGCTATTCCTAATCTCTCCATTGATTGGGTGGTAGAAGAGAATTTTGCCGAAATTCCACATTGGCATTCTGCCGTGAAGCAAATCATTCCAATTGCCTTAAGACGTTGGCGAAAATCGCCTTTTTCGACTCAGACCAAAAACGAGTGGAAATCTTACCGCGCGTTATTACAAGCCAAGCAATATGATGCCGTGATTGACGCACAAGGGCTTTTTAAGAGTGCTTTTTTTGTAACACGCTTAGCTAATGGCATTAAACATGGCTATGATTGCAAAAGTATCCGTGAACCGATTGCTTCATTTTTCTACGATAAAAAATACACTATTTCCTATCAACAACATGCGGTAGAACGTATTCGTCAACTTTTTGCGCAAGCCTTATCTTATCCATTACCGAAAGAAAAAGGGGATTATGGTATTGCTCGTCATTTTATTTCTGCAGATTCTATCGAACCTTATGTGATCTTTTTTCATTCTACGACAAGAGATGAAAAGCATTGGCCAGAACAAGAATGGCGAAATTTAATTGAAAAACTGACCACGCTTTCTGTTCAAGTCCGTTTACCTTGGGGAAATGAAAAAGAAAAGGCAAGAGCAGAGCGATTAGCCGCAGGTTTATCTCATGTAGTCGTTTTGCCTAAGCTTTCATTGAATGAATTGGCTGGACAAATTGCCAATGCGAAAGCCGTGGTATCGGTAGATACAGGGCTTGCCCACTTAACTGCTGCGCTGGATAAACCGAATATTACACTTTATGGCGCAACAGATCCGACCTTAATTGGCTGTTATGGTAAAAATCAGCATTATTTAACGGCAAATTCAATGGAAAATATTACTTCAGACCAAGTGTTTTCTACGCTAAATTTATTAATTAAATAGGTGATAAAGTAATCAAATATGTATTTATCTTGATTGATTTTAGTCAAAATATTGCCTATTTTCTGATAGTTGGCAAAATTTAGGGTTGACCATTTAAGTTGTAGTGTATAAACTGCAAAAAGTTCAATTTTTTAATAAACTTCATTAAATAATAGGGAAAGCGTTATGAAAAAAACACTTCTTGCTTTATCTGTAGCTGCATTAGCAGCAGGTTCTGCACAAGCTTATAATTTCCACATTGACCAAACTGGTACTGATGTTGATTTTTACGGTTCTTTACGTGTTAAATGGGAAAGCACCTCTAACAAAACTAACTATGTAAATGGTGATGTAACTAAAGAACACATCAATCACGCAGTTGATAACAACGGTTCACGTTTTGGTTTCAAATTAAAACAAAGCTTAGGTGGTGATTTCTACGCTTTAGGCCGTGCTGAATGGCGTATGCGTGGTGAAGCACCTTCACAACATGATTTTGACCATGTTTATACTCACCAACTTTATGCTGGTTTTGGCCACAAACAATTCGGTGAATTAACTTACGGTAACATGGTAACTATCACTGATGAAGTAAAACAAAGTGATTTAGCAAATACTTACAGCTTGACTGATGGTTTATTAGAGACTTCAGCTCGTCGTGTAACACAATATGTTTATAATGGTGACTACGGTTCAAATAAAGTGAAATTTGGTGCGTACTACGGCGGTTCAAGCAAACGTAACATCAAAAACGTAGATTTAAAAAATAATCGTAAAAACACTTGGGGTACAGGTCTTATCTTCAATCATGAAATTGATAGTATCCAAAATGTAACTGTCGCAGCAGGTTTCACTCGTGAAATTTCTGAAAATGCGAACAAAACAGCATACTACAGCAATGCTTATGCTTTAGGCTTAGCGTATAACTTTGTTCACACTACTTATGGTTTAGACTTAGCTCACAAAGATACTAAAAATAAAGATGGTGCAGGTAACAAAGTGAAAAATAATGAAGTAACTGCAGTGATTCGCCAAGGTTTAAATGAAGATTGGAATGTATATGCAATGTATTCTTACAAAACTGAGAAAACTTTACCTGTAGGTTCTGCATATTCAAAAGCGACTGATCGCCAGTTCTTAGTGGGTACTGAATACTATGTGTATAATCAAGGTTCGTTAAAAGTGAAACCATTCATTGAATGGCAAGCAACTCGTACTAAATACGAGAATACCTTTGATAAAGACTCTGGTAAACAACTTGATCGTAGCCGTGATTTCAAAACTGTTATCGGTTTACGTGCATACTGGTAATTTATCAGTTTAATCTTATAAAGCGAGCGGATAGTGAGAGCTATCCGCTTTTCTTTTTGGCTTGTAATTTTGATTTTCACCCCCATAATATTGCTCAGGCACAAAGTGCGGTAACAAAACGACATCTTTTTTGAACGTTTAAGATTTATTCACAAAATTGACCGCACTTTTTACTCAAAGAATAAATAGGAACAAATAATGAATTACACTCAAGACAATGACAAACTTTACCGTTACCTTTTCCAAAACCGTGCCGTGCGTGGTGAATGGGTACGATTAAACCAAACTTTTACTGATACGTTGAACACTCATCATTATCCAAAAGCAGTACAAAACTTACTGGGTGAGATGATGGTGGCAACGAATTTGTTGACCGCCACATTAAAATTTAATGGCAATATTACAGTTCAAATTCAAGGTGATGGTCCATTAAAATTAGCCTTAGTTAATGGCAATGATCAGCAACAGATCCGTGCATTAGCACGTGTGCAAGGTGATATTCAAGACGGCATGAGCCTACATGATATGATTGGCAAAGGCGTATTAGTGATTACGATTGCTCCAACTGAAGGTGAACGTTATCAAGGCGTTATCGGTTTAGATAAACCAACGATTACGGAATGTTTAGAAGACTATTTTGTGCGTTCAGAGCAATTACAAACCCAACTTATTATTCGCACGGGTGAATATGACGGTAAAGCTGTTGCCGCTGGAATGTTGCTACAGATTATGCCAGATGGCCAAGGTACGCCAGAAGATTTTGAACATTTAACGACCTTAGCTGCAACCGTAAAAGATGAGGAGTTATTTGGATTACCTGCAGAAGAATTGCTTTATCGTTTATACCACGAAGAAGTAGTGGAAGTTTTTGAACCTCAAGCCGTTTCTTTCTTCTGTGGTTGCTCACCTGAGCGTTCTGGGGCAGCATTATTACTGATTCCAGAAGCTGAAATAGAGGAAATTTTAGAAGAGCATAAAGGCAGCATTGATATGCAGTGTGAATGTTGTGGTACGCATTACTTCTTCAATAAAGAAGCGATTGATAAACTTAAACAAGCCCAATAAGAAAAATCCCCGTTCATGATAATGGGGATTTTTTTATGCTCTTTTATTGTTGAACTTGTTCTAAACAATGTTTGATAGCGTCCGGAATTGAGCCACCATGATTTTTATTGGGAATAGAAATAAATTCCACGGAATTACCCTGTTTTTCCAATATTTCCGCCAGTTGATGCGCATTGATTGTTCGCATTTGTTTCCGTTGATTAATACGCTGTAATTGTTCTTCAGTCATATTTGGATCCTGTTCAGGATGCTCTTCATAATAGCCTAATGTAATCAGAATATGTGATGGTTTTGGGCTAATCCATGGTTCATTTTGAGGTAGAAATGAGCCATTCCCCCACCAAAGAGAAGGGCTTGCCAAGGTGTAATATTGAAATAAATCCGGTTGATGGAAGAGTACGTACAATCCAAATAATCCACCAAAAGAATGGCCAAAGAAATATTGTTTTTCCTTATTAATATCGAAATGCTGTTCAATATAAGGCTTTACGTCTTGTTGAATAAAGCGTAGAAAATCGGCTGCTTTTCCTCCTTTGGCGAATTCGGTACCTTCTGCCGGGAAAGTGTAGTCTCTCGTGCGTTCTTCAATGACATAAGCTTTATCTGATACATAACCGATACCGACAATAAGCGGGAGAGGTTTATTGGGATTGACAGCATTCACTGCCATTGGAAATTGAGCATTGCCATCTAACGTGTAAAGTGCGGTCAGTTTTTGCGATGTTTTTGGTGGTACCGCAATAAACAAGCGGTAATGTTTGTCTTCAAAGGTAAAATCTTTTTGTTGAATTTGATACATTTTTTTCATGTTTTCTTGAATAGGTGGAATCTTAAAGTCGGGTTCTGCTTGCGTGCTTTGCGTAAACATCAGCAGACAAAATAAAAAGGGTAAACGCAGAAATGAGAACATAGGTATTGAGTCTTGAGTTGATAATAGTTCTCACTATATCGAAAATATGATGGGTAAATCAACCTTGTTGTATCCCAACCTCCTAAACCACCTAAAAAGGGGTAGAATTTTCCAATGAATGTTCAAAAATGAGATCTAGTTAACATTTTTTTTTTGACAATTCCCATACAATAAACATAGGAAAAATTTTTAAACTTTAATCAAGAGGTGAACTATGACTGATGTTAAAAACGTAATTAAAGAACTTGAAGCCGTTGGTATTCATGATGTTAAAGAAGTGGTTTATAACCCAAGTTATGAACAACTTTTTGAAGAAGAAACAAAACCAGGCTTAGAAGGCTTTGAAAAAGGGACACTTACCACAACTGGTGCGGTGGCTGTTGATACAGGGATCTTTACCGGTCGTTCACCGAAAGACAAATACATCGTTTTAGATGATACCACAAAAGATACTGTGTGGTGGACTTCTGATGTGGCGAAAAACGATAACAAACCAATGACTCAAGAAACTTGGTCGAGCTTGAAAGATCTTGTGACTAAACAACTTTCTGGCAAACGTTTATTCGTGGTTGATGGTTTCTGTGGCGCAAGTGAACAAGACCGTATCGCAGTGCGTATTGTGACTGAAGTGGCATGGCAAGCACATTTTGTAAAAAATATGTTTATTCGTCCGACAGAAGAACAATTAAAAACTTTTAAACCAGATTTTGTGGTCATGAATGGCTCTAAATGCACCAACCCGAACTGGAAAGAACAAGGTTTGAACTCTGAAAACTTCGTTGCATTTAACTTAACTGAGCGTATTCAATTAATCGGTGGTACTTGGTACGGTGGTGAAATGAAGAAAGGTATGTTCTCAATGATGAACTACTTCTTACCACTTAAAGGTGTAGGTGCAATGCACTGTTCTGCTAACGTAGGTAAAGACGGTGATGTAGCAATCTTCTTCGGTTTATCAGGTACAGGTAAAACCACGCTTTCTACCGATCCAAAACGTGAATTAATCGGTGATGATGAGCACGGTTGGGATGATGTAGGTATCTTCAACTTTGAAGGTGGTTGCTACGCGAAAACTATCCATCTTTCTGAAGAAAATGAACCAGATATCTATCGTGCAATCCGTCGTGATGCATTATTAGAAAACGTCGTGGTTCGTGCAGATGGTTCAGTTGATTTCGATGATGGTTCTAAAACTGAAAATACTCGTGTGTCTTACCCAATTTATCACATTGATAATATTGTTAAACCAGTATCTCGTGCAGGTCACGCAACGAAAGTAATTTTCTTAACTGCGGATGCATTCGGTGTGTTACCTCCAGTGTCTAAATTGACACCAGAGCAAACCAAATACTACTTCTTATCTGGTTTCACTGCTAAATTAGCTGGTACAGAGCGTGGTATTACTGAGCCAACTCCAACTTTCTCAGCATGTTTCGGTGCAGCGTTCTTAACTCTCCACCCAACACAATATGCTCAAGTATTAGTTAAACGTATGCAAGCTGCTGGTGCAGAAGCGTATTTAGTTAATACTGGTTGGAACGGTACAGGTAAACGTATCTCAATCAAAGATACTCGTGGTATTATCGATGCGATCTTAGATGGTTCTATCGAAAAAGCAGAAATGGGCGAGTTACCAATCTTTGATTTAGCGATTCCAAAAGCATTACCTGGCGTAGATCCTGCGATTTTAGACCCTCGTGATACTTATGCCGATAAAGCACAATGGGAAGCGAAAGCGAAAGACCTTGCTGGACGTTTCGTGAAAAACTTTGAAAAATATGCGACCAACGCAGAAGGTAAAGCACTTATCGCAGCAGGTCCAAAAGCTTAATTAGAGAATATCGTATCTAATTAAACATTTCTAAAAATAACCGCACTTTGATTTGTTAACCAAAGTGCGGTTTTTTTTATGTTAAGTTTTTTGCGAGTTATTCTTTTGCTACGGTAAGAATAGACCAAATATAAGCCAAGATGACCAATACCGCAGAGACAGAAAACATGATGCTGACCACATCGACAAAAAAGAAACTTTCCAGAATCGGTTTAGTGAAGATGCGTTCCGCATATCTCGCGACAAAAGTGATGATATAAGCCCATAAAGCCCAGGTAACTAGATCTAGTACAAAGCTTTTGGCTTTAATCAGCAAGGGAAGGCTGCTACCTTTATTAATAACCATCAATTGTTGTAAAGTGGCGGTTGCCATTATTTAAACTCCTCTGTCAGGGCTTGTCCAGACAGCTAGCTTGGACTTGTTTCTAAAAATCGCTTTTGGGATCCCAATGAGTAACGTTACTGTATTAAGTAACCAATAAACATAGGGATACCAAATGCAGGAAATTCCATATTGGATCAATCCTTTTTCATAACGTGAATCAATGTATAAGCTTAAGAGACACTGTAAGAAGAAAGAGAAAAACATGATCGAGATATTTGTTTCAAACAGCTCCATGTTTTGAATACCTATACCTAAGGTAATCTTGCGGTATAGTGCAAGCGCAACCAGTACAACCAATAAGATTGCCCAAGTTGCGGTAACAAAATATTCGGCATACATTGGCCATAGACGGCGGTTTCTCCAACGCCAGACCTGAGGGAAATATTTGAGAATGGTTTCAGCACCACCTTGTGCCCAGCGTAAACGCTGTTTGTATAAGCCATAAAGACGTTCAGGCATTAATACCCAACATAAGGCACGAGGCTCATACATGATGTTGTAACCAGCCGTTTGAATTTTCCAACTGACATCAATATCTTCAGTGATCATATTGGTACTCCAGCCACCGATTTCTTCCATCACATCTTTGCGGAATAAACAACATACGCCGGATACCGTGAAAATGGTTCCCATTAGACTTTGAGCGCGTTTGATTAAACCGATAATAGAGCTAAATTCAGAAACTTGTAGACGACCTAAAATGGTGCTGCGGTTACGTACGCGTGGATTGCCAGTAACGGCGCCATAAGCACGGTTTAATTCGAGGGATTGCACCATGTAATCGATCGCATCGAAATCCAATACTGCATCGCCATCAATACAAGCTACATATTCACCTTTAGCAACTAACAAGCCATGATTTAATGCACTGGCTTTACCTTGGTTTTCTTGGTGAAGCGCCACGATGCGTTCGTCAGCTTTTGCCCAACGCTCAATAATTTCGCCCGTGTTATCTTTACTGCCATCATTGATGAAGATCAGTTCATAGTTTGGGTATCTGAGTTGGAGCAAGTAAGGAATGGCTTCATCTAAATTGTCCCCTTCGTTATAGCAAGGCACCATAATGCTGACCATCGGAACACGTTCTTTTGGCATTTGTTGGAAAGTTGGTTGCCCAAGTTTTCCTTCCATAAAAAGGTAATAACACAGACTTGCCGTCACCCAATATATCGCCATTCCAGCAGGATACATGAATACGAAGATACTCACGGCTTCTAAGAATTGTTGGTTCATAAGTCAATCCTTATTGTTTTCCTGCATTCGTATTTACGGAAAAATACGGTTTCATTTTGTTCAGATCCGGTTGATTTGTTAAAAAGTTATCCGGATAGTAGCCATAGCTATAAATATGATTTTTTTGTAATAGCGTCATCCAATCAATCAATTCGGATTCAGGAATTGGCTTTTGAGTCCGCCAATTCACCGCTTGGAATTCAAATAAGACTTTATCTAATGGCGCTTGGGCTTTCACATTTTCAATGAGAGAAGCAAACCATTGATAGGCTTCTTTTTGTGAAATAGGCTGTTCATTTTCCATGTATGGCATCGCCATGATGGCAATGGTATCGTAATTGTCGGTGAGCGTTTTTAAGTTTTGTGCCAACCATTCTTCTGCATTTGGATTTGTGATCACTGATGCATAAAGATTACGAGCCGTTTTAAGAGAATATGAACCACGCAAGAAATAAGGTTTTAACGCATCGGTGAGTTGATGGGTTAATTGGATTAAATCTTGTGTTTTTTGTTTTGCTTGTGGGCTAACTATACCTTCAGCATGATCACCTTCTGCGCCCTCAAAATCGGTTAGGAACGCGTCATCGTGGAATAAAATGCCATTAAATTTGGCATAGAATGACAAATCGTTATAAATGGATTTAATGATTTCAACATTCTGTTTGTTATAAGGTGAAAGGCGTAAATAAGCCTTTGTTGAAGGTTTGCCCGTGCGGCTATCAATGACATATTCCGCCTCTTTTACACTTTTGCGTAAATCAAAGGCGAGTACAGGCATCCAAGCGTAGACTTGTACGCCTGCGCGCGTTTGTAATTGCCAGGCAATTCGGCCAAAAATATCATCTCGTACAGGAAGGTATTTATTTGGGAAATACAAGGCATCCGCTACACCATCCCCATCGGGATCAGAGAAGGCTTGAAGATAAACTGTCGTCACACCATAGCGATAGATGCGGTCGATTAACTTATCAAGGTTTTTGGCTTGCTGAGCTTTATCCGCATCATAGACATAATCTAAATCGACATGCAGTACTCGTTGAATTTGTTTGCTTTCATCAATGCCATCAAGATAGTTTTTAACGGTATTTAGATCGGTTTCTGCATTAAGTAATAAGCGTCCAATATGTTTATCGTCAACTTTATTGATGATTTTTTCACCTAATGAGAAATAGTGTGACATTCCTGCTTGTCGTGCAAGTTGCACAGCAACATCATTAAATTGTCCATAAGGCCACACCATTACACGTGGTTTCTTACCGATATGATTGACTAACGTTTGAACAGAACGAGTGAAATCAGATTTCAATCTGTTTTTGTAGGCATCTTCCGTTTCATATTTTCCGTTTTTATATTCAGGTGCAATCACTGAGGGTAATTGACCACCAGATGGGTTGGCATTTATACCGTTATGAAGATTATGAGTATGTGAGGCTACTTCAACGAGCCCACTTTGTTCCATTTCTTTGACTTGCGACCAAGTGGCAAAAACGGAACGATCTAGCATTTTATCGGCATAAGCGATTTTTTGATCTGCCGACGTATCTAACCAGCCTGTCACTGGCGCAAAAACAGCAGGGTAGTTATAGGCCTTTAATAGAGGAAAGACCACGTTATACATGGTTTCATAGCCATCATCGAAGCTTAGCAATACCGCATTATCAGGTAATGTGCCTTTACCATTTTCAGCATCGATAACTTGCTGCCAACTGATCACGTTGTATCCGTTTTCTTTTAGCCAATTAAAATGTTTAATTAAGGTTTGGGCTGAAATCGTTTGAGGAAAATAATGTTTTTGATTTTCAGCCGCACTTTCATCTACAACAGAGTGATAAGCTAATACGCCATAACGATCTTGCGCAAAGGCAAAAGCCGAAAAAAGGGAAAGCGTGCAAATAATGATTTTTGCAAAATGTTTTAGAGATTTCATAAAGTTATACCGTTTAAGTATTTAATAATAAATAGAGAAATTTAAATTTCCGAAATTGTTAAATTCAGCATTGCCATCGTAAATATTCTTTTTACGGCCAATTTCATAAGACACGCCAAATTTTTTACCCACTCGCCATTGGTGTCCGTAGCTAATCGACCACATTTTTTCTCGACTGAGTTCTGCCTGTTTATAGGCACCCACACTGGCTTTCAGATGGTGATTTAAGATCAAGCCATAATTAAGTGGTTGGTAGTAACTTAAATCCGCACCGAATTCCAAGCTTGTCGCTTTTGATGGGTTGTAATATTCAGCAGAATCAATGGTTTTGTTTTTGCTGTAATCGACTCTGAAATTGTTGGTTAGCGTCCAACGGTCATGTTTGAATGTATTGAGATTCAACCAGAAATTGGCTTCTTTTCTTAAGTTGCCGTCATCAAATTTCATGACGCCACCACCTAGTCCGGCTTGGAAAATATCGGAATAGGAATACGTGGTAGAGAAACCAATATCTTTGGTATACACACCTTTATTAATGGCTTTAACTGGGGTGCCACTACCATTAATATTGGCGTTTAAATTAAATGACCAATGTTGGTTGAGGGTATAATTTGCCTCTGTAGAGAAATAGGCTTTATCATTAAGCTTAATGCCTTTCCCGCCTTCCATTTTCAATTGGAGCGGATAGAAATTGAGCTCTGTTCCCACACCAATTCGGCGAGAAATGAGGCTTTCTTTATCATAAGGGGAGCGTGTTTCTAAGTAATGAACGTAGAGATCGTGACCATTTGCTGTTTTCGGTGTGTAAATCGCATAATCTTGACTACTTTCATTGCTATAACTTATTGGTGAAGTGCGATGCTGTATGCCGACGCTCCCTACAATTTTGCCAGAACGCACTTGTTCATAATGCTTAATAAGGGATTGCGCTGACTGACGTTGTTCTTCATTCATTGCATCAATCGTTTTTGAAACTGTTGGTAAATCATTTTGACTTAAGGCAGTCTCAGCCAGGTTATTACGAGCTTCTTGCTGATCATTTTTTCTCAAAAAATAACCGGCTTTTTCCGCCCATAATTTAGCATCATCATAATTGCCGCGATTTCGCTCAAGTTCCGCTTTTTGCAACATCACCCATGGATCACCAGGCGTTTTGTTAAATAGGCGATCATCTATAAGTTGCTGAGCTAATTTGCTGTTACCACGCCATAAAGCTAAACGTGCCAAACCAAAATAGCGAGAATCGTAGCCTGGATTCAGAATTTTTGATGTTCGGGTATAGTCATTGATATAAACATTTGAATTCATACGCTCTAAATATTGTTGAGCCAATTCAAATTTGCCCGCATCGCTTGCGGTCAGAGAGAGTTTATGAAGTAAACCATCACTCACAGCGAGTTTATTGTTTGAGTATTGTTGTTCAATTGATTGATAAATCGCTAATGCTTTGTGTGGTGAGCCTTTTGCTGCCCAATAATCACCAAAGGCTTCTTCTAAATACGCGGGCACATTAGGTTGAGCCTGTAATGTATTGAAGTCGTCTTCTATTTCATAAAATTTATTCAATCGGACACCCATCACAAAATGATCTTGCAATGCTTGTTGATACAAAGGATGTTCAGGGTTAATTTTAGCCAAAAGTGCGGTCAATTCTTCAAATGATTTTTCTTGCTGTGCAGGCGTTGTCGCATTTTTTGAGGAGGTAATCGTCTTACCATGCTCAAACCACATCATGTCTTTTTGATTGAATTGATCTGGATAGGCTTTTTGTAGTTTCTCTTGTAATGGCAGAAGGTTGTATTTTGATGCTAAACGATACAACTCTCTCATTAAGGTGATATTTTTCGGATTTTGTTCTAACTGACGTTGCCAACGGCCAAGTTTAGCCATATCGGGTTCAGTGAAATCAAGCAAATAACTCTCAGCATCAAGATAGGCATTATCTTGTCCAAAACGTTTTTTATAAACACTCAGTGCATTTTTTGCCGCATTGTAGTTTTTGGTTTCTGTGAAAGCTAATGCGCCACCAAGCCAGCCATTTGGATTATCAGGGTATTGCTTTTGCAATTGGGAATAGAATGCAACGGCACGATCGTATTGTTTTTCATTTCGAGCGGCTTTGCCTAAATTTTCGAGTTCATTTTGGGAAAATTGCGCTGGTGCGCAGCTTTCGCAAAGTGAAAGTGCTTTAGCAGATTGATTCGTCCTCAGATAGAGTGTCATTAAATCATCGCGCACTTTTACATCGTGAGTCCTCTTAAATAAGGATTCAAGTTTGGGAATAGCTTGATTTAATTGGGTATCTCCTTGACGGGAGAAAATGATGATATTTTCTCGTTCGGTATCAATAGAGGAATTTTGGGCATAGGCAACCTGTACTACTGAGGTACTGACACCTACTAATAGCATTGCCTTAAAGACATGGGCTAGAGATTTCATTTTTTAGTTCTACTATATTAATAATAATTATCTAGTACTTCGTTATTTCAGACAGTGTAAAGAAGTGTAAGTTTTGCAAAGAGGTCCGACCTCTTTGCAAGCGATGGAAAATATTAATTATGTATAAATGGAGGGGGGGGATAAAAAAATAGGCGTTCTAGTAAAATAAAACACCTATTTTATATTTAGAGAAGTGATTGAACGTTATTTCAAAATAAACATCGGTGTGTTACTGATAGGATCACGATGAATGATGACATCCAAATCAAACACATCCTTAAGTAACTCTTCGGTCATGACCTCATCAGGTGTGCCTTGTGCCATTACGGCACCTTTTTTCATGACGATTAAGTGATCGCAATAGCGGCAGGCTTGGTTGAGGTCATGTAACACTGTAATTACGGTTTTGCCGTTTTGTTGCATTTGTCGCATCATGCCCATGAGTTCTGCTTGGCGGTTTAAATCCAGATAAGTGGTAGGCTCATCAAGTAGCACTAATTCAGCATCTTGCGCAAGTGTCATGGCTAAAAATACCCGTTGTTGCTGACCACCAGATAAATCGGAAACCAACTGTTCGGCGAGTTCGGCAGTTTGTGTTTGCGCCATCGCCCAAGTGACCAATTCTTCATCTTTTTGACTGAGTTTACCCCATAGATTTAAGTAAGGCGAACGCCCGTAAGCGATCAATTCGCGCACTTTTATCCCTTCAGGTACCAAGTGTTGCTGCGGGAGAAAAGCCAATTCTTGGGCATATTCTTTAGGGCTTTTTTGCCAAATGTCCTTGCCTTTATGGGTGATTGAGCCTTGCTTCGGTTTAAGCAGGCGAGCCACCGCTTTTAATGTGGTGGACTTACAGCAACCATTTGGGCCGATTAACGCAATCACTTTATTTTTCGGGAATTTTAGCGACAGATTTTTAACCACGAGTTTATCTTGATAACCTAAAGATAAATTATTGATTTCAATGCTCATTATTTAGTTCTCATCAATAAGTAGAAGAAATATGGCGCACCGATAATCGCGGTCAGAATACCCGCTGGTAGTTCAGTTGGTGGGTCAATCACCCGCGCCAAAATATCCGAAAGTTGTAATAAGAGGGCGCCAATAATCAAGGCCGCCGGTAATAGGGTGCGATGTCTGCCGCCGACTAAACGACGGGCAAGATGCGGCGCAACCAAGCCTAAAAAGGCAATCGGACCACAAATTGCTACGGCCGTAGTGGAAAGGGCGACCGCTAGCACTAAAACGCTGATTTGCACTTTATTCACAGTCACGCCTAAGGTGGAGGCTTTGTTTTCACCTAAACCAAGGGTGTCGAGATCGCGACAGAAAATAAATGGCAAGGGTAGCAACACTACTAACCATGGCAATACCACATTCAAATAAGACCAGCTGCGCCCCCATAGGCTTCCTGTAAGCCATAACATCGCTGTATTGATCTCGACCGGATTGGTAAGCATCAGATAATGACTAATGGCTGCCCACAATGCGGAAAGTGCGACCCCAATGATTGCCATTTTAATAGGGCGGAAGTTAAAACCGCACACGATCCATAAAATGACAAAAGAGAGCACTCCACCTAAAAAGGCAAAAATTGGCATCCAGTAAAATGCTAAGTTTGGTAAGAACATCAATACCGAAACAGCAACTAACCCTGCCGCATTGTTAATCCCTAAAATATCGGGAGAGGCAAGTGGATTGCGTACTACGCTTTGCACTAACACACCGGAAATCGCTAAGGCTCCGCCTAATAAAATCGCTAATACCGCACGAGGTAGGCGATATTCCATCAAGGTAAAATAGTTTTTATCGTCAGGCTGAAAGGCCGCCCAAATTTCCTCAAAAGAAAGCGTATAAGTGCCAAGTCGAATACTCAATCCAAAGAGTAGTACCATCAGACTGAGCGTGACGACATAAAAGCCGATAGCGCGAAAAGATACATGAGAAGCTCGCATTAGTGTCTTCCTCTGGCAAATAATACAAAGACTGGGGCACCGATTAAGGCAAGCACCGCACCAGCAGGCACTTCGCTAGGGAAGTTCACCGCACGGGCAATGGTATCTGCAGCGAGCATTAAAATTGCGCCGAGTAACATTGCCATAGGGAGCGATTTTCGCAAGTCATAACCAATCCAATAGCGGGCAAGGTGGGGCACGAGTAAGCCAATAAAGGCCACAGGGCCAGCAACACTCACGCTTGAGCCCACAATCAATAACGCCATGATGTTAGCGTACCAACGTAAACGGAAGAGATTGATACCTAGCGAACGCGCGGATTCATCACTTAAATTGAGTAAATTCAAACGACTGGCAAAAAGCAGGCAGAAAAGTGCGGTCAAAATAAAGAACGGAAATAACGTCAATAATTCATTCCAACGGGCATGTGCAATGCCGCCAGCTAGCCAGCTCATAATACCGAAGGCATGATCTTCCGCGATAATGAGCACCAATTTCGTGAGCGCGGCACAAAGTAGTGATACGGCAATCCCCGCTAAAATCACTCGGCTACGATCTCCACTATTATCTTTCCATCCGTTGCTGATCAGCATCACCACAAACCAACTCAGACCGCCGCCGATACTAGCCACTAAGGCAATGCTATAACCAGAAAGAATCAAGGGGCTAAACGCACTGGCGGTTACCATGGCAAGACTAGCTCCAGAGTTCACGCTGAGTAGCGTAGGTGAAGCAAGCGGGTTGCGCGTAATGGTTTGTAACAACGCCCCCGCCACCGCAAGATTGGCACCTAAAATCATGCCAACTAATGCGCGCGGTAGGCGTAAATCGGTTACCGTAATTTTGGCAATTTCATCGCCATCGGGGAGGAACGCTTGTAACGCTGCAAGCGGTCGAATTTCGATGGGATAATACAAAAACAGGCTTCCCCATAATAGGAAAGCCAGAATGATAAGGGGAAGTCCCCAACGGAAAGCAGACTTCATCATTATTTTTGCTTCACGAAATCTTCAATTTGTTTTGCCATAATTTTGCTTGCTTCTAAACCGCGACCACGCGCCCACATGTCGGAGTCAACACTGTAAACATGGTTCGCTTTGACCGCAGGAATGGCTTTCCAAAGTGGCTCAGCTTCCCATTTGCGCGCAATACTTTCATCACGATAATGGGCAATGAACAAGTATTCCGGTTTTTCCATTACTAATTGTTCAAGGTTGATTTCTACGAAAGCTTGATCGCTATTGAGTTTAGTTGGCGCAAAACCTAATGTCGTTAAGAAACTACCCACATAGCCATTGTCATTTTGGATATTAAATTTATCTTCTCGGGAAGTACCAAATGAGGCTTTTTTGCCTTGTACACCTAAATTTTTTGCGATGTTGGCAATGTAATCATTATGTTCATTGATCTTCGCTTTCATTTCAGCGCTTTTACCGACTAAATCACCAATTTTCTGCGCAGTTTCAAGATTTTCTTGGTAGCTTTCATGACGGGAATCAAACATCACCGTTGGCGCAATTTTTTTCAATTCTTCAAATACTGCAGTATGGCGAGATGGATCAGCAATAATTAAATCGGGTTTGAGAGAAGCAATCACTTCAAGACTCGGTTGAGAACGCGTGCCAACGGATTGCCATGCAGCAATTTTTTCGCGCACTTGCGGCAAAATACGATCGATTTTGTTGTCGTCAGCCACACCTACTGGGCTTACACCGACTTGGGCTAAAGCATCCACAAAAGAATATTCCAATACCACAACACGGCTTGGGGTTTTATCAAGGGTAAATTCACCTTTCGCATCTTTAACCGTCACGGCGCTAGCGAATGCGGATACCATTAATAATGCGGAAGCTAAAGTAGTTTTGAATAATTTTTTCATGTTGTGTCCTCAATAATAAAAAGCATTTGGATTATACACTCAAACAATGTTATTGAGAATAGTTATATTCTAGCTATTTGGTCGGATTTCTCTATTTTGCCCGCATTCTGGCAAGTAAACTGACGGCAATAATAATGACTAATGAACCAATCCAGAAATTTAGGCTTGGTACGTTATCCCAGAAGAACCAGTCACAGATGCTGGAGAAAATCACGCCAGTAAAAGCAAAAGGCGTGATGACATTGGCAGGGGCGTATTTAAAGGCGCGAGTGAGTAATAATTGGAAAATAAGACCAAATCCGCCCACTAAAAGCAGTAATGTGAATCCATGTAGTGTTGGTATTTCCCATTGAGTAATAAAAAAGAGTGGCAATAAAATCGAGCCTAATAAGTGGAAGTAAAACACGATATTTTTAGGTGAGTTGTGTTTATTGAGCTCTTGTAAGCTGATAAATGCCATGGCCGCCAATACTGCAGCACCTAACGCATAGCCTACATGGATAGGGTTGATATTCATTGAACCGTTGGTCAGCATAATGATGGATACACCGATAAACCCCATAAAACTGCAAGCTAATACTTTTAATGGCGTTCTGACTTTAAAGAAAAACAGCAATAAAGGCACAAAAAGTGCGGACGTATTCATCAATAAAATCGCAATAGAAATCGGCAAATATTTAATGGCGTAGAAGGTTAGCAACATACTGGCAATGCCGGCTAGATTACGCAAAATGAGAAACTTCCATTGCGACATATCGACTTTGAAATCTCCATCTTTAATTAAAAAGGGCAAGAGAAAAACAAAACCAATAAAGAAGCGGGAAAATAAAATTTCACTGGACGGTAATTCATCAGAGGCGTATTTTACAAATACACCCATTAAGGCAATGCTGATGTAAGCTAACACCATACAAACAACAGCTTTTTGATAATTATTGCGGAGATGTATGTTTGGCATAAAGGTTCCTTGCACAAAGTGCGGTAAAAAATTGCCTTATTTTGTAAGAAAATGGGCTTGTCTTCGTCTAATGAAATGCAAGCTGAAGATTTTTCTATAATAAGGAAAGAAAATGAAATATACAAAAACATTTCTCATATTGACCGCACTTTTTGGCGGTTTGCAAAGTAGTTTAACGTATGCTGATCACACAGAATCATCAAAGGAGCAAAAAATGACAATGGAAAGTAAACAAGAACAACAAATTATTTATCTTGCCGGTGGTTGTTTTTGGGGACTAGAAGCTTATATGGAACGCATTCAGGGCGTGACCGATGCAGTTTCGGGTTATGCCAATGGAAAAGGTGATACCACTAACTACCAATTATTGCATGCGACAGATCATGCGGAAACGGTGAAAGTCACTTACGATCCAAATAAAATTTCGTTAGATAAATTACTGCAATATTATTTCCGCGTTATCGATCCAACCAGTATTAACAAGCAAGGCAATGATCGAGGCAGACAATATCGCACCGGCATTTATTATCAAAATGAGCAAGATAAAGCCGTTATTGAAGCGGCATTAAAAACCTTACAAAGTAAATATCAAGTGCCGATTCAAATTGAAGTAGAACCGCTGAAAAATTATGTGGAGGCGGAAGAGTATCATCAGGATTATCTCAAGAAAAACCCGAATGGTTATTGCCATATTGACATCAAAAAAGCCGATGAGCCATTAATTGATGATAAAAAATACCCAAAACCAAGTGATGCAGAATTAAAGCAAAAACTGACCGCACTTCAATATGATGTGACGCAAGGCAAACATACCGAACGCTCTTTTAGTAACGAATATTGGGATAATTTCGCGCCGGGTATTTATGTGGATATCACCACGGGAGAACCGTTATTTTCTTCTAAAGATAAATTTGAATCAGGTTGCGGCTGGCCAAGTTTTACCAAACCGATTGCCGCTGAAGTGGCGGAGTATCAAAGAGACAATAGCTTTAATATGACTCGCATTGAGGTATTAAGCCGCAGTGGCCATGCCCATTTAGGTCATGTATTTGATGATGGCCCTCGTGATAAAGGCGGTTTACGTTATTGCATCAATAGCGCATCGATTAAGTTTATTCCATTAGATGAAATGGAAAAACAAGGCTATGGCGATTTGATTCCCTTTGTGAAATAAGAGGAAAAAATGAAAAAAATATTGATCGCACTTTTATTGTTTTTGAGTCCATTGAGTTTTGCACAAGAGAATGTGTCTTTGGCGGACATCCCCTTGAAGACGTTGGATAATCAAACCGTCTCTTTATCACAATATCAAGGCAAACCGCTTTATATCAAAATGTGGGCATCTTGGTGTCCAATTTGTTTAGCGGGGTTAGCAGAAATTGATGATCTCAGTGCTGAAAAGAACCTTGATTTTAATGTGATTACGATTGCCTCACCTGGACAAAAGAATGAACAAAATAGTCAAAAATTTATCAATTGGTATAAAGGCTTGGACTATAAAAATATCACCGTATTATTGGATGAAAACGGTGAAATCATTAAACGAGCTAATGTATTAGGCTATCCGTTTAATTTGCTCTTGGATAAGGATTTAAATCTTATCAAAGCACAACCTGGACATTTGAATTCAGATCAAATTAAACAATTTGTGAAGGAATAAAAAAGTGCGGTCATTTTTGACCGCACTTTTATTATTGGCTTGATTATGCAAATGCCTGTAATTCAGGATTGATTGGGGTTTCAGCGATATTATTCACATAGTTACATAATGTGGCGAGGCTGACACCTAAAATCACATCAATGGCATTTTCTTGAGTATAACCTGCATCAAAGAACGCTTTAAGCTGTGCTTCAGTTAATTTTGCTTTTTGCAAAATAACGGCAAGGGTGAAACGCGCTAAAGTATCGAGTTTTTTATCACTTTCAATACGAGCAGTTGCACGAATTTGGTTCACAAGCTCTTCTTCAAGTTTTAACACTTTTAAAGCGATCTTCGTGTGGCCTGCTACACAGAAACCACAGCCATTGACTACAGCAGCGGTAATTTGCACCACTTCGCGTTCTGTTGCCGTTAAGCTGTTACGACCATTAATGCCGCCTACCGTGCGATAAGTTTCAAGTGCAGTAGGGGCATTCGCAAGAACACCAATTAAATTTGGAATAAACCCATTGGCATTTTGTACGGCTTTTAAGGCTTCTTGTGCGGCTTCAGGGGCTGATTCAATGGTGTGAATTTTAAATTGAGACATAAACTACTCCTAAGGGATAAATCATAAATTTCCGCTTGATAATACCTTTCTAACTTAAATAAGAAAAAGAAGAAAAGCTTATTTCATATAGCCAAAAGTTATGATTATTTTGGCGTTGCTATGCTAAATGCGTTTAACGACAGACAGTAATCTCTCCAACTCTTTTTTGCCTTTTTCAGAAAGGACTTTGTTGTCGCGCAACATTTGGGTGGCGCGTGCTTCAATAAAGCGGAGGTAATTGCTGTTTTGGGTTTCTTGGAATTGCTTTTCGGCTAACTGCATTTCAGTGAAATCTTTATTGGTTTGAGCAAGCAGCACTTTTTGTCCGATTAATACAATTAATGCGGCAATTAAGGCGATGACAGCACCATAGCCGTTAGTGGGATAATAAAGAATGCCCGCGAGAACAAAAAGTGCGGTCACTAAATTGGATGAATTCTTGATATAGCCTTCAGCCGGTGGTGGCTTAATGAGATCTTTCCAGTTCATAGGATTTATATGTCATGCTAAAAAATTTGCCTTCCCTCAATAGAAAGAGAGAAGGCAATACCATAATATATTATGCTAACACACCAAAATGATAGCCTAAAATACCCACGCCGAATAAGGCGAAGATGATGTACATAGCGTTGATTTTTTTACGTAATAAATACATACATAAGAAGGTTAAACCTAACGCTGCAAGACCTGGGAGAAGGTCATTTAACACGCTTTGCACAGTGGTCACCACTTCTTCGCCCATTTGGTTTTTATAGCGGGAAAGTTCTAATGGAATGTTGATACTTGTCCATTTCGATACCAGTGAGCCCATGACAAAGAGACCGAGGATAGACGCCCCCTGCGTCAATTTTTGTAAGCGACCGCCACCCATATCGTTAACGATTGTGGTACCTTTTTCATAGCCGTATTTGAAACCATACCAACGAGTTACTGCACGGCAAAGGTTGATACCGATGAAGAAAAGCAATGGCCCTAAAAGGCTACCAGTAATGGCTAAACCTGCACCAAGTGCGGCCAATACAGGACGTAATGTTCCCCAGAAAATTGGGTCACCCACACCGGCTAATGGGCCCATTAAACCGACTTTCACCCCGCTGATTGCTGAGTCATCAATATCGTTACCGTTCGCACGTTCTTGTTCCATCGCAGCGGTTACACCGATGATAGATGATGCGACCCAAGGTTGGGTGTTAAAGAATTCTAAATGGCGTTTTAATGCCGCTGCTTGATCTTCTTTTTTGCTGTAAAGACGTTTAATGGCTGGGATCATGGATACACAGAAACCCATTGCTTGCATACGTTCAAAGTTGAAGGATCCAAGCAAGAAAGTTGAACGCCAGTAAGTGCTACGAATATCGCCTTTTGTTAATGATTTTTTAGTTTGTTCAGTCATAATTTCTTCCTTATAGTCCTTCAAGTTCATCGTCAGCTAATTCACGTTTTGCAACTGCTTGTGGTGCAGTAGATTGATGGAAACGTGGGTTCAATTGAATGTAAATCATCGCTAAGCATGTGCCTAAAATACCGAGACCGACAAGGTTGTAATTGGTGAAAGAGGCGATCACGAAGCCTAGGAAGAAGAATGGCATTAATGCGCCTGCACGCATCATATTGATGACCATCGCATAACCGACGACCACGATAAAACCACCAGCGATTTGTAAACCGCGAGTAACCACTTCTGGAATCGCGTTCAATGCTTCGGTTACCGTATCCGTACCTGCTACTAACGCAACGAAGAAGGTTGGAATTGCCACGCGTAACGCTTGTAATGCAAGGCCGCTAAAGTGACAGAATTCAATACCTCGGAAGTTCGCTTTTGCGGCAAAATCATCGGCTTTGTGTTGAAGGAAGATAGTTAAAGTACGAACGAAGATGGTTAATACTTGACCTGCCGCCGCTACCGGAATCGCAATCGCTAATGCGCTCCCTTTATCTTGTCCGCCTTTGATGACAAGGATAGTCGCAATCACACTGGCTAATGCCGCATCTGGTGCCATTGCTGCACCCACGTTCATCCAGCCTAATGCCACTAATTCAAGGGTACCACCGACAATAATACCGGTTTCTAAATCACCTAATACTAAGCCTATTAGGGTACAAGCAACTAAAGGACGATGGGTTTGACGTTCGTCCAATACACTCCCCATTCCGCAAATGGCGGCAACGAGCGTGACTAAAATAATTTCCATTGTTGTCATAATGAATTGTCCTCGTAATTAAAATTGAATCGCATCAAGCTCTTTGTGTGTGAGCATTGATTTCGGGCTGCTCGCCACTTGTTGTAAGCTTAATTCCACGCCTTTATCTAAAAGCTGTTTAAATGCCGCTACATCTGTTGGGTTGACGGCAACGGCTTGAGAAATAAGTTTATCACCTTCGCGATAGGTCATACCGCCCACATTGACCTTATCAATTTTCACGCCACCCTCGATTAAGCGCAGGATGTCTGTTGGGTTGGTTACCAACCAAAGGATGTTTTTACCTGCATATTTCGGGTTGTGATACACCTTAATGGCTTTCTCCACTGGAATCACATAAGCTTTCAAATGTTCAGGGGCAATTTGAAGTAATAAATCACGACGAAGCGCATCATTCGCCACATCATCATTTACCGCAAAAATCGCTTCACATTTCACCGCTTTCGCCCAAGAGGTTGCCACTTGACCGTGGATTAAACGGCTATCAATACGCAATAAGGAAATGTTCATATTGCCAGAAAGTGCGGTTGGATTTGGAGCGGTTTTTGGTGCTTCAGCTGGCTTAGCAGCGGGCGTTGGAGCAGGCTTGCTTTCTTTAGGTTGACGGAAGGATTTCACAGCAGCGACCCCGACTTCTTTCGCGGTTTCTACCAATTCATCTAAGCTGGCGCCATCTTTAGCATCAAGTACTTCTAGCAACATCGGTAGATTAATGCCGGTGACGATATCGGTATTATCTCTTTCACTGGCGACTCGGCTTGCCGCGTTATAAGGGCTACCACCAAATAAATCGACCAAAAAGAGCACTGGTTCATTTTCAGGCAGCGTGGCAATAATCGCATTGTATTTCTCGATTAAATGCTCACCGCCTTCACCCGGTAAGAAAGTCACGACATGGCAGTTTTCATCTTCGCCATACACCATAGCGGCGGAGTTGACGATTTCTTCAGAAAACTTACCGTGCGTTGCAACGATAATGTGGGTCATGGATATTCCTCCCATTGAGTTGATAAAATCAGTCTATTTTGCTTTCAATACGCATTACGCAAACGATTGCTCCGAATGGAGTTTAGTGTATGGATTTGAAGATTACCGTCAAATAAAGAATAGTCAAATAGTGATCGAGATCAAATAAACAGGTAAGATGACTTACAACTTTTGAGGTATTTATGAATGAAATGCAAAGTGCGGTAGATTTTTTGATTATTTTTCAGAATAGAAAGCATTTCGCGACAAGATAAATAGGAAAAGGTTAAAATAAGCCAAATTTTCTGTTGGGAGTTTCGATGTTTTTTGTTTATCTCATTATCGCCTTAGCGGCAGGTGTCGCACTCGCCACGCAATCGGCAATTAATACACAACTCGCGAAAGCCATGAGTGGCCAAGCAGTGATCGCGACCTTTATTTCTTTTGCAGTGGGAACGATCGTTCTCTTTTTTATTGCTTGGGTAAAAACCGATTTATGGGGCAATTTATCAACCGTCCCTTCACAACCTTGGTGGAAATTAATTGGTGGGATACTTGGTGCAGTTGTCGTGTTCACAACGGTTTTACTTGCGCCTAAACTAGGTATTACCGCGATGTTATTTTTTATCATCGTCGGGCAATTAATTACGGCAACAACCATCGATCATTTTGGTCTTATCGGTATGCCAATTCGAGAAGTGAATATCACAAAATTCATTGGATTAATTATTGTCGCCTTTGGATTGGTGTTTTATTTCTTTGGAGATAAGTTGGTTGAGCTATTTGGGGCGAGATAGGATAGAATACGCCTTTATTTTTATTGATTAATCGTGCAATTGGGGAAACTATGCGAAAGCGTTGCCTGTGGGCGTTGATTATTTTGTTGCTGTTGATCGTAGTAAGCGTTGGCTTAGTACGCGTTTTGGCGACTCCGAAACGAGTGGAACAACTTGCAAATCATTTTTTAGCTCCCCATTATCACATTGAATTAGCTGATGATTGGCAATGGAAAACGACAAGTTTAACGCTGCCTGAGCTAAAAGTGAAAACAGATCAATGTACCCTCGTAAACCTCAATAATACGCAACTCACTTGGTGGAATACGCGTAGTCTTGATGTTGAAAAGGCTAGCTTGAATTATGATTGTTTAACCCATTTACCCAGTGATAATGCCGAAAAAAGGCCGCCAAATTTGACCGCACTTTGGGCAGCATTGCCTATTTCCAATGTTAAGGTTAAACACTTTCAATTAACGAATGCCGAAGCGTTGACACAAGAGGCTTTAAAACCTTTCTTATCGGCTGATTGGACGTTAGACGCAAACTATAACGGCAACCAATTAGCACTCGAAGCCCAAGCAAATAATGATGGGCTTGAGCTACATCACCAATCCACTGTCACGCCAAGAGATGGAATCTTCCAATGGACGGGGAGTACCGACATCAAGCAAGCGGGCGATAAAAACTACGATCTTCATTTTACTGCGAATTTTGAGCCCGATCTTTCTCAACTCCCTCAACAAGGCAATGTCTTACTCAACTGGAATAACCCAGAACTAGCCGTCACAAAAGGCGAGGCAAAAGTGTCATGGCAAGGTGCAGATGGTCAGTTAAATGTCCAAGATTTAACAACAAATTCGCCTCTGTTAGATGTGCCTTTTGTGTTCACCAAAGACGGTTTGGATATTTCGTGGGGGAAATTTTATTGGACCTTCGACAGCTATCAACCGATTAAAGGCTTCCTTGGATTATCAATTCACCGTTCGGCAGAAGGCTTGTTGCCGTTAAGCATTGATATGAACGTGATCGTGCAAACCTTTGGCGAGTTTGGTAAAGGGGAGATCGTGATTTCAGGTAAAAATGGTGAAATCGGCGGTGGCGATGACAATAACGAATTGGATTTTGAACTGAAAACACGCGGGGATTTACGTTATAACGCTACCGTGGCACTCACTAATTTAACTTATCATCTAGGCGGGATTTTTACGCATCCAGTGGTATATTTTTATCCGGGGTCGGTCTTCAAAATGGATACGGTGCAACCCGATACCAAATTACATGTTCGTTTACCGTTAGATGACATTATTATCGGTCGTTATGGCTTAGAAGGGCGTTTGCAGGCAACGTTGAATGGTACAACTCCGCAGTTTGAAAATCTCAATCTAAAATTAGACGGAAACGCCCACGAGTTTATTGCGGGTATTAAAACCGTATTTGACTTCCGAGATGAAGAACATAAGTTGCAGTCAGTGGAAAAACAAGCGACAAACCGTTGGGATTGGATTATCAATGGCAGTGCAAACTGGAAATCTTTAAATACGCCAGTCAAAATGGAAGGTAAAGGATTTTGGGAAGCTGATCATATTGAATTAAATCAACTTTCTGCTCACTCCAAAGAAGTCAAAATGAAAGAGGTAAAAATGGCACCACTTTCGTTGGAACTTAAAGATCGACTCCGCTGGGATTATGAAGAAGAGCATATTCGAGGTTTGTTGCAAGCGAAAACAGATTGGATTGAATTGGCTTATGGCGGCCGTTTTGTTTCGCCTGTTTTCGGCTTAGGTATTGATGGTAAGAGTATCAGTAACTTCAATTTTGCAGGTGATTTAAAGGCTGGTTCGCTTGGACCTTTAGATGTCTTAGGTGTATATCAGAATAGTGCACTTTCAGGCAAAATTAGCTGGAAAGAACAATCTGCAAAAGTATTCCAATCACTTTTCCCTCAACAATGGAATTGGATAATTCATGAGGGCAGCATTAAAGGACAAAGTGAATTCGCAATCAATGGCAATGGCGTGAAGATGAAGGGGGAGCTGAATCTTAAAAATGGCAAAATCACTATGCCAGATGGTGAGATTTATGGCTTGAATATTCGCTTCCCGATGAATTATGAAAATTCGGCATTGCAAGTGGCTTCGGGTAAACCGATCCATATTTCGACTCAAAATATTCGCTATGGCGCGCTTTCCGTCGCAAATGGGGAATTGGATTTGTTTGGGCGTTATCCGAACACCATGAAAAATCCGCTTACTTTGAGAAATGTGAAACTTTCCTTATTTGATGGTGTATTAACAGTGCCTCAGCTTACTTTCCCACAAAGTAAAATGGCGACACTTTCTTTTACTAATATTGATTTAGCCCAAGTATTAGCCTTGGCACAATATAACCAAGTAACCTTAACCGGCCGCGCCAATGCGACCCTGCCATTTTGGCTTGGACATAAGGAATGTTTGATTTGTAATGGCACATTGGAACAAGTGGGTAATGTATCCATCAAATTAACCGATGAAATGGTGAAAGGGCTAAAAAAAGGCGGTTGGACAGAAAATATTTTGGTGGATTTATTAAAAGAAATAGAACTACAAAATTCCCATGCGGCGGTGACGCTCGATCCTAAAGGGCAAATGACATTGCGGGCGAGTATTAGTGGATTTAATCCAACCAAGCGAACCCATAATCCGATAACGTTAAATTATACGCACCAAGAAAATATGTTTGAATTGTGGAATATGATTGACTACGGCTCGCAATTTGAACAAAATCTGCAATATAAACTTTATAAGCAATTAGACAAAGACAAATGATAAAACACCTTAAATTTCAACCGCACTTTTTTATTTGGGCGGCGATGTTCACGCTTACAGCTTGCACACCGACCATTCAATTGGATACACCAAAGGAAGGCATCACCATTAATATGAATGTGGTAGTGGATCACAATATTAAAGTGGAAATGGATGAAAAATCTCAGAAAGCCGTGGGTGAAGTAGAGCCTGCGAAGAAATAATCGAATAAATTGAAAAGGCCATCTGAATGTTAGATTTCAGATGGCCTTTTTTCTTTTTAAGCGCGGTTAAATTTCACGAAAATTTTACTTAATTTTTACTTCATTTATAGTTTATTATCTTTATATTTAGGCGTATGATGACTGTCAGTTTTACATAACCCCTAAATTTATTTAGGTAAATATATTATTTTTATTTAATAGGAGATTAAATAATGAAAAAATTATTCACAGCAGTACTTTATGCGGCAGCGATTGCTGTACCTTTTTTTGCTTCTGCGAATACTGCACCACAAACAGAACAAAGCGCAGTACAACCGGAAAAAGCAAAAGGCGTTTGGATTGATGTACGTTCAGCCGAGGAGTTTAACGCAGGTCATTTGCAAGATGCAGTGAATATTCCACATGATAAAATCGTTGAAGGTGTTAAAGCGATTGGCTCAGATAAAGATGCACCGATCAACCTTTATTGTCGTAGTGGTCGCCGTGCCGAAACCGCACTCACTGAGTTGAAAAATGCAGGTTATACCAATGTAACCAACCACGGCGGTTATGAAGATTTGGTTAAAAAAGGTTTGAAATAAACATCCCATTATTTAAAGCAAAATCCCCTAGAGCAGAACAGTAGGGGATTTTTACTATAAAGAGCGGTCAGATTTTCCAGTATTTTTGCAAATGCTCTTCAAAACTTGACCACTTGCATCATTATCAAGACCGCAGCCGTCTGAAACATTGATAGACCGGTTACTGATGTTCGCTTTCTGCTACTTTTGTCCATTTTGCCAATGTCTGTTTCATCTGTGCCTGAGGGATGAAGCGGGCCATCCGTTCTACTTCCTTGCCTTGATAAAACAGCAGCCATGCAGGTGCGGTCAGCACGTGGAAACGTCCGGCCATTTCGGGTATTTCAGCAATATCGGCTTTTACGGCATACACATTTCCTTCCTCCGCCAAAGCTGAGTCAAGCTGGGCGGCCACGACCGTACAAACACTGCAGATTGGGGCTTTGATGTACAGTGATACTAAAGGGTGTGTGGCGATGGCCTGTTCGATGTCTTTCAGAGTGTGTAGTTGTTGCATGTCATGTACTCCTTTGAGCGATTAAGCACGTTTCTAGTTGTCCAGAAAAGGGGCTTTCAACGAAATGAAAACAAGAAAACGTTTTGAGTCGTCTAGATTTTTTCCACAACCACTTTTGCCCGCGCTTTCAGGCTGTTCAACACTGGCGAGGTGGCGGCGGAGCGGTCGGCGAAATTTTGCAGGGAATGAAAGGTCTCTCTTCATAAAACAATGTTATATGAATAATTTGTAAAAAATCTCCAAAATTATGCAGGATTTGGGTGTTTGCAAATTAAAATAACTTATTTTGCCTTCAATTTTTAACCAGTCAAATTTACCATTGCCCACTCTTCGTATTGGGAAGTTTGATTTTTAACTGGTTTTAAATTCATTTTGCTATGATATTCTGTTTAAGGTTTTTATTATTATACCTAATGAATGTTTAAATTGGGGTGTTCACGCAAAAACACATTGACTGCTTTAAATCCGTATGTGGTACTGTGGTGATGGTTATTTTATTTTCTGATATTTCAAAAGCTTGCGGCTCTCTTGTCCAGACAAGTGATTTGGGATGGAATGTGTGCATTATTACTCCTGAGTAATGAGACTGTATTATAGTAAAGATTTCATACATATTGAAAAACAAGCGGTAGGATTTTGAGAAAAATTTGCAAATTATTTTTTCAAATCCCTTGAGCTTAACCCTAGGTTAAGCTTTAACATGATGTCCATTCAATCTCAATAAAAAATAAGGACATCTTATGAAATTACATAAATTCACCCGCTCATTGTTGCTTTTAAGTTTAGGCATAACCGCTTTTGCTCAAGCACAAACACTTTCTATGGAAGTGTGGAAAAGCCCGACTTGTGGCTGTTGTAATGAATGGATCAGCTATATGCAGAAAAACGGTTTTGAGGTTAAAGTCAACGAAACAGGCAATTATGATGCTCATAAGCGCTTTAACATTAAATATGAACATGCTTCTTGCCACACAGCCGTGATTGATGGCTATGTGATTGAAGGACATGTACCTGCTGAGGATATCAAACGTTTACTCGCAGAAAAACCCGATGCAATAGGCTTGTCTGCACCGGGAATGCCAATTGGTTCACCAGGTATGGACGGTGAAGCATACGGCGGACGCAAAGATCCTTATGATGTTGTTTTGATTAAGAAAAACGGTGAAAGTGAAGTGTTTAAATCCTATAACCAATAGGGGGGGAAAGAATGAAACGTCGAGATTTTTTACGTTATGGAATTGGAATTAGCTTAGCCAGTAGCTCGCTTTATAGCCTTGCGAATGCGAATATGATGAACCACGCACAACATGGCAATATGGCGATGATGCATTCAGTACCTACTGGCCTAATGCCAACTGAGGCAATGCCTTCAGGTTTATCGCTTAATGGGATATTACCAAAACTTGCTAATCAATCGACTCAAGCTGGACTGTTCAAAGCCACTTTAAAAGCAGAGCCAATTAAAATTCGCCTCGCAGACAATAAAGAAACGGAATTTTGGGCTTATAACGGACAACTACCAGGGCCACAAATTGAAGTATTTGAAGGCGATGCCGTAGAAATTGAATTTATCAATCACCTACCACAACCCTCAACAGTACATTGGCACGGCTTAGATGTACCAAATGAAGCGGATGGTAACCCGATGGATATGGTTGAACCGCAAGGGAAAAAAGTCTATCGCTTTACGCTACCTCAAGGCAGTGCTGGGACATATTGGTACCACCCTCATCCACATGACCATGTTTCCGAACAAGTCTATAAAGGCTTAGCAGGCACTTTCGTTGTTAAAGCGAAAAATGATCCGCTTGCACACCTTCCTGAACAACATTGGGTGATTTCCGATCTGCGTTTAAATGCCGATGGCACCATTCCAGCAAACACGATGTTAGATTGGATGAACGGTCGTGAGGGTGAATTTGTGTTAATCAACGGTCAATATCAGCCCCAGATTCAAGTGAAAACGAATGAACGAATCCGTCTTTGGAATGCCACTAGCGCTCGTTATTTTCGTTTAAACATTCCAGGGGTGAAATGGATTGTGGTGGGTACCGAAGGTGGTTTACTTGAAAAACCTCGCTCGCCTGTTGATGAACTGCTACTTACACCAGCCGAACGCGTTGAAGTGATTATGGTGGGTGAAACGCAAGGAACAGTCAATTTACAAAGCGGTTATTATGATCGCCGTAAGATGATGGTGCAAGAACAGCCTAAAGATCTCACTTTAGCCACAATTCAGGTGAAATCAGAACCTATTCAGTTACCTGAAAGCTTAAGGTCCTTCCCTAACTGGGATGAGCCAAAGCAGGTTCGCCAAATTCGCTTTAGTGAAAAAATGATGAACCATACGAATATGCCAATGATGAATCAAGGTACACATCACGCTACTACAACAACAACGGACAACCCTATTCCACCAATGATGAATGGTATGTTCTTAATCAACGGTCAAACCTTTGATATGAACCGTATTGATTTTGTTGCCAAATTGAATGAAGTGGAACAGTGGGAAATTTTCAATGAAAGCCATATGGATCATCCGTTCCATTTGCACGGCACTCAATTTGAAGTGATTCAACATACATTAAACGGCAAAACCTTCAAGCCAGAAGGCAGGGCGTTAAAAGATGTAGTCAATTTGCGCCCTTATGAAAAAGTGATTATTCGCTTTAAGCAAGGACACACTGGGTTGAAAATGTACCATTGCCATATTTTGGAACATGAAAATCTCGGTATGATGGGGATGTTTAAAGTGGAATAGTGGTATCTAACCATAAAAAACAGAGGGATTTTCGTGAAAATTTGTAAATCGCGAAAATCCCACTGCGTATTGATAATCTTGTACCAATACAATTCAGAATGGAATGTTATCATCAAATGCGTCCATTGGTGGCTCAGCTTGTGGCGCTGGCGCAGATTGTGCTGGACGAGATTGATAGCTTGGTTGTGGTGCTGATTGTGCAGGTGCATAACCGCCCATATCTTGAGAGCGACCACCTAACATTTGTAAGTTATCACCTTGGATTTCAGTGGTGTAACGATCTTGGCCGTTGTTATCTTGCCATTTACGGGTTTTTAAACGACCTTCAACATAAACTTGTGAACCTTTGCGTAAGTATTGACCCGCAATTTCCGCTAAACGACGATATAACACGATGCGGTGCCATTCGGTCACTTCGCGACGTTCACCCGTGTTTTTATCTGTCCAGCTTTCACTTGTTGCCACGCTGATATTTGCTACCGCTTCGCCATTTGGCATCGTGCGGATTTCAGGATCATTACCTAAATTACCCACGATGATTACTTTATTAATACCTGCCATAGAATCCTCTATATTTTAGAAATAAGATGAAAAATTTTGGCTATTTTGCCTTAAAAGAAACAAAAGATCCATAAAAATTAACTGGATATTTGCACAGATATTGAAATATGCGATAATGGTCGCAATTTTTGAATTTATTTTCTTAAGGCAATCGCTTTTTTTATGGATACTATCGACATTCGTGGGGCTAGAACCCACAACCTCAAAAACATCAATTTAACCATTCCGCGCGATAAATTAATTGTGATAACAGGCTTGTCTGGTTCGGGCAAATCTTCTTTAGCATTTGATACGCTTTATGCGGAAGGGCAGCGCCGTTATGTGGAATCGCTTTCTGCTTATGCGCGTCAATTCCTTTCTTTGATGGAAAAGCCGGATGTGGATTCGATTGAGGGCTTGTCGCCAGCGATTTCTATTGAGCAAAAATCCACTTCTCATAATCCGCGTTCAACCGTGGGCACGATCACCGAAATTTACGATTATCTGCGTTTGCTGTTTGCTCGCGTAGGGGAGCCGCGTTGTCCTGATCATGATGTGCCATTAACGGCACAAACCATCAGTCAAATGGTGGATAAAGTTTTAAGTCTGCCTGAAGAAAGCAAAATGATGTTGCTTGCGCCTGTGGTGAAAAACCGTAAAGGTGAGCACGTTAAGCTGTTAGATAGCTTGGCGGCACAAGGTTATATTCGCGCAAGAATTGATGGTGAGATTTGTGATTTATCCGATCCACCAGAACTTGCTTTACAGAAAAAGCATACCATTGAAGTGGTGGTAGATCGCTTTAAAGTGCGGTCAGATTTAGCCACACGTTTAGCAGAATCCTTTGAAACGGCTTTGGAGCTTTCTGGTGGTACAGCAGTTGTGGCAGATATGGATAATCCTAACGCTGAAGAATTGGTTTTCTCGGCGAATTTTGCTTGTCCACATTGTGGCTATTCCGTACCGGAATTAGAGCCTCGCTTGTTCTCATTTAATAACCCAGCAGGGGCGTGTCCGACTTGTGATGGCTTAGGTGTTCAGCAGTTCTTCGATGAAAGCCGTGTGGTGCAAAATGAAAGCATTTCCCTCGCAGGTGGTGCGGTGAAAGGTTGGGATCGTCGCAATTTCTATTACTATCAAATGCTTACCTCGTTGGCGAAACATTATAAATTTGATATTGAAACGCCATACGAAGATTTACCACAGAAAATTAAAGATATTGTGATGCATGGTTCAGGCAAGGAAGAAATTGAATTCCAATACATGAACGACCGTGGCGATGTGGTGATCCGCAAACATCCTTTTGAAGGGATTTTGAATAATATGGCGCGCCGTTACAAAGAAACGGAATCCATGTCTGTGCGCGAAGAATTGGCGAAAAATATCAGCAATCGCCCTTGTGCAGATTGTGGTGGTTCGCGTCTTCGTCCTGAAGCTAGAAACGTGTATATCGGTAATATTAACTTGCCACAAATTTCAGAGAAAAGCATTGGTGAAAGCCTTGAGTTTTTCCAAGGGCTTACTTTAACCGGCCAAAAAGCACAAATTGCAGAAAAAATCCTGAAAGAGATCAGAGAGCGGTTAGAGTTTTTAGTGAATGTGGGTTTGAATTATCTTTCCCTTTCTCGTTCTGCCGAAACCCTTTCGGGTGGTGAAGCGCAACGTATTCGTCTTGCGAGTCAGATTGGTGCCGGCTTAGTTGGCGTCATGTATGTGTTGGATGAGCCTTCTATCGGTTTGCATCAACGCGATAATGAACGTCTGTTAAATACGCTGATTCATTTGCGTAATTTGGGTAACACCGTGATCGTAGTGGAACATGATGAAGATGCTATTCGAGAAGCCGATCATATTATTGATATTGGCCCTGGGGCAGGTGTGCATGGTGGTCAAGTGATTGCGCAAGGTACCGCCAAAGAAATCATGGCGAACCCGAATTCGATTACAGGTAAGTTCTTATCGGGTGAAGAAAAAATCGACATTCCGAAAAAACGAACTGCACTTGATAAAAGCAAACTTTTAAAATTAAAAGGTGCGACAGGGAACAATCTAAAAGGTGTGAATTTAGAGATTCCAGTAGGCTTATTTACTTGTATAACAGGGGTATCAGGTTCAGGCAAATCAACGCTAATTAATGATACCTTATTCCCATTGGCTCAAAACGCTTTAAATCGTGCGGAAAAAACAGATTTTGCACCTTATAAATCCATTGAAGGCTTGGAATATTTCGATAAAGTGATCGATATTAACCAAAGCCCGATCGGTCGTACACCGCGTTCTAACCCAGCGACTTACACGGGATTATTTACCCCAATTCGTGAATTATTTGCGGGCGTGCCAGAAGCGCGTGCGCGTGGTTATAACCCAGGACGTTTTAGCTTTAACGTGCGTGGTGGACGTTGTGAAGCATGCCAAGGTGATGGTGTGCTGAAAGTTGAAATGCACTTCTTGCCGGATGTGTATGTACCTTGTGATCAATGTAAAGGTAAACGCTATAACCGTGAAACCTTGGAAATCCGATACAAAGGTAAAACTATCCACCAAGTGCTAGATATGACAGTGGAAGAAGCGCGCGAGTTTTTTGATGCGATCCCAATGATTGCGCGTAAATTGCAAACCCTAATGGATGTGGGCTTGTCCTACATTCGTTTAGGTCAGTCTTCTACCACGCTTTCAGGTGGTGAGGCACAACGTGTTAAGTTAGCGACAGAGCTTTCAAAACGTGATACCGGTAAAACCCTTTATATTTTGGATGAGCCGACAACTGGCTTGCATTTCGCTGATATTAAACAGCTTCTCGAGGTGTTACATCGCTTACGCGATCAAGGCAATACTATCGTGGTGATCGAACACAACTTAGATGTGATCAAAACCGCAGACTGGATTGTGGATCTTGGTCCTGAAGGGGGCAGTGGCGGTGGTCAAATCATCGCAACAGGTACACCGGAAGACGTTGCAAAAGTCAAAGGTTCGCATACCGCGAGATTCCTGAAAGATATCTTAGCAAAAGGCTAGAAAAAATAACCGCACTTTTGAGCATCATCAAAGTGCGGTTATTTTTTTAAGGTTTTTTAATGGCGATTTCCAAAAGGTGGTTTAGCAAACCAGACGATAATAAATAATGCCAAGAATGTGATAGCCGATAACCAGAAAATTTCATTAGCGCCAATAATAAAGCCCTGTGCAGTGATTTGTCTGGCGAGATATGAAGCTGTTTGTTGTTCGTTCAATCCAAAACTTGCCATCGTCTGGAAGAACTGTTGGGAAATCGGATTATATGGGTTAATCGCTTCCGTGAGTTGAGTATGATGCACGGCTTCGCGGTTATACCACATAAATGTCGTGAGGGATGTTCCCACCGAGCCAGCAAGGGTTCGAAGGAAATTAAATAAGCTCGATGCTGAAGCCATTTTTTCGGGTGGTAAACCCGAAAGTGTGATGGTTGTCAGTGGCATAAAGAAGCAAGCAACCGCTAAACCTTGCACAAATTGTGGCAAGGCAACATCGGCAAAGGTCATGCCAGGCTCAAAGGTTACAGCTCGCCAATAAAAGGTCAAAGCATAAACCATAAAACTGATCGTGACTAAAATTCGCATATCAATTTTATGTCCTAGTTTACCGATGATTGGTGAAAGTAAAATCGGGAATAATCCCACTGGTGCGGCTGCGAGCCCAGCCCAAGTCGCGGTGTAGCCGTAAACTTGTTGGAGTAGAAGTGGGATAAGCACAACAGACCCCAAATACACCAAAAAGGCGAGACTGGTTGAAAGGCAACCTACGCTAAAATTGCGTGATTTGAACAGTGAAATATCCACAACGGGATTGTCATCAGTGAGTTCCCAAATGGTGAGCGCGATTAAACACACAACCGCAATCACGGTGAGAACAATAATCTCCGTTGAATTAAACCAATCTTGCTCTCTTCCTTGGTCCAGCATTAATTGTAAACAGCCTACGCCGAGAACCAGTAAAACAAGCCCAACAGTATCAATAGGTTGATGAGAAATTTGGCTTTCTCGATCGCCTAAAATCTTCCAACTCATTAAGACGACGGCTAATCCAATGGGAACATTGATGAAAAAGATCCAACCCCAATGAATGTTATCGCTGATCCAGCCTCCCAGAATTGGCCCGAAGATAGGTGCTACGACCACGGTCATTGACCAAAATGCGAGTGCCATACCTCGTTTTTTAGGCGGATAGTTATTGAGTAATAAACTTTGCGAAAGCGGTATGATTGGACCGGCAACTGCACCTTGGATGACGCGGCAAATAATCAACATTTCCAAACTATGTGAAATGCCACAAAGCCAAGAGGCAAGGACGAAAAGTAAGGTTGAGATTAAAAATAACCGCACTTCACCGAAACGTTTTGCCAGCCAACCGGTGATAGGAATTGAGATCGCATTGGCCACACCAAACGAGGTGATGACCCATGTGCCTTGGCTGGATGAAGCCCCTAAATCTCCTGCAATAGTAGGAATGGCAACGTTAGCGATGGTGGAATCCAACACCTGCATAAAAGTCGCAAGCGAGAGCGCTAACGTGAGAATAACCAGTGCACCGCCTTGTACCGGCGTAAAATGAGATTGCGACATCGTGAAACCTAGTAACTATTGTCGCGAATAATGGATTCGATCAAATTATTGACCGCACTTTCATCATATTGCAGCACATTGGTGGAATAAAGTGTTGTAGTAGGTGCTTGGTTACGCAAAGTTTCGCCTTGGCCATCACTCACATTTACTTTCACTGTCGCAGAAAGACCAATACGTAATGGATTTTCAGCCAGTTGTTGCGGATCTAATTGAATACGCACAGGCACACGTTGCACCACTTTGATCCAGTTACCGGTCGCATTTTGAGTGGGTAATAATGAGAATGCACTGCCCGTACCCATTTCAATTCCGACGACTTTTCCATTAAAGGTTTTATCCTTACCATAAAGGTCGAAATGAATTTCAACCGGCTGACCAATTCGCATATGGGTTAATTGTGTTTCTTTAAAGTTGGCATCTAACCACATTTGATCGGTATTCACCACTGCCATTAATGCCCCACCAACAGAAACCGCTTGTCCTACTTGCGCATTGCGACGAGCCACATAGCCTTTAATTGGACTACGGATTTTTGTGCGTTCTAAATTCAACCAAGCTTGCTTCAAATTACTGACCGCGCTTTGAATTTGTGGTTGTTCACTTAAAGGACCGTCTAACAATAAGGCTTGATTGGCTTCAAGTTGGTTTTGTGAGGTGGTTAAGTTTGCTTTCGCCAGTTCAACGGCTTCTTTGGCGTGTTGGAAAGATTCTTTATCGATAGCCCCATCTTTTACCAATTGAACGCGACGGTTTAAATTTCCTTGGGCTTGAGCAAGGGTAATTTCATTCGCTCGAACAGCAGATTTCAATTGTTTTACGGTGTAATTCAGTTGAGAAATTTGGCGAACGGCATTGGCTAAATTGCTTTTAGCCTGTTCAAAACTTAATTTGGCGTTGGTGTCATCCAGTTCCAATAACACGTCACCCGCTTGTACGGGATCCATATTATCAACATTAATTTTCGAAATATTTCCCGCAACTTGTGATGAGACCATCACCTGATTGCCGCTCACATAGGCATCTTCGGTTTCTTCAAAGTCTTTAATAAAGAAAAACCAATAAGCCGCAGAACCTATTGCAATCAGAAGAAGCAAAAGAATAAAAATGGAAAGCCCTTTTTTACGTTGTTGAGATTTATTATTTGAGGAAGTTTGTGTATCTGTTTGTTGATCGGACATAATGCGAGCCTTATGAGAAAATGCTGAAGTAAAAAAGGCTTCAGTCTATAAAATATGAATGTTTGTTCATTATGAACATGAATTAGAATTATTTCAAGAATTACCGCACTTGTTTAGATAAAAGTGCGGCCAATTTCAATGACGTTTTTTCATAACAAACAGGTGTCGGTATTGCTAAAGCAGAGAGTGGGATTTTGTTATGGTTTCTGAGTATAAAAATAAAATAATTATGTATTTGTTTTTTTAGGATAATTTATTTACATACTTTTACATAAATTATATTGAAAATGCCTAGATTTTATTATGCGGGTGTTAGATAATGGGGATTTGTCTCTGCTTGGGCATTTTGAGGCAGGCTCATTGTTTTATATAAGTTAAATTTATACAAAGGAGTTTCATTCTTTATGAATAAGATTTTTAAAGTAATTTGGAATCGTACGACTCAGTCGTTGGTGGTGACGTCTGAGTTGGCGAAAGGTGCAGCTAAAGCATCATGTGAGAATAACAACCAGGAAAATAAAACTTCCTTTGGAAGAATTTTCAAATTATCAACTCTTGCGATAGCTTTAACTAGTGCCGTTAATTATGCAAATGCTGCGTATACAGAAAATGGTTTTGCAAAGGCTGATAGTATTGCAATTAGCGGTAATACTGATATAAGCAAAAAAGCTGATGCACGAGGGCAAGGTCAAAATACTGATACAGGGAATATTGCCATTGGTACAGAAGCAGCTGCTCAGGGTGGTAATTCTGTAGCAATTGGATATTTAGCTAAAACCAGAGGTAATGGTGGTACAGCTGTTGGTCAAGGTGCTAAAGCTGGTGTTTCAAAAGATGATGGCTCAGCATCTTCAGCTTTTGGTTATTATGCAAATGCTGCTGCAAGTGGTTCAACTGCATTAGGCTTTCAAACTGTCGCTTCTACTAAACAGGCTACAGCAGCAGGTTATAAAGCTTCAGCCTCTGGCGAAGGTGCAACCGCTTTAGGTGCTAATGCAATAGCCTCCAATCAAAGTACAATCGCTATTTCTGCAGGTCCTAATACCACAACTGCAAGTGGAGTTGGTTCTATCGCGATTGGTACGAATGTAACTTCGAATGGAGCTGGAAATATTGCAACGGGTGCCAATGCCAATGCAACTGGAAACGGTGCTGTTGCAACGGGTTCTGGTTCAGTAGCAAATGGAAATAATGCAGTAGCAGTTGGAAATAATGCAAATGCAACTGGGGCAAAAGCTATGGCATTTGGTTCAGATGCTAAAGCACAAGCAAATAGAACTGTTGCAATTGGTGATGGAGCTAGCGCTACTAAAGAAAATGCAACAGCAATTGGTACTAATGCTACTGCTACTGGTAATTATTCAATTGCAATTGGTCTCAATGCAACTAGTGATCAAGCGGGTATTGCACAAGGATTCAATGCTAAGGCAGGTATTGACTCACTTGCTTTAGGAAGAGATAGTAAGGCAGCGTCTGGAAATAATATTGCTATTGGATCAGGTTCTAACGTTACTTCGGATAATGATGGCGTAGCGTTAGGAAAAGATACCTTTGTAAGTGGCGCTTCAGGTACCGCTTTAGGTTCTAGAGCTAATGTTAATGCTACTGCTGCTGCTGCGTTTGGTATGGCTTCTAAAGCCGAAGCTGAGTATGCTATTGCACTAGGCGCATTGTCAAAAGCAGGAACTAAGAATAGTATCGCGTTAGGAGCAATGTCAGAAGCAAAAGAAAATAAATTTGATGACTTAACAGCTCAAAAAGCAACATTTAATAATAAACAAGTTACTTTTGCAGGAACAAGTGGTTTTGAAGGAGCAGTTTCTGTTGGTACAGAACAAAGACAGCGCCAAATCCAAAATGTGGGTGCTGGCCGTCTAACCGCCACTTCTACCGATGCTGTCAATGGTAGTCAACTTTACGCTGTAATGACTAATTTAGGTTTTAATGCAGAACAAAATGGCGAATCAAAAGTACGTATTAACAATGATGGTAAGCTTAACTTTAAAAATGGAACAGAAACTGTTGCAACTGTTTCTAACACTGGTGATGTAGTTTACGATTTATCTGATGTAGCAAAAGCCAACATTACCACTGCATTAAGTAAAGCAAATCAAGCATTAAATACAACAAACTATTTCCATGTAAACAACGATGGAAAGAATCCAGCTAGTTCAACAGATGCTTTAACTTCTAATAGTGATAAAGTAGGTTTAGCTGGTGGAGCACAAGGTAAAAATTCTATTACTGCAGGTGTGGCAGCTACTACAACAACAGCTGCAGCTGGTGCCGTTGTGATGGGATATAAATCTTCATCAGCATCTGAAGATGCAGTTGTAATTGGTTCTGGTAGTGCTGTTTATACTGATGCAGCAAATGCAACACTCATTGGTAAAAACTCAAGCATAAAAGTGGGTAGTACCAATTCAACTCTATTAGGTTCTAACTCAGAAGTTCAAGCTGGCGCCCAAAATGCGACTGTTGTCGGTCAATACTCTGCAGCCGGCGAGAATTCATTAAATGCAACTGTTGTAGGTTCAAGAAGCTATGTTCGTCCGAATACAAATGATGGCACAGCATTAGGACATTACGCTGGCGTGGATAATAGCACAACAAATGGTACATCTGTTGGTGCCCGCACTTGGGTTGGCGAAAATGTGAATAATGGTACTGCTTTAGGGGTATATAACCTCGTTGGTAATAATACGCAAAATACCATTGCTATAGGTGTTGCAAATAATGTAAAAGATGGTGTTAAAAATAACACGATTATTGGACACGGCAATACCATTGCATCAAATGGTACAACAGTATTAGGTAATAACTTAAATATCGCAGCTGGCCTAGATGAAGCGGTGGTATTAGGTAATCATTCAACCACAACTGGCTCTCACGCAATTGAAAACGTAACTTCTGCAACTGTGGGTAATTTAACCTATAGTGGTTTCAAAGGAACAGTTGCAGGTGCAGGTAGTTTCGTAAGCGTCGGTGCGGCAGGTGATGAGCGTAAATTGATCAATGTTGCTGCAGGTAATATTTCCGCGACTTCAACAGAAGCGATCAATGGTTCACAACTCTATGTAGTAACTTCGCAATTAGATAAAACAAATACAACAGCGAATACGGCTAATGCAACAGCCAATGCCGCCAATGCAACTGCCAATACGGCTAATGCAACAGCGAATACCGCAAATGCAACGGCCAATGCTGCCAATGCAACAGCGAATGCCGCGAATGCGACGGCCAATACGGCCAATGCCACAGCGAATACCGCGAATGCGACGGCCAATACCGCCAATGCCACAGCGAATACCGCTAATGCAACAGCGAATACGGCTAATGCAACAGCCAATGCCGCGAATGCGACGGCCAATACCGCCAATGCAACAGCGAATACGGCTAATGCAACAGCCAATGCCGCCAATGCAACTGCCAATACGGCCAATGCAACAGCGAATACCGCAAGCGCAACGGCCAATGCTGCCAATGCAACAGCGAATACCGCGAATGCGACGGCCAATACCGCCAATGCAACAGCGAATACCGCGAACGCAACAGCGAATACCGCGAACTTAACAGCGAATACCGCGAATGCCACAGCGAATACCGCGAACGCAACAGCGAATACCGCGAATGCCACAGCGAATACTGCGAATGCCACAGCGAATACCGCGAATGCCACAGCGAATACGGCTAATGCGACAGCCAATACCGCCAATGCAACAGCGAATACCGCAAACGCAACAGCGAATACGGCTAATGCCACAGCAAATACAGCCAATGCAACAGCCAATACTGCCAATGCGACTGCCAATACCGCGAATGCAACGGCGAATACGGCTAATGCGACAGCTAATACCGCCAATGCCACCGCGAATAAAATAGCGGAATACATTGCAGCTGATAACACCAGCAAACGTGATAGTGCGAAAGCGAAAGGTAAAGATGCAACAGCGGTTGGTTATGGATCAAATGCAAGTGGCGAAAATGGCACTGCACTAGGCAATAACTCACAAGCTTCAGGTAAAAACTCAACTGCTGTGGGTCAAGGTGCGAAAGCAACTGCAGCTAACTCAGTAGCTCTAGGTCAAGGCTCTGTAGCAAATGAAGCAAATACTGTTTCAGTTGGTTCAGTCGGTAATGAACGTCGAATCACAAATGTCGCAGATCCTATTCGTGGTACTGATGCGGCTAATAAACAATATGTTGATAGTAAAATTGGTTCCGTACGTAGTGATTTGAGAAAAACTGATAAGAAACTTCGTGGTGGTATTGCTGGTGCAACAGCCGCAGCTAATATCCCACAAGTAACGAAAGCAGGTGGTTCAATGGTTGGCCTTGGTGTTGGTAACTACAAAGGTGAAAGTGCCGTTGCTGTAGGTTACTCTCGTGCGAGCGATAACAATAAAGTTATCTTCAAAGTGAGTGGGGCTGCAACTACTCAAGGTGATTACAATGTTGGTGCAGGTGTAGGTTATCAATGGTAGTCACTCACTAAACTAGATAAATCACTCGGGTAGGAATATCCGAGTGATTTTTATTATTTAAGTTATTTAAAAAACAGTTTTATTTTTGATCGCACTTTTAGATAATTTAAGTAATAGAAGAAGGACGAAAGCATGCGTAAATATAAAATTCGGATTACTTTTAATTTGTGAGCAAGCTTATCGAACAGATCCTGGGAAGCTTAAACATTTTTATGCCTGTAACAATTATCATAAGAAAGATAACTCAACATTCTTTAATTTTATTGGTCGAACTCAAATTATAGGAAAGGGGATTATGACCGTTGAAGGACATTATCAAATGCCTGATTTTCTTACCCGTTATATTGATGTAGTATTAAGCCACCAATGGGAAAATGGTCTGAATTATGCTTACAATGATGCGTTATATGGTGGCTATCCTTTTATTCATAACTCCAAGTTATTACCGGTGTAGGGTATTACTACAATGAATTTGATGCATTTGAGGGTGCAAAAGTTTTACTTGATGTGATTGAAAACTACGATAAAAATCATGATAAATATGTAAAACGTGCAAATGAATATCTCGATTCGTTACTGCCAACAAATCCAATGAATATTTATCTCTACGAGAAAGAACTTAAAAGACTTTTTGAATAAAAAAGAAAATCCTTTGCTAAAGTGGCAAAGGATTTTTTATTAAGACGTGATTATTTCGGTAACCTTGTGGTGGCTTTTAACGCCATATACCCCACAATCGCAGAAACAGTGGAGCCTAATAAGATCCCTAATCGAGAAAGGGCGTTAATGCTTTCACCGGCATCAGCATTGAAGGCAAGGCTGGCTAAGAACATTGACATGGTGAAGCCGATACCACACAAAATTGCTACGGCAAAAATTTGTTTAAAGTTGATGCCTTGTGGAAGTTTTGCAATGCCAAGTTTAACGGAAAGATAACTGAAACCAAATACGCCGAGTGGTTTTCCGATAATTAAGCCAAGAGAAATCGCGAGCAATAATGGTGATGTCAGCATGCTGAGATCAATGCCATCAAAGCTTACACCCGCATTGGCAAATGCAAATAATGGCAAGATAACAAAGGATGACCAAGGGGCAAGAATGTGCTCAAAGTCGTGTAATGGTGTTTCGCCATTTTTGCCTTTCAATGGAATACAAAATCCGATGATAACCCCTGCAAGGGTAGCATGCACACCTGATTTTAATACCGAAGCCCATAAGATTGTTCCCACTACCATATAGACACAAAGTGCGGTCACTTTAAAGCGGTTTAATGCGATAAGTACAACAATAGCAACCGCAGCAAAGATAAGTGCTTGTACACTTAATCCGTGTGAGAAAAACAGTGCAATAACGACAATGGCACCTAAGTCATCAATGATGGCTAAAGCAAGTAAAAAGATTTTTAGTGGGAGTGGCACTTGTTTACTTAATAACGCCATGATGCCCAGTGCAAAGGCAATGTCTGTCGCCATTGGGATTGCCCAGCCATCGGCTAAAGTAGGATCTTGTTGTGCAATAAAAATATAAACCAAGGCAGGAATAACCATTCCGCCAACTGCAGCAATGGCAGGGAAAACCGCTTGTTGATAGCTTGAAAGGGAACCCTCAAATAATTCTCTTTTGACTTCCATTCCCACTAAAACAAAGAATACCGCCATAAAACCATCATTGATCCAGTGAATTAAGGTTTTATCGATAGAAAAAGTCCCTACTTGAATGCTGACTGGTAAGTTTAAAAAGTCGTTATAGTTTTGATTGAGCGGTGAATTAGCTAATAGCATTGCGACTACCGCTGAAAAAAGTAATAAAATTCCGCCAGCTGATTCCAATTTGAAAAAACGCTGAATTTGTTGAATCAAACTCAGTTTATTCATTCATTTTCTCCTAAAAAAGTAATAATAAAGCTTGGATATTATCACAAATTTACTAATTTAGGGAAAATAGGCTGTGGATAATGTGTGATTTAATCAGAATGTGATAGATTTCGTGATCTATTTCACAAAATTTATTTTCATTTTTGGAATAAAAAACAATTTAATAGTAGAATTCTTAAAATTTATTTATTCGAGAATACTTATGTTTTCAAAAAAAGACATCATCGTACTAGGTATGATGATTTTTGCTTTATTTTTAGGCGCGGGAAATATTATTTTCCCACCGATGGAGGGGTACTCCGCAGGTAACCATTGGGCAACGGCTTCGCTAGGGTTTGTGATAACAGGTGTACTCATGCCATTTATTACATTGGTTGTGGTGTCAGTGTTAGGACGTGGCGAAGAACTGACTAAGGATTTACCCAAGTGGGCAGGCGTATCCTTTTTAACCATTCTTTATTTAGTCATCGGTTCAACCTTTGCGATGCCTCGAATTACCAATGTCGCTTATGAAATGGCATGGTTACCATTGGGGCTCGTTGAAGATAGTTCGACGACACGCCTTATTTTCTCTGTGATCTTTAATATTATAGCAATGGGATTCATGATTCGCCCAAGTACCATTATTTCAACGGTGGGTGAAGTGATGACGCCAGCATTGTTGGTATTATTACTCGTTGTTGGGATCACGGTTTTTGTTTCACCTCTTTCTGACATTGTTGCCCCATCGCAGGCGTATGCCGAGAATTCAGCATTAACTACAGGATTAATTAGTGGTTATCAAACGATGGATGTATTGGCTGCGATTGCCTTTGGTGGCATTGTTGCAAGGGCGTTGTCTGCAAAAAATGTGACCAATCCACAAAAGATTGTTCAATATACGATTTCAGCGGGTTTTGTCTCTGTCATTTTATTAGCTTGTCTATATTTTGCCTTATTCTATTTAGGGGCGACTTCTGATGCTGTAGCACAAGGTGCAACAAATGGCGGCCAAATTTTCTCTCGTTATGTGAACAGTTTATTTGGCACAGCGGGAACCTGGATCATGGCAGGTATCATTACTTTAGCAAGTTTAACCACATTAGTGGGCGTAACCAGTGCGTGTGGTGATTATTTCTCCAAGTTTTCGACACGTTTTTCTTATCCATTTTGGATTGTCTTCTTCACCGCAATGACGACAATTATTTCACAATATGGCTTAACAAAATTACTCCGAGTGACAATTCCAGCCTTGTTGTTGATTTACCCAATGGCGATCATGTTAGTGGTTTTACAGCTTGTGCGTAATAAATTGCCTTCTATTCGATTGAGTTATTACGTAACCATCTTTGTGACAGTTTGTTTTAGTTTGGTTGATAGTTTGAAAAACTTAGATGTCTTGCCTGAAGGGTTGCATCAAGTCATGATTCATTTCCCGCTTTACTCACAGGGATTAGCTTGGTTGGTACCTGCATTATGTACTTTAGTGATCTCCATACTATTAGGGAAAACCATTTCAAAATAACAAAAATGCCGACAATGATTTGTCGGCATTTTTTATATCAAGTGCGGTTATTTTTTCACGCGTTTTTAGGCGGCTAGACGTTGTCTTACAATTTCAAATAAACATACGCCAGTCGCAACAGAAACATTCAGGGATGAAACTGATCCCGCCATTGGAATACTAATGAGTTGATCACAATGTTCACGAGTAAGGCGACGCATGCCTTCACCTTCGGCCCCCATCACCAAGGCAAGAGAACCCGTAAGTTTACTTTGGTAAATGGTTTCTGTTGCTTCACCAGCTGTACCCACTACCCAAATATTATGGTTTTGTTGTAGATCTCGCAAAGTACGCGCTAAGTTAGTGACGCGAATCAATGGTACAGTCTCCGCAGCACCGCAAGCCACTTTACGTGCGATAGAGGTAAGTTGAGCCGATTTATCTTTTGGCACGATGACTGCACTCACACCAGCTGCATCCGCAGTACGTAAACAGGCCCCTAGGTTATGGGGATCCGTCACGCCATCAAGCACCAATAAAAGTGGATTTTGTTTACGAGTAAGAAGTTCATCCAAATCATGTTCATTTAGCTCTTTGGCTTCTTGCACACGCGCAATCACACCTTGATGCACTTCACCATTAGATTTTTTATCTAATGTTTGACGGTTTACAAATTGCACCGCAATACCTAAAGCATAGAGCTCATTGAGTAAGGGTTGTAGGCGTTTATCTTCACGGCCTTTCAGCACAAAAACTTCAATTAAACGTTCAGGGCTATTTGCTAAAATGCTGTTTACAGCATGGATACCATAGATATTTTCTGACATAGGGTTCTCTTATTTATTATTTTTTGTCATTATCCTCCCTCTTTAGCAAAGAGAGGGAAGGGGAGATTGGATAAAAATATTATTTCTTCCGTTTTCTCGTCGGTTTCTTCGAAACATCTTTATTTTTGACCGCACTTTTACGTTTCTTTGACGCTTTAGGTGGCAGTTCCTTAAAGACTTTTTTCGCTTTTTGTTTCGCTGTTTTTCCCACTCGACGTGGTTTTCTGGCACTTTCAACTAAACTAAAATCTACCATTTTTTGTTCTAAATGAACGGCGACCACGCGAATTTTGACTTTATCGCCAAGGCGGTAGATCATACCACTATTTTCACCGATCAAACGTTGTTTTGCCGCATCAAATTGATAGTAGTCGTTATCTAAAGTGGAAATATGGACTAATCCGTCAATGAATAAATCATCTAAACGTACGAATAAGCCAAAGCCCGTTACAGATGAGATCACTCCGCTAAATTCAGCGCCCACGTGATCTTGCATATATTCACATTTCAGCCAATCTGCTACTTCGCGAGTGGCATCATCGGCACGGCGTTCTGTCATCGAGCAGTGATCGCCTAATAAATCCATTTCATCAAAGGAATAGTGATAGCCGCCAGTATCTGTGGTTTTACGTTTAGCGCCTTTTTCTTTCGCTAACAAATACTTAATCCCACGATGAAGGGTTAAATCCGGATAACGACGAATCGGGGAAGTAAAGTGTGCATATTCCTCTAAAGCTAAACCAAAGTGACCGATATTATCCGCATGATAAACCGCTTGGCTTAATGAGCGAAGTAACATGGTTTGAATGAGCTCGTGATCCGGACGATCTTTCACTTGCTCTAACAATTTCGCATAATCTTTTGTGGTCGGTTTCATGCCACCTTCAAGGCTTAAACCACATTCACTTAAGAATGCACGGAAAGACGTCAGTTTTTCTTCACTCGGAGCGGCATGAATGCGATAGAGTGCAGGCTCTTTATGTTTTTCCATAAAGTTTGCCGCCGCAATATTCGCGAGAATCATGCATTCTTCAATGATTTTGTGAGCATCATTTCGCACAACAGGTTCAATGCGATCAATTCGTCCCATGGCATTGAAAATAAATTTGGTTTCAATGGTTTCAAAATCGATGGCACCACGTTGTTTACGGGCATCGAGTAACGCTTGATAGAGATGATGCAATTCTTCTAAATGTGGCACTAGCCCTTGATAACGGGAGCGAAGTTCATCATCGCCGTCTAAAACCGCCGCGACTTTCGTATAGGTTAAACGTGCATGAGAATTCATGACCGCTTCATAAAAACGATAGTCCGTGAGTTTACCTTTGGCAGAAATGTGCATTTCACACACCATACACAAGCGATCAACTTGTGGATTCAGTGAACACAATCCGTTCGATAAAATCTCCGGTAGCATTGGCACGACACGATTTGGGAAGTAAACGGAGTTACCTCGGTTATAAGCTTCAGTGTCCAATGCAGAACGTAAACGCACATAATAGCTGACATCGGCAATTGCCACCCAAAGCTTCCAGCCTTTACCACTTTTTTCACAATATACAGCATCATCAAAATCACGTGCATCTTCGCCATCAATGGTCACCAGAGGAAGATTGCGTAAATCCACACGGCCTTTTTTTGCTTCTTCAGGCACTTCTTCAGTAAATTTTTTAACGTATTTTTCGACCGCACTTGGGAATTGGTGAGGAATGTCATGATTACGAAGGGCGATTTCCACTTCCATCCCTTTTGCCATATTGTCACCGAGAATTTCGGTGATGATACCAACAGGTTGACTAAAGGATGCAGATCGTTCTTGCAATTCAACCACGACAACTTGTCCCATTCGGGCACCATTGCGGTGTTCATTAGGGACTAAAATATCTCGTCCGATACGGCTATCATCAGGCACCACATAGCTAAAACCATTTTCTAAGAAGAAACGGCCGACAATTTGTTTTTTACGACTTTCAAGTACACGAACAATTCGAACTTCACGACGACCACGGCGATCTAAGCCTGCAGGTTGGGCTAACACAAAATCACCATGCATTACACGTTGCATTTGGTGATTAGGAATAAAGAGATCTTCTTTTTTGCCTTCGACTTGTAAAAAGCCATAGCCTTCGCGGTGGCCAATAACCATGCCTTTGAATAAATCTAATTTTTCAGGCAAGGCATAGCGTTTACGTTTAGTGAAAACTAATTGTCCATCATTTTCCATGGCGCGTAAGCGGCGGCGCATGGCTTCTTGTTGTTCATCACTTTTAATTGAAAGTGCGGTCAGAATTTCTTCCCGACTCATCGGGGCATTATTTTCACGGATAATTTGCAGAATGTAGTCTCTGCTTGGGATCGGATTACCATATTTGGCTAATTCTTTTTGATAATTCGGATCCGCTTTTTTAAAAGATTTTTTGGTCATTTATTGTTTATTTTATGATTAATTTTTAAGTTGTGGGGTAGTTTACAGGTTAAAGGGGGGAATGCAAGCTTGTTATCAGGCGTTTGTGGCAGGACGGTTTACGGCAAACAAAAACCGCACCAAAGTGCGGTTTTATTTTTAAGCTGTTTTAATGCTTTAATTACGCTAATTTTTTGATTTGAGCAGCTAATTTAGCTTTGTGGTTTGCTGCTTTGTTAGCGTGGATTAAGCCTTTAGAAGCCATACGGTCAACAACTTTTTGCATTTCAACGAATGCTGCTTCAGCTGCTGCTTTTTCACCTGCTACTACTTGAGCATATACTTTTTTGATGTAAGTACGCATCATAGAGCGTTGGCTTGCGTTGTGTTGGCGGCGTTTTTCAGATTGAACCGCGCGTTTTTTTGCTGACTTGATATTAGCCAAGGTCAAACTCCTAAAATTTCTGTTAGATGATTATGACAAAATAAGGGCGTAGAATATGCCGATTTTTTATACTTTTGTCAATGAATAATTTGTGTTGATTTCGGTGAGACACAACCGAAAGTAAGCATCGTTATTAAAAAAAAGCGCTTTCTATTGGCTCACACAAACGATGTGGGCAGGATTTTATCAGTTTTTTTCGTTGGAATATAGCGTAAAAACAAAAATTCTATACAATTAAGGCAAATTTTTTTGAAGAGACCCCTATTTTGAGTAAACGACTTTTAAAATCCGGCATTATCGTGAGTGGGATGACATTAGTGTCCCGTGTGTTAGGTTTAGTCCGCGATGTGGTGATTGCCCATTTGATCGGTGCAGGCGCAGCGGCAGATGTGTTTTTATTCGCTAACCGTATCCCAAACTTTTTACGTCGTTTATTTGCGGAAGGGGCATTTTCTCAGGCTTTCGTCCCTGTGTTAGCCGAATATCAAAAATCGGGCGATCTTTCTAAAACGCGAGAATTTATCGGAAAAGTATCGGGTACGCTAGGCGGATTAGTCAGTATTGTTACTTTGCTTGCCATGGTGGGCTCACCTGTTGTTGCGGCGATCTTTGGTATGGGCTGGTTTACCGATTGGCTAAATGACGGACCTGATGCGCACAAATTTGAACAAGCGTCTTTACTCTTAAAAATTACGTTTCCTTATTTATGGTTTGTCACCTTTGTGGCACTTTCCGGCGCGATTTTAAATACGATAGGTAAATTCGGTGTGATGTCGTTCTCGCCTGTTTTACTTAATATTGCGATGATTGCGACCGCACTTTTCCTCGCACCAAGATTAGATAATCCTGATCTTGCCCTTGCTATCGGGATCTTCTTAGGCGGTTTATTACAATTTTTATTCCAAATCCCTTTCTTGAAAAAAGCCGGCTTGCTCGTAAAACCAAAATGGGCATGGCATGATGAAGGGGTAGCCAAAATTCGTCGATTGATGATTCCTGCCTTGTTCGGGGTTTCCGTCAGTCAAATCAACTTGCTACTTGATACGGTCATTGCCAGTTTCTTAATGACGGGATCTATTAGTTGGCTTTATTATTCTGATCGTCTATTAGAGTTTCCACTTGGTCTATTTGGTATCGCCATTTCCACCGTGATTTTACCAACACTGGCTCGCCATCATGTGAATCGAGAAGATAATTCTTCCCAAAGCGCAGTGGATTTTCGTAACACCATGGATTGGGGCGTGCGAATGATTTTATTACTCGGTGTGCCGGCTGCAATTGGTATTGCCGTGTTAGCGCAACCAATGTTATTGGTGTTATTTATGCGTGGCAGTTTTACCTTAACAGATGTGCACGCAGCCTCTTATTCTTTATGGGCATTCAATGCCGGTTTACTTAGCTTTATGCTGATTAAGATCCTGGCTAACGGCTATTACGCACGCCAAGACACCAAAACCCCCGTGAAAATCGGGATCATCGCCATGGTGAGCAATATGGGCTTTAACGTATTGGCGATTCCATTTAGTTATGTGGGCTTAGCGATAGCTTCTGCGATGTCAGCAACCTTAAATGCTTATTTGCTTTATCGTGGTTTAGCTAAAGAAGATGTATACCATTTTTCACGTAAAAGTGCGGTCTTTTTTCTGAAAGTTTTAGGTGCAGCCTTAGCCATGGGCGGTTTGGTTTGGTATAACTGCCCACCGATTCAAGAATGGGCATCCATGACATTTTTAATGCGTATCTATTGGTTGGTTTGGTTAATTGGACTGGCTGCGGTCGTTTATTTAGGCGTATTGGTGCTCTTGGGTGTTCGTAAACACCATTTACTGACAAAACATTAAGTTACCGCTATAATGCACCGATTATTTTTCGTTTTTTGGAATAAGATGTAATGCAATTAATTCGTGGGCTTCATAATTCACAGCCATATTTGTCAGGGTGCGCATTAACCATTGGCAATTTTGATGGGGTGCATTTGGGGCATCAGGCGATTTTGCGTCATCTTCGTCAGAAAGCGAATGCGCTAAATTTACCCATGGCGGTGATGCTTTTCGAACCGCAACCGCGCGAATATTTTATGGGTGACAAAGCCCCTGCGCGCTTAATGCGGTTAAGAGATAAATTACATTATTTAGCTCAGGCTGGTGTGGATGTGGTGATCGTCGCGAAATTTGACCGCACTTTTGCTGATCTTCCTGCAGAACAATTTATTGAAGATTGGCTTGTTCGCAAATTAAATGTGAAATTTCTCAGTATTGGCGATGATTTCAAATTTGGTGCGAAACGTTTAGGCAATTTTGCGATGTTGCAAGAAGCCGGAAAGCAGTTTGGTTTTGAAGTTGAAGACAGTCGCACCTTCTGTTTAGATGAGTTACGTATTAGTAGCACCGCTATCCGTGAAGCGTTGGCTAAAGATGATTTACAGCATGCGCAAAATTTACTCGGCAAGCCTTATCGTATTTTTGGTCGAGTGATCCATGGCAATAAATTAGGCCGAACCATTGGTTTTCCTACCGCGAATGTTCTCTTACATCGCCAAGTGAATCCTGTAAAAGGGGTTTATGCGGTGAAAGTGCGGTTAAAATCAGGCGAGATTTTTAATGGTGTCGCCAACATGGGAAAACGCCCAACTATTAACGGTACGATACAATTATTAGAAGTCCATTTGTTTGATTTTTCTGAGAATATTTATGGACAAATGGTCGAAGTGGAATTCTGCCATAAGATTCGAGATGAGATAAAGTTTCCGTCTTTTGAGGCGTTAAAAGCTCAAATTGAACAAGACGTAAAAACAGCGAAAGCATTTTTTGCAAAATAGAATTAGATTGAAATATAAAATTGGAAAATAACATGACAGTTGATTACAAAAACACGTTAAATTTACCTGAAACAGGTTTCCCAATGCGTGGCGATTTAGCCAAACGCGAACCTGTAATGTTAAAAAATTGGTATGACAAACAGTTGTATCAAAAAATCCGCCAAGCGACGAAAGGTAAAAAATCCTTTATTTTGCATGATGGCCCTCCATATGCGAACGGTAACATCCATATCGGTCATGCCGTGAATAAAATTCTGAAAGATATTATTATTAAATCTAAAACGGCATTAGGTTTTGATTCACCTTATATCCCGGGTTGGGACTGTCATGGTTTACCAATTGAATTAAAAGTAGAAGGTTTGGTGGGTAAACCAAACGAGAAAGTGACCGCAGCTGAATTCCGCCAAAAATGCCGTGAATACGCCGCAGAGCAAGTAGAAGGTCAGAAAAAAGACTTTATCCGTTTAGGCGTGTTAGGCGATTGGGATAATCCTTATTTAACCATGAACTTCAACACCGAAGCAAACATCATTCGTACACTCGGTAAAGTGATTGCGAATGGTCATTTATACAAAGGTTCAAAACCGGTGCACTGGTGTTTGGATTGTGGCTCTTCTTTAGCGGAAGCGGAAGTGGAATACGAAGACAAAGTTTCTCCGTCTATCTATGTGCGTTTCCCTGCAGTAAGTGCGGTTGAAATTGAAGAGAAATTTAATGCAGTAGGCAAAGGCCATGGCAAATTATCTGCGGTGATTTGGACAACTACACCTTGGACAATGCCATCTAACCGTGCGATTGCAGTAAATGCAGACTTAGAATACAACTTAGTACAACTTGGCGATGAGCGTGTGATTTTAGCTGCTGAATTAGTGGAGTCTGTAGCGAAAGCGGTGGGTGTAGAACAGGTCGAAGTTTTAGGCTCAGTAAAAGGTCAAGCACTTGAGTTAGTACGCTTTAACCATCCATTCTATGATTTCACTGTGCCAGTGATTCTGGGCGATCACGTTACCACTGATGGCGGTACAGGTTTAGTTCACACAGCACCAGACCACGGTTTAGACGACTTTATTGTAGGACAAAAATATAATTTACCGATGGCGGGTCTTGTATCGAATGACGGTAAATTTATTTCAACGACTGAATTCTTCGCAGGCAAAGGTGTATTTGAAGCCAATCCATTGGTTGTTGAAAAATTACAAGAAGTGGGCAACTTATTAAAAGTTGAGAAAATCAAACACAGTTATCCACATTGCTGGCGTCACAAAACTCCGATTATTTTCCGTGCGACACCGCAATGGTTTATCGGTATGGAAACACAAGGCTTACGTCAACATGCTCTAGGCGAAATCAAACAAGTTCGTTGGATTCCAGATTGGGGTCAAGCTCGTATCGAAAAAATGGTTGAAAACCGCCCAGACTGGTGTATTTCCCGTCAACGTACTTGGGGCGTGCCGATGACCTTATTCGTGCACAAAGAAACCGAAGAGCTTCATCCGCGTACTTTAGAGTTACTTGAAGAAGTAGCTAAACGTGTAGAAAAAGCCGGTATTCAAGCATGGTGGGATTTAGACGAAAAAGAATTATTAGGTGCAGATGCAGAAACCTATCGCAAAGTGCCTGATACCCTTGACGTATGGTTTGACTCAGGATCAACCTATTCTTCTGTTGTGGCGAATCGTCCGGAATTTAACGGTCAAGATATCGATATGTATTTAGAAGGTTCTGACCAACACCGTGGTTGGTTTATGTCTTCTTTAATGCTTTCTACGGCGACAGACAGCAAAGCACCATACAAACAAGTCTTAACCCATGGTTTCACCGTGGATGGTCAAGGCCGTAAGATGTCAAAATCTATCGGTAACATCGTGACTCCACAAGAAGTCATGGATAAATTCGGTGGTGATATTTTACGTTTATGGGTTGCGTCTACCGACTATACCGGTGAAATGACCGTTTCTGATGAGATCTTAAAACGTGCAGCAGATAGCTATCGTCGTATTCGTAACACTGCGCGTTTCTTATTAGCAAACTTAAACGGTTTTGATCCGCAACGTGATGCGGTTAAACCGGAAGACATGATTAGCTTAGATCGTTGGGCGGTAGCTTGTGCCTTAGATGCACAAAAAGAAATTAAAGACGCGTACGATAACTATCAATTCCATACTGTGGTACAACGTTTAATGCGTTTCTGTTCTGTGGAAATGGGCTCATTCTACCTTGATATTATCAAAGACCGTCAATACACCACCAAAGCAGACAGCCTTGCGCGTCGTAGCTGCCAAACAGCGTTATGGCATATTGCGGAAGCATTGGTTCGTTGGATGGCACCAATCTTGTCATTCACGGCAGATGAAATTTGGGGCTACTTGCCACAAACCGTGACGCCACGTGCTGAATTCGTCTTCACTGAAGAATTCTACGAAGGCTTATTTGGTTTAGGCGAGAATGAAAAATTAGATGATGCTTACTGGCAACAACTGATTAAAGTTCGTTCTGAAGTGAACCGTGTATTAGAAATCGCCCGTAACGACAAAGTGATCGGTGGTGGTTTAGAAGCAGAAGTAACGGTTTATGCGAACGATGAATATCGTGCATTGTTAGAACAATTAGGTAATGAATTACGTTTCGTGTTAATTACCTCAAAAGCAGAAGTGAAAGTATTAGCTGACAAACCAGCAGATATAGCTGCTGGCGAGTTAGAGGGAATTGCCGTAAGCGTAGTACGTTCTAACGGTGAAAAATGCCCACGTTGTTGGCATTATTCTGATAAAATCGGTGTGAACCCTGAACATCCTACACTTTGTCCACGTTGTGTGGAAAACGTAGCGGGTAACGGCGAAGTACGTCAGTTTGCGTAGCTTAACATCATAAAGAGAAAGTGCGGTCAATTTTGACCGCACTTTTTTTTGCTGAAATGCACAGAAATAAAAAAGGCTGACATGAATCAGCCTTAAAGATCTTATTGGTTAAAGGTATTACATACAGAAGGGTTAGCGCTTTGTAAGCCTTTTCTGAACCATTCTAGACGCTGTGCAGATGTACCGTGAGTGAAACTATCCGGTACCACATAACCTTGGCTACGTTTTTGTAAACGGTCATCGCCCACAGCTTCTGCCGCATTAAACGCTTTTTCTTCATCACCGCGTTCAAATAAACCACTTTTCACCGCTTGGCTCGCCCAAACACCGGCGAAACAGTCAGCCTGAAGTTCTAATTGAACGGAAAGTTGATTCGCCGTTTTACGATCGCTGCTTTGTTGTGCGCGATTCACTTGCGGCAGAATACCGAGCATATTTTGCACGTGGTGACCAACTTCGTGTGCAATCACATAAGCAAAGGCTGAATCGCCTGCTGCACCTAGTTTATTTTTCATTTCATTATAGAATGATAAATCAAGGTAAACTTTGCGATCGCTTGGGCAGTAGAATGGACCCATTGCAGATTGACCCGTACCACAAGCAGTTGGGGTCACACCATTGTAAAGTACCATGGTTGGCTCGCTATAGGTTTTACCCATTTGTCTAAAATATTGCCCCCAAACGGTTTCAGTATCCGCTAATACAACTTTAGAAAGACTCGCAAGCTGCTGTTCTTCTTGGGTTTCTAATTGTTGAGAGCTTTGTCCTGAAAAATCAGGCGTACCTACTAAGCCTGAAAGATCCACGCCATAATAAGCGCCGACTAAAAGAATGATAATACCGAGAACACCGGTGCCTTTTCCGCCACCGAAGTTACCGCCGCCAGAGCCACGTCTATCTTCAATATTTGAGCTTTCTCTACGACCTTCCCAACGCATAATTTGTCCTTTCTGAGTGAGTAAATTAAAAATCGGCGTATTCTATCAAAGTGCGGTCAATTTTAGATCAGTTTTCTTGAAATATTTACATAGCTTTACACTCTGTTTTATAGACTTCTTAAGGGAATTTCAGTATCGTAATACTCCCTTAAACAAACATACAAAAGGAACTTTAAAATGGGTTTATTTGATTTTGTCAGTGACATTGGTAAGAAAGTTTTCTCTAAAGAAGAAGATGCATCTAAAGCAGTGACTCAACACATCGCTGAAGATAATCCAGGCGTGGAAAACTTATCTGTTACCGTTGAAAATGGTGTAGCAAATATCCAAGGTGTGGCAGCAAACGCGGCTGCATTAGAAAAAGCAGTATTAATGGCGGGTAATATTCAAGGTATCCGTTCAGTGACTAGCGATGCAAGCATCAATAGCGGTGAAACCTTAGGCAGTGATGAAACATTCTATGTAATCCAAAAAGGTGACACCTTGTGGAAAATCGCTGAGAAAGCTTATGGAAATGGTGCAAAATATACCGCTATCGTTGAAGCAAACAAAGAAGTGATTAAAGACGCGGATAAGATTTTCCCAGGTCAAAAAATTCGTTTACCGAAAGGTTTATAATTCGATAAAAAGTGCGGTTATTTTTGACCGCACTTTTTTCTTTATCAAAAATTGTTGATAAATTGTGCAATTTTAGCCGGTTTTCCAGTGAATTTTCCGGTTTCTATCGACTGTTTGATTTTCTTTCGCTATAATTTGGCGGTTTTTTACTTTTACAAACAATAACGTGTTCGGTGTGGTTTTTACCGAGTGCAACATTAATTGAGGTTACAAATGTCATTAAATATTGAAACAACTCAAGGTTTAGAGCGTCGCGTGACGATCACCGTTCCAGCTGAAGCTGTAGAAAAAGCAACTCGTGAAGAATTCAAACGTGCAGCAAAAAATGTACGTGTTGATGGTTTCCGTAAAGGTCACGTGCCAGCTCACATCATTGAACAACGTTTTGGCGCATCAATCCGTCAAGATGTATTAAATGATTTATTACCACGTCATTTCTTTGACGCAGTAATCGCTGAGAAAATCAACATCGCAGGTCGTCCAACTTTCGCTATCGAAACGTTTGAACCAGGTAAAGATTTATCATTCACTGCAACTTTCGAAGTGTACCCAGAAGTTGAATTAAAAGGCTTAGAAAACATCAAAGTTGAAAAACCAACTGTTGAAATCACTGAAGCTGATATCGATAAAATGATCGATGTATTACGTAAACAACAAGCAACTTGGGCTGAAAGCAAAGCAGCAGCGAAAGCAGATTCTCGCGTAACAATCGACTTCGTTGGTTCAGTAGATGGCGAAGAATTCGAAGGCGGTAAAGCAACTGATTTTGTTCTATTCATGGGTCAAGGCCGCATGATTCCTGGTTTTGAAGAGGGCATCGTAGGTCACAAAGCAGGCGAGCAATTTGATATCAATGTGACTTTCCCAGCGGAATACCATTCTGAAAACTTAAAAGGTAAAGATGCAAAATTTGCGATCACCTTGAAAAAAGTAGAAGAAATGGAATTACCAGAATTAACAGATGAGTTCGTTGCTAAATTTGGTCCAAACACCAAAACTGTGGCAGATTTACGTGCAGAAATCCGTAAAAACATGGAACGTGAATTGAAAAACGCATTAGTTTCTCGCGTTAAACAACAAGTAATCAACGGTTTAATCGAACAAAACCCAATTGATGTTCCAGCTTCTGCTGTAGAAGAAGAAATCAATGTGTTACGTAACCAAGCAGCACAACGTTTCGGTGGCAATGCACAACAAGCAGCACAATTACCACGCGAATTATTTGAAGCAGATGCAAAACGTCGTGTTCAAGTTGGTTTATTATTCTCTGAAGTGATCAAATCAAACGAATTGAAAGCGGATGAAGAACGTGCGAAAGCAATGATCGCAGATATCGCTTCTGCTTACGAACAACCAGCTGAAGTAGTTGAATATTACAGCAAAAATGAAGAGTTAATGAACAACATTCGCAACGTAGTATTAGAAGAACAAGCCGTTGATGCCGTTCTTGCTAAAGCTCAAGTGACTGAAAAAGCGTCTTCATTTGATGAGATCATGAATCCACAAGCATAATAATTGATATAACGTGAATTAAATTCACAGGTATATCATCGAAAAGTGCGGTTGTTTTTTTCAATGAAAAGCGACCGCATTTTTGTTTTTACTGATTTTCGGGTAGAATATTGCCCGATTTTTTAGCACATATTTAGGGGCAAAAATGAGTGTAATTCCTATGGTTGTCGAACAAACCTCTCGTGGTGAACGTTCGTACGACATTTATTCCCGCCTATTAAAAGAGCGCGTGATCTTCTTAAGTGGTGAAGTAGAAGATCGTATGGCAAACTTGATCGTGGCACAGCTACTTTTCTTAGAATCAGAAGATCCGAAAAAAGACATCAATATTTATATTAACTCACCAGGTGGTTCGGTAACTGCGGGTATGGCAATTTACGATACCATGCAATTTATTAAACCGGATGTGCGTACCCTTTGTATTGGTCAAGCGTGCTCAATGGGCGCATTTTTACTAGCGGGTGGTGCGGCAGGAAAACGTGCGGCATTACCGAATGCTCGTGTGATGATTCACCAACCGTTAGGTGGTTTCCGTGGACAAGCATCAGATATTCAGATCCACGCTCAAGAAATTTTAAAAATTAAACAAACCTTAAACGAGCGTCTTGCTTTCCATACTGGTCAAAGCATTGAACGTATCGAAAAAGACACAGATCGTGATAACTTTATGTCGGCAGAAGAAGCAAAAGCTTACGGCTTAGTGGACGATGTGTTGATTAAACGTTAAGGATTTAACATGACAACAAATGATAACGATCTTCACTGTTCTTTCTGCGGAAGAGAAAAAAGTGAAGTAGGTAAATTAATTGCGGGTACAGATGGTTATATTTGTAACGAGTGTATCGAGCTTTGCCACAGTATGTTAGAAGACAGTGGAGAAATCGAAACACCTAGCGAACTGGCAGTTGAAGAAAAATTACCAACACCACACGAAATTCGTGCACACTTAGATGATTATGTAATTGGGCAAGATTATGCGAAAAAGGTCTTGTCAGTGGCGGTTTACAATCACTATAAACGCTTACGCACGAATCACCAAAGCAATGATGTGGAATTAGGTAAAAGTAACATCTTGTTAATTGGTCCAACTGGTAGCGGTAAAACCTTATTAGCTCAAACCTTGGCGCGTCGTTTAAATGTACCTTTTGCTATGGCCGATGCGACGACGTTAACTGAAGCAGGCTATGTGGGCGAAGACGTGGAAAATGTTCTACAAAAATTATTGCAAAACTGCGATTACGATACAGAAAAAGCAGAGCAGGGCATTATCTATATTGATGAAATTGATAAAATCAGCCGTAAATCAGAAGGTGCGTCTATTACTCGCGATGTGTCTGGTGAAGGTGTGCAACAAGCCTTATTAAAATTAATTGAAGGCACTATTGCGTCTGTGCCTCCACAAGGTGGACGTAAACATCCTCAACAAGAAATGTTGAAAGTGGACACCTCAAAAATCCTCTTTATTTGTGGTGGGGCATTTGCTGGCTTAGATAAAATCATCGGTAAGCGTACACAAACTGATACCGGAATTGGTTTTGATGCTAAAGTAGAGAAGGAAGAAGATAAAGAAAATCTTTCTGAATTATTCCGTCAAGTTGAGCCGGATGATTTAATGAAATTTGGTTTGATTCCAGAATTTATTGGTCGTCTTCCAATGATTGCGCCATTAAGCGAATTAGATGAAGAAGCATTAATTCAGATCCTTACTCAACCGAAAAATGCACTGACCAAACAATATCAAGCATTATTTGGCTTAGAAGATGTAGAGCTTGAATTCACGCCAGAAGCATTAAAAGCGATGGCGAAAAAAGCTCTTGAACGTAAAACCGGTGCGCGTGGTTTACGCTCAATCGTTGAGGCTGTATTGTTAGATACGATGTATGATTTACCTTCAATCGAAAACTTGAAAAAAGTGATTGTGGATGAAGAAACCATCGTTGATAACAAACCACCAAAACTCGAATATAAAAATTAACAGAAAGTGCGGTTGTTTTTTCTGACATTTTTCATAGGCAATTCCGAAAGAAAATGCTACAATCGCACGTTCTGAAATTAATCTAAAAATTATTTATCCCTTATTTTATACGGATTCAATTATGGCAACTGAAATTGTTGAGAAAAAGAAACACGACCAAGAACAAGTCGTAGAAGGAAAATCAAAAGGCTTAAACACGCTTCTTTGGATTCTTTCTGTGGCATTTTTTACCGCAGCAGCAATTGGTAACGTTTATTTTAAAGAAGCCTTTTCTTTACCTGTGCGTGTAGTTGGCGTAGTTGTCGCCTTATTAATTGCCTTTGGTTTCGCTGCAATTACCAACCAAGGTACAAAAGCTCGTACATTCTTTAGCGAAGCAAAAGTTGAAGGTCGTAAAGTGGTATGGCCAACTCGTGCAGAAACACGTCAAACAACTTTAATCGTTATTGCAGTAACGGTGCTTACTTCTTTATTCTTCTGGGCAATTGATTCAATTATCATTGCATTGATTAACTTCTTAACTGATTTGAGATTCTAAAATGAGCGAAACTGAAAACGTATCCAAAAAACGTTGGTATGTATTGCAAGCATTCTCAGGCTTTGAGAGTCGTGTTGCAATCACATTGCGTGAATATATCAAACAACAACAAATGGAAGATCAGTTTGGCGAAGTGTTAGTGCCGACTGAAGAAGTCGTTGAAAACGTAGCAGGTAAACGTCGTAAAAGTGAACGTAAATTCTTCCCTGGCTATGTATTAGTTGAAATGGCAATGAATGATGACACATGGCACTTAGTGAAAAGTGTACCACGTGTAATGGGCTTTATCGGGGGGACACCAGATAAACCAGCACCAATTTCTAAACGTGAAGCGGATTTAATTTTAAATCGTTTAGAGCAAAGTGCTGAAAAACCACGTCATCGTAAAGAATATCAACCAGGTGAAGAAGTGCGTGTGACAGAAGGTCCATTCGCAGACTTTAATGGTACGGTTGAAGAAGTAGATTACGAAAAAGGCCGCTTAAAAGTATCAGTATCGATCTTCGGTCGTGCAACACCAGTTGAGCTTGAATTTGGTCAAGTGGAAAAAACACGTTAATTTCCCTTTTCCAAAATAAGAAATTTAATGACCGCACTTAAAAAATAAAGTGCGGTTGTTTTTCGAGTAGTTTTTCTGCTTGAAATTTCGAGGCTGATTAATTAAAATACAGCCTTTCATTAACAGGGGAGCCGATTTCGGCGTTATCACCCATTTAGAGGAAACTAAAAAATGGCAAAAAAAGTCCAAGCATACGTTAAGTTGCAAGTTGCAGCTGGTATGGCAAACCCATCACCACCAGTTGGTCCTGCATTAGGTCAACAAGGTGTGAACATCATGGAATTCTGTAAAGCATTCAACGCTCGTACTGAGAGCATTGAAAAAGGTTTACCAATTCCAGTTGTTATCACTGTATATGCAGACCGTTCATTTACTTTCATTACTAAAACTCCACCAGCAGCAGTATTATTGAAAAAAGCTGCAGGTATCAAATCTGGTTCTGGTAAACCGAACAAAGATAAAGTGGGTAAAGTAACTTTAGATCAAGTTCGTCAAATCGCTGAAACTAAAGCAGCAGATATGACTGGCGCGACTATCGAAACTAAAATGAAATCAATTGCTGGTACTGCTCGCTCAATGGGCTTAGTGGTGGAGGAATAATACGATGGCTAAATTGACTAAAAAAATGAAAGCAATCAAAGCTGGCGTAGATTCTACTAAAGCATACGAAATCAACGAAGCAATCGCGTTATTAAAACAATTCGCAACAGCTAAATTCGTTGAAAGTGTTGACGTTGCAGTAAACTTAGGTATCGATCCTCGTAAATCAGACCAAAACGTTCGTGGTGCAACAGTATTACCACACGGTACTGGTCGTGAAGTACGCGTAGCTGTGTTCACCCAAGGTGCTAACGCAGATGCAGCTAAAGAAGCTGGCGCTGATTTAGTCGGTATGGAAGATTTAGCAGAGCAAATCAAAAAAGGCGAAATGAACTTTGACGTTGTTATCGCTTCTCCTGATGCAATGCGTGTTGTTGGTCAATTAGGTCAAGTATTAGGCCCACGTGGTTTAATGCCAAACCCTAAAGTTGGTACCGTAACACCAAACGTTGCTGAAGCAGTTAAAAATGCTAAATCTGGTCAGATCCGTTATCGTAACGATAAAAACGGTATCATCCACACAACAATTGGTAAAGCAAACTTCTCTGAAGTTCAATTAAAAGAAAACCTTCAAGCATTATTGGCTGCTTTAAACAAAGCAAAACCAACTACTGCAAAAGGTATCTTTATCAAGAAAGTAAGCATCTCTACAACTATGGGTGCTGGTGTGGCTGTTGATCAAGCTTCACTATAATTAAGCGTTAAAACTTAATTCAAATTAACCGCACTTTGGGTAACTAAAGTGCGGTTATTTTTTTGTGTTCTTTTCAATAAAGTGAAATATTGAGAATATAAAAAGAGCGGTCAAATTTCATTATATTTTGAATTTGACTGCTCTTTCTTATGAGAGATTACTTCGCTAAAGCGAAAATGGCTTCAATAGCTTCTTTAGTATACGTTTTTTCCACTTTCGCTCTGATAGCGGTTTGAACCGCATTATCGACAATTTCAGATAAGGTTTTATCATCAATGCCAAGTTGTTCAAGGCGAGTTGGTGTGCCGATTTTATCAAACCAGGTTTTTAAAGCTTGAATACCCTCTTCAGCATTATCTAGGCCAAATATTTCTTTAGCAAAGCGTTTGAATTGAGCAGGTCTTTGAGATTGATACCATTGCATCCATGCAGGCATAATCACAGAAAGCCCAGCTCCATGTGGCACATCTGAAATCGCACTCATGGAATGCTCAATCATATGATTTGGGAAACCGTAAGGTGAGATACCTAAATGCGTTAAACCATTTAACGCAAGTGTAGCCGCCCAGGCAAATTCACCACGTGCATTGAGATCTTGTGGGTCATTAAGCAAGATTTCCGTGGTGCGAATAACGGTTTTAATATTGCTTTCTACTAAGAAATCAATAATTTCAGGGCGATATTCCGCCGTGAAATAGGCTTCAATCGAATGAGCAATAATATCTGCAGCAGAATACACTAAATAATCACGGCTGACAGTCGCTTGTAATTTCGGATTAATGACTGATACTTTTGGGAATAAATGATTGCTATGAATCGAATATTTTTGCTGTGTTTCTTCATTGGTAATGACTGAGCCCCAGTTCATTTCACTGCCTGTTGCCGCAAGGGTGATCACATCGAAAATCATTAATGCTTTTTGCACCGGTGTGCCTTTAAAGAAATCCCAAGTATCGCCGTCATAGCATGCACCAGCCGCGATCGCTTTTGCACTATCAAGGCAAGATCCACCACCGATACTCAACACACTATCTGCACCGAAGGCTTTCGCCATTACAACGGCTTCACGGACTTTGCTGATTGTCGGGTTGCTTTTTACCCCACCACATTCAATATATTCAATTCCCTGCTCACGCAAGCTTTTCGCCACATCTTCAAATAAACCGGATTGTTTGACACGCTCACTGCCATAGATAATTAAGGCCTTTTTTGCACCGTATTCGTGCATATATTTCCCCATCTCTTTTTCTTTATCGAGGCCAAATTCAATGCGAGTAGGGTTTTGAAAACTAAATGGATACATATTTATCTCCTTATTATCTGTTAAGTGCGGTCAGTTTTTGCGTTGTTTTTATTCCACAAAGTAATGCGGAATGAAGTGGCTATCATTGCCGGTAACTGGGGTAAAATCTTCTCTTAATCCAATGCCACAAGCCACATCACCCACTACCCAAGAACCAATCATAGGGTACATGCCATCAAAATTTGGCAGTTCAAATTTTTGTTGATAGATGTAACCTGCTTGATCGTAAAAGGCAGAATGTTCGCTACCTTTGGCGGCAAATTCTAGACCATTACGTTTTTCATAGTAAAAAACATTCGCGCCCTCACGGCCTAAGGTTGGTTTTTTCACCCATATTGATTGGCGATCTGTAATATCATGCTTGCTAAAGTAAGCGGGTAGTAATAATGGATGATTTGGATGTTTTTGCCATAATTTCGCCAATAGCACTTTATTGCTTAATAGTAATTTCCACGCCGGTTCAATAAAGGTGGTGGATGAGTTAAGCATGTGTGGTGCATATTCTGTCGTGGTCATCCATTCAAGTGGGTAGAGCTTAAATAAACAATCAATAGGTTGATTATTCAGATCGAGGAATTGCTGACTGTCTTTATCGTAACCCACGTCTTCAATAGCAAGCTGATGAATATGCCAACCTGCGTTGTAAGCCACATCCGCTAGGTAATCGATATTGCCCCAATCTTCACGGCCTGCTTCTTGCATGGCACTAAAATGGAAATCTTTTAATCCAGTTTGCTGTTGAATAAACTGAAAGCGATTAAGCAATTCTTCGTGAATCCAATTGAATTGGTCACGATGCGCTAAGCCTTCAATTTGCTCTAACCATTGCCATTGCACCACGGCAGCTTCAAGCAGGGAAGTTGGGGTGTCGGCATTGTATTCAAACATTTTGAGGTTTTCACCGTCATAACCAAAATCAAAACGGCCATATAAGTGCGGTACGTTTTTAGACCATGTTTGTTCAATCAGATTTTTCTGTAAATCGGTGAAGCGATAATAGGCATAATCACCTTGTTTGATTTCATCGGCAACAAAATCCATACACATCGCATGCAATTCGTTGGTGGCGTCTTCAATACGATCGATTTCCGCTAGGGTAAATTCATATGCTACATTGTCCGACCAATAATGGGAGCCATCAGAGGAAGGCAGGTTATAGTAATCAAAGCCCACATCTAATAATTGTTGCACCATATTGGGGCGAGTAGGAAAGCCTGTGATTCGTTTCATATTTAACCGCCTGAGCTACGGCTACTACTTGAGTTAGAACTTTTAAAGCCACCGCGTGAAACTGGTTTGCTGTAAGTACTGCCTGCATTGCCTTTAACTAATACGGGCTTACCGACAGAACGATTAGTTTGCGGTTGAATAACTTGACCCGTTGGCGTTGAGACGGCACGATTGCTTGGATTGTAACTAGGGCCTAAAAATGAGCCCATCGTACGCGCGATCATATAGCCCATTGCTGCACCTGCAATCGCACTACCCATACTGCCGTGTCCTTCTCCTGTTGCTGAGCTAGTGTGGCTTGCTCCCTCTGTGCTGCTTGAATTGCCAGAATGAGTTGCACCATCAGGATTTAAGGTTTGTTTAACGGTCTGATTGTCTTCTGACCATTCACTATTATTGCTTGGACGTGTATTTAAATTGCCCGAGAGAGAGGAACCAGATCCAGCATGTGCAGTTGTGCCGCTGTTATTTTCATTAGATTGGTCAGCTTCGCACAATTCAATTTTTTGCCAATCGGCTAAACAATCCTCAAGGCTATTATAAACATCTCGTTGAACTTGCTCTTCTGAGCAACCGCCCAATAAAGCCACAATGGAAAGGCTGACGAGAATTTGATTTTTCTTTTTCATCATAGGGTTAAAGTGTTAATAATTCAGTTAAATGATTGATTTCTAATGTAGGCAAAACACTTGCTTCAGTAAATGAATTGAGGTTTTTACCCGATAAATTAATCCATACAGCTTGGCAGCCAGCTTGAATGGCGCCTTGAACATCCGTGGTTAAGTTATCACCGATATGTAAAATTTCACTCGGTTTTACGCCAAAATAATGGGCGGTTTGGTGGAACAAATCTTGATGAGGTTTCGCTCTGCCTTGTTCTCCACCACGTAAACTCAGCTGAAAGTGTTTAAATCCAATACGTGTTGCAATCACATTACCGTTAGTAATCACGCTAAGTGGGTAGCGATCTTTCAGTTGATTCACCACTTCGATGCTTTCAGTGGGGACATTAATTTTATGTCGCCATTCAATAAATTCTTCCATGGCAAGCGCTAAAGTGCGGTCAATTTCAACCGCACTTTTACCATGATGTGTCAGTAAGTTGCGTAACGTTTCGACGCGCCAGGCAATCACATCTTCAGCAATCAAGGGATCTTTCTCCGCCAATTGCCATTTCCATTCTCGCCAATATTCTGAGGTAAGATCGCTTAGTTGCGCGTGTTCTTGCACACATTGAAGAAAGCGTTCTTCGGCTAAACGAATGACATCACTGTTATCGTAAAGGGTATCATCAAGATCAAAACTCATGACCTTGAAAGGCTGAAGACCGCGGTAAAATCGCATAGTTAATCCTATTTAATCGTATTCACACCAAGCCATGCTGTCGCACGTTCATTGGTGATTTCTTCGTGTGTCCACATGCTCATTAAGTCAGGCTGAGGATGTTTGTTGGTGTTATAGCCGATCAAATGGGCAAAATCAAATACAGCATGGGGATAGCCGTTAATGAGCAATAAGGCTAAATAACCACTTTCATCCCAGCAGATTTCTAATTTACGTGCTTCGTGGTGATTGCGTGTGTTATCAACATTATAAACATGTAAGCAATCGACAACAGGCTGCGCATTTTGACGCATATCTAATGCATAAAAATAGCCGGTTTCGCCATCATCTTCAAACATTACCGCCAGATGATCATGCACAGTCGAGTGTGTGCCGACTTGTTTTGGTTGACCGAGAAAGAGTTGATCTTCGAGGGTTAAATGTAACATGGTATTTCCTAATCAAATTGTGTAGTCCAGTGACTACTATGGTGTGCTTGAAAGCAAAGTTCAACCTGTGCGGGCGTATTTTTTTCTTCATTCATTGGTGGCAGTTCACTCAACGCAAAATAGGCAGATTGCACAGTTTCACTATTTGGTTGAAATTCACCACTTAATGGTTCGCACATGACGAAGGTTTTGAGTACAGGATGCGCAAAAGGCGGAAAATTTCGTTTATGTTGTTCGTGAATAGCAATAATGAAAGTCGGTTTAACATTAAGCCCCGCTTCTTCGCGTACTTCTTTAATCGTATTACTATGAATGGTTTCTAGCACATCTATCCAGCCGCCAGGCAGTGACCAAAGTCCATCATTTTCTTGTACTAATAAAATTTTATCATCTTTAAAAATAGCTGCACGCGAGTCGATTTTAGGGGTTTGATAACCTGCCCCATTGCAGAAAAATGATTTGACGGTTTCTTTGGGTATTGCTGTTTTATAAGCGAGCATTTCAGCAGACAAATCCCGCAAGCGTTCATAGCGTTCAATATCATAGATATTTTTGCAATAAGTTAGCCCGTTTTGTGCAATGCTTTGGATTTCGATAGCCCAAGATAGCCAAGGTTCAGTAAGAAGTGAATCAGATTGTGTCTTCATAAAAACACCTTAAAAAAACACCGCACTTTTGTGCAAAGTGCGGTGAGATTTTACAGTAAATTCAGCGTGAATTACGCTTGACCTTTAACCGCTTTTAAACCTAAGAACGGAGCTGGTGTGCCAGCACGTTCTAATGCTTCTTCGATACGGATTAATTGGTTGTATTTCGCAATACGGTCAGAACGGCTCATAGAACCAGTTTTGATTTGACCTGCTGCTGTACCAACCGCTAAATCAGCGATAGTCGCATCTTCGGTTTCACCTGAACGGTGAGAGATAACTGCTGTGTAACCTGCATCTTTAGCCATTTTAATTGCTGCTAAAGTTTCAGTTAAAGAACCGATTTGGTTGAATTTGATTAAGATAGAGTTTGCGATACCTTTTTCGATACCTTCTTTTAAGATTTTGGTGTTGGTTACGAATAAGTCGTCGCCCACTAATTGAACGCGGTCGCCTAACACTTTAGTTTGGTATGCGAAACCTTCCCAGTCAGATTCATCTTGACCATCTTCGATAGACACGATTGGGTATTGTTTAGTTAATTCTTCAAGATAGTGTGTGAACTCTTGAGAAGTGAATGAACGGCCTTCGCCTTTCATTTCGTATTTGCCAGTTTCTTTGTTATAGAACTCAGAAGATGCACAGTCCATTGCTAAAGTGACGTCTTTGCCTAATACATAACCTGCTTTTTCTACAGCTTCTTTGATACATGCTAAAGCGTCAGCGTTAGATGCTAAGTTAGGTGCGAAACCACCTTCATCACCTACAGCCGTGCTCATGCCTTTAGATTTTAATACTTTCGCAAGGTTGTGGAAGACTTCAGCACCGATACGAAGTGCTTCGCGTAATGTTTTCGCACCAACTGGTTGAATCATGAATTCTTGGATATCAACGTTATTATCTGCGTGCTCACCACCGTTGATGATGTTCATCATTGGTAATGGCATAGAGTAAACGCCTGGAGTGCCGTTAAGTTCTGCGATGTAAGCGTAAAGAGGTAAACCTTTAGACGCAGCTGCTGCTTTTGCGTTTGCTAAAGATACCGCTAAGATTGCGTTTGCACCGAAGTTAGATTTGTTTTCAGTACCGTCTAAATCGATCATGATTTGGTCGATTTCAGCTTGGTTAGACGCTTCTTTACCCACTAATGCATTTGCGATAGGACCGTTTACAGCCGCAACCGCTTTTAATACACCTTTACCTAAGAAACGAGATTTGTCGCCGTCACGTAATTCTAATGCTTCACGAGAACCGGTAGATGCACCTGATGGAGCAGCTGCTAAACCAACGAAACCACCTTCAAGATGAACTTCAGCTTCTACAGTTGGGTTACCACGAGAGTCGATGATTTCACGACCAATGACTTTAACGATTTTTGCCATTTTGTTTTCCTCTGTTTAAAGTTAATTAAAATTAGTTAGGCGAACCTAAAACGGGAATATAATAAAGCAAATTTAGAAATTTGTCTTGGAAAAATGACCGCACTTTGATCTGTATCTTATTTTTCAATCAAGTGCGGTAAGTTTTTGTCTCTTTTTCGCCAATTATTTCTTTTATTTCAGTGGAATTGCCTTCAAAAGTTAGTTACAGTTGCACGAAATTTCGTATTATTTTACGACGAATTATTTATTCTTAATTGAGACTTTCTTGCATTGAAAAAGGAATCATTATGTCTCTTTCGACTTTTTTTCACCAAACCAAAACACGAATAAAATCAGCGATATCCACCCATCCGATTGAAATCTTCATGATTGCTACGTTTGCTCTTGGGATTTGGTTTGTGGATATGAATTCAGAAAAAGATCATTTAGCTTATTGGCTATTTGAGCCGATGCTGTTTGTCTTTATTTATTTATCTCGCCCTTATGCCTGGTATCGTTTTTCGTGGATTGTGCCGATTATTGCCGTTTTCACCATTTGGCAAGTGAATGATAATGCTGATTTTTATGCTTATAGCCCTAAGTTTTGGAGCGCTCAATTTATTGTATTATTGATATTATGTGGTTTTCCATTTTTCAGAAACAATCAAGCCTTTACTTATCGTAATTTTACGACGCTATATTACATCACGTCATCCATCGCTGGCTGGGGGCTCGTCTCTGGTTTGGTCGCTGCAATTTTGGCTTCAATCAGTGCATTATTTAATATTGATTTTAGTGAATGGTTTCAAAAGCATCTTTATTCCTCAATTACCGCATTTTGTCTTCCTTTATTCTTTTTGGTTTTTCAACAGCGCCAAGAAAATACAGAGATGACGCTAAATCGTAGCGTTGAAATTTTAGTAAATTTTATCTTAGCGCCCGCCTTGATGATTTTTACTGCGCTACTTTATGCTTATGTGGGCAAAATTATCTTAGCAGAGGCCTTACCCAAAGGGATGGTGTCGAATATTGCGTTGCCTTATTTAGTTGGTGGCTTAGGTGTTTACGCTTTACGTAGTATTAGTATTAAAGCAAATTGGGATGGTTTCTTTAAGTTTTTCCCATACCTTTCCATTGTGCCCATTGTACTGCTATGGTTGGCCATTGACCGTCGAATAAGTGCCTATGCTTGGACTGAACAACGGATTTATTTAGTGGCATTAGCCTCAGCGATTACGGTGGCTTATGCCATTTTAATCATCCCTAAAATTCGCCAATATCGTTTGATTTCTGTCGTTGTAATGGCCGCAATTTTTGCCATGACTTGGGTGGTGAAACCAAAAGAAATCGCTTATCAAAGCCAAACGGAACGTTTTGAGCATTTACTCACAAAGCTTAATTTATCTGATGGGCAAGGAAAAATTCGTGATGATGTGGATTTTTTTAGTCGTTTAGAAAATATGCCAGAAAACGAACGCCAAGATTGGAATGAATTAGATGATGTATCTGATTATTTAGTCCATCGTTTGGACTTAGGGCCTTATGACAGCTCTAATTATGAAGAGAAACGAAAAGCCTTTGTACGAAGATATGGTGAAAAAGCGAATGAACTGATTTCATTGGATGTTTATGAACATTCTTTCCGTATCAATGATAGCGACATTATGGCTCTGCAAAATAGTCCGGTTAGAGAAGCTGAGTTTGAATGGTCATCAATTGATGTGAGTTCATATAAAAAATGGATCCATGTGCCAGTCTATCAATTCTATCGTGTGGACGATAACAGCTCGAAAAAAGAAGAGAATGAGCCAAAAGAACGAGCCGAAGTTTGTTTTGTTGAAGAACATGATAGATATTGTACCGATATGGATCAGCATATTAAACAGGTCTTTCAACAACATCATTTAGATTCAATGAAAAAACTGGCGGAATCAGATCTTAAACTCATCCGTAAAGACTTACTAAAAATTGATGCGCCAAGTTTTGCTATCTATTTAGGTTCACTTGAAATGCAATTTAGTCAAGAAAAGGGCTATCACTACAAGGAATTAACCGTCGAAGCCATTTTTGAGAAATAGGCTGGATATGTAAAGTGCGGTGATGTTATTGCAAAAATTTGGTTAAAAATGACCGCGCTTTGAGATTAAATGAATAAAATTTCCCCAATCCTATTTAAATTGGGGAAGTAGAATGGTAGAAATCAAAGCGTTATTGAACGCATTGATATAAAAGTTTTTTCAATAATTGGATGCGTTGGTCTAAAATGCTGAACATCGTATGTCGATCTTCTCCAAATAATGAAATCTCACGAGTAGATTGAACCTTATCGTAAGCCGAAAATGCCATTTCAAACTCTTCCTTGCTGAGTTTAATGGATTTTTCGTGTAACGTTCGGCTTAGTAAGCTCACTTCTTTCAATGTTAAGTCAGGAAATAAATGGCCGATCCAGAGTTCCATCGAGTATTGAACGGCCTCGCTAATTTTTTCTTGTTTTTTACTTTCTTGTCCGGGATGTAGTCGATAAAGCAACAAGGGCTCCGGTAAATTTGCAAATTTCTTTTTGTGTAATGCGCATTGTACCCACATATGAAAATCGGGCGCTGTGGCGGTTTTGGCATAATTAATGGCGAGCACTTTGACACTAGAATGTCGCCACATTGAAGAGGGATTAATGATATTGTCACGAGCTAAAGAAAAATGTGCTTTTATATCTTTATCTAAAAGAGGAAGTGTACTCACTTTAGTCATTTTATCAGTTTGCCCATCATTAAAGAGCAGAGCATTACTTCCTAAAATATCAATTTCAGGATGCTTATCTAAATATTGAACTTGTTTTTCAAAACGGTGTGGTACACAAATATCATCGGCATCCATGCGAGCGACATATTCCACATCCATCTCTTTAAGTATATCCATAGTGAATTGCATTACGGCAGGTTCACCTTGGTTTTCAGAAAAGTGATAAACGCGTAAGCGAGCATCTTTCGCTGCATAATTCTCGAGAATCTTGCCTGTGTTATCGGTAGAATCATCATTAACCGCAAGAATACAAAAATCACTAAATGTCTGATTCACCAATGAATCTAAACATTCAGTGATAAAATTTTCTGCATTGTATGCAGGTAACATTACGGCAAGTTTCATTTTTAGTTATCCGTTATTAAATGAGTGAATAAGGCATAGATAATTTTATTCCCTATTAATACAAAGTGCGGTCAAAAACACAAGAATTTTTGACCGCACTTTTTCATCGTATTATCAACAAATTACTTTTCAGTTTTTAACTGATTTTCTCTGGCTGCTTTGACAAAGCCCTCGAATAATGGGTGACCATCACGTGGTGTTGATGTAAATTCCGGGTGGAATTGACATGCCACAAACCATGGGTGGTTCGGTACTTCAATGATTTCCACTAATTTACGATCCGCAGATAAGCCCGTCACTTTAAGACCTGCTTTTTCAATTTGTGGAAGCAGATTATTGTTCACTTCATAACGGTGACGGTGACGTTCTTCAATGGTTTCTTTGCCATATAATGCACGCGCTTTTGAACCTTCAATTAAATGGCATTGTTGTGCTCCTAAACGCATCGTACCACCGAGATCTGAATTATCATCACGGGTTTCAATGTGGCCTTCCGCATCTTGCCATTCTGTAATTAAGCCCACAACAGGTTGCTCACAGTTACGATCAAATTCAGATGAATTCGCTTTCTCAAGACCTGCAACATTACGCGCGTATTCGATTAATGCAATTTGCATCCCTAAACAAATACCGAGGTAAGGAACATTGTTTTCACGTGCATATTTTGCAGTCAAGATTTTGCCTTCTACACCGCGATAGCCAAAGCCGCCTGGTACTAAAATACCATCTACGCCTTTTAATACGTCAGTGCCTTTGGTTTCAACATCTTGTGAATCAATGTATTTGATATGCACGCTTAAACGGTTTTTCAAACCTGCGTGTTTTAAGGCTTCATTCACTGATTTATACGCATCTGGTAATTCAGTATATTTACCTACCATACCGATGGTGACATCGCCCACAGGGTTGGCTTCTTGATAAAGCACTTGTTCCCATTCAGAAAGGTCCGCTTCAGGACAGTCTAAGTGGAAACGTTGGCAGATGAATTCATCTAAACCTTGCGATTTCAATAATGCTGGAATTTGGTAGATCGAATTCACATCTTTTAATGAGATGACTGCACGTTCTGGCACGTTACAGAATAAGGCGATTTTTGCACGCTCATTTGGTGGAACCATGCGATCTGAACGGCAGATAAGCACATCTGGTTGAATACCAATCGAAAGTAATTCTTTTACAGAATGTTGTGTTGGCTTGGTTTTCACCTCGCCCGCCGTTGGGATATATGGCACTAACGTTAAGTGCATAAAAATAGTATGCTCACGTCCTACTTGCACGGCAAGTTGACGCAGTGCTTCTAAGAATGGAAGTGATTCAATATCACCCACTGTTCCGCCTACTTCCACGATAACTACATCATGGCCTTGCGCACCGGCAATCACGCGATCTTTAATTTCATTGGTGATGTGCGGGATAACTTGAATTGTCGCACCTAAATAATCACCACGACGCTCTTTGCGTAATACTTCAGAATAAATTTTACCGGTGGTGAAATTATTGCGTTTTGTCATTTTGGTACGAATAAAACGCTCGTAGTGACCTAAGTCTAAATCGGTTTCCGCCCCGTCTTGTGTCACGAATACTTCGCCGTGTTGGGTTGGGCTCATTGTACCCGGATCTACGTTGATGTAAGGGTCTAATTTCATAATAGTCACGTTTAAGCCACGTGCTTCTAAAATGGCTGCTAATGATGCTGCAGCAATACCTTTACCTAACGATGAAACCACACCGCCTGTGACGAAAATATAATTTGTAGCCATAGTGAGAGACCTAAAATGTGTTGGGATAAAAATGATTATAGCCAATCATCTTTTATGCAAATTTGTGCAGAATGCTGAAAAGTGCGGTCAAAAATAAAAGAAAAAGATGATTAGCTATCAAGACGGGAGGATAGTTTACAGGATTTGAGATTTTTATACAATCTTGTCTTGTCAGGAATGTATGAAAATTAAATGGCTTATCATATTCTCCATTCTACGATAGAATACGCCCAAAATTTTTTATAAAGAAGAGAAAAATTTATGACAAATAAAGCATTAAGCGTGGTGATTTTAGCAGCCGGTAAAGGCACTCGTATGTATTCTGATTTACCTAAAGTCTTGCACAAAGTGGCAGGTAAACCGATGGTAAAACATGTGATCGATACGGCAAATCAATTAGGTGCGGAAAACGTGCATTTGATTTATGGTCACGGTGGCGAATTAATGCGTGAGCGTTTAGCAAATGAAAGCGTGAACTGGGTGTTCCAAGCGGAACAATTGGGTACAGGACATGCTATGCAACAAGCAATGCCTTTTTTCCGTGATGATGAAAATGTTTTAATGGTGTATGGCGATGGCCCAATGATTACACCGGAAACATTGCAAAAATTAATCGATGCGAAACCTGAAAATGGTATCGCAGTGTTAACGGTCGTATTAGATAACCCAACAGGTTATGGTCGAATCGTACGTGAAAATGGCAAAGTTGTAGGGATTGTTGAACAAAAAGATGCAACGCCTGAGCAACTCAAAATTCAAGAGATTAATACAGGTGTGTTAGTTTCAGATGGTGCAAGTTTCAAAAAATGGTTAGCGCGTTTAGATAATAATAATGCACAAGGTGAGTTTTATATTACTGATGTAATTGGCTTAGCTCATCAAGATGGTTGTCCGATTGTAGCTGTTCAAGCAACTGATTTTATGGAAGTTGAAGGGGTGAATAACCGCCTACAATTAGCCAAAATGGAACGCTATTATCAACGTAAACAAGCAGAAAAACTTTTACTTGCAGGCGTCATGTTGATTGATCCAGCTCGTTTTGATTTGCGCGGGACATTAGAACACGGTAAAGATGTTGAAATTGATGTGAACGTAATTGTGGAAGGCAATGTGCGTTTGGGCGACCGTGTAAAAATCGGTGCAGGTTGTGTATTGAAAAACGTGACCATTGGTGATGATGTTGAAATCAAGCCTTATTCTGTTTTAGAAGATGCCACAATTGGTGAGAAAGCAGCGATTGGCCCATTCTCTCGTTTACGTCCAGGTGCTGAATTAGCGGCTGAAACCCATGTGGGCAACTTTGTGGAAATTAAAAAATCTACAGTAGGGAAAGGTTCTAAAGTAAATCACCTCACTTATGTGGGTGATACAGAAATCGGTGAAAACTGTAACATTGGTGCGGGCGTGATTACTTGTAACTATGATGGTGCCAATAAATTTAAAACAATCATCGGTAACAATGTTTTTGTTGGTTCGGATACGCAGTTAGTTGCACCAGTTACTGTAGCCGATGGCGCAACGATCGGTGCGGGCTCAACGATTACTCAAAATATTGAGAAAGATGAGTTGGTGATCACTCGTGTGCCACAACGTCATATTCAAGGTTGGCAAAGACCGGTGAAGAAAAAATAATTAACATTGAAAGGCGAACCAATGTGTTCGCCTTTTATGATTTGATGCCTTTTACTTTATAAAGGTTGTTCGAGTTGCTAAAATCATCGTCCATTTATAAAGACAGATAATTTCCTATGACAAAAAATAAAACAGGACTTTCATTCCTTTGGCTAAGTGCGGTCGCATTTATCCTTGATTTACTGACCAAATATATTGTGGTACAGCGCTTTGATCTCTATGAAAGCGTGAACATATTGCCCGTTTTTAATTTAACTTACGTACGAAATTACGGTGCGGCATTTAGCTTTTTAGCTGATCATGATGGTTGGCAGAAATATTTCTTTATCGTGCTCGCAATTGGGATTTCTTTAATGCTGGCTTACTTTATGAAAAAGAATTCGGCAGAACAAAAATTACAAAACTCAGCTTATGCGCTGATTATTGGCGGTGCGTTAGCCAATATGGTGGACCGTGTGTATAACGGTTTTGTGGTGGACTTCTTAGATTTTTATTGGGATATTTATCATTATCCGGTATTCAATGTGGCAGATATTGCGATTTGTATTGGTGCGGGTTTATTAGCATTAGATGCCTTTAAAGGTGATAAAAAGAGCGGTCAAAAATGAAGATAATTTTAGCCAATCCTCGCGGATTTTGCGCAGGTGTCGATCGAGCCATTAGCATTGTTGAATTAGCGCTTGAAATTCATGGCGCACCGATTTATGTGCGCCATGAAGTGGTGCACAACCGTTTCGTGGTAAATGGTTTGCGTGAGCGTGGAGCGATTTTTGTGGAAGAACTGAGCGAAGTGCCTGATGGCGCCATTGTGATTTTCTCTGCTCATGGTGTGTCACAAGCCGTTCGTCAAGAAGCGAAAGATCGTCAGTTAAAAGTGTTTGATGCAACTTGCCCGTTGGTAACCAAAGTTCATATGCAAGTGGCTCGTGCGAGCCGTAAAGGGACGAAAGCGATTTTGATCGGTCACAAAGGCCACCCAGAAGTGGAAGGCACCATGGGGCAGTATAATAATGCCGAAGGTGGCATTTTCTTAATTGAAAGCGTGGAAGATATTGCGCGCTTGCCGGTTCAAGAAAATGATGATTTAACCTTTATGACACAAACCACACTTTCTCTTGATGATACGGCAGAAACTATCAGTGCATTGAAAGATAAATATCCTGCGATTCAAGGCCCGCATAAAAACGATATTTGCTATGCCACAACTAATCGTCAAGAAGCAGTGCGTGAATTAGCGAAACAGTGTGATTTAGTGGTGGTTGTAGGCTCTAAAAACTCATCGAATTCTAATCGTTTAGCTGAGTTGGCATCGCGTATGGGTGTGAAATCAAAATTGATTGATGATCCAAATGATGTAGCGGCAGATTGGTTTGAAGGTGTTGAAACAATTGGCGTAACAGCAGGTGCATCAGCACCAGAAGAGTTGGTGCAATCCGTGATTGCTCGATTAAAAGAATTTGGTGCGGATAGTATCGAAGAGCTTAAAGGCTTAGAAGAGAATATGTTCTTTGAAGTGCCAAAAGAGCTACGAATAAAAGAAGTAAACTAATTCTATTAAAAAAGTGCGGTTAATTTACCGCACTTTTTTTGTGTTATTTTATTTTTTATTGTGCACTTTAAGCCATTTTTGCATTTGTTCAATTTCTGCCTGTTGAGCGTTAATAATATTCTCAGCAAGCTTACGCATCTCAGGATCTTTTCCGTATTTTAATTCAACTTCCGCCATTTTTACTGCGCCAATATGGTGTGGCAACATACCTGCTGCAAAAGCAACATCAGGATCTTTATATTGCGCAGCTGCCATCATGTCTTGATTCATTTGATTCATACCTTGCATTAATTCTTGTTGCATTGCAGAATCTGTCGACATTGACATATTCATGTGTGCTTGATGTGGTTGTTCATTAGCTTGGGCATAAATTGAAACTGCAGCAGCGCTAAGTGTGATAAAAGTCATAAGTTTTTTCATGTTTTTCTCCTATGTGATAACTGAATGAGCACGAATCATAAACTTTAACCTAAGGTTAAGGTCAATATTTATTCCGAAAATTTTTGGTGAGATGCTAAAATAAGACAATGTTTGATATGAGGGACAGAATCATGAAACAAAAAATTGTGCTTGCCACAGGTAATAAAGGCAAAGTAAAAGAAATGGCGGATGTATTAGCCAATTTCGGTTTTGAAGTGATTGCTCAAACGGATTTAGGCATTGAAAGTCCAGAGGAAACAGGCTTAACGTTTGTTGAAAATGCCATTCTGAAAGCACGTTATGCATCTGAAAAATCAGGTTTACCGGCTATTGCAGATGATTCTGGTCTTGTGGTGGATGCGTTAAATGGTGCGCCTGGATTATATTCTGCTCGTTATGCAGGTGTGGATGGTGACGAAGCTGATGCGAAAAACCGAGAAAAATTATTGGCAGAATTAGCCGATGTACCGACTGAACGTCGCCAAGCAAAATTTGTGAGCACGATTGTGTTATTACAACACCCAAGTGATCCTTCTCCGATCATTGCTCAAGGTGAATGTGACGGGCAGATTATTTATGAAGAAAAAGGTGAAAATGGCTTCGGTTACGACTCGCTCTTTTTTAGCCCTGAAAAAGGCTGTACCTTTGCCGAATTAGAAACCGTAGAGAAAAAGAAAATTTCTCATCGTGCGAAGGCATTAGCTGTTTTAAAATCAAAATTAACCGCCTAAAGTGCGGTTGATTTTTAACGAGAATTAAAGGATACAAAATGATTATTACCACTACACCTAATATTGAAGGTAAACAAATCGTAGAATATAAACAAGTTGTCTTTGGAGAAGTGATTGCAGGGGCAAACTTCATACGTGATTTTTTTGCGGCTATTACCGACGTGATTGGTGGGCGTTCTAGTGTTTATGAGCGTCGAATTAGTCGTGCACGCCAAGATGCCTTGAAAGAGTTGGAGGAAAAAGCGATTGCTTTAGGGGCAAATGCCGTGGTTGGCGTAGAGATTAATTACGCAACAGTAAGTAATAAAAGTATGTTTATGGTGATTGCAAGTGGCACGGCAGTGGTAGTGCGCTAAGGTCGTTTTTTCATTTACTTAAATGTAATTTTTGCGATCAGGATCGCAAAAGTGCGGTCAATTTCTTGCGTGTTTTCGGTGTTTCTTAAAAATGTCGCTGTTGATATGAATCAACGGTACTTATTTGTTAATAAAGGGCATTTTTATGAAATTGATGAAACATTTATTTAGTTCATTATTTATTGCAGGCGCGATGTTGAGTACACAAGCAATTGCAGAAGAAAAGACAGCAGAGCAGGCTCAACCGCAAACGCAAGTGCAGCAACAAACTGCTGTGCAAGCACCATCACAAACTGTACAACAAACGGTGAGTGATAAATTAAATATCAATACCGCTAGCGCATCAGACATTCAAAAAGCACTGATTGGTATTGGGGCGAAAAAAGCAGAAGCCATTGTGCAGTATCGTGAAAAACACGGTAATTTCACTGTGGCAGAACAACTACTTGAAGTACAAGGCATTGGCAAAGCCACACTAGAGAAAAACCGAGATCGTATCGTGTTTTAATGTTGTTATTTTTATATGAAAAGCGGAATAGTGATATTCCGCTTTTTTTATTTTTTGAGCAGAAAATTTACCAAAACTTGCAAAATATCAAATTTTTTTGGAATAAGTCGGGGATTTCTTGCAATGGTTTTATAAGAGAGTAGAATACCAAACGGGTATAGGAATACCTATGTTGTAGTATAAGAAATAATAAACCAACTATTTGGAGTTAGATATGGCATCAGAAAATTTAAATCAATCTTCTGTTGCTCTCACACCAGTTGAAGCAACGGATTATGCTGAAAGCGTCGCTGCGTATAAAGCGCAAAAACGCCCATTTTTATCATTTCTGTCTGGTATTAGTGCTGGGGCTTGTATTGCTTTAGCCTTTGTATTCTATACGACGACACAAACAGCAAGCGCAGGAGCGCCTTGGGGATTAACCAAGTTAGTCGGTGGGTTAGTCTTCTCTTTAGGCGTAATTATGGTGGTAATTTTAGGATCTGAATTATTCACCTCTTCTACTTTAACCTTAGTTGCCCGCGTAGGCGGTAAGATAACCACAGCTCAAATGATCCGAAATTGGATTGTGGTGTATTTGGGCAACTTTGTGGGCGGTTTATTTATTGCTGCAGTGATTTGGTTTGGGGGACAAACCATGGCAGCAAATGGTCAATGGGGTTTAACCATTTTGGCAACCGCTCAACATAAGATTCATCATACTTGGTTTGAAGCATTTAACCTTGGTATTTTATGTAACATTATGGTGTGTGTAGCGGTATGGATGTCTTATTCCGGTAAAACTGTTACAGACAAAGCATTTATTATGATCATGCCGATTGGTTTATTTGTCGCATCAGGTTTTGAACACTGTGTGGCAAATATGTTTATGATTCCACTAGGCATTATCACAGCTCATTCTAGTACGCCAGAATTTTGGCAACAAATTGGTGTGGATCCAATGAAATATGCAGATTTAGATCTCTATCATTTCATTGTGAAGAATTTGATTCCAGTAACGTTAGGAAACATTGTGGGTGGTGCGGTTTGTATCGGCTTATTCCAACGTTATTTAACCAAAGCTCACTAATGTACTAACGAACTAAACAAGACTTATTTTTTATCAATTAAAAAAGGAAATGACTATGTCAGAACTTAATGAAGCACAAAAAGTTGCGTGGGCAGGATTCGTTGCCGGTGATTGGCAAGAAAACGTCAACGTGCGTGATTTTATTCAAAAGAACTACACCCCGTATGAAGGTGATGATTCTTTCTTAGCAGGTCCAACCGAAGCGACAACAAAACTTTGGGAAACCGTTATGGAAGGAATTAAAGTTGAAAACCGCACACATGCGCCATTAGACTTTGACGAACATACGCCTTCAACGATTACTTCTCACGCACCAGGTTATATCAATAAAGACTTAGAGAAAATCGTAGGTCTTCAAACCGATGCTCCATTAAAACGCGCCATTATGCCATTTGGTGGTATTAAAATGGTGGAAGGATCATGCAAAATTTACGGTCGTGAATTAGATCCTGAAGTGAAAAAAATCTTCACTGAATATCGTAAAACCCACAACCAAGGTGTATTCGATGTTTATACGCCAGACATTTTACGTTGTCGTAAATCAGGTGTATTAACTGGTCTTCCAGATGCTTACGGTCGTGGTCGTATCATTGGTGACTACCGTCGTGTCGCACTTTATGGTGTTGACTTCTTAATGAAAGATAAATACGCACAATTTACTTCTTTACAAAAAGACTTAGAAGATGGCGTAAATCTAGAAGCAACTATCCGTTTACGTGAAGAAATCGCAGAACAACACCGTGCATTAGGCCAAATGAAACAAATGGCAGCAAGTTACGGTTTTGATATTTCTAATCCTGCAACTAACGCTAAAGAAGCAATTCAATGGATGTACTTTGCTTACTTAGCAGCAATCAAATCACAAAATGGTGCAGCGATGTCATTCGGTCGTACTGCAACCTTCATTGATATCTATATCGAGCGTGATTTAAAAGCAGGTAAACTTACTGAAACTGAAGCTCAAGAATTAGTTGACCACTTAGTCATGAAACTTCGTATGGTTCGTTTCTTACGTACACCTGAATACGATCAATTATTCTCTGGTGACCCAATGTGGGCAACTGAAACCATCGCAGGTATGGGGTTAGACGGTCGTACATTAGTAACCAAAAATACATTCCGTATTTTACACACCCTTTACAACATGGGTACTTCTCCAGAGCCAAACTTAACAATTCTTTGGTCTGAACAATTACCTGAAAACTTCAAACGTTTCTGTGCAAAAGTATCGATTGATACCTCATCTGTTCAATACGAAAACGATGATTTAATGCGTCCAGACTTCAACAATGATGATTACGCAATCGCATGTTGTGTATCACCAATGGTTGTTGGTAAACAAATGCAATTCTTCGGTGCGCGTGCAAACTTAGCGAAAACATTGTTATACGCAATCAACGGCGGTATCGATGAAAAATTAGGTATGCAAGTAGGTCCGAAAACTGCACCAATCACGGATGAAGTGTTAGATTTCGACACAGTCATGACTCGTATGGACAGCTTTATGGATTGGTTGGCAAAACAATATGTGACTGCCTTAAATATCATCCACTATATGCATGATAAATATTCATACGAAGCAGCATTAATGGCATTACATGATCGTGATGTATACCGTACCATGGCTTGTGGTATCGCAGGTCTTTCTGTTGCAGCAGACTCACTTTCAGCAATTAAATATGCGAAAGTTAAACCAGTTCGTGGCGACATCAAAGATAAAGATGGCAATGTTGTAGCAAGCAACGTAGCGATCGACTTCGAAATCGAAGGTGATTATCCACAATATGGTAACAACGACAACCGTGTTGATGACATCGCTTGTGATTTAGTTGAACGTTTCATGAAGAAAATTCAAAAACTTAAAACTTATCGCAATGCAGTGCCTACACAATCTGTATTAACCATTACTTCTAACGTGGTTTATGGTAAGAAAACAGGTAACACCCCAGATGGTCGTCGTGCAGGCGCGCCATTCGGACCAGGTGCAAACCCAATGCACGGTCGTGACCAAAAAGGTGCGGTAGCATCATTAACTTCTGTAGCTAAACTTCCATTTGCTTACGCGAAAGATGGTATTTCTTATACCTTCTCAATCGTACCAAATGCGTTAGGTAAAGATCCAGAAGCACAACGTCGCAACCTTGCGGGCTTAATGGATGGTTACTTCCACCACGAAGCAGCAGTAGAAGGTGGTCAACACTTAAATGTGAACGTATTAAACCGTGAAATGTTATTAGACGCGATGGAAAATCCGGACAAATATCCGCAATTAACCATTCGTGTATCTGGTTACGCAGTACGTTTCAACTCTTTAACTAAAGAGCAACAACAAGATGTCGTGACTCGTACATTCACAGAATCGTTCTAAATAAAGTTATGCTTTAATACAAACCACTTATAGACTAGTTTTATAAGTGGTTTATTTTTATATATAGGAGAGCAAATTATGCTAACAGTTATTGCCCAATTTTCAGTAAAAGCAGACAAAATCAATGATTTTCTCACTCAATGCCAAGAGTTGATTAAGCATACTCGCCAAGAAACAGGATGCGTATCTTACGAATTACAACAAAATAGCGAACAAGCTAATCATTATGTTTTTATTGAGCAATGGAAAAGCAAAGCCGATTTAGAACAACATTTTGCAACACCACACTTTACCTCAATTGTACCTGTATTGGTCGAGTATTGTGAACAAGCGCCGGTGGTGCAAACCTTTCAAAAAGTTAGCGAATAATGACCGCACTTTGATAAATATATTTTAATTATGAGCCTGATTTTAAGTCAGGCTCATTTTTTATAGATGATATTTTTGGTAAAATTTAGCTAGATTTATTTTTTTGGAAATTTATGTATGTCTGTTCTAGGAAGAATTCACTCCTTTGAATCCTGTGGAACCGTGGATGGTCCCGGCATTCGTTTTATTTTATTTATGCAAGGCTGTTTAATGCGTTGCAAATATTGCCACAATCGTGATACTTGGGATCTAGATGGTGGTCGCGAAATCAGTGTAGAAGAGCTCATGAAAGAAGTGGTGAGTTATCGTCACTTTATGAATGCAACCGGTGGTGGTGTCACAGCATCAGGTGGTGAAGCCATTCTTCAAGCTGAGTTTGTTCGTGATTGGTTCCGTGCTTGTAAAGCAGAAGGGATTAATACGTGTTTAGATACCAATGGTTTTGTACGTCATTATGACCACATTATTGATGAACTACTCGATGTAACCGATCTTGTTTTGCTTGATTTAAAAGAACTGAACGATCAAGTACACCAAAACCTGATTGGTGTACCAAATAAACGGACGCTGGAATTTGCGAAATATCTGCAAAAACGTAATCAGCGCACTTGGATTCGTTATGTAGTCGTTCCAGGCTATACAGATAATGATCATGATGTTCATCTGCTCGGACAGTTTATTGAAGGTATGACCAATATTGAAAAAGTCGAACTTCTCCCTTATCATCGATTAGGGGCTCATAAATGGAAAACCCTTGGCTTTGAGTATGAGCTCGAAGATGTTTTACCACCGACAAAAGAGTCACTTGAACATATTAAAACGATCCTTGAAGGATATGGACATACGGTAAAATATTAAGCTAAGGTATAAAAAGATTAACAGCAGGCTTTAGAAAGCTTTAAGGAGGAAAAATGAAAAAATTAGCATTAACGTTTTTAGGTGTAGCCCTTTTAGCAGGCTGTTCAGCTGTTCAATCGCCAGTTACACAAGAAGAGGTGACATTAACGCCCCCTTCAAAAGATAGAGTAGGGTATGTTCGATTAGTAAAAGATAAAAATTACTACATTGATACCGATTCAATTTGGGTAGATAACCAAGATTTAAACCAAGTGCATTTTGATGCGGTGGTGAATTTGGATAAAGGTTTATATGTGTATCCAAATGAGAAAAGACGTTATGCACGTTCTGTTCGTCAATATAAAATCTTAAACTGTAAGAACTACCATTTAACCCAAGTTCGTACTGATTTTTATGATGATTTCTGGGGCGAAGGTTTGCGCGCGGCACCGAAGAAACAAGAGAAATACACTATTAGTTTAAAACCTAATACAACGCTCTATGCTGCAGCACAAATCATTTGTGTAAATTCAGACAGAAAACCTTCTTTAGATTTAGAAGGCTCAAAAGCGAAATAATCAATCAAAGTGCGGTTAGAAATAACCGCATTTTTTATTTTTCTGAAACGAGTGAGTAGGCAATAAAAAACGGTCAATATTCATTAAATATTGACCGCGCTTTTTATCTCTCAATGAAAGATTATTTCACACGAGAAACGTATTCGCCTGAACGAGTATCGACTTTAATTACTTCACCGATTTGAACGAAAAGAGGTACTTTCACCACAGCACCAGTGCTTAATGTTGCTGGTTTACCACCTGTACCCGCAGTATCACCTTTAAGACCTGGGTCAGTATCGATGATTTCTAATTCTACGAAGTTTGGTGGGGTAACAGTAATTGGCGCACCGTTCCATAAAGTCACGATACAATCTGCTTGGTCTAATAACCATTTTTCTGCATCACCTACTGCTTTTGCATCAGCAGAGTATTGTTCAAATGTTTCAGGGTGCATGAAGTACCAGAATGCATCATCTTTGTATGAATAAGTCAGGTTAAGATCCATAACATCAGCAGCTTCAACCGAAGTACCAGATTTGAAGTTTACATCTAATACTTTGCCTGAAATTAATTTACGAATACGAGTACGAGTAAAAGCTTGGCCTTTACCTGGTTTAACGAATTCGTTTTCAACGATCACACAAGGCTCACCGTCTTGCATAAATTTTAGACCTGGTTTGAAATCACTGGTAGTATATGTAGCCATATTAAAAATATCCTAAAAAATAGAGATTGTTTGAAAGTGCGTATTTTAACCCGAAATATTGCGATTAGAGAAGAACAAAATTGGTTAGAAACCCTAAAAAATGCGATTTCTGATCCGAAAATCTTATTAAAAACCTTAAATTTGCCCGTTGACGATTTTGCAGAGGATATCGCTGCCCGTAAACTTTTTGCCATGCGAGTGCCTTTACCTTTTGTTGAAAAAATGGAGAAAGGGAATCCGAAAGACCCACTTTTTTTGCAGGTTATGACAGCTCAACAAGAATTTATTGAAGCGGAAGGGTTTAGCCAAGATCCTTTAGATGAGCAGCAAAAAAATGCGGTGCCTAATATTCTGCATAAATATCAAAATCGCTTGCTGTTCATGGCAAAAGGAGGCTGCGCCGTTAACTGTCGTTATTGCTTCCGTCGTCATTTCCCTTACGATCAAAATCCAGGTAATAAAAACAGTTGGCAACAAGCAATAGACTATATTGCCGCCCATCCTGAAATTGAAGAAGTGATTTTTTCGGGCGGCGATCCGATGATGGCGAAGGATAGTGAATGGGCGTGGCTATTAGAACGTCTTGAAAAAATACCGCACTTACAGCGTTTACGTATTCATTCTCGTCTGCCGGTTGTGATTCCGGAGCGTATTACGGATGAATTTTGTGATTTATTGCTAAAAAGCCCATTACAAACGGTGTTTGTGACGCATATCAATCATCCGAGTGAAATTGATGAGGCACTCGCTTTCGCTATGCAAAAATTGGCAGTGGCTAAAGTCACCTTACTCAATCAATCGGTCCTCTTAAAGGATGTGAACGATAACCCACATACATTAAAAGTATTAAGCGATAAGCTGTTTCAAGCAGGAATTTTGCCTTATTACTTGCACTTGTTGGATAAAGTGCAGGGGGCGAGCCATTTTTATATTTCAGATGAGAAAGCATTACAAATTTATAAAGAATTGCAGGCGCTCACTTCTGGCTATTTAGTGCCCAAATTAGCACGAGAAATCGGTGGAGAGCCAAATAAGACTTTATACACAGCGTAAGATCCGATAAAATACGATTCAATTTTTCACCGCACTTTTGTGCGATCTTTAGTTTAGCAAATCGAGGTAATACCGTGGATAATAAAAATCAACCTAACGACAATTCATCTCAAAATGAATTAGATTTAGGATTTAATCACTCTGACTCTGTGACACCAAGAAAACCGGTTCAACAAAGTGGCTCAATTTTTGATAAAGCCAAAGGTTTATTTGGTAAAAAAGAACAGCCAGATACACAATTCCATGTTCGCCGCGAACCAACTTTTGGTGCGGCAGCAAGTCAACCTTTTTCACCTTCTCAAGCATTCCAAAGTGAAAATACTGAACAGTCAGTGCAATCAAGTGCTTTCGGCGCTCAAGAGCCTGTTGAAAATGTTCAAGTGGAAAACGTAGCGGAAGAAAAAGTGATTTTTGAAAATTCACCTGCAGAAGAGATTGTGGAAGAAGTGACAACTCAAGCCGAAACCGTTGCACCGGCAGCCGCTGCAGCAGCAAGCTTGAAATCACCTGAAAAATGGAAGGTTCTACAAATGTTACCAGAAAAACATCGCCGTTTATTTATTGCTATTTTGGGTTTAGTGGTATTACTGATCATTTTCTTCACCCTAAAACCAAATTCAGATACGGTAGAGTCTTTTGAACAACAAAACAGCAATGAAATTCCGGTTCAATTCCAATCATTGGATCAGTCTCAACCAGTTGAAACCACTGTATTAGATAACAATAACAATGCAGCGCCGGCAATGACAGAACAAGCTGTAAATGAGACTAAATCAGATACACCTCCAGCCATGGAGTACGTAGGTGATAAAGCGGATGCCGCAAAATCAAAACCTGTAGAGCCTGCACAGCAAACTGTTGCTCAACAACCAGCAACTCAACCTGCACCGGTTCAACCAGCTGTTGCTCCTGCACCAGTTAAAGAACCCGTGAAAACAGTACAACCAGCTGTAGAAAAACATACCGCAACAGTTGAGCATAAAGCAGAACCTCGTCGTGAACAAACACCAGTGGTTCAAGAGAAAAAACAGCCTAAACCTGTAGCTGAAAAAGCGACAGTTCAGCCGACTCAAACCGTGAAAAAAGAGTCAAGTAAAATTCAAGAAGCGAAACCAGCTGCGACTAAAGACAGTAAGGTTCAAATTGTGGAAGCGAAATCAGCAACCCACAATGCGGTGAAAGCAGCTGAACCTTCAGCACAAACCGCTTCAACAGGTGCGACAAAAACATTAACTGTGCCTCAAGGTGTTTCACTGATGCAGGTATTCCGTGATAATAAATTGAATATTTCAGATGTGAATGCGATGACCAAAGCAAGCGGTGCAGGTAATGCATTAAGCAGTTTCAAACCTGGCGATAAAGTACAGGTATCTGTGAATAGTCAAGGCCGAGTGAGTGAGCTTCGTTTATCAAATGGCGGTAAGTTCATTCGTCAAGCCGATGGTTCATATCAGTATAAAAAATAATTTTTAGTGGGCGAGTAATCGCCCATTTTTCTAGATAAGATTGTTTATCCTTGCTCATTTCGCAAAGTGAGCAATCATAAACAAACCTTAATGGAAATAGAATTCATGTTAAAAAAATTAAGCGTAATTTTAACCGCACTTTGTCTTTCCGCTTGTTCACAAAATGTTGAGTTAAGCAAACCCGCACCACAGAAAATGAAAGTGCAAACCGTTGATAAAAAATCCCAAAAGGGTTCAGCGACGGTTTATTTGTGTAAAGGCAATAAAGAAGTGAGTGTGGTTCATACCAAGCAAAAACAGAAAAGTAAAAAAACACTCAGTCAGGTGACCGTTACTTTTAATGATGTAACTGAAAAATTGACACGAGTGATTTCTGAGCGTGGGAGAAATTATGCGAATATTCGTTGGTATTGGCAGGAGCGTGATGACTTCAGTCAATTACAAACTAGCGTAGGTGAAGTGCTCGTAGAACGCTGTGTTAAACAACCAAGTGAATTAAAATCAGGCAAATAATTCTTTTATGGATCTCCAACGCGGCTTTGTGTTACATCGTCGTCCTTATAGTGAAACTAGCCTTTTGGTGGATTTATTCACTGAAGAAACAGGACGTTTGACGGTTATTGCAAAAGGTGCACGTGCGAAACGTTCGGCATGGAAATCTGTCTTACAGCCTTTTACGCCATTACTTCTTCGTTGGTCAGGAAAAGGCGCATTAAAAACACTCACGAAAGCAGAGCCCGCGGCAATTACGCTACCTTTGCAGCAAACGGCTTTATACAGCGGCTTTTATGTGAATGAATTGATTACGCGAGTGATCGAGCCCGAAACGGCCAATTCACAACTTTTTCAGCATTATCTGCAATGCTTAACAGGCTTAGCCACTCAGCCACAGGTTGAGCCTACATTGCGCTTATTTGAATTTCATTTACTTAAAATCTTAGGTTATGGCATTGATTTTCTGCATTGTGCAGGTTCAGGTTTACCAGTGGATGAATCGATGACTTACCAATATCGTGCGGAAAAGGGTTTTATCGCTTCGTTGGTGAAAGATAACTTGACCTTTTATGGCAGAGATTTGCTTGCTTTTGACCGTTTGGAATTCACCGATGAGGCTGTATTACAAGCGGCAAAGCGCTTTACCCGCATCGCACTTAAACCTTATTTAGGCGATAAACCGCTGAAAAGCCGAGAATTATTTACACAAAACGTACTTTATTTGAAATAATCCCTTTCTTTGATACAAACAGATTAAAACATCACCATGGCTTTACTTTACGCTCCACAAAAAAAACAGAAAACCACGCAAAAAATCGTCGCAGAAATTCAGGATTTAGATTATCAAGGATTAGGCGTAGCCAAAATTCAAGGTAAAACCTGGTTCATTGAAAATGCTTTGCCAACGGAAAAAGTGGAAGCGGTAGTGACTGATGAAAAACGTCAATATGGATTAGCGACTGCACAAAAATGGCTACAAGAGAGTAAGCAGCGTGTTGAGCCTCAATGTACTTATTATGGCCGTTGTGGTGGATGCCAAGGTCAGCATATTCCGGTGGAAATGCAGCATAAAGCGAAAGAGAAAGCACTTTTTTCTCGTTTAAGTAAACTGCAAGCAGAGCCTATTCAATTAATGCCAATGATTTGTGGCGAACAATGGGGCTATCGCCGTCGTATACGATTAAGTTTGCTATGGAATGCTAAAAACAAAACCGTTGACATGGGATTTCGTCAGAAAAACTCCAATCAGTTAGTCAGCATTCAGCAATGCTTAGTCGCAGAGTCTGCAATCAATCATCTTATCCCAAAATTGACCGAACTTTGGACTCAATATTCAGCCCCGAAACAATTAGGGCATATTGAATTAGTTTCAGCGGGTAATGGCGTAGCCATGTTGTTACGTTACAAAGGAAATTTAGCCGAAACTGACCGCACTTTGTTACTCGAGTTTGCACGTGTCAATGCTGTGAATTTGTTTTTACAAGATGATCAAAATATCCAACTTGTGCATGGTGAAATGCCTTATTATTCTCTGGACGATATTCGTTTATCTTTTGATATCCGCGATTTTATTCAAGTGAATACCCACTTAAATCAACAAATGGTTGAGACGGCTTTAGATTGGCTTGATTTGAATCAGGACGATCACGTTTTAGATTTATTCTGTGGTATGGGCAATTTCACGTTGCCTTTAGCCAAACGCGTGAAAAGTGCGGTTGGAATTGAAGGTGTTTTGGATATGGTGAAAAAAGCCCAAGCGAATGCGCAGTTTAACCATCTTGAGAATGTTGAATTTTATCAAGCCGATTTAGACCAAGCTTTTTTAGAACAACCTTGGGCAACACAACATTTCAATAAAATTCTTCTTGACCCACCTCGTAGTGGTGCTGCATTTGCACTGAATGCGTTGTGTGAACTTGGTGCCGAAAGCATTCTCTATGTATCTTGCAATCCCGCAACCTTAGTACGGGATGCTGAGATTCTTCGCTCTTTCGGCTATCGCATTATCAAAACCGCTATGATTGATATGTTTCCACATACCAGTCATTTGGAGTCGGTGACATTATTTATCAAATAAGGCGTAAATTCTGATAGAATAGTCAGACTTTTTTGTTGTCTTAAAAAGACAACTCGGCTGACAGGATGTTGCCGAGCCATATTCATCAACAAGGGGGTATTATGGTTGCAGTTCGTGGTTCTCACTTATCAAATCCACATGATTTTGAGATCGAACAATGGTGTTCGAGCCTTAAACTTGCTGCCCCCGTAGAAAAGTCCCTGATTGATGCATGGTATTATGCCCAAGCCAAAATAGCTGAACATGCCGATCAAATGGAGAATGCAATCCTTACATTGCAATCCGGTGTGGAAATGGTGGAAATCCTGCATGAAATGAATATGGACAGTGAGAGTTTGCTCACTGCGATGCTATTCCCATTAGTGGCCAACCAGCTCGTAGATTGGGAACAAATTCAAGAAGATTTTGGTCCTAAAATCACCAAATTACTCAAAGGCGTGGAAGAGATGGATAACATCCGTCAGCTCAACGCCAGTCATTCTGCCAATGCTTCCCAAGTAGATAATGTGCGCCGTATGCTCCTTGCAATGGTGGACGATTTCCGCTGTGTGATCATCAAACTTGCCGAACGTATTACCTTTCTTCGCGACGCGGAAAATCATTTTTGCGAAGAAGAAAAAGTGTTGGCAGCCAAAGAATGTTCCAATATTTATGCCCCGTTGGCGAACCGTTTAGGTATCGGTCAATTGAAATGGGAGCTTGAAGATTACTGTTTCCGTTATTTGCATCCAGAACAATATCGAAATATCGCCAAATTATTGCATGAGCGTCGTTTAGATCGTGAACAGTATATTACTGATTTTGTGACAGAATTAACCGGTTATTTAAAAGAAAATATTGATCAGGTTGAGGTTTACGGTCGTCCAAAACATATCTATAGCATTTGGCGAAAAATGCAAAAGAAACATTTGGAATTCAGTGGCTTATATGATGTCAGAGCGGTTAGGGTGATCGTACAGAAATTGCAAGATTGTTATACGGCGCTCGGTATCGTCCACACGCATTTCAAACACTTGCCAAAAGAATTTGATGATTATGTCGCCAATCCGAAACCAAATGGCTATCAATCCATTCATACTGTGGTGTTAGGCAAAGGTGGTAAGCCAATTGAAGTGCAAATTCGAACCCAGCAAATGCATGATGATGCGGAGCTTGGTGTAGCCGCCCACTGGAAATACAAAGAGGGCACGACAGGTAGCCTTTCTGCTTACGAAGAAAAAATCACTTGGTTGCGTAAATTACTTGCATGGCAAGATGATATTACGGATTCTGGCGAAGTGATGGCTGAATTACGTAGCCAAGTCTTTGATGACCGCGTATATGTGTTTACGCCAAAAGGTGAAGTGGTTGATTTACCCGCGGGATCAACCCCTCTCGATTTTGCTTATGCGATCCACAGTGAGATTGGCCACCGTTGTATCGGGGCGAAAGTTGGGGGGCGTATTGTGCCATTCACTTATCACCTGCAAATGGGGGAGCAAGTGGATATCATCACACAGAAAAACCCAAATCCAAGCCGAGATTGGGTCAATCCGAACTTAGGCTTTACCCATACCTCAAAAGCGCGAGCCAAAATCCAAGCGTGGTTTAAGAAACAAGATCGTGATAAAAACGTTCCAGCGGGTAAAGAGCAGTTAGATAATGAACTTGCTCGTTTGAATATCAGTTTGAAACAGGTTGAGCAGCTTGCCTTGCCGCGTTATAACTTAAGAAACCTCGAAGATTTATACGCCGGTATTGGTAGCGGAGATATTCGTTTAAATCAGTTGATGAATTTCTTGCAAAGCCGATTGATCAAAGTGACGGCTGAAGAAGCAGATCAAGAAATTCTCCGCCATGTGGCGAGTAAAAGCGCGAATACTGCACAGCAAAAGGCGCAACAGAAAGCCGAGCAACAACAGAATAAAGGTTATGTCATTGTTGAAGGGGTCGGTAATTTAATGCATCACATGGCGCGTTGTTGTCAGCCTATTCCAGGTGATGCGATTGCAGGCTACATTACGATGGGACGAGGTATCTCAATTCATCGTTGTGATTGTGAACAGTTCATTGAATTACAAGCTGCCCATCCTGAACGCGTGGTAGAAGCCCTTTGGGGAGATGATTATGCGGCTGGTTTCCATATTAATATTCGCATTGTGGCCAGTGATCGCAATGGTTTATTACGCGATATTACTACCGTGCTTGCGAATGAAAAAGTCAGCGTGTTAGGGGTTTCAAGCCGTGCGGACACCAAAAAACAAGTTGCAACGATGGATATGGAAATTGAACTGAAAAATGTCGAAAGTTTAAGTAAAATACTGGCCAGATTAGCAAAGTTAGACGACGTTATCGAAGCAAAACGTTTATAGATTACAACATAGGAACTTTTATGTATAAAACCACGGGATTAACTCATTTAATTAACTCTACAAAATATTCTTTGCAAGGCTTAAAAAGCGCATTCAAAAATGAAACCGCATTTCGCCACGAATGTTTTCTTGCGTGTATTATGATTCCGCTCGCCTTTTGGCTGGGTGACACTAAAATTGAAATTGCTTTGATGATTTCATCGGTTTTACTTGTGATGGCAGTAGAACTGTTAAACAGTGCAGTTGAAGCGGTGGTGGACCGTATCGGTACAGAACGCCACGAGCTTTCTGGAAGAGCCAAAGACCAAGGTTCAGCAGCGGTATTTATCGCTCTTTGCATTGTTGTCGTGGTTTGGGGAAGTATTTTATTTTTCTAAAGTGCGGTCAATTTTCAGTAACAATTTCGGCTTATGTGTTTTACATAAGCCGTTTTTGTAGGTGGAAGTCGGACAAGATTTTATTCCTCTGCTTTTGCTGATATAAATAAGAAAGATTTTTGCATATTCATATCAACAGGAGGACGTTATGCCAACAGTCTCAGCCTTAGGTGCGCTCATTGCACTCATCGTCGCTATTTTCCTTATTTTGAAAAAAGTCTCACCAGCCTATGGTATGTTAGTCGGGGCTTTAGTCGGGGGATTAGTTGGCGGCGCTGATTTATCTCAAACCGTGAGTCTCATGATCGGAGGCGCTCAAGGTATCACTACTGCAGTCATGCGAATTCTCGCAGCAGGGGTATTGGCGGGAGTACTGATTGAATCCGGTGCGGCTAATAGCGTTGCTGAAACCATTACAAACAAGTTAGGTGAAACAAGAGCATTATTAGCGTTAGCGTTGGCCACATTAATTTTAACCGCCGTTGGTGTATTTATTGATGTTGCCGTGATTACGGTCTCTCCAATTGCCTTAGCACTTGCTCGTCGTACTGACTTATCAAAACCTGCCATTCTCTTAGCGATGATTGGTGGGGGAAAAGCAGGAAACTTAATGTCACCCAATCCCAATGCAATCGCGGCGGCAGACACGTTCCATCTACCTTTAACGTCAGTGATGATGGCAGGGATTATTCCCGCTATTTTTGGCTTAATATTGACCTATTTATTAGCAAAACGTTTAAGAAGCAAAGGTTCGCGCGTTTCAGCCCAAGAAGTTGTCGCAGTTGAAACACAGAATCTACCCTCATTTTTGACCGCACTTGTGGCGCCTTTGGTTGCCATCTTCTTACTGGCACTTCGTCCGTTAGCCGATATTAAAGTCGATCCTTTAATCGCTTTACCACTTGGTGGTCTGATTGGCGCATTATGTATGGGCAAGCTTCGCCAAGCCAATAACTATGCGATTAGCGGTTTAGGGAAAATGGCTCCGGTGGCGATTATGCTACTTGGTACGGGAGCTTTAGCCGGTATTATTGCCAATTCCGGTATGAAAGATGTGCTCATTGAAGGCTTAAAACATTCGGGTTTGCCTTCTTATATCCTTGCGCCAATTTCAGGCGCACTCATGTCGCTTGCTACGGCATCAACAACTGCAGGTACTGCTGTTGCTTCGAATGTGTTTAGTTCAACGCTATTAGAGTTGGGAGTGAGTAGTCTGGCAGGTGCCGCGATGATTCATGCGGGGGCGACAGTTTTCGATCATATGCCACATGGTTCTTTTTTCCATGCAACTGGTGGTAGCGTAAATATGGACATGAAAGAACGCTTAAAATTGATTCCTTATGAAAGTGCAGTGGGGTTAATGATGACCATTGTGTCTACCTTAATTTTTGGTGTATTTAATTAGTGTAAGGAGAAAATATGAAAATTGTCATTGCGCCTGATTCATTTAAAGAAAGTTTAACCGCACTTGAAGTGGCTAATGCAATTGAAACTGGTTTTAAACGTATTTTCCCAAACGATGAATATGTGAAATTACCAATGGCAGATGGGGGAGAGGGAACCGTGCAATCCTTAGTGGATGCCACTCAAGGCCGCCTGATTGAAACGGAAGTCACAGCACCGTTGGGTAATCAAGTAAAAAGCTTTTTCGGTTTATCGGGTGATGGTAAAACGGCGATTATCGAAATGGCGGCCGCATCGGGATTACATCTTGTTCCAATGGATAAACGAAATCCTTGTCAAACCACTAGCTTTGGTACGGGGGAGTTGATTAAGCAAGCCCTAGATCTTGGCGTACAACATATCATTTTAGGAATTGGTGGGAGTGCCACAAATGACGGTGGTGCGGGTATGCTGCAAGCGTTAGGTTTACGTTTATTGGATAAAAATGGGCAATCCATTGGCTTTAGTGGTGCAGCATTATCTAATCTTGCTGAAATTCAACTGGTTGATTTAGATCCTCGATTGCAACACGTACAAATCGAAGTGGCTTGTGATGTGAATAATCCACTTTGTGGCGAACGAGGCGCCTCTGCGATTTTTGGTCCTCAAAAAGGTGCCACGCCTGAGATGGTGAAGGAACTCGATGCTGCATTAGCCCATTTTGCCGAAATTGCCGAGCGAGATTGTGGCAAACAAATTAAAGATCAATCAGGTGCGGGTGCAGCAGGTGGTATGGGCGGTGGTTTATTGCTCTTACCTAATGTGCAACTGAAAGCCGGTGTACAGATCGTGTTAGATAATTTGAAACTCGCTGAGCAAGTTAAAGAGGCTGATTTAGTGATTACTGGTGAAGGCCGTATGGATGCGCAAAGTATCTTAGGTAAGACCCCTATCGGTGTGGCGCGCACGGCGAAACAATTTAATAAGCCTGTCATTGCGATTGTGGGTTGTTTGCGTGAGGATTATGAAGTGGTGTATGAACATGGCATTGATGTGGTGTTCCCAATTATTCGTAATCTGGGCGATTTACCGACAATTCTCAAACAGGGCGAGCAGAATTTAATCTCAACGGCTCAAAATGTGGCGAGATTATTGTCATTAAAATAAGCTTTTCATACTAAAGTGCGGTCAAAAATAACGATAAATTTGACCGCACTTTTTTATTTTATCCCCGTGGATGGAATCTTTCATGAAGGTGTTTTAAGCGTTCTTTAGCCACATGAGTATAGATTTGCGTGGTGGAGAGATCGCTGTGTCCGAGGAGCATTTGTACAACACGGAGATCCGCACCATGATTCACCAAATGTGTCGCAAAGGCATGACGGAGAACGTGTGGAGAAAGTGCATCTGTATTGATTCCTGCTAACACGGCATAATGCTTTATACGATGCCAAAAGGTTTGGCGAGTCATTTGTTGAGCTCGTTGACTAGGAAAAACCACATCAGAGCTTTGCCCATTAAGCAAAATAGGGCGACCGTAAAGTATGAATTGTCGCACCCAAAACGCGGCTTCTTCTCCCATTGGTACAATACGTTCTTTGTTACCTTTACCAATCACACGCACGACACCTTGTTGTAAATTCATATTCTCAATAGTGAGCGTGACCAATTCCGTGACACGTAATCCAGTGGCATAAAGTAATTCCAACATGGCTTTATCACGTAACTCGAGCGGAATTTCGACATCAGGTGTATTTAATAAATCCGTGACTTGTTGCTCGGTTAAATATTTAGGTAAGCGGCTTGGCAATTTAGGTGAGCTCAGTACAGCACTTGGGTCATCCGTACGATACTTTTCACGATACAAATATTGGAATAATTTCCGCATTGCACTCAACATTCGCGCAGTGCTGGTGGCTTTGTAACCTTGCTCTAAACGACTGCCTAAAAATTGTTGCAGATCTAAGGGTTCGAGAGTTTCGAGGGATAAATTTTGTTTATCCAACCAATCACAAAGTGCGGTCAAATCGAGACGATAGGACTGCACGGTGTTTTCAGACAATCCTTTTTCGATCCAATATTCATTTAAGAACAAATCGACTAGCGTAAGGTTATTCATGTTTACACTCTATGTACCAAAAAGGCTTTCACACCACGCGGAGTGATAAATAAGCCAATGAAGGCAAAGGCAGCCATTAAACTAAAGGCATAAACAGGCGAAATTGGATAAAGTATGCCAGAAAGCGCAGTGAAAATCGCAATGGCTGCACATCCCGCCAAGGCATTGTATAAGCCTTGTAATTTCGCAATATGGGTTTGTGGTTGAGTGGTGATATAACGCACGGTCGCGTAATGGCCAACGACATAAGTAAGACTGTGAAAGCATTGTAGTAAGACAATCTCAACAAAGGTATCGGCATAACCGAAAGCGAGCCAACGCACGATAGCCGCAATACCGGTGAGATAGAAAAGGGCTGTAATGGTCCAGTTTTTGAATAATCGGGTGGAGAAGAAAAAGACCACGATTTCAGCTAATACACTGATTCCCCAAAATAAACCTGCATCGGAAACGGAGTGGCCATGATTTGTCCAAAAAATAGTGCTATATGAGTAATAAGCTGCATGCGATCCTTGAATGAGTGAAATCGCAATAAACAAACGAAGGGTCGTTTTATTTTTCAGTAAGTCTAAAAATCCAACGGAATTTTCGACCGCACTTTGGGGTTCATCTTGCGGCATTGGGTTCGGATGAAGTAATTGCACAATACAGTAAAAAACGAGTATGCCTGTGATCATCCAAGTAATATATTGTTCACCCACGAGTCCAATAAAATAACCGAATACCATCACACCGACAACGAACGCAAAGGAGCCAATTAAGCGCGCTTTACCGTAATCTAAATGAATTTGCTGTTGCCACGTGCTGGCGAGACTATCACCAATCGGCATACCGGCTGCATTCACCATGGAATACAATGCAAGTCCAATAAATAATAGCCAGAAATTGTGTGACATCAGTCCAATTAAGGCCATTGTAATGGCACTGGCCACACCTAAATAACGTAACCCATTTACTAAGAGGGAAACACGTTTGATTAAGCCAGAAAATAAAATACCGCCGCTGAAACGGAAAATGTAGGCACAGGCAAGCAATAAGCCGATGCTTTCTTCGCTATAAGATTGTGTTTTCAACCACGCAGGGAAAAGCGGAAGAAACACACCGTAGGCACAGTAGTAACCAAAAAAGCTCAAGGCGAGCCAAGTAAAAGGACGAACTTGCATTAGAATAATTTTTCCATTTCTTGTGAGCGTGCCACACAGGCTTGCATCGCTAGTTTAATAATGTCGTTAAATTGGTGTTGATTGAATACATTTAATGCGGCTGCGGTGGTGCCGCCTTTTGAGGTGACATTTTCTCGTAATGTGGAAAGGGCTATTTGAGGATTTTCAATCACCAACTTCGCCGAGCCTAACATGGCTTGTTGTACCAACTCACGAGATTGGTTTTCATCTAAGCCCATTTCTATTAAGCCTTGTTGCATGGCTTCTAAAAATTGGAAGAAGTAAGCTGGGCTACTGCCAGATGCAGCGGTGACTGCATGCATTTGATCTTCATTTGTCACCCAAGTGGTTTTCCCTACAGCTGAAAGTAAATCTTCCGCAAAAGCGCGGTCAATTTCAGGTGTGTTTTTGTCCGCAAATAAGCCTGCCATGCCTTCACCCACTAATGCAGGTGTGTTTGGCATCACGCGAACAATGGATTTTGCTGTTGGAAGGAGTTCAGCTAATCGGGCAGTCGAAATTCCTGCTGCAATAGAAATAATTAATTTATCAGATAAATCAACCGCACTTAATGGCTTGCAAACATCGGCTAGCACTTGTGGCTTAATGGCAAATAACACAACTTGAGATTGTGTGATGGATTGCTCGTTATCCGTAGAAACGGCGACGCCATATTGAGCAAAAAAAGCACGTTTCTCTTCATTAGGATCATTAACGATAATTTTATCGGCAGGATAACCTTGCTTTAATAGGCCTAACACAATCGCTTGTGCCATATTGCCACCGCCGATGAAGGCAATTAATTTCTGTTGCATCATTTTTTCCCGTGAGTTTATGGGCTACAATGTCGCGTATTTTACCCTATTATGAAGGAAGTGTTACGATGTGGTTTAAAAATTTAATGTCATATAGGCTGACTAAGCCCTTAGATTGGGATCTTAATGAATTACAACGCCAGTTGTCAGATTGTGAATTTCATCCTTGTGGTTCACAAGATCAAAGTAAATTTGGCTGGACGAATCCGTTGAAAGGCAGCGAATTATTGCATTTTTCAGTGGGTAAACACATTTTGTTAGTTGCGAAAAAAGAAGAAAAAATGTTGCCGGCGAATGTGGTAAAACGTGAATTAGATGAACGCATTGAAAGCCTAGAGCAAAAAGAAAACCGTAAATTGAAGAAAACGGAAAAACAAACGTTAAAAGATGATGTGGTGATGAATTTATTGCCACGTGCATTCACTAAAAATCAGCAAACTTCTGTATGGATTGATACAGAGAACAACCTTGTGCATGTCGATGCGGCATCGAGTAAACGAGCAGAAGATGCCTTGGCGTTATTACGTAAATCACTTGGTTCGTTACCCGTTGTACCGTTGGCATTTGCAAATGAACCTTCGACCATTTTAACGGATTGGATTGTGCAGGAAAAAATCCCGCATTGGTTGGTGGCATTAGAAGAGGCTGAACTGCGAGGAAGCCAAGAAGACAGCGTGATCCGTTGTAAGAAACAGCCTTTAGAAAATGAAGAGATTCTCGCACTTTTACAAGATGGCAAAAAAGTGGTGAGCAAACTCGCATTGGAGTGGGAAGATACGCTGACGTTTGTATTTAATGAAGATTGCACGCTCAAACGTTTAAAATTTGCTGATGCAGTGCGTGAGAAAAATGCGGATATTTTAAAAGAAGATTATGCGCAACGTTTTGATGCTGATTTTGTATTAATGACGGGCATTTTATCTAAACTGACCGAAAACTTACTCGATGAATTTGGTGGCGAGAAAGTCAGATTAGGCTAGTTTTAATCATGAAATAAAAAGGCGAACATCATGTTCGCCTTTTGTTTGTTTAAAAGTGCGGTCAAATTTCCGCACGTTTTTAATTAGTGAGTACTCGTACTAGTTGTCGTACGGTTTGCACGTTTACGATCGTTTTCCGTTAAGAGTTTTTTACGGATACGGATCGATTCTGGTGTCACTTCCACTAACTCGTCATCATCGATAAACTCGATGGCTTGTTCAAGTGTAAATTTCACCGGTGTGGTTAAGACGATGGCATCATCTTTACCCGATGCACGCATATTGGTGAGTTTTTTACCTTGTAAACAGTTTACGGTTAAGTCATTTGTTCGGCTGTGAATACCGATGATTTGACCTTCGTAAACTTCTACGTTAGCTTCGATCATTAATTTACCACGCTCTTGTAAACCAAATAGTGCATAAGCAAGTGCTTTACCGGTTGCGTTAGAAATTAATACACCGTTTTTACGTTGGCCGATTTCACCTGGTTTGATGTCATCGTAGTGATCGAAACTAGAGTAAAGTAAACCAGTACCAGATGTCATAGTCATGAATTCACCACGGAAACCGATCAAGCCACGGCTTGGGATGATGTATTCTAAACGTACACGACCTTTGCCATCCGGCATCATATCGCGAACTTCACCTTTACGGATACCTAATGCTTCCATGACAGAACCTTGGTGTTGTTCTTCCACGTCGATAGTCACTTGCTCGTAAGGTTCTTGTTTTTTACCGTTGATTTCACGGTAGATTACTTTAGGGCGAGAAACCGCAAGTTCATAACCTTCTCGACGCATATTTTCAATTAATACAGAAAGGTGTAATTCACCACGACCAGAAACACGGAATTCATCTGGGTTTGGTGTTTCTTCTACGCGTAATGCCACGTTGTGAACTAACTCTTTGTTTAAACGTTCAAGAATTTGACGAGAAGTCACATATTTACCTTCTTGACCCGCAAACGGAGAAGTGTTTACACAGAAGAACATGGTTACGGTTGGTTCATCAACGGTTAATGAAGGTAGTGCTTCAACCGCGTTGATATCACAAATAGTATCCGAGATATTTAATTCACCTAAACCCGTAATCGCGATGATATCACCTGCGTAAGCAACATCTTCTTCATAACGTTGTAAACCAAGGTGACCTAATACTTGACCTACACGGCCTTGACGAGTTTTACCTTCGCCATCAATGATCGTCACAGGTTGATTTGGTTTGATTGAGCCACGTTTGATACGACCGATACCAATAACACCCACATAGCTGTTATAGTCTAATTGGGAAATTTGCATTTGGAATGGGGCATCAAGTTCCACTTTTGGCGGTTCAACGTGTTGAACAATCGCTTCAAATAATGGGGTCATGTCTTCTGCTAATTCTTCGTGTTCAAGACCTGCGACACCATTTAATGCAGATGCATAGATAATAGGGAAGTCTAATTGCTCATCGGTTGCACCAAGGTTAACGAATAAATCGAAAACTTGATCCACCACCCAATCAGGACGTGCGCCTGGGCGGTCAACTTTGTTGATAACTACAATTGGTTTTAAACCATGAGCAAAGGCTTTTTGTGTCACGAAACGCGTTTGTGGCATTGGGCCGTCAAAGGCATCTACCACTAAAAGTACAGAATCCACCATAGAAAGTACACGTTCTACTTCACCACCGAAGTCGGCGTGTCCTGGGGTATCTACGATGTTAATGCGATAACCATTCCAGTTAATTGCGGTATTTTTTGCAAGAATGGTAATGCCACGTTCTTTTTCAAGATCGTTTGAGTCCATTACGCGTTCATCAACATCACCACGAGTTGATTCAAATGTACCAGATTGTTGAAGGAGTTTGTCAACGAGGGTGGTTTTACCATGGTCAACGTGAGCGATAATTGCGATATTGCGCAATTTGTTAATATCAATGTCGTTTTTCATTTATTACGTTCTTAAAGTTTAAGTTTTGTAGGGTGGAATTTTAATGCCACCGAATAGTCCAAGTAGTTTGAATTAGTGAGTAAACTCACTCTACGAGAATCTCGAAAGGGCAAAAATTATACACGATATTTCGCTGCTCTGCTATGCCAGGACATAAAATAAATCTTATGAAAAAAGCAAGCGATTGCGTTATAATGCTCTTTTAATTTTATTAAAGATTATACACATAGCAAAATAGAGGACTCCTTATGCCAAATGCAAATGCAATTGCCAACGTATTTAAACTGATCGAAGAGAACGATATTAAGTTCGTGCTACTTCGTTTCACCGACATTAAAGGTAAAGAACACGGTGTTTCTATCCCGGTTAGCCTTGTTGATGAAGATATGTTTGAAGATGGCAAAATGTTCGATGGCTCTTCTGTTGAAGGTTGGAAAACCATTAACAAAGCCGATATGCTTTTAATGCCAATTGCTGAAACTGCAGTAGTCGATCCATTTGCGCAGATCCCAACACTTTCAATTCGTTGTAGCGTGTATGAACCAACAACTATGCAAAGCTATGATCGTGATCCGCGTTCAATCGCTATTCGAGCTGAAAACTATATGCGTTCAACAGGCGTTGCAGATCAGGCATTCTTTGGTCCAGAACCTGAGTTCTTCTTATTTGATGATGTACGTTTTGATGTATCAATGAACCGTGCTTCTTTCGCCATTGATGATATTGAAGCCGCTTGGAACACCAATAAAAAATATGAAGGCGGAAACAATGCTTACCGTCCATTGAAAAAAGGTGGTTATTGTGCAGTGGCACCAATTGATACCGCTCATGATATTCGTTCTGAAATGTGTTTAATTTTAGAAGAAATGGGCTTAGTCATCGAAGCTCATCACCATGAAGTGGCAACAGCAGGTCAGAACGAAATTGCAACCAAATTCAACAGCTTAACCTTAAAAGCGGATGAAACACAAATCTATAAATATGTGGTGCAAAACGTTGCATTAGAACATGGTAAGACCGCTTGCTTTATGCCGAAACCAATTACGGGTGATAATGGTTCTGGTATGCACTGTAATATGTCATTAAGCAAAGATGGCAAAAACATTTTCCAAGGTGATAAATATGCAGGCCTTTCTGAAACCGCACTTTATTACATCGGCGGTATCATTAAGCATGCTAAAGCATTAAATGCGTTCACAAACCCAAGTACTAACTCATACAAACGTTTAGTGCCAGGTTTTGAAGCGCCAGTATTGTTGGCTTACTCTGCAAGTAACCGTTCTGCGTCAATTCGTATTCCAGCAGTAACTAGTCCGAAAGCAATCCGTATTGAAGCTCGTTTCCCAGATCCATTGGCAAACCCGTACCTTGCATTCGCTGCATTATTGATGGCTGGCCTTGATGGCGTGGTAAACAAAATCCACCCAGGCGATGCAATGGATAAAAATCTTTACGATCTTCCACCAGAAGAATTAAAAGATATTCCAGCAGTTGCGAGCTCGCTAGAAGAAGCGTTGAATTCATTAGAAAAAGACTATGAATTCTTAACGCAAGGTGGTGTGTTTACGAAAGACTTTATCGAAGCATTTATTAATATTAAACGTAAAGAGGTAGAGCGTTTAAATATGACACCACATCCTGTTGAGTTTGAGATGTATTATGCATAATGATAAACAACAGAATTCAAGTTGTTGAATAAGAAAAGTGCGGTCATTTTTGACCGCACTTTTTTCATAAGTATTGTATTCTTTAATTGTGAAATAGTATTATTTCAAATAGAATACAGGGCAATGTTTTATTTGTTAAATAACCAAGAGGATGAAAATGAGCAAAACAATTTTGGTTACTGGTGGTGCTGGTTTTATTGGCTCTGCAGTTGTTCGCCACATTATTGAAAGCACGCAAGATAACGTGGTAAATGTTGATAAATTAACTTATGCAGGTAATTTAGAATCTTTAGAATCTGTAGAAAATAATCCACGTTATGCATTTGAACAAGTGGATATTTGTGATTCAAAAGCATTGTTGCGTGTATTTGAACATCATCAACCTGATGCCGTAATGCATTTAGCGGCAGAAAGTCATGTTGACCGTTCTATTGATGGGCCAGCAGCTTTTATCGAAACAAATATAGTAGGCACTTACACGCTATTAGAAGCAGCTCGAGCCTATTGGAATACTTTAAATGATGAGAGAAAAGCAGCATTTCGTTTTCATCACATTTCAACAGATGAGGTATATGGTGATTTAGAAGGAACAGATGATTTGTTTACTGAAACTACACCTTATGCACCTAGCAGTCCTTATTCAGCATCTAAAGCCTCTAGCGATCACTTGGTTCGCGCATGGTTGCGTACTTATGGTTTACCAACGATTGTGACTAACTGTTCAAATAACTATGGTCCATTTCATTTCCCTGAAAAACTTATTCCATTAATGATTTTAAATGCACTAGATGGAAAACCATTACCAGTTTATGGAAATGGTCAACAAATTCGAGACTGGTTATTTGTAGAAGATCATGCGCGTGCATTATATAAAGTCGTAACCGAAGGAGAAGTAGGGGAAACATACAACATCGGTGGACATAATGAGAAAGCAAATATTGATGTAGTACATACTATTTGTAGTTTATTAGAAGAGTTAGTACCAAATAAACCAGAAGGTGTAGCAAAATATGAAGATCTTATTACCTATGTGAAAGATCGCCCAGGTCACGATGTACGCTATGCGATTGATGCAGCCAAAATTGGCCGAGAATTAGGTTGGAAGCCACAAGAAACTTTTGAATCAGGTATCCGCAAAACGGTAGAATGGTATTTAAATAACAAAAAATGGTGGAGCCGTGTATTAGATGGCTCGTATAACCGTGAGCGTTTAGGTAACTAATTATTAACAAGCGGTGAAGTTTTCCTAATAATTTACAAAAATTTAAGAAAATCTATCCGCTCTTTTAAAGGTCTCCTTATGAAAGGTATTATTCTTGCAGGCGGTTCTGGTACTCGCCTCTATCCCATTACTCTAGGTGTGTCTAAGCAGCTTTTGCCTGTTTATGATAAACCGATGATTTACTATCCACTTTCAGTATTAATGTTAGCGGGTATTCGCGATGTTCTTATTATTACTACCCCTGAAGATAATGAAAGTTTCAAGCGCTTATTAGGTGATGGTTCAGACTTTGGTGTGAATTTACAGTATGCAATTCAACCAAGCCCAGATGGTTTAGCCCAAGCATTTCTTATTGGTGAAGAGTTTATCAATGGAGATAGCTGTTGTTTAGTATTAGGCGATAACATTTTTTATGGTCAGCATTTCTCTCAAATGTTGCAAGAAGCAGTTGCTCAACCAAGTGGTGCAACAGTATTCGGGTATCTTGTAAAAGATCCTGAACGTTTCGGCGTAGTTGAATTTGATGAAAACTTCAAAGCGGTTTCAATCGAAGAAAAGCCTGCCCAACCTAAATCTAACTATGCCGTAACAGGATTATATTTTTATGATAACCGTGTGGTTGATTTTGCAAAACAAGTTAAACCTTCAGCGCGTGGTGAATTAGAAATCACCACATTAAATGAAATGTATCTAAAAGACGGTTCATTAAACGTGCAATTACTTGGACGTGGTTTCGCTTGGTTAGATACAGGTACGCACGAAAGTTTACACGAAGCTGCTTCTTTCGTGCGTACCATTGAAAATGTTCAGGGCTTGCAAGTCGCTTGTTTAGAAGAGATTGCATGGCGTAATAGTTGGTTAACTTCTGAACAAGTCGAGGCATTGGCAAAACCGATGGCGAAAAACGAATATGGTCAATACCTACTTCGTTTAATCAAAGAGGGCAAATAGAATGGCAAAATTTTTGATTACGGGTGCTAAAGGGCAAGTTGGCTACTGTTTAACGCAGCAATTACAAGGTAAACACGAAATTTTAGCCGTTGACCGTGATGAACTTGATATTACCGATCAAAGTGCGGTAAAAAATGCGATTGAAAATTTCCATCCTGATGTCATTATCAACGCCGCTGCACACACAGCTGTGGATCGTGCTGAAACAGAAGTAGAACTTTCCAAAGCCATTAATGTGAAAGGCCCGCAATATTTGGCAGAAGCCGCAAAAGATGTAGGGGCAACCATTTTACATATCTCAACCGATTACGTTTTTGATGGGCAGCGAGAAGGAAAATATAAAGAAACTGATGCTACCGATCCGCAAGGCGTATATGGCAAAACAAAATTAGAAGGTGAGCAAGCTGTTGCAAAAGCGAACGATAAATTTATTGTCTTGCGTACAGCTTGGGTATTTGGCGAACACGGCAATAACTTCGTGAAAACGATGTTACGTTTAGCAAAAACTCGCGATACATTAGGCGTCGTAGCAGACCAAATTGGCGGGCCTACCTATGCAGGTGATATTGCAGCAAGCTTAATTCAAATCGCAGAAAAAATTATTGCTGGCGAAGATGTTCAATATGGCATTTACCATTTCACAGGTGAACCTTGTATCAGTTGGCATGATTTTGCAAAAGCGATTTTTGCTGAAGCTGTTTCACAAAAAGTACTAGAAAAGGCACCGCTTGTGAATTCTATTACTACTGCTGATTATCCTACACCAGCAAAACGTCCAGCAAACTCATGCTTAGATTTAACTAAAATTCAGCAAGTTTTTGATATTCAGCCAAGTAATTGGCAAAAAGCATTGAAAAATATTAAGGCTTATGCAGAATAAGAAAATATAAGGATTTATAATGAAAGTTATTGATACTAAAATTCCCGATGTAAAATTATTAGAACCTCAAGTATTCGGTGATGAACGTGGTTTCTTTATGGAAACCTTCCGTGATGAATGGTTTAAACAAAATGTAGCAAATCGTACTTTTGTGCAAGAAAATCACTCTAAATCAATAAAAGGTGTGTTACGTGGATTACATTATCAAACTGAAAATACACAGGGTAAATTAGTGCGTGTAGTATCTGGAGCCGTATTTGATGTTGCCGTTGATATGCGGGAATTCTCTCCCACATTTGGACAATGGGTAGGTGAAATTTTGTCAGTTGAAAATAAACGTCAGCTTTGGGTACCTGAAGGGTTTGCACATGGCTTTTATGTTTTAACTGATGAAGCTGAATTTACTTATAAATGTACTGATTACTATAATCCTAAAGCAGAGCATTCTTTAATTTGGAATGATGAGACCGTTGGTATTGAATGGCCTCTTGAAGGTGAGCCGAGTTTATCTGCTAAGGATTTAGCAGGTAAAGTGTTGGCGGAAACAGTGAAATTTAAATAAGATCTTGCAAATATATGGGGGTATTGCATAAACTTCCCCCCTTTCATCTTTTAGATTCTATTGTTTTACATTCGTATTGAGATTCTTATGAAAAAACAAACTGGATTAATTGAATTATTACACTACAAAGAGTTATTAAGACAATTAGTCATTAAAGATATCAAATTAAAATATCGCCGCAGTTATTTAGGTTATATTTGGAGTATTTTAAATCCATTATTAATGATGACTGTATTGGTTATTGTTTTCTCGCAATTATTTAGATTTGATATTCCAAACTTTGCAGTATATTTACTAAGTGGACAAGTATTATTCAGCTTTCTTAGTGAAGCAACAACAATGGCTGTAAGCTCTATCGTAGGGAATGCACCTTTACTAAAAAAAACCTATGTTCCTAAATATATTTTTACTATTTCTAAAGTAACAAGTTCATTAGTTAATTTATTATTTTCACTTGTTGCATTAGTATTAGTGATGATATTCACTCAAGTTTCTTTTACTTGGAATATTCTTTGGTTTCCTGTTGTATTACTTGAAGTTTATGTTTTCAGCTTAGGCGTTAGCCTTATTCTTGCCGCCACTGCAGTATTTTTCCGAGATATTCAGTATTTATGGGGTGTATTTATTTCTATTTGGATGTATTTAACGCCAATTATTTATCCTGTTTCGATTATTTCAGAAGAATATCGTTGGTGGTATGACAATTTAAATCCAATGTATGGTTACGTTACGCAATTTAGAGATGTCGTTTTAAATGGTAATCCATTGCCATTAGAATGGTTAACTCAAGGATTTATTGTTGCCTTTGCTTTCTTATTTATTGGATATTGGGTATTTAAACGTAAACAAAACCAATTTATTCTTTATATTTAACGGAGGTAAGAAATGAATGACATCGTTGTAAATGTAAAAAATGCCTCCGTACGCTTCAATAAAGCTTCTGGTAATATCAGTGGCTTAAAAGAATATGTAATTAAACTTTTAAAACGAGAACTGATGTTTCAGGAATTCTTTGCTTTAAAAGATATTAATTTGCAAGTAAAAAGAGGCGAAGCTTGGGGATTAATTGGAACAAATGGTTCAGGAAAATCTACATTATTAAAATTAATTAGTGGAATTATTGACCCTTACACAGGTAGTGTTGAAATTAATGGTTCGATTTCACCGTTAATTGAATTAGGTGCTGGATTTGATTCTGAGTTAACTGCGCGTGAAAATATATTTTTAAATGGTTCGTTATTAGGGCATAGCAAAAAATTCATAGAAGAGCATTTCCAACAAATTGTTGATTTTGCTGAGCTTAATGATTTTTTAGATGTGCCTATTAAGAATTTTTCATCAGGAATGTCTGCCCGTTTAGGTTTCGCCATTGCAACCGTAACAAAACCCGATATTTTAATCGTAGATGAAGTATTAGCTGTCGGAGATTATGCTTTCCAACAAAAATGTAAAGCAAGAATGGAAGAGTTATTAAGTGGTGGTACAACGCTTCTCTTTGTATCTCACTCTATTGAACAAGTAAAAGAGCTTTGCCAATACGCCATTTGGATTGATAAAGGTATTGTAAAAGCACAAGGTGATGTGAATTTGGTAGGCCAACAATATATGTCAACGTTTAATTAGGTTATTTTTTATGTTAAAAAAAATCTTCCATATTCTTAAAGAAAAATTTTTATTTAATTCTATGCTTTCTTTCTTAATCAAAGAACGCTATAAAATGAGTAAAGCTGCTAAAAATTACTCAAAATCTAACCCTAATGGTACGATCAAGCCAATTAAGCAATTTGAAGCTTTTGACTACACTTCATTAAATAATGAAAATGTTATCTTGTTTGTTGTTTATGCTCCTAAATCATTTCTAATGTATGAAAGATATTTTCAAATGTTAGAAAAATTAAATTATAAAATTGTAGCGATTTCTAATGGTACATTAAATTCAGATTTTGTTGAAAAATTTAACGATAAAGTCGTCTTTATGGGCGAACGTGCGAATATTGGACGTGACTTCGGTACTTATAAAGAATTTATCCGTTTACTTCGTCACAAAAATGTAACGCCTAACAACCTTATTATTTGTAACGATTCTGTTTTTGCTAATTTAAAACAAAAAGATAATCGATTTATTGACTTCCTCATTAAAAGTGAAAAAGAAGATTTTGTTGGTGTTGCGGAATATATGGGAAAACCAGGTTATCACGTTCAATCTTATTTCTTAAAATTTTCACATAATGTGCTAAAAGCACCCAATTTTATTAAGTTTTGGGATAATTTCTTAATTAGCGATGATAGACGTTTGAATATTCATAATGGAGAAATTAAACTTTCTGCATCTATTTTAAAAGATGGGTTTAAACCAGTTGTATTTTTAAGCACAGATAATGTTATCAATAAAATTGTTAGTTCAAAAGAGACCCTGCAAAAATTCTTAATTGAAGCCTCAGCGAATAAACACTTAGATCAAAATGTTATCTCAAGTCTAAAATCTTTAAGTCTTGCTTTTTATGATAAAAAATCTACACCAGAACACATAGCTTATTATACTGCCTCTTTAAAACAAGAAATTTCTCGTATGATAGATCGATTTGGGATGATAGTAGTTTGTCCATTTTTTATTATCGATGAGTTTGGTTTTCCATTCTTAAAACGTGATTTAGTCTATAGACAAATTACAGAATGGATGTTAATTCGTGAGCAAGGTAAGTTATTTGATCAAGATTTATTAAATGAATATGTTAATGATCAGCGTATTCGCTGTCGAGCTTGGAATCTTGGAAGTTTAAAAGACAAATTGATGTATCATACAGGTATGAATTAAATATGGAAAAGTCTTTTTTTAAAATCAAAGATAAACAATATGAGAAATTAATTAAATTTTTATTATCTATTATTTTTATCTCTGGAATATTATCTATATTTTATCGTTCTCCGATGTCTTGGCTAGATGAACAAATCCACTATGCTAGAGTTATTCAGTTATCTAATGGTGATATTTTTAAATCCATTGATAATGATAACTCTAAATGGGGGGGGGATATATCAAAAAATCATCAGGAATTTATTGATCGCTCTATGTCAAAAATTGTTGCATCTCTTTCTTCAGGAGAAGACTCAATTATTAGTGATGACTGGAGTAACTATTATAATGATCTAGATTATACTGAAGATAAACATTTTCATATAGCAACAGGCGCAGTACCTTATGTTCCTGCTGTTTATGGAATTTATGTTTTAGCTGCAGATTTTAATAAAATATTGCATCTAAATATAGTAAATGAATATAAATTTATGAAATTATTAAATTTCATATTTTGTTATCTACTTATTTTAGCCACTGTAAGAGTGCTTCCTTATCATAAATTGGCTTTTTGTGCTATTTTTTTACTACCAACTACTATACTAACATTATCTTCTGTTACCGCAGATGCAATATCTTTTTCAATAAGTTTTTTATTCGCGGCATATACTCTCAATTTATTTAATAGAATAGCTAAAAGTAATAAAATTGATAAATCATCTATTATTTTTTATTTGATTATATCTATTGGAGTAATTATCTCAAAAATGCCCACATTTATGCTTATAGTGCTGTATATCCCTTTAATACTTAAAAATTACATTACTAATAAAAAGATCACTAAATTTAGTCTAATACTATTTTTCTCTGCATTGCTATTTGCAGCATTTACTCTGAGTTGGTTTTATCTTATTAAAGATATTAATACAGGGGCTTATCACGGAAAAAATGATGTTAATACACTTGAACAAATAACATACATTATACATAATTTTAGTGAGTTTTTAACTACACTAATAAAATCAATTTTTAGTTATAACTTTTTAAATATGCAGTTGGGGTATGCTGATAGATCTTATTATATGTATATACCAAATATATTTAGCTACCTATTTTTAATTGGTTTAATACTTTCATTCTTTATTCAAGATCAAGAAGAAAATAAACAAAATTCGCTATTATCAATATTCTCAATATCTTCTTTTGTTTTAATTACAGTGTTAATTTTTACATTGCTCTATTTACAATTTACTCAAGTAGGTGGAAAAGAGATTGCAGGGGTACAAGCTAGATACTTTATTCCATACTTTCCTCTACTCATTATTGCTTTTCCGTTTTTAAAAGTTAAGGAGGGATATGCCACTTTAAAGTATTTAGCTACATTTTTTATATTGCTCCCCTTGTTTTATTATTTATTGTTATTTTCTAATCAGCTTTTTACCAAGAAATCAGATAAACTTGATTATGAGGAAATTAACTCTATACCGTCTAGCCTAGAATACAATGGCTTTATCGATGAATTAAAGGTTAATGATAGTAGTATTTTTATTAGAGGTTGGGGGATGCTTTCTGATTTTAAAGACAGTAATCAAAAATTATTAATTTATACTAACAGCAATTATAAAATTGAATACATTAATAGAAACAGAAGAAATGATGTATCTAAAGCATTAAATAATGAATCACTTGATAATTCAGGATTCACACTAAAATTGATGTTTGATGAGAGTAAAAAGGAAAATTTTAAAATTTGTATTATCTCTCAAGACAAATCTCTTGGGGAATATAAAATAAAAATGGAGAATCCTAATGCCATATACAACTGTGAGTAATCTATGAAACTAGAAAAACACAAACAATTCGTTATATTTCTTTTTGTAGGTGGTAGCTCAGCTTTAGTTGATATAGGGAGCTTATACTTATTTAATAAGATTTTATTATGGAATAATGAACTATCTATCTCTTTGGCATTTATATTAGGACTGGTATTTAATTATTTTTCACACACATACTTTACTTTTCAAGATAAAGCCAGTATCGGAAATCTAATAAAATACCTCATTCTTGTTTTATTGAACTATATTAATACAATCATATTAATGTATCTTCTAACAGAATTCTTAGATATTGATATTATAATAGCGAAAGTAATTACACTTCCAGTTATTGCAGTTACTACTTTCATTATATCCAAGATCTGGGTTTATAAAAATTAAAATAGGATTCATATATGATAGAAAATAAACGTATTGCGGCTGTTGTTCCAAGCTATCGAGTTATTGCACATATCAAAAGTGTAATTTCAAAGATGCCTGATTATATTGATGTTATTTATATTGTAGATGATAAATGCGATCAAAATAGTGGCAAATTTGTAGAAGACAACATTACAGACCCAAGAGTTAAGGTTATCTTTCACAAAGAAAATCAAGGTGTTGGTGGGGCTGTTATCACTGGGTACCGTCAAGCTATTGAAGATAATATGGATATTGTTGTCAAAATTGATGGCGATGATCAAATGGATCCTACATTAGCTAGAAAATTTATTACGCCCATTGTCAACGGTGAAGCCGATTACACAAAAGGAAATCGATTTTTCAATTTCTCAGATGCAAGTTCAATGCCTAAAGTCCGTCTATTTGGTAATATAGCACTCTCTTTTTTAACTAAATTATCTTCTGGATATTGGAAAACATTCGATCCTACTAATGGCTATACAGCCATTAGTACTGCAGTACTAAAACGCTTAGCATTAGATAAGATACAAAAACGTTATTTCTTTGAAAGTGATATTTTATTTCATCTTAATTTAGTACAAGCTAAGGTTATGGACATACCAATGATTGCTGTATATGGAGACGAAATATCCAATTTGAAAATCAATAAGATATTTTTCCCTTTTCTTAAAGGGAATCTGAAAAATTTTTCTAAGCGGATATTCTATAAGTATTTCTTACAAGACTTTAATGTAGCTTCGTTAGAACTTATATTTGGTATCTCATTGAGTTTATTTGGTACCATATTTGGGTTATATCATTGGTTTGTTAATACGGGATTAAATGTTCAAACACCAACAGGTACTATTGTTGTTGCATTATTACCTATTTTAGTTGGAATATACCTATTATTATCATTCCTCTCTTACGATGTGAATAATATTCCCTCAGAAGCTATTTCTAAAAATCTAGATGATAAAGAAAACTAATAAGAAACATTTTAATTATAATGTTATTGTATGCACCTTCAATGGTGCATCTTTCATATCAGAACAACTAAAGAGCATGTTATCGCAGCCTATTCTGCCACAAAAAATTATTATATCTGATGATGGTTCTTGCGATGAAACCCTTGCTATTGTTCAGCAAATTTTTGCTCAGGCTAACTTTGCGGCTTATCAAATTGTACAAGGTCCTAAAAAAGGCGTAATCGCTAATTTTCTGTCTGCCTTAAAGCATTGTGAAGCAGATTTTACTTTTTTAGCGGATCAAGATGATATTTGGCACTTGGACAAGATCACAGAATTTGCTCAAATGGCTAAAAAACAAAATAGTAATGTCCCAACTCTGACTTTCAGTGATGCTCGTTTGATTGATGAACAAAATAATGAAATTTCGCCAAGTTTTTTTACTTATCAGGCTTTGAGTGCGAAATGCTTAAGTGATGATTCGATTTTGTATAAAAATTGTGTGCAAGGCGCAGCCTGTATGATCAATAGTGCTTTACGCAATCTGGCACTTAACTCTTTATCTTATATTCAACTTTCCGATCTTTATATGCACGATTGGTGGTTGGCACTGTTAGCACGTTATTATGGTGAAATACAATTTATAGATAAGCCTTTACTAGATTATCGTCAACATTGCCAAAATCAAGTGGGGGTGTTTAACCATAAATTGCGTCTATTTTATTATTTTATTCGATTTAAGTCTTACTGGAAAAATATTCGTCAGGCAATCCGGCAAGTTAAAATGTTTGAACAATTTACTACACAATATGGCAAACCACATTGTTTACCTCCCTCTTCAAAAAGAGAGTACCAAAGTGTGCCAAAATTAAAGCAGTGGCTATTATCCCTTTTGGTAAAATAAGGACGAAAAATGGCCGCTCTTCAATTTGTATTATGTGTACCAACTTATAACGCGGGTAATAAATGGCAAGATTGGATCGTTGCCTATCAATCCCAATCCTTAAAAGCTGATAAAGTAATTGTGATTGATTCTTCCTCTTCTGATAATACGGTAAAATTAGCGGAAGAAGCAGGATTTTCAATCTATTCTATTCCGCAATCCGCCTTTAACCATGGTGGAACTCGTAATCAAGCGGTTGAATTTGGCAAAAGTTTTACTGATGTAGTGGTATTTATGACTCAAGATGCAATTTTAGCTTCATCAGATTCGTTAGCGAATTTGCTTGCTCCCTTTGTAGATCCTGAAGTGGCTGCTGTTTGTGGACGACAGTTGCCACATCATGATGCAACACTGTTAGCCGCTCATGCCCGCTATTTTAATTATCCGTCTGAATCAAAAGTTAAATCACAGGTAGATATTTCTACACTTGGAATAAAAGTAGCATTTATGTCAAATTCTTTTGCTGCCTATCGTCTATCAGTTTTTGAGGAATTAGGTGGATTCCCGGATAACACTATTCTAGCGGAAGATATGTATTTAACGGCAAAAATGATTTTATCGGGATATAAAGTTGCTTACTGCGCTGAGGCAACAGTATTTCACAGTCATAACTATACACTAAAACAAGAATTCCAACGTTATTTTGATACAGGTGTATTTCAGCAAGAACAGAAATGGATTCAACAAAAATTTGGTAAGGCTGCTTCTGAGGGGAAAAGATTTGTATTGTCAGAATTAAAGTTTTTATCTATAAAGTCACCGCATTTAATTCCTAAGGCAATACTATCTACATTGGCTAAATTAATTGGTTTTAAATTAGGTTATTATTACTATATGTTGCCTTATAAGTGGTGTAAGGCACTTAGTATGCATAAAGGATATTGGAATAAGTAACATGAATAGAGCCAATTTTATTAAGTTTTTTCAAATTTCTATAGATTTTTTTTCTTTTGCGATTTCTATTTTTTTATCATCTTTCTTTTTGCTTGAAATTAGTGGGCGAGATGAACAATATTTTCCTGTCGAGCAGCTTTCCTCTTTTATTCTTATACATTGTCTTATGGGAGTCTGCTGTGTTATTTGGTTTTGGATTCGTTTGCGTCATTATACCTATCGCAAGCCATTTTGGTTTGAGCTAAAAGAAATATTTAGAACATTATTAATTATTTTTGTTATTGAGCTGGCTATAGTTGCTTTTTCCCGTCTTTATGTTTCTCGTTATTTTTGGTCTGTAACTTGGCTTTTGGTTTTTACTTTAGTTCCATTGGGACGAATTTCAATCAAAAATTTACTTATTAAATTAGGGTGGTATTTAAAAGAAACTATCATTATTGGAAATGGCAAGAATGCGAAAGAAGTATTTGATGCATTAAATAATGAACCATATTTAGGATTTGATATTAAGTTGTTTATAACTACTGAAGAATATAAGTCAGAGTTTATTGAAGGTGTGCCAGTAATGCGCCATAACCCTGAGTTATTGATCAAACTGGTTTCTCCAGAGTTCACGCAGTTTATTCTTGCTGTAGATGAGGAAAATAAAGTAAAACAAGATTTCTGGTTGCGTTATTTAATTCGAAAAGGTTGTCGTTCAATATCAGTTATTCCTGATTTCCGAGGTATTCCACTTTATGGTACGGATATGTCTTTTTTGTTTAGCCATGAAATGGTACTGTTTCGAGTAAATAATAACTTAGCAAAACGGTCTTCTCGATTTATTAAAAGAGTCTTTGATATATTGGGTGCCTCTTTTCTTTTGATTTTTTTATTTCCATTATGTATCCCATTGTATTTTCTTATTAAGAAAGATGGTGGAAAACTAATTTATGGGCATTCAAGAATTGGTCAAAATAAAAAAGAATTCAAATGTTTGAAGTTTAGAACTATGGTAAATAACTCTGATGAAGTTTTAGAAAGAATTTTAGCAACGGATAAAGATGCTCGTTTAGAATGGGAAAAAGATTTTAAACTTAAAAATGATCCTCGTATTACACCAATTGGAAGATGGCTAAGAGCAAGAAGTCTAGATGAACTGCCACAGCTTTGGAATGTTCTTAAAGGTGAAATGAGTTTGGTGGGCCCTAGACCAATAGTGAAAGAGGAGTTGCTTTATTACCAGGATGATGTTGACTATTATCTTATGGCAAAACCTGGAATGACAGGTTTGTGGCAGGTTAGTGGACGAAATAACGTAAGTTACGATACTCGAGTCTATTTTGATACCTGGTATGCTAAAAACTGGTCTTTATGGAATGATATCGTGATTCTATTTAAAACATTTAAAGTTGTATGGAAGAAGACCGGAGCTTATTAGCAAAGTAACTTATGCAATAAATAAAGGAGAAGAACCACATGCAAATTACATTATCAACGGCTCCCGCTTCGGAGAGTTGGGGCAAAAATGCCATTTTAAGTTTTAATCAAGATCAAGCTGTTATTCATCTTAAAGATGATGAAAAATCGAACCTTGTTTTAGTTCAAAAAGCCGCACGTAAGTTACGTGGACAAGGCATTAAAGACGTTGAACTTGTAGGTGATGCATGGGCGTTAGAAAATTGCTGGGCATTTTATCAAGGTTTTTACTCGGCGAAGCAAGATTATTCGATTGAATTTCCTCATTTAGATGACGAGCCACAAGATGAATTATTGGCTCGTATTGAATGTGGTGATTTTGTGCGTGGCATTATTAATGAACCGGCACAAACCCTTACCCCGGTTAAATTAGCAGAACGCGCAGCTGATTTTATTTCTAAACAAGCCGAAAATTATGCCGATAAAAGTGCGGTCAGTTTTCAAATCATTTCTGGCGAAGCGTTAAAAGAGCAAGGCTACCACGGGATCTTTACGGTGGGGCGTGGTTCTATTAATCCACCAACTATGTTGCAATTAGATTTTAACCCGACTAATGATCCAAATGCGCCGGTATTAGCGTGTTTAGTCGGCAAAGGTATTACTTTTGATAGTGGCGGTTATAGCATCAAACCAAGTGATGGCATGAGCACTATGCGTACAGATATGGGCGGCGCAGCGTTATTAACGGGGGCATTAGGATTTGCCATTGCGCACGGTTTAAATCAACGTGTAAAACTCTATCTATGCTGTGCAGAAAACTTGGTGAGCGGAAATGCGTTTAAATTAGGGGATATCATCACATATAAAAATGGTGTAACCGCGGAAATTTTAAATACTGATGCGGAAGGCCGTTTGGTATTGGCGGATGGCTTAATTGAAGCCGATAGTCAAAACCCACAATTTATTGTTGATTGTGCAACCTTAACGGGAGCGGCGAAAGTTGCAGTCGGTAATGATTACCACAGCGTGCTTTCTATGGATGATGCGTTGGTAAATAGCTTATTCCAAGCTGCCAAAGAAGAAAATGAACCGTTCTGGCGTTTGCCTTTTGAAGCGTTCCATCGTAGCCAAATTACTTCTTCTTTTGCAGATATTGCAAATACAGGCACTGCGCCAGTTGTGGCGGGGGCGAGTACTGCAACGGCATTTTTATCGTATTTTGTGAAAAACTATCAACAAGGTTGGTTGCATATTGATTGTTCGGCCACTTATCGTAAATCAGGTAGTGATTTATGGGCGGTTGGTGCAACCGGAATTGGTGTAAAAACTTTAGCAAATTTATTAGTAACGAAAGCAAGTTAAGTAGGATTTTATGGTAGAACGTACTTTTTCGATTATCAAACCCGATGCAGTAAAGCGTCATTTAATTGGTGCTATTTTAGGGCGTTTTGAATCTCAGGGATTCCGTGTCGTTGCCCTTAAAATGGTGCAATTAACCAAAGAACAAGCGGAAGGTTTCTATGCAGAACATCAAGGTAAACCATTTTTTGATCCGTTGGTGGAGTATATGCTCTCTGGCCCGATGGTGGTTTCTGTGTTGGAAAAAGAAAATGCCGTGAAAGATTACCGCACTTTGATTGGTGCAACGAATCCAGCTGAGGCGGCAGAAGGCACTATCCGTAAAGACTTCGCGTTAAGCCAGCGTGAAAACTCTGTCCATGGTTCTGATAGCGTTGAAAGCGCAAAACGAGAAATTGCTTATTTCTTCGTAGATTCAGAAATCCAACCGTAATTCATTTCTATAAAAAAAGCACTTAGTGAATATCTAAGTGCTTTTATTTTTATTGCTTTTCAATTTTTGAGATAGCCTTTTCCAGAGGATCAATCTCAGCACGAATATGAAAGGCTTTCGCCAAATTTTCCGCATTTAACACGGCTTGAGTTTCACCGACTGCTAACAATTTGCCTTGTTCTAATAGAATAATTTCATCACAAAATTGATAAGCCAACGACAGGTGATGAATTGCGACGATGCATGTGTGTTGTGGTGTGAGTGATTTAAGTTGTTCCATCATATCAATTTGATAATAAGGGTCGAGTGGCGCAATCGGCTCATCGACCAATAAAACAGGGGATTCTTTAATACAGCAACGAGCGAGTTGTACGCGTGCTTTTTCGCCACCAGAAAGTTTTTGAAATGGCTTATCGAGTAAATGCGTTACCGCAAATTTTTCTGAAAACGCTTGAATTTTTGACCGCTCTTTTTCTTTTGGTAACGGAGCTGCTAAGCCTAACGCAATCACATCATAAACGGATAAATCCCAATGAATTTGCGTATTTTGTGCAAGGTAAGCAATGTGTTGGCTTTTTTCAGTTGCATTCATTTGGCTTAATGGCTGATTATCAAACCAAACTTCTCCTTGTTTGAGGGGCAAGATACCCGCAATAGTTTTTAATAATGTGGATTTCCCCGCACCATTGGCACCCATGATGCCGATCAATTTACCTGATGGAAGCGTACAGTTGATGTCATTTAAGCAATAGGATTGGGTGAGTTTTTCAATTCTAATCATAGATTTTTCTCTGTTGCGTTAATAGCATCCAAATCAAGCAAGGGGCACCGATAAGTGCGGTCAATGTACCGATGTAAATATGGGAAAACAGTGGGATATATAAAATCGCTAAATCGGCCAGTAACAGCAATAATGCCCCAATTAACGCACTCGTAAGGTAAAGCTGTGATGGGCACGCTTTCAGTAAAATACGGGCGAAGTGTGGCGCGATTAAGCCGATAAAGCCAATAGTACCGGTTTGCGGAATGGTCGCACCGACTAATAAGGCCACACCAAAGGTACTGATGAAAAAGCTACGTTTCGGATCCACGCCCATGGTGCTTGCTGTTTCTTCACCAAAGGTGAGTAAATCTAAGTATCGGCGAGTGTGGTATAAGCAGAAAACCCCTGCCAGAACAATCGGGAGTGAAATAAGCAAAGTATTTAATTTTGCCCACATCAATGAGCCTTGTAGCCAACGATAAAGTTCAGCTAGTGCCCATGGACTTTCAGCGTTGGAGAGTAATAATGCAATTGCTGAACCAAGCAACATATTGACCGCTAAGCCGCTTAGAATCATCATTGTGGTGCCGTAGTTTTTGGCGATCAAATACACGATGAAAAAGCTTAAAAGCGCACCAATCACACCACCAGCTAAGAGCAGTGAAAATGGCACGGCAAAATAATAGAGGATAAATACACTAGCCGCTGTGGCTCCAGAACTACTGCCGAGTAAGCCCGGACTCGCTAATGGATTTTGGAAAATACCTTGCATCGCATTGCCCGCTATCGCTAGGCTAGCGCCCGTCAATAAAGCTAAACCAATGCGCGGAAAACGAATATCCCACAGTACCATCGAGCGCATATCGGTGAGCACGCCATCCGCATTTTTGAGATGGGCGAAATCGCCGAGCTGATGATAAATCGCAAAGCCGCTAATCAGCAGCAACGCGAAGAAAAGTGCGGTATTTAATTTTAGTGTTTTGGTCAATGATCAATTTCCTATGTAATCCAAATATCATTTGTTAATTTGATTTTGTCAAATCTCCCCTAACCCCTCTTTGCTAAAGAGGGGGATTATAGTGTCAAGATTTATAATTCTGATGTTTTCTTCTAATCATTTATACATAAAGACATATAAATATGTCATCTAGAGTTAATTTAATAATGGAATTCCCCTCTTTAGCAAAGAGGGGGTAGGGGAGATTTGTCAGCTACATTATTTTAATTGTTGATAAATCTTCTCCGCCCCTTGCCACACACCGTGATCAAAGCAATAGGTATATTTCATCGGGATGCTTACAAGCGGTTGGTTTTTGAAAAAATCTTGCAACATAGGGTGGTGCAGTAATTCAGCCTGTGCATTGTAACCTTGTTTGTCAGTCAGTGAAATGAGCACATTCGGTTGGCTTAAAATCACTTTTTCTAACGAGAAATTTTGTGCGGTAAGGGGTGTTTTTAACGGTGTTAATCCGAGTAAATTTAACAGCACAGGATATTGCGGATAATAACTCTCTACCACACCAGTTTCTGACAAAATCAGTGTATCAGTAAGCGGTCGATTTAAGTGAAAGTTTTGCGATTTGAGTTTTGTTACTAAATCAGCCGCCTTTTGCTCATTACCTAGTTGTTTGCCTAAGTCTAGAATCAGCGCAAATAATTCATCTGGCGTTTGCGGGCTGTCGTTAATGGGAATAATCTTCACACCAAGTTTTTTCAGTTCTGCGACTAATTGGGGATAAAAGGTTTCGTTAATTAGAATGGTTTTATCCAAATAGGGCAATAATTCCGTTAATTGCGGTTCCAGAATAGGTTTATCGGTATTAATTTTATCCAACATCATCAACGGATTTTTCGAATAAGGCGACTGCGCGGCAATTTGCGAAGACTCTGCCAGTTCAATAAGTAGTCTGTCGCTGCAAAGCGTAAGCGAGACAAATTGTTCCGAAGCCTGAGCGGTAAACGGAAGGAAAAGTGCGGTTAAAATTAAGCGAGTTTTTTGCATAGGGTTAATGATACGCTACGCCATCAAGAATGTAAAAAGGCGTGCTAAGCACGCCCTTATAGGTAAGGAAGAATTAGAACGATCCTTTTAACCCAACGTAAACATTACGTCCTTCTTGACCATAGCCCAGTACGTTTTCATATTTTTTATTGAATACGTTGTTAAGGTTCGCATAAATCGTCAAGCTATCCGCCACTTTATAGTTCAGGCCTAAGTTTGCCAAGGTGTAAGATGGCAATTTCACTTTATGTGTTGTGTAGGTCGGAGAATAGTAGGTATCCATGCGTTTGCCTGTGTAAGATACATTTACATCCGCACCCAATTTTTCAGTGATTTGGTATGCTAAGCCCGCGTTCGCCAAATGTTTTGGACGACGTGCTAATTCAGCGCCTTTGCTGTCTCGAGTTTGAGTGTAAGTGTAGTTGGCATAAGCAGTTAATGCATCGGTGATTTTACCGTTGTAAGCCACTTCAACACCTTTCACTTTGCTCTTACCTTCAAGGTTTACGGCACGGCTTGCATAAGTGGTAAAGTTGATTACTTCGCTGCTAATCGCATTTTTCACGTTGCGAGCGAAATAAGTCACATCAAAGCTATGACGACCATCATTGGTTTCAAATAAGAAACCAACATCGCCGCCTAAACTTTTCTCTGGTTGTAAATTCGGGTTGCCGATATAGCGCGCGTTGTAACCGTAATATTCAGTGATCGTCGGATTTTGAATCGCTGAACCAAAACTGGCGTGTGCTTTCACGTTATTGTGTAAACGGTAAGCACCAGCAATACGGCCAGTCCATGAGTTTTCATATTCAGAGCTGTCAGTGTAACGACCGCTAATATTTAAGCTATGATCTGCATCGTGCAATAAGCGATATTCTGCCGCTAAGCTTTTCTCAACAAGTTTTTTATTGCCAGCATTGTTGAAATAAGACGAGTTGAAATCTGTTTTTTGATAGTCAGTTAAGAAGCTTAAACCTTGCGTGAGGGGGCCTTCACGATCGAAATTGACGTCTAATTGATAGTTTGCGTTGAGTTTTTTCGCATCGTAAGCTGATGCGTAGCCAACGGTATCGCTGTCAGTTTTGAGATGGCTTACCCCAACTTTGTGTTTAAGCAATTCATCATCGTTACCTAAGAAACCACTTAATTTGAATAAGGTGTCACGTGTGCGAGTGTAGTGGCCTTTTTCATCCGTTGCGCTGTTATCAAAGTTAGCAGTTTGGCTGCTGTGAGAGGTTAAGAAATCGAAACCTTTTTGGTTATCGTCATAGCCGAAACGAAGAGAAGCGTTATCACGATGGAATTTATCGCGTTCGCTTGAGCCACCGGTACTTACCGCTGTGCCATCTTGCGCAGTGTAGTTAAAGCGGTTTTTGCTGAGTGCTGAAATGCCTTTGGTGTGGTGACTGTCACCATGTAAAGCATAATAGAAATTGTTGTTTGAGCCTGAAAGGGTTAATGAACCATCTACCGTACGATTCGAGCCTGTGCCAAAATCGTAATCGACGTTGAAGGTTTTGCCTTTTTCTAAGCCTTTCTTCGTGGTGATATAAATCACACCACCCATCGCATCACTTCCCCAAAGGGCAGATTGCTCGCCGCGTAATACTTCGATGCGGTCAATGTTGCTTAATGCTAAGCCACCGAAATCAAAGCCATAACCAGAAACAGGGTTCACTTTCACGCCATCAATAATTACGGCAGTGTGGTTTGCATCTGCACCACGTAAGAATACATTGGTTAAGGTACCACGACCGCCCGACGCGCTTACCGCTAAACTCGGTACAGTTTTCAACACATCACTGACATAAGTCGCACCACGTTGTGCAAAATCTTTTTCGGTTAAAACGGTAACAGATGAAGCTGTTTGATGAAGGCTAGTTGGGGTAGCTGAGGCAGAATAGACGTTAATCACATCTAATTTTGCCACGTCTTCAGCTACCGCTAATGCTGGAATTGCTAATAAAATCGCTGAAGTAATCACATTTTTTTTCATTTTAAAATCCCTAGGATAAAAGTCTGTATAAAAGCGCCAGCAGTTTACACATTTGAGGCCTGGCAAGCAAATCTCTCATGATGAAAATAACTCATCATCAAAATGAATGAAATTTAAGAGAAATAAAAAATTTAAGGATTTTTCTGACCGCACTTTTTCGCCTTTATCCGCCTTATAGTTTCAAGTATAATGCCTGTATTTTTCATCACATTGTTATTAAAAAAATTATGAGTACAAAATTCAACGTAAAAACATTCCAAGGCATGATTTTAGCCTTGCAAGAATATTGGGCAAATCAAGGTTGTACCGTTGTTCAACCTTTTGATATGGAAGTGGGCGCAGGGACTTCTCACCCGATGACTGCATTACGCGCGTTAGGCCCAGAGCCGATGGCATTTGCTTATGTGCAACCTTCACGTCGTCCAACCGATGGTCGCTATGGCGAAAACCCGAACCGTTTACAACATTACTATCAATTCCAAGTGGTGATTAAACCCTCTCCAGATAATATTCAAGAACTCTATTTAGGTTCCCTTGAAATGCTCGGTTTTGATCCAACACAAAACGACATCCGTTTCGTGGAAGATAACTGGGAAAACCCAACCTTAGGGGCTTGGGGTTTAGGCTGGGAAGTGTGGCTAAACGGTATGGAAGTGACCCAATTTACTTATTTCCAACAAGTGGGTGGCTTAGAATGTAAACCCGTAACAGGTGAAGTAACTTACGGTTTAGAGCGTTTAGCCATGTACATTCAAGGCGTGGATTCTGTGTATGACTTAGTTTGGTCTGACGGCCCGCTTGGCAAAACCACTTACGGTGATGTATTCCACCAAAATGAAGTAGAGCAATCAACTTATAACTTTGAATACGCAGATACCGATTTCTTATTCTACTGCTTCGATCAATACGAAAAAGAAGCGAAAAGTTTATTAGAATTAGAACGTCCGTTACCATTACCGGCTTACGAGCGCATTTTAAAAGCGGCACACAGCTTCAACTTGTTAGATGCACGTAAGGCGATTTCGGTCACAGAGCGTCAACGCTACATTTTACGTATTCGCGCGCTCACTAAAGGCGTGGCGGAAGCTTATTATGCCAGCCGTGAAGCCTTAGGTTTCCCTGGTTGTAAAAAATAAAGCGAAAAACGACCGTACTTTAAGCATTAACCCAACGATATAAGGAGAAAATGATGAAAGATTTTCAATACCCAGACGATATCTACACGGAAGCAGAAACTGATCCTAATACACTCGCGAATTTAGGCCCATTAGCTAGATTAGCGGGTGTTTGGGAAGGTAAGCGTGGTGTGGATATCAACCCGAAAGCAGAAGGGCCAGAAAAAGATCCTTATATCGAACGTTACGAAGCCCATCCAACGGATGCGCAAACCAATGGTCCGCAACTCTATTATGGATTACGCTATCACACCCATATTGTACAACCAGGCGAAGTGGAGACGTTTCACGATCAAGTGGGCTATTGGTTATGGGAGCCTGAAACAGGCAATATTTTATTAACAGGTAGCATTCCACGTGGCCAAACGTTTATTGCTGTCGGTAATGCACCGGCTGATGCGAAAGAGTTTACGGTAAAAGCAGTACGTGGTTCACTAACAAACGGTATTATTTCGAATCCGTTCTTAGAGCGTTCATTTACCACGGAAAGTTTTGAAATGACGGTAAAATTTCATGATGATGGCTCTTGGTCATATGATCAAACCACAACCATGATTATCCCGAATTATGATGCGCCATTTGAACATCGCGATCGTAACCGTTTAACGAAAATTGCTGACCCGAAATTAAATCCAACTGCGGCAGCAGAACAAGGAGGTGAATAATGAAACCTATCCTTTATTATGCAGCAGATTGCCCTGATACTGTGCCATTTGTGGCAGAGTTAAAACGCTTGGGCGTGGATTATGAGGCAGTGGAAGTACTATCTTCCATCCCGAATTTGAAACAATGGTTGCGTTTGCGTGATCGTCATGCCGCATTTGATGATGCAAAAGCACAAGGCTATGCGGGCTTTCCGGCATTATTGTTAGATGATGACCGTGTTATTTTAGATGAATCCAAATTAAAAGAGATTTTTTAAAGTAATGAAGAAAGTCAGTTTTTTGCAATTTTTATTTAGCATTGGTGATGACTATTTAATGTTTTTGCGAAATTTAACACCCGCTGTGTTGTTTTTATCACTCGCGTTATTTATGTATTCTGAGCTGAATTGGACACATTGGGCGTGGAGTAATGTTCTCGTGCTGTTTTTAAGTTTGGCTTCAGGATTTATTGCACTCAGCGTCATGGCAATAAATACTGTCGCTTTCGTACGCGAGATGCTGAAAACCTTAAGAACACTAGGCGGAGAGAGCGAACTTGATGAAAATATTGGTACGCTCGCATTATTTAAAATGCTCTGGGTGGAGAGCAACAGTAAACAACTAATCTTTTTTGCGGTAGTCAATATTGTTGCAGTATTTATGGTGTTAGTTTACGGCACCAAATATGCCTTGAATTTTTATAGCTCAATTTCAACATTAAATGATTAAGTCTTAAAGGCATAATAGAAAGTTAGGTTAAGTCTCGAATATGAAAAAAACAGCCCTAAAACTCACCGCACTTTTACTTGGCTCAGCTTTAGCAAGTAGTGCGTTTGCAACAGAAAATGGTCAAATTTCCTCAAGTTCTGATTATGAATTAGAGAAAGTATTGATTTTCAGCCGGCACGGATTGCGTTCACCAGTGGAAAAAGATCCGCAAGAAATGGCAAAATATTCTCCGTATGCATGGGCAAAATGGGATGTGCCATCAGGTTATCTCACGGCAAAAGGGACCGTATTAGAAACCTATTTCGGCCAATATTTAGGGCAATGGCTTGCGGGTAAAGGATTATTAACGACAGAGCGTTGTGCATCGGGTGAAGGTATTTTCGCTTATGCGAATGCAGTACAACGCACAGTTGCAACGGGGCAAGCGATTGTGGCAGGTGCTTTTGCCGGATGTAATGTGCAATTACAACATCGTGGAGAAATTGGTTCAGAAAAAGATCCAATTTTTACGACAAAAGTCCACAACCCAAGTAAAGCCTTAATCGAATTAGCAAAAAATAATGTAGATTTAACCGCTTTACAGAAAAAATTAGCGTCAAATTATGCACTGTTAAGTGAAATCATTGATTACAAAAATTCACCAAACTGTTTGCAAAAAGGCGAATGTGATTTAGGTGGAAAAGTCGGTGAGTACAGTATTAAAGACGGCAAGTCAGTCAAAATTACTGGCTCTATCAGCACTGGAAAGAAAATTGTCAGTGCATTATTGCTCGCGCATTATGTAGGCAAGCCTGATTCAGAAATCGCAAACGGTCGCGTGGATAGCCAAGAAAAATGGCGTGCAATTAACGAAATTAAAAACGAATATTACCGCACGTTATTTAAAAACAACGAAGCGCTGGCACAAAATGCATCATACCCGTTATTGGCATTTATTCAGCAACAGCTAAACAGCGAAAACAAAATTAACTTATTGGTTGGACACGATTCTAATATCGTCGCTCTGCTGGCTGCACTAGGTGTTGAGCCTTATGAATTGAATGATTCATTGGAAAATATCCCAATTGGCGGAAAACTGATGTTTGAAGTGTGGAAACATAAGCCAAGTGGCAAATTGAAATTTAAGTTGGATTATGTTTATCAAACCACCGACCAGCTGATTAATATCACGCCATTAAGTTTGGCGACACCACCAAACCAGACAGCATTAACCCTCAAAGGCTGTGAAAAAGATGAACATGGTTTTTGTGATTATGAGCAGTTTCAAAAGGTGTTGAGTGAAGGGATTGAGAACGGTAAGAAATAGCGTTCATGCAACCCTATGAAAAATACTTAAAAGAGAATTCGCAAAAATTGCGAGTGGATCAAACGGATGCGGAAAGAAAGCTATGGCAACGCATCAATCGAGATCAATTATTAGGATTTCGATTTAATCGACAAAAGCCACTTTTAAGTTATATCGTTGATTTTTATTGTGCGAAAGCAAAGCTGATTATCGAATTAGACGGTAGTCAGCACTATGAACCTGATTATCAGGAAAAAGATGCATTGCGAGATGCAGAATTAAATTCACTTGGTTTTACGGTGATGCGATTTAGCAATGATGAAGTAATGCGTGAAATTGAAAGTGTAGTAGAGCAGATTTATTTGTTTTTAGAGAATGTAAGGGCTGATTGAGTATGAGGTTGGATTAACTTCTGACAAATCTCCCCTAACCCCTCTTTGCTAAAGAGGGGAATTCTTTAGTAAATTGATTGTAACTGGCCCATTTACATTTTTAATTTCAATAGAGATTAAAATATCTGCTTTAAAAAACGTTAAAGTAGAACATAAATATTTAACTCTCCAAAGATCCAATCCCCTCTTTAGCAAAGAGGGGTTAGGGGAGATTTGGCAGAAGTGATAACGAAGAAAATAAGAATTTAAACCTACAGAATTTTTAAATAAGAGAAACAAAATGACAACCCAAAACTTCCTAGTAGAAATCGGCACTGAAGAGCTGCCACCAAAAGCTCTTAAAACATTAGCGACCTCTTTTGCGGATAACGTTGAAGCGGAATTGAATCAAGCGGGCTTAACCTTCGACAAAATCGAATGGTTTGCGGCGCCGCGTCGTTTGGCGGTAAAGGTGTTGAACTTAGCCACACAACAGCCAAGCAAAGAAATCGAAAAACGCGGGCCGGCAGTGTCTGCAGCTTTTGATGCAGAAGGTAAACCAACTAAAGCGGCTGAAGGTTGGGCACGCGGTTGTGGTATTACCGTTGATCAAGCAGAACGCATTGCGACTGATAAAGGTGAATGGTTAGTTCATCGTGCGAAAATTGAAGGTCAACCGACCAAAAACTTACTGAACGACATTGTGGCCAATGCGTTGGCGAAATTGCCAATTCCAAAACCAATGCGTTGGGCTGACAAAACCGTGCAATTTATCCGTCCGGTTCACACGGTTACTATGTTATTGGGTGACGAGTTAATTGAAGGTGAAATTTTAGGTGTGGCAAGTGCGCGCACTATTCGCGGTCACCGTTTCTTAGGCGAGAGAGAATTTGAAATTCAACATGCTGACCAATATCCGCAATTATTGCGTGAGAAAGGTTCTGTGGTAGCAGATTTCAATGAGCGTAAAGCGGAAATCCTTGCAAAATCTCAAGCAAAAGCGACCGCACTTGGCGGCGTGGCTGATATTGAAGAAAGCTTGCTTGAAGAAGTGACTTCATTGGTGGAATATCCAAACGTTTTAGCGGCAAAATTTGAAGAACGTTTCTTAGCGGTGCCTGCGGAAGCCTTGGTTTACACCATGAAAGGCGACCAAAAATATTTCCCAATTTATGACAAAGACGGCAAATTATTACCGCACTTTATTTTTGTCTCGAACATCAACCCAGAAGATCCAACCGCGATTATCGAGGGTAACGAAAAGGTGGTTCGCCCACGTTTAACCGATGCGGAGTTCTTCTTCAAAACAGACTTAAAACAAAAACTGGTTGATCGTTTACCACGTTTAGAAACTGTGTTGTTCCAACAACAACTGGGCACATTGAAAGATAAAACTGACCGTATTGAACAACTTGCAGGCGAAATTGCAAAACAAATCGGTGCAGATGAAGCGAAAGCAAAACGTGCGGGCTTACTGTCAAAATGTGACTTAATGACCAACATGGTATTCGAATTCACCGATACACAAGGTGTAATGGGTATGCACTATGCTCGTCATGACGGTGAAGATGAAGAAGTGGCTGTGGCGTTAAACGAGCAATATATGCCACGCTTTGCGGGGGATGAATTACCTAAATCACTCGTTGCAAGTGCGGTCGCTTTAGCGGATAAATTTGACACCTTAACGGGTATCTTCGGCATCGGGCAAGCACCAAAAGGTAGCGCAGACCCATTTGCACTTCGTCGTGCAGCATTAGGTGCATTACGTATTATCGTTGAGAAAAACTTACCACTTGATCTAGAAGATTTAGTGAAAAAATCAGCCGCACTTTTCGGTGATAAACTCACGAATCAAAACGTGGTTGCTGATGTGGTGGACTTTATGCTCGGTCGTTTCCGTGCATGGTATCAAGATGAAGGCATTGCAGTGGATGTGATTCAAGCAGTATTGGCGCGTCGTCCAACTCGTCCTGCTGATTTTGATGCGCGCGTGCGTGCGGTTTCACACTTCCGTACTTTAGATTCAGCGGAAGCGTTAGCAGCAGCAAACAAACGTGTAAGCAATATCTTAGCCAAAGCGGATGCTGCAATTGGCGAGATCAATTTGACCGCTTGCGTAGAGCCAGCAGAAAAAGCCCTTGCTGAAGCGGTGCTTGCATTACGTACTGAAGTTCAACCGCTTATCGCACAAGGCGATTACACGACAGTATTAGATAAATTAGCAAACTTACGTGCACCAGTAGACAGTTTCTTTGATAACGTAATGGTAAATGCTGAAGATCCAGCATTACGCCAAAACCGCTTAGCGATTTTAAATACGTTACAAGACTTGTTCTTACAAGTGGCGGATATTTCGGTATTGCAATAATAGATCTAAAAAGGATGGTCAATTTTCCAACGACCATCCTTTTGTATATAGACTTCAAATGATTATTTCTCTATAATCAACCGCACTTTCCCCCCTTAGCTCAGTCGGTTAGAGCAGGCGACTCATAATCGCTTGGTCACTGGTTCAAGTCCGGTAGGGGGGACCATTTGTTGAGATCGCATTAGGCGGTCTTTTTTATTGCCTTTTTCTAATGCGTTTTAGGCGTTATATCCTTTCAATAATTCAGCCCAATTTTCTTCATTGAATTGAATATTCATTCTTCCGACTTCTTTAACAAAAGAGCGGTGTAATCTTTCCAGGTTGCCTTGTTTCCAAGAATCTCCTGATTTTTGACCGCACTTATCGAAATCAATGAGCCAACATTTTTGTTCATTTTCGCGTTGTTGAACGAGAATATTATGGGCGTTGAGATCCGTATGACAAATTTGCAAATCATGTAACTGGCGAATTAATTTACCGATGGCTTGCCAGATGTCATTCGGCAGTTGTTGAATTTGTAAAAGTGCGGTCAGATCTTGGGCATTTTCGATCTTTTCAATCAAGATATCCGCTTGGTAGCAAATTCCTAATTTGCCTTTTTTAACACGTGCAGCAATCGGTTTAGGTACAGCTACACCAGCTTGATGGAGTTGATTTAACAGCTGAAATTCCGCTACGCTGCGTGTTTCAGTAAATGATTGAAAACGATAGCGATCTTTGTTGAATTTTCCCCATAAACCACCGCGATAATAATGACGAAGGGCAGAGTTTACACCAAAAAGATCTTTTGTATTGAGGAAGTAGGTTGTGCCGCGTCCTTTAGCTGAACCGGTAATACGTTGTTGTTTTTCCCAAAAAGCTGATTCAAAAAATGAAGAGGGCTCTGTTGGTTTTTCCGTGAGGTTAAAAAGAAAGAATTGATTATCTTGTTGGAATTCAAGCATTTTAGTTGAACCGAATAATAGAAAATGCCCTCATTCTACTTTAAAATAGACGGAAATTAAATGCGCGAGGAACTCAAATGTCCCATTCTCCACTTTTTACCTTCCCCCCTAAATCACTTTGTATTTTGCGTTTGTCTGCGGTGGGTGATGTTTGCCATGCACTTGCTGTGGTACAGCATATTCAACGTCATTGGCCGCAAACGAAATTAACGTGGATTGTGGGTAAAACAGAAATGGGTCTACTTTCCGGTATTGAAGGCGTGGAACTAGTTCCTTACGATAAAAAGAGCGGTTGGAAAGGCGTGTGGAATTTATGGATGTTTTTGAAAAACAATCAATTTGATGCGCTTTTGAATATGCAGACGGCATTTCGCGCTTCGATTATCTCTCTTGGTATTCAAGCGAAATATAAAATTGGGTTTGGCAAAAAACGTTCTCGAGAAGGGCAGTGGTTGTTTGTGAATCGCCGAGTTCAAGATCCGGAAACGCCTCATGTGCTAGAGGGTTTTATGGCTTTTGCGGATTATCTTGGTGTTCCACCGGCAGAAATGCTTTCTTGGCAATTAGCGATCTCTGATGCAGATCGCGAATACGCCAAACAGTTTATTGATCCTACACGTAAAAATCTGATTATTTCTCCTTGCTCCAGTAAAGCCGAGAAAGATTGGTTGGTGGAGCGTTATGCGGAAGTGGCAAATATTGCTCATCAACATAATGTGAATGTAATTTTTTGCAGCTCACCAGCAAAACGCGAATTAGAAATGGTAAAAAAAATTACCGCACTTTGTGATTTTCAACCGGTTGATGCTTCTGGAAAAACCAGTTTAAAACAACTTGCTGCATTAATTCATCAAGCAAATTTAGTGATTTCGCCCGATTCTGGTCCGGCTCATATTGCGACCACTCAAGGTACGCCAGTGATTGGATTATATGCTTACCACAACCCATTGCGCACCGCACCTTATCATAATCTGGATAATGTGGTGTCAGTATATGAAGAAAATGTGCAAAAAGAACAAGGAAAACCTTCAGGTGAATTGCCTTGGGCGACTAAATTAAAAGGCAAAAATTTAATGGCTGAAATTCAGGTAGAGCAAGTGGTGGCTCAGATGAGAGCGTTGAATTTATTTTAAAGTGCGGTCAATTTTAGAGATAAAAAAAGCCCTCAAATGAGGGCTAAAAGAATCATAAAGTTCCTTGCGAATTATTCGCCTTTTTGTGCGTTGTAAGCTTCTAATGCACGAAGAGAGTAGGTGTAAGCTGCACCTGCATTTAATGCGATAGACATCGCTAATGCTGCTGCCACTTCTTCTTCAGTTGCACCTGCTTTCACTGCTTCATCAGCATGTACGCCAATGCAGCTTTCACAACGTGTTGTGACGGCAACTGCTAATGCAATTAATTCACGGGTTTTGGCATCTAATACGTTACCTTCTGCCGCCGCCGCACCTAATGCGCCGTAAGCTTGTAACATTTTAGGGTATTTTTTACCTAATGCACCGAATGATTTTTTAACGTGTGCTACATCATTTTTCCAATCTGCAAACATTGTTTTTCTCCTTAAATTTAGTACAAATTTCGAGAGGAATTATAAGCAGATTAGCGTATGATACTTGTCAAATTGTCTTAACTTTTAGACGGAAAATCTCACAATGGATTATTTAGATAAATTAACACAGCTGGCGCAAGTGCGAGGGGAAATTAATATTCACTGCTTGTTTCAAGGGGATTGGCAAGTTGAACATCAGCCAGATGCGGCGGAATATCAAGGTTTATTTCATTTAATCGAGCAAGGTGAGTGCTGGGTAACCTTTGCGGGAAAACAATTTCATTTGAAAAAAGGCGATCTCTTTTTTCTTCCTCAAAATCGACCGCACTTTTTGGGCAGTTCTCAACAAAAAAAAGAGAATAGCATACAGAAAGAGCAATCAAATGCACTTTTTAATGTTCATCAAATAGGTGCAGGTACGCCCGATCTGAAGATGTTTTGTGGGACATTTTATTATCAAAAACCGTCATTATTAATTAATTCATTACCAGACTATTTGCATTTTTCGCTACAAAATACGCCTGTGCAGCCCTTGGTTTCACTTTTTTTACAAGAAGCCGAGAAACCGGAGCAAGGCACAAAATCGGTGATTGATGCATTATCAAATGTGTTGTTTATTTATATTTTGCGTCATGCTCAGCAAATAGGTTTGCTCAATCAAGGCTTACTAGCCGCGTTGCAGGATAAAAGGCTGAATCAAGTCCTTGAAAAAATCCTGTTTTCACCTCAATTAGATTGGAATATTGAGCAATTAGCAGAGTTGGCTTCCATGTCTCGTGCGACCTTTATGCGGATCTTTCAACAGCAATTAGGGATGCCCCCAGGAAAATTTCTCACACAAGTGCGGTTAGAAATGGCGGCTGTTTTATTGAAAAATACGCAAAAGACCATTTTGGCAATCGCCCTTGAAGTAGGGTATCAATCAGAAGCACATTTTAGTAAGGCGTTTAAAGCAATTTATGGGCTTTCACCGAGCCAATTTCGCAAAACCTAACCCATCGTTTAAAACTTGCGTTATAATGACCGCACTTTAGGCGGCTCTGTCGCCTTTAATTTTTTAAGGTATTGTTATGTTTAATAAAATATTTTCATGGTTTGAAAACCGTTTAAATCCTTATCCGGAAAGCAATCCAACGACGCCTGAAAAAGGCTTGTTCCGTTTTATTTGGTCAAGCATTGACGGCATGAAAGGCTGGATCTTTTTACTAGCGGTATTGACGGTCGGTACCGGTGTGATGGAAGCCTTACTTTTCCAATTTATGGGATTATTGGTGGATTGGCTGGGTGCTTATTCACCAACCACACTTTGGCAAGAAAAAGGGCATTTGCTTGCCGGCATGGCAGCTTTGCTTATTTTCAGTATTGTATGGTCATTTGTAGGCGTGAATGTGCGCTTACAAACGCTACAAGGGGTGTTTCCAATGCGTTTGCGTTGGAATTTCCACCGATTAATGCTAGGACAAAGCTTAAGCTTCTACCAAGATGAATTTGCAGGTCGTGTATCGGCGAAAGTGATGCAAACCGCCCTTGCGGTGCGTGATACCGTCATGACCATTGCGGATATGTTGGTGTATGTTGCCGTCTATTTTATTACTTCAGGCTTAGTGCTTGCGGCTTTAGATACCTGGTTTTTAGTGCCGTTTTTCTTATGGATTGTGGCATTTGTGACTATTTTACGTCTGCTTATTCCTCGTTTAGCCAAAACCGCACAACGACAAGCTGATGCGCGCTCTTTAATGACAGGACGTATTACGGATGCTTACTCAAATATTGCAACGGTGAAACTATTTTCACATGATGCGAGAGAAGCGAATTATGCAAAACGTTCCATGGAAGAATTTATGGTCACCGTGCATGCACAGATGCGTTTGGCGAGTTCATTAGATACCTTAACTTACGCAACCAATATCTTCTTAACGTTAAGCACCGCGATTTTAGGTGTGGTGTTATGGCAAAGCGGCCAAGTCGGTGTGGGAGCAGTAGCTACAGCAACCGCGATGGCGTTACGTGTAAATGGTCTTTCTCGTTGGATTATGTGGGAATCAGCTCGTTTATTTGAAAATATAGGGACAGTGAATGATGGTATGGCAACGCTAACCAAACCGCATACCATTGTTGATAAGCCAAATTGTGTTGCATTAGAAGTAAAACAAGGTGAGATAAAATTTAACAATGTTTCGTTTGCCTATGATCCAAATAAACCGTTACTTAACCATTTTAATCTCACCATCAAACCGGGTGAAAAAGTGGGCTTAATTGGTCGTTCTGGTGCAGGCAAATCAACTATTGTGAATTTGCTTCTACGTTTCTACGAGGCACAAGAAGGCTCAATTACCATTGATGGTCAAAATGTTTTAGATGTAAGCCAAGAAAGCCTTCGTCGTCAGATTGGTCTTGTGACACAAGATACCTCGCTTTTACACCGTTCTGTTCGCGATAATATTATTTATGGTCGCCCAACAGCGACAGATGAAGAAATGTTCAATGCAGCTAAACGTGCGGAAGCAGCCGATTTCATTCCTTATCTCAGCGATGCGCAAGGCAGAAAAGGCTATGATGCTCATGTTGGTGAACGTGGGGTAAAACTGTCTGGTGGTCAACGCCAACGTATTGCGATTGCGCGCGTCATGTTAAAAGATGCACCAATTTTACTACTAGATGAAGCGACCAGTGCGTTAGACTCCGAAGTAGAAGTGGCGATCCAAGAAAGTCTCGATAAGATGATGGAAAATAAAACGGTTATTGCCATTGCTCACCGTTTATCCACTATTGCAGCAATGGATCGTTTAATCGTGTTAGATAAAGGACAAATTGTCGAGCAAGGGACTCACGCAGAATTGCTTGAACAAAATGGCCTTTATGCTCGCCTTTGGAAACACCAAAGTGGTGGCTTCTTGAGTGAGCATTCCGAGTAAAACACTGGAAAAAATGACCGCACTTTGCAAAGATGCAACTCTTGAGAGAGTTTAGATAGAGATTGAACTTTTCTCATAATTAGTGCGAATTTCCTTTGACTATTTTATTGACAACAGGTAATATTCGCACCCTATGCAAAAGGTAAAACTACCCCTAACCGTTGATCCGGTTAAAGACGCTCAACAAAGAATTGATTATGATGGTTATTATACCGCTAGTCAGTTAGTGCGTTTAGCTGAATCTACGGGGAAAGTGCTCAGCGATGCACAGGTAACATTATCGTTTTATATTGATCCACAAAAATTAGTGGTGATGAAAGGGCAAGTACAAGTTGATGTCGAATTAGACTGTCAACGTTGTGGCGAACCATTCAAACAAACATTGGAATGTCATTTTATGTATAGTCCAGTGGCTAATTGGGATCAGGCTGATGACTTGCCGGAAATTTATGAGCCAATCGAATTTAATGAGTTTGGTGAAATAGATTTACTTGGTGCAGTGGAAGACGAACTTATTTTAGCTCTACCGCTTGTTCCAATGCATTCATCTGAACACTGTGAAGTGTCCGCGCACGAACAGGTTTTTGGCGAATTGCCTGAAGAATTGGCAAAAAAACCGAACCCGTTCGCTGTATTAGCTAATTTAAAGCAAAAGTAAATTAAATTTAGGAGTATAGCCAATGGCTGTTCAACAAAACAAAAAATCTCGTTCACGTCGTGATATGCGTCGTTCACACGATGCATTAACTACTGCTGCAGTATCAGTGGATAAAGCAAGCGGTGAAACTCACTTACGCCACCACGTAACTGCTGACGGTTACTACCGTGGTCGCAAAGTGATCAATAAGTAATTTTACTTATAAGGTATTCACTTGAACCGTCTAACCTTAGCGTTAGATGTGATGGGCGGGGACATTGGTCCCCGTATTACTATCCCCGCATCTCTTTCAGCGTTGGAAGCAGATCCAATGCTCTCTTTAGTGCTGTTTGGCGATAGCCAACAAATTTCCCCTTTACTGGAAAATGCACCTTCTTCCCTTTTAGAACGTATTCAAATTCATCATTGCACTAAGACTATTGATAACAATCAAGGTATTTCTCATGCATTGCGTCATAGCAAAGGCACGTCGATGCGTTTAGCGATTGAAATGGTTCAGAAAGGCGAGGCGCAAGGTTGTGTCAGCGCAGGAAATACGGGCGCATTGATGGGATTGTCAAAGGTACTCTTACAGCCTTTAGAAGGGATTCAACGCCCAGCGTTGGTATCCTTATTACCGTCGATGACGGGTGATAAAACCGTGATGTTAGATTTAGGCGCAAACGTAGAATGTTCTGCTCAAAATCTTTATGAATTTGCCGTCATGGGCTCGATCTTTGCCGAAAACCAATTGAACTTAGTTTATCCACGCATTGCCTTACTCAATATTGGTGTGGAAGAAATTAAAGGGCATCAATCCATTCGTGAAGCTGCGAATTTATTAGAAAAGTCAACCGCACTTAATTATACCGGCTTTATTGAAGGTAACCTTTTATTAAATGGTGTGGCTGATGTGATCGTGAGTGATGGGTTTTCGGGAAATATTGCATTAAAAACCCTTGAAGGGGCAGCTAAGAATCTGTTATCTCTTCTGAAAGGAAAAGAAAAACAGCCTATTTTTAAATCATTTGCCAAATTTATTCTGCGTTTTTTCTTTAAGGATGCTTATCATCGCTTGAAACGCATTAACCCAGATGAATATAATGGGGCATCTTTACTCGGATTAACGGCTGTTGTGGTGAAAAGCCATGGCAGCGCAAATGTGGATGCATTTGCTCGTGCAATTGCGGATGCAGCTTTGCAAGCTCGTTTGCAAATTCCACAAAAAATCTTGGCGGGTTTACAACGTTATTAATTAATAAGTTTTGATATTATGAATAGTAGAATTTTATCCACCGGTAGCTATTTGCCGAGCCATATTCGTACCAATGCTGATTTGGAAAAAATGGTTGATACTTCAGATGAATGGATCGTGACACGTTCAGGCATTCGTGAACGTCGTATTGCTGCAGAAGATGAAACTGTTGCAACAATGGGATGTGAAGCAGCCAAAAAAGCACTTGAAATGGCCAATCTTGATCCTCAAGAAATTGAGTTGATCATTGTTGCGACAACCAGTGGTTCTCACGCTTATCCAAGTTCAGCTTGCCAAGTTCAAGGTTTATTAGGCATTGAAGATGCGATTTCTTTTGATTTAGCAGCGGCTTGTACCGGTTTCGTTTATGCTTTAGGCGTAGCGGATAAATTTATTCGTTCAAGTAGCGTGAAAAAAGCCCTTGTCATTGGTGCGGATATTAACTCGCGTAAATTAGACGAAACCGATCGTAGCACTGTCGTGTTATTTGGTGATGGTGCGGGTGCCGTGATCTTAGAAGCATCAGAGCAAGAAGGCATTATTTCAACGCATTTACATGCATCGCCAGATAACAATGCGGCATTACTACTTCCACAAGCTGAGCGTGGCGTGGAGAAATCTGGTTATATTGAAATGCAAGGTAATGAAACCTTTAAATTAGCGGTACGTGAGCTTTCTAATGTGGTGGAAGAAACCCTTTCTGCTAATAATCTCCAAAAAACAGATATCGACTGGCTTGTGCCACATCAAGCGAATTTACGTATTATTACGGCGACAGCGAAAAAATTAGAGATGGATATGTCACAAGTCGTAGTAACGCTTGATCGTACAGCTAATACCAGTGCGGCGACTGTGCCAACCGCTTTAGATGAAGCGGTGCGAGATGGCCGAATTCAACGCGGTCAATTGCTTCTACTCGAAGCTTTTGGCGGTGGTTGGACTTGGGGTTCAGCATTGGTGCGATTCTAATTAATTTGTTAGAATCCCGACAGAATTTTAAAAGTGCGGTTAAATTTGACCGCACTTTCAACATTTAAACGATGAAGAAATAGGAAGAAAACATGAAAAAATTCGCAATGGTTTTTCCAGGACAAGGTTCTCAAGCTGTTGGTATGTTAGCAGATCTTGCTAACGAATATCCGGTAGTCACTGAGACTTTTAAACAAGCATCAGAAGCACTTGGCTATGATTTATGGAACTTGGTTCAACAAGGTCCAGCAGAAGAATTAAATAAAACTTGGCAAACTCAGCCTGCATTATTAGCGGCATCCGTTGCGATCTTCCGTGTATGGCAAGAGAAATACCCACAATTACAACCAAGCGTAATGGCTGGTCACAGTTTAGGTGAATATTCAGCATTAGTTTGTGCTGGAGTCATTGATTTCAAAGACGCGATTAAATTAGTGGAATTACGCGGTAAATTAATGCAACAAGCAGTACCAGAAGGTACTGGTGCAATGTATGCGATTATTGGTTTAGAGAATGAGGCAATTATCAATGCATGTAAACAAGCTGAGCAAGGCGAAGTGGTGTCTGCAGTAAACTTTAACTCACCAGGCCAAGTAGTCATTGCTGGAGCGAAAGAAGCAGTAGAACGTGCGGCTGCTTTATGTAAAGAGGCGGGTGCAAAACGTGCTTTACCATTAGCGGTAAGTGTTCCTTCACATTGCGCATTAATGAAGCCAGCAGCAGACCAATTAGCTGTAACACTTGAAGGGATTACGCTTAATGCGCCTGCAACTGCCGTATTAAACAACGTGGATGTCAAAGCGGAAACAGAAAGTGCAGAAATTCGTACCGCACTTATCCGTCAATTATATAGTCCAGTTCGTTGGACTGAAACTGTTGAGAAAATGGCGCAAGATGGCGTAGAAGTTTTAGTTGAAATCGGCCCAGGTAAAGTATTAAACGGTTTAACAAAACGTATCGTGGCAGAATTACAAGCAACATCAGTAAACGATGTGGCATCATTAGATGCTGTTGAAGCATTATTAGCATAAAAGGGGATTAAAAATGCAAAATAAAATCGCATTAGTAACAGGTGCAACACGTGGTATTGGCCGCGCAATTGCAGAAGAATTAGCATCAAAAGGTGCATTTGTAATTGGTACCGCAACCTCTGAAAAAGGTGCAGAGACAATTTCTGCTTACCTTGGCGATAAAGGTAAAGGTTTAGTATTAAATGTGGCAGACAAAGAAAGCATTGATGCCGTATTAGAACAAATTAAAGAACAATTTGGTGATATTGATATTCTTGTGAATAACGCAGGTATCACCCGTGATAACTTATTAATGCGAATGAAAGATGAAGAATGGTTCGATATTATGCAAACCAACTTAACCTCTGTGTTCCATCTTTCTAAAGCGATGTTACGTTCCATGATGAAAAAACGTTTCGGTCGTATCATTACTATTGGTTCAGTGGTGGGTTCAATGGGTAATCCTGGTCAATCTAACTACTGTGCCGCAAAAGCCGGCTTAATTGGTTTCTCTAAAGGTTTAGCGAAAGAAGTGGCATCACGTGGCATTACCGTAAACGTTGTAGCACCCGGCTTTATCGCAACAGATATGACTGAAGTGCTTACTGAAGAACAAAAAGCGGGTATTCTTGGCAATGTCCCTGCAGGTCGTTTAGGTGAACCAAAAGATATCGCAAAAGCGGTAGCATTTTTAGCTTCTGACGATGCGGCTTATATTACCGGTACCACATTACATGTGAATGGCGGCTTATATATGAGCTAACCCTTTAGGGGAGATATATCTGGGATTTTGCCTATAAGATATAGCAAAGCAGTTTAGTTAATGATAAAATCCCGACTGCAATGTAACTTTTTCTCTGTATGTGTTTTTACATTGCCTGTTTTTTGTGGTGCGACCACCTAAGAAATAGTTGCAACTTTATCAAAAATGCATACACTAACCGCTCTTAAATGAGTTAAAACAACAATAGGAAAAACAAATGAGTATTGAAGAACGCGTGAAAAAAATCATCGTTGAACAATTAGGTGTTAAAGAAGAAGACGTAAAACCAGAAGCTTCTTTCGTTGAAGATTTAGGTGCGGACTCTTTAGATACAGTTGAATTAGTAATGGCTTTAGAAGAAGAATTCGATATCGAAATTCCTGATGAAGAAGCTGAAAAAATCACAACTGTTCAATCTGCGATTGACTACGTTCAAAACAATCAGTAATTTTTAAGTTGGGCGATCTTTTAGGTCGCCTAATTTTTTTCTTTAAATTCCTTTTCTAAATTCTTTATCTTCAAATAAAACAAGATACATCTAAATCTTTTAAATTTCCAACCGCACTTTCCTTTATTTAATCTCACTCAGATTTGTTTTTATTATTTAGTTCCCCTATTTTTTGATTTAAAACAAAATTTACCCTAAAAATACTTATTATGAGTTAATTTTGATGCTAGTATTCGATCAAAATTTTTTTCTAATTAACCATAAAATGATTCGGAGTATCTTATGGATTTTCTAATGAACCTAGGTGAAGGTAGCCAGTTTGCTATTCAGCTTGTTATTGTTCTTATCTGTTTGTTTTACGGGGCAAAAAAAGGTGGTATCGCACTGGGTATGCTCGGTGGGGTAGGCTTAATTGTTCTTGTTTTCGGCTTCGGTATTGAACCAGGTAAGCCAGCTATTGATGTGATGTTAACCATCCTTGCTGTGGTGGTCACATCGGCAACATTACAAGCCAGTGGTGGTTTAGATGTAATGTTACAAATTGCGGAGAAAATGCTTCGTCGTAACCCGAAATATGTCAGTATTTTGGCACCATTCGTCACCTGTTTCTTAACCATTTTATGTGGTACAGGACACGTGGTTTATACCATGTTACCAATCATCTATGATATCGCGATCAAAAATGATATTCGTCCTGAACGTCCAATGGCGGCAAGTTCAATTGCTTCTCAAATGGGTATCATCGCATCACCTGTTTCTGTGGCAGTAGTAACTTTAACCACATTCTTAGTGAATGCTAAAACACCATTAGCAGGTTTTGATGGTTATTTAGATTTATTAAAAATTACCGTGCCTTCAACCCTTTGTGGTGTATTAGCTATCGGTATTTTCAGCTGGTTCCGCGGTAAAGATTTAGATAAAGACCCAGAATTCCAAGAGAAATTAAAAGATCCTGAATTCAAAAAATATGTTTACGGTGATAGCACATCATTGTTAGACAAAAAATTGCCACAATCTAGTTGGAATGCGATGTGGATCTTCTTTGGTGCAATTTTAGTAGTAGCGGTATTAGGTTACTTTAAAGATTTACGCCCAGCTTTCGAAAAATCAGCACCGGCTCAAGTGGTTGAAATTGTTTCTGCCGATAAAGCAGTGAAATCTTTCAATGTAAAAGACGGTAAAATTGTTGCATTAGCAAAAGATGGTACATTAGTGCTTGATGTTAAAGACAGCAAAGCGAAAGCACAAACAGCCTACAATAACGTTGCAATTTATAACGATAAAGGTGAAGTCGCTCAAAAAATTACCGCTCAAGATAACAATGTTGTCATCACTGCTGGTGATAAAACTGAAACTATCGATAACGCTGCAATCGTATTAAAAGACACCGCGAAGAAAAAAGTGAATTTAAGCATGGTTCACGTTATTCAAATCTTCATGTTATTAGCGGGCGCATTAATTGTTATCTTTACAAAAACAGATGCAGGTAAAATCAGTAAAAATGAAATTTTCCGTTCAGGTATGATTGCGTTAGTGGCTGTATTCGGGATTTCTTGGATGGCGGAAACCATGTTTACCGTTCACACACCAATGATGAAAGCAGCACTTGGTGATGTGGTAAAAGCACATCCTTGGACTTACGCAGTGATGTTGTTATTAATTTCTAAATTCGTAAACTCACAAGCTGCAGCATTGGTTGCATTCGTTCCATTAGCTTTAGGTATCGGTGTTGATCCAGCTGTTATCTTAGCCTTTGCTTCAGCTTGTTACGGTTACTACATTTTACCTACTTACCCAAGTGACCTTGCGGCAATCCAATTCGACCGTTCAGGCACAACCCACATTGGTAAGTTTGTAATTAACCACAGCTTTATTTTACCGGGCTTAATCGGTGTAATTACTTCATGTATCTTTGGTTACATTTTCACAAGTTTGTTTGGTTATCTATAATGACTAACAGATAAAAGAAAAGGCTATTCGTTTGAATAGCCTTTTTTGTTTGTAAAGTGCGGTTAAATTTTAGTATGTTTTATCTCAATGCTACATTTGACTTTATCATTCATAAAAATTCCTAAAACTGGCCGCACTTTTGCGCTTCTTAAAATAAATTCCTGCTAAAGGTTGAAACATAGGGGGATTTATTGCGATAATTCTCATTATTTTTGGGGTGATCTTTCGGGCTGCCATTTTTTCAGGTGGCCAGTTTTATTAGGAAAGATTAATTTGAACATTATTTAAGTAAGTTAGAAGAATAACAATGGCTGAAAAACGTAATATTTTTTTAGTCGGTCCAATGGGCGCAGGTAAAAGCACCATTGGCCGTCAGCTTGCGCAACAATTGAATATGGACTTTGTCGATTCAGATGCAGTAATTGAGGAACGTGCGGGCGCAGACATTAGCTGGATTTTTGATTTAGAAGGCGAAGAAGGTTTTCGTAAGCGTGAAGAACGCATTATCAATGAATTAACCCAATTACAAGGCGTTGTGCTTTCCACTGGTGGTGGAGCAGTGATGTCAAAAGAAAATCGTAATTATCTTTCTGCTCGTGGTATTGTGATTTATTTAAAAACCTCAGTAGATAAACAATATCAACGTACGCAACGTGATAAAAAACGTCCTTTATTACAAGGAACAGATAACCCACGCCAAGTATTGGAAGATTTAGCCAAAGTACGCAATCCGTTATACGAAGAAATTGCAGATATTACTTTGCCAACAGATGAGCAAAATGCCAAAGTAATGGTTAATCAAATTGTTGATTTAATTGACAATTTAAATGGCTTAAACGGTTCACTTTAAGGATTTAAAATGTTGTGCGTAAATGTTGAATTAAAAGAACGTCGTTATCCTATTTATATTGGCGAAGGGTTACTTAAAGATGAAACCTGCTATCCGCTGAAGAAAGGGGATAAAGTGATGATTGTGACTAATCCAACTGTTGCAAAATATTATCTTGAGTCCGTTACAGAAACGTTAGAAAAAATAGGTTGTCAGGTTGAATCGGTATTATTGCCTGATGGCGAAAAATATAAAACGCTCGAGTCTTTAAACCTCATTTTTACCGCACTTTTAAAGCATAATCATGGGCGAGATACCACCATTGTGGCATTAGGTGGTGGTGTGATCGGTGATGTGGCAGGTTTTGCCGCAGCAAGTTATCAGCGTGGCGTGCGTTTTATTCAAATTCCTACCACATTATTAGCCCAAGTGGATTCTTCTGTTGGTGGAAAAACCGCCGTTAATCATGAGTTAGGCAAAAATATGATTGGCGCGTTTTATCAACCTTCTACGGTGATTATTGACACGCTTACACTCAATACCTTGCCAAAACGTGAAGTGAATGCGGGACTTGCGGAAGTCATTAAATATGGGGCGATTTTAGATTATGCCTTTTTCGAGTGGCTTGAAGCTCATATTGATGAATTAGTCGCATTAAATCAACATTCACTGCAGCATTGTATTGCGCGTTGCTGCCAGATTAAAGCTGATGTTGTTGCACGCGATGAAACTGAAAAAGGCGATCGTGCATTACTAAATCTTGGTCATACTTTTGGTCATGCAATTGAAACACATCTAGGCTACGGAAACTGGTTACATGGTGAAGCTGTTGCTGCTGGAAGTATGATGGCAGCGGTATTATCTGAACAATTAGGCGATCTTTCTTTTGAAGATGTTGCACGTTTAGAAAAACTCTTAGCACGCGCTAATTTACCGACCGTTTCTCCTGATACTATGCAGCCAGAAGATTATTTACAGCATATGATGCGAGATAAAAAAGTGCTAGCAGGCAAATTGCGTCTTGTGTTGCTAAAAGCCCTTGGGCAAGCCTACGTGGCGACTGATACTGACAAATCTCTTGTGCTAAACGCAATTGAGCGTTGCACACAACATGACTAACTGTCATTGCTCCATGTTGCGTCCGAAAAATAACAAAACGAAACCTCGAATTAAACACCGCCCGTTTTTAAAATGGGCGGGCGGTAAATTTCGTTTAACGGACGATCTCAACCGAGTTTTTCCTAAAAGAAAACAGTGTTTAATCGAACCTTTTGTGGGGGCGGGTGCTGTTTTTCTTAATTCTCATTTTGAGCGTTATATTTTGGCAGATATTAATCCTGATTTGATTAACTTGTTTAATATCGTCAAAGAAAATGTGGATGCCTATATTGAGGCTTGTAAGCCAATTTTCTTTGCCGAAAATGCCAATACTGCCGAGTATTATTACGCACAGCGAGATGCCTTTAATCAATCAAGCGATCCTTTCGAGCGTTCGGTGTTGTTCCTTTATTTGAACCGTTTTGGATTTAATGGATTGTGCCGTTATAACAGTAAAAATGAGTTTAATGTGCCCTTTGGCGCTTATAAAACCCATTATTTCCCTGAAGATGAATTGCGCTATTTCGCCCATAAAGCGCAAAGTGCGGTCTTTTTATGTGCCGATTTTCAACAGACCTTTGAATTAGCGGATAAACACAGCGTGATCTACTGTGATCCGCCTTATGCGCCGCTTCCACAAGATACTAATTTTACTGGATATGCGGGGAATGCTTTTGGTATTGAACATCAAAAGAATTTAGCAGAATGCGCTAAAAAAGCACAAAAAGAAAAGCAAATTTCTGTTGTGATTTCTAACCACGATACGAAATTTACGCGTGAGATTTATAAAGGGGCAAAATTTAAACGCGTTAAAGTACAGCGCTCGATCAGTCAATCCTCAGAAAAACGAGTTAAAGTAAAAGAATTGATCGCTATCTTTAAAGGTTAAGTTTAGCAGGTTAATTCAGGATTAATTTTAATCTCAAAGCCTTTTACTTCGGGATAAGTCGGTTGAATTGCAGTGAGTAATTCGCTTTGTCGAAATAAAATCCCTTGGCGAACGACCGCACTTTTGACTTCGATAAAGAGTTTCCCATCTGTGATGGAACCTAAACGAAAAAGTCCTTTAAATTCTCGAGGGAAAAGGCGACTGATGTTTTGGTTCAGTTCATTCAACATTAACCCTTTCTGCATGATTTTGGCAAATTGTGATCCTTCTAGCACATCAATAATATTCATGGCTTTTTGATAACGCCCATGCTTGTTTTCCACAAAAATACCCCAATAATGACTTTACGTTGAATTTCCGATACAATACACACAAATTTTGTCAGAGACAATAAGATGATGAAATCAAACAAAGGTAAAACAAATTTCTGGTCGCAGTTGCTGTTAAGCATGATTGCGATTTTTGCTTTACCTGTCGCTCAGGGATTAGAAGCACCGCCTTCATCAAATGTGAGTGGCGAAAATTACCAAACATCATCTGAACAACATATGTTGATTGCGGTGCGTGAAATTCGTCAAGCATTGCAGGTTCAACCTCAGCCAACAAATCACAAAACCCATTCCAATCAAAAACACGAAAAAATTCAACCGCACTTTACCGCGGCAGAGTTTCCTGTTTTTGCCCCTATTCGTGCCGGCCCTGCCATCATTTAATTTTCTTTTATCTTTGAACGAACCGATTTTTTAATCGGATGATCCTTTTTATTTTTTATTTGAAAGAGAAATTATGAGTTTTTTAACAAAAATTTTTGGCAGCCGTAACGAACGTATTTTACGCAGATTAAGAAAACAAGTTGCGAAAATCAACAAAATGGAGCCGGCTTTTGAAGCATTAAGTGATGATGAATTAAGAGCAAAAACAGAAGAATTCCGTAGCCGTTTAGCTAACGGTGAAACCTTGCAACAACTTTTACCTGAAGCGTTTGCAACCGTGCGTGAAGCGGGTAAACGTGTACTCGGTATGCGCCATTTCGATGTGCAATTAATCGGTGGTATGGTGCTAACAAACCGTTGTATCGCAGAGATGCGTACGGGTGAAGGTAAAACCTTAACTGCAACCTTGCCTTGTTATTTGATGGCATTGGAAGGTAAAGGTGTACACGTTGTGACAGTAAATGATTACTTAGCACGTCGTGACGCAGAAACTAACCGCCCATTATTTGAATTCTTAGGTATGACTGTTGGGGTGAATATCCCTGGTTTACCGCCTGAAGCAAAACGTGAAGCTTATGCGGCAGATATTACATATGCCACAAACAGCGAGCTAGGTTTTGATTACCTTCGTGATAACTTAGCGCATTCCAAAGAAGAGCGTTTCCAACGTCATTTAGGCTATGCCTTAGTGGATGAAGTGGACTCTATCTTAATCGATGAAGCACGTACGCCGTTGATTATTTCAGGTCAAGCGGAAGACAGCTCTGAGCTTTATATTGCGGTAAATAAATTAATTCCGAATTTAATTAAGCAAGAAAAAGAAGATACGGAAGAATATACCGGTGAAGGCGACTACACCTTAGATCTTAAAACCAAACAAGCGTATTTGACTGAACGTGGTCAAGAAAAAGTTGAAAATTGGTTAATTGAACAAGGTTTAATGCCAGAAGGTGATTCTCTTTATTCACCAGCGCGCATTGTATTGCTACACCATGTTATGGCAGCGTTACGTGCGAATACTTTATTTGAGCGCGATGTAGACTATATCGTGAAAGATGGTGAGATCGTGATCGTCGATGAACATACTGGTCGTACTATGGCGGGTCGTCGTTGGTCTGATGGTTTACACCAAGCAATCGAAGCAAAAGAAGGCGTAGAAATTAAGAGTGAAAACCAAACTGTTGCGTCGATTTCTTACCAAAACTACTTCCGTCTTTATGACAAATTAGCGGGTATGACGGGTACGGCTGATACCGAAGCCTTTGAATTCCAACAAATTTATGGTTTGGAAACTGTTGTTATCCCAACCAATCGTCCAATGATTCGTGATGATCGTACGGACGTTATGTTTGAGAATGAAGAATACAAATTCAATGCAATTATTGAAGATATCAAAGACTGTGTCGCTCGCAATCAACCGGTTCTTGTCGGTACCGTATCAGTTGAGAAATCTGAAATGCTTTCTCAAGCGTTAGATAAAGCGGGCATCAAACACAACGTATTGAATGCAAAATTCCATGCACAAGAAGCGGAAATTGTTGCGGAAGCAGGGGCGCCAGGTGCAGTAACCATTGCAACTAACATGGCGGGTCGTGGTACCGATATTATCCTCGGTGGTAACTGGAAAGCAAAAGCTGCAAAATTAGAGAACCCAACTCCAGAGCAAATTGAGGCACTTAAAGCTGAGTGGGAGAAAAATCACGAGATCGTGATGCAAGCCGGTGGCTTACACATTATCGGGACAGAACGTCACGAATCACGCCGTATTGATAACCAGTTACGTGGTCGTTCAGGTCGTCAAGGTGACCCAGGTTCTTCACGTTTCTACCTTTCTTTGGAAGACGGCTTAATGCGCATTTATCTGAATGAAGGTAAATTAAATATGATGCGTAAAGCCTTCACCCAACCAGGTGAAGCGATGGAGTCTAAACTTCTCGCTAAAGTGATTGCATCGGCGCAAGCGAAAGTAGAAGCCTTCCACTTTGATGGTCGTAAAAACTTGCTTGAATATGATGATGTGGCTAATGACCAACGTCATGCAATTTACGAACAACGTAATTACTTGCTCGATAATGATGATATTTCAGAGACGATCAAAGCTATCCGTAGCGATGTATTTAATGATGTGATTGACCAATATATTCCACCACAATCGTTGGAAGAACAATGGGATATTAAAGGCTTAGAAGAGCGTTTAGCTCAGGAGTTTGGTCTTGAGTTACCAATTGAACATTGGTTGGAAGAAAATAACAATCTTCATGAAGAAAACTTGCGTGAGCGCATTATTCAAGAAGCCGAAGATGAATACAAAGCGAAAGAAGCGCTTGCGGGTGAAGAAACCATGCGTCATTTCGAAAAAGGTGTGATGTTACAAACTCTTGATGAGCTTTGGAAAGAGCACTTGGCGGCAATGGACTATTTACGTCAAGGTATCCATTTACGTGGTTATGCGCAAAAAGATCCAAAACAAGAGTACAAAAAAGAATCTTTCCGTATGTTTACTGAAATGTTGGATTCTTTAAAACATCATGTGATTACGACACTTACTCGAGTGAAAGTCCGTACACAGGAAGAGATTGAAGAAGCGGAACGTGCACGTCAAGAAATGGCTGAACGTGAAGCATTAACTCATCAACCTGTAGATGAAAATACAGAGCAAGCTCAAAGCGAGGACTATTCTGATCGCCATATTGGACGTAATGAACCTTGTCCTTGTGGGTCCGGTAAAAAATACAAGCATTGCCACGGCAGTAAAGCCCGATATGCTTAGTTAAGGTAAAGAGCGGTTAAATTTTTGCGTGTTTAAAACACCGCTAAAAATGACCGCTCTTTCTACTTTTGAGATAAGGAAAAACGATGAGTAAGCCTATCATTCAAGTTGCGGCAGGGATTATTCGTAATGAATTTGGGCAGCTATATTTGACCCAGCGTTTAGAAGGGCAAGATTTTGCGCAAGCATTAGAATTTCCAGGTGGTAAAGTTGATGCGGGTGAAACACCTGAAGAAGCGTTAAAAAGAGAATTGGAAGAAGAGATTGGCATTCACATTTTAAATGCTGAGCTGTACGAACGTTTTCAATTTGAATATCCAACCAAAATTTTAGATTTTAGTTTTTATCTGGTCACTGAATGGATTGGCGAGCCGTTTGGTCGAGAAGGTCAGGAAGGTTTTTGGCTTGAACAAAGTGAGCTTGATGCAGGGCAATTCCCTCCAGCCAATTTAAAGCTGATTCAGCGTTTAGTGGCTGAAAGTGTCAAATAACATTTAATCAAATTTATTTATTATGATTCCAAGTATTTTTCTGAGTTTATTTTTTATTGCGACGGTGATTTTTATCGTCAATTCGCACTATCGTTGGACATATTTTTTTGCGATTGCATTATTCGTCTTATTGTTTAGTTCAATGTTTGCGATAACTGGTCAATGGCAACGCGGATTGAATTTTGCGTCCGTACTTTTTGTGGTGTTGATGCTATTCCATCGAATGAAAATTCATTACTACAAACAACCTTTACTCATTTCAGATTTTTGGCTTGTGACAGACTGGCGAAATTGGGAAACCCTCTTACATTATAAAGGGGCGATTTTCGGCGTGTTGGGGCTATTAGGTCTGTTGGGTTATGCTATCTTTGGTTGGTCAGATGCTGAAACTGCATCTACTGGATTTCGCGTATTTGCAGCAATATTCGCTGTAACGAGCTTTGGTTTAATGTGGCATTATTCTAAAGATCCGGATGCGACAAAAGTCTGGCTAGATTCATTGCCGGATGATGGTCGAGATGTTTTCTTAAACCTGCCAATGTCTTGTCGTGGTGTATTCTTTAAAGTGCCAGAATTTGAAGGTAATAGCCAAAAATTTAAAGAAAAACTGACCGCACTTTTAAGTGAAAAGGCAGAGAGTAAAACTGAAAGTGCAGAAAAGCCAGATATTGTGGTGTGTTTACAAGAATCAACCTTGAATCCCCATCAATTTGATTTTGATGCAGAAACTATCCCGCCATTTTCAATGTTTAATAAGCAAGAAGATACTGCGTTTGTAAGCCCATTGCGTGTGCATACGGTGGGTGGCGCAACGTGGAAATCTGAATTTGCTTTCCTTGCAGGCGTGCCATCAACCGATTTTGGTGCTTTAGCAAGTGGGGTGTTTTATTCGGTTGTGCCACACTTACAGACAGGTTTTATTAAAAATCTTCGTGAGCAAGGCTATTTTTGTGTGGCGTTATCGCCTTTTACGAAAGGTAACTACAACGCAAAACCAGCTTATGACCACTTTGGTTTTGATTTGATGTTGCAACCACAAGATTTAGGCTATCCAGCATCAATCAGCAAAAATCTCTGGCACATTACCAGTGAAGAGATGATGTATTACACTAAGCTGATTCTGCAGAAACAGCATCCATCATTGGAAAATGTGAAACAGCCTATGTTTGTCTATGTGCTCACGATGAAAGAGCACGGCCCTTACAACACAAATATGCCAAACCATTTTAATTTGGCGAGTAAGCGTTTAGGGGGAAAAGCGATTTCCTGCCTAAATGATTATATTGATCGCATTGCTAGCCTCAATGAGGCAATTGAAGGTTTAAATGATTATTTAAAATCACGTGAAACGCCTTATGTATTCGGTTATTTTGGTGATCATCAAGTCGCTTTTGATAATCAGCTTCCACCGAAAAAAGGTAACTTTGCGAATCCAGATTATGTGACTCAATTTGTCGTTAGAACTAATCGTAAGACTGACTTTGTTCAACAGCAAGATTTCTTAGATTTAGCCTTTGTTGGTGGTGTATTACTTGATGTGGCAGGTTTATCACCGAAAGATGATTTTATGCGAGCGAATATCGCGATGCGTCAGCTAAGCCAAGGTAAGCTCGAAGATGCGGAGGATGTGGATTTAGTGAATAGCTATCGAAATTATCTGTATCAAGATTTAAAAATTGCGCAATAATAAAAAATCTCGGTTAACGCCGAGATTTTTTATAAACAAATTTTAACCGATAAGTCTGCCAATTTTACCCACACGTCTTGACCATATTCTTGCTTTGTTGTGCGCTCAATATCTGCCAATTCTTGCAATATTTCAAAGAGCTTTTGATAGGTGAGTCGTTGTATCGCTGCGGTATAAAGATGACGACGATTCTGCCAAATTTTGAGACGGTCAAAATCCGCTTTGAGTGTCTGTGTTGGCAAACTCGTTTGAAGAGATGGATTACGCAGCTGTGGTTTGGTTAATTCTAACAAGGTGAGTAGTTCACGCTGCAAAGTACGCAATAAAATGACAGGTTGCACATCTTCAGCTTGTAAACCTCGCAAAATTCGCTTTGAGCGATTAGCCTTGCCTGCTAACAATGCATCAATCCATTGGAAAGGGGTAAAGACAGAAGATTGCTCTACGACTGATTTAACGCGGTTATAAGTGAGTTTGTGATCAGGATAAAGCAAATCTAAAAGCTGTAACGCTTGTTTCAATGCCAGTAGATTATTTTCATAGCTGTAACAAAGTAGTTGAATGGCTTCCTCATCAGCTGATAATCCCATGTTTTTTGTACGATGCTTCACCCAACGAGAAAGCTGTTCTGAGTTCGGTGTTTGGCAGTTCACGATAACAGATTGCGGATCAAGTTGATTTGCTTGAATAAACCACTCTTGTTTTTCGGCTGCTTTAGACAATTTAGGCAAGGTGAGAACAAACAAGCTATCTTCATATAATCCACTGATAAATTGCAGAAGGTTTTTCTGCAAAAGTGCGGTCAAATTTTCGGGTAAATTGAGAATGAAAATTTGCTTATTAAAGAAGAGCCCCATAGATTGGCTAGCCTCAATTAATGTAGGCCAGTCAGTATTAGTATCTGTGGTGATTTGATTTTTTTCATCAAAACCTTGAAGAAGGGCGGCTTGATGAATGAGATCTTCACTTTCACTGAGCAACAGGGGATCTGTCCCAACCAAAAAATAGACTTTCGCTAAATGGCTGTTCAGGTTAGAGGCCAGTTGCTCAGGAAAAATGCGGTTCATTATTTTCCTTGAACTTGATGTTGCAAGGCGGCCATTTTATTAATTAATTGGCGAGCCGCTTGTTCGCGCATATCATTCCAAATCACATCGCGCTCAGCTGATTTTGCTAATGCAGCACGTGAGTTATCAAAGAAAGTGCGGTTGATTTTTGCAGAGATTGGATAGGTTTCTCCATTAGCCAAGCGTACACTTGCTTCAACATCAAGGGTCAGTACTTTTTCTGCTTCACGACCTTGTTTAAAGACTGATGCGACTTTGTCGCTTGAAGTCTGTTTATTTAAACGCAACACTGGCACCCCTTGTTTGGCAGGCACAAGGTTTACGTTGTTGCTAAGCAGTTGCTTACGCATAGCCATAGACATTTCACTGTATGGGTCGCTACTTTCAAGAGCCATTGTTTTTAATTCTGCAGGAACAGCCGCACCATTATCGAAGTGCCAACCACAAGCCGTTAAAAAGGCAGTTGCCCCAACAAAGCAGATCGTTTTGATTGATTTCATCATAAAAATTACCTGTAAAATTCACCGCACTTTATTTTGTTTAAGAGCCGTTTATGCAACGCTTAGAATAAAATGCGGTTATTTTATGGATTATTGCGGTTTAACCACCACATTTAACAATTTACCTGGTACATAAATCACTTTCACGATTTGTGTATTATCAGTAAATTTCTTCACATTTTCATCTGCAAATGCAACCGTTTTTACGGTTTCTTCATCCGCATCAGCTGCAACAGTCACTTTACCACGTACTTTACCGTTGACTTGTACCACGATAAGTTTTTCATCTTCTACCATCGCCGCTTCATCAGTTTTCACCCATTCTGCATGGTCGATGTTGCTTTCGTTGCCTAAAGCTTTCCATAATTCAAAGCAGATATGTGGTGTGATTGGGTAAAGCATACGTACGACTGCGCTTAATGCTTCAGCCATAACAGCGCGATCTTGTTCACTTTCTAATGGCGCACGGGTTAATTTATTCATTAACTCCATTACTGCCGCGATAGCGGTATTGAAGGTCTGACGGCGACCAATGTCATCACTCACTTTTGCGATCGTTTTATGCACATCACGGCGAAGCGCTTTTTGGTCTGCAGAAAGTGCGGCCACATCTAAAGCATTTTTTGCAGGATTTTGACTGTATTCATACACCAAATTCCATACACGACCTAAGAAACGTTTTGCTCCTTCTACGCCCGATTCTTGCCATTCAAGTGTCATTTCTGCAGGAGATGCGAACATCATGAAGAGACGCACAGTATCTGCACCGTATTTTTCCACCATCTCTTGTGGGTCAATACCGTTGTTTTTGGATTTCGACATTTTGGTCATACCGGTATGCACCAATTCACGGCCTTCCGGATCGGTTGCTTTGATAATACGACCTTTTTCATCACGCTCAAGAGTGACTTGCGTTGGACTTACCCAAATACGCTCGTTAGTCGGGCTGGTGTAGTAGAACGCATCAGCTAATACCATGCCTTGGCATAATAATTTTTGTGCTGGCTCATCGCTCGTTACGAAACCTGCATCACGCAATAATTTGTGGAAGAAACGGAAGTAGAGCAAGTGCATGGTCGCGTGCTCGATACCGCCGATATATTGATCCACTGGTAACCAGTAATTAGCTTCCTCTTTATCCAACATGCCTTCTGCATAGCTTGGTGAAGTGTAACGCGCGTAGTACCAAGAGGATTCCATAAAAGTATCAAAAGTATCGGTTTCTTTTAACGCAGGTTCACCGTTAAAGGTCGTTTTCGCCCAATTTGGATCCGCTTTAATTGGGCTTTTCACGCCATCCATGACCACATCTTCCGGCAGAATAATCGGTAAATCTTCGATTGGTGCCGGTACGGTTTCACCGTTTGGTAAGGTGAGCATTGGAATTGGAGCCCCCCAATAACGTTGACGAGAAACGCCCCAGTCACGTAAACGATAATTCACTTGGCGTTTACCCACGCCTAATTTTTCTAATTTGTCCGCAATACCGTTGAATGCCGCATCAAAATCTAAACCATCAAACTCAGCAGAGTTCACTAATTTACCGTGTTCAACAAAAGCTTGTTTGGTTAAATCAATTTCTTCATCTGCAAGCGGTGCGATTACCTGTTTAATTGGCAAATTGTATTTTTGAGCAAATTCAAAGTCGCGTTGGTCGTGTGCTGGAACCGCCATTACCGCGCCAGTACCGTAGTGCATTAACACGAAGTTAGCGACCCAAATTGGTAATTTTTCACCGGTTAATGGATGAATGGCGAATAAGCCGGTTGCCATCCCTTTTTTCTCCATAGTGGCAAGGTCTGCTTCGGCCACTTTGGCATTTTTCGCTTCACGGATGAATTCAGCCAATTGAGGATTTTTTTCTGCCGCTAATTCTGCTAATGGGTGAGCAGCTGCGATACCTAAATAGCTCACACCATAGAAAGTATCTGGACGGGTGGTATAAACTGAAACTTTTTCTGCGGTATCCGCCACATCAAACGTAATTTCCACCCCTTCAGAACGGCCAATCCAGTTACGTTGCATGGTTTTTACCATATCTGGCCATTGTGGCAGTTGGTCTAATCCACCTAGTAATTGTTCAGCGTAATCAGTGATTTTAATAAACCATTGTGGGATTTCTTTTTGCTCGACCGGAGTGTCACAACGCCAGCAGCAACCTTCGTGTACCTGTTCGTTCGCCAATACGGTTTCATCGTTCGGACACCAGTTCACAGTTGAGGTTTTTTTGTAAACTAAGCCTTTTTTATAAAGCTCGGTGAAGAACCATTGTTCCCATTTGTAGTATTCTGGACGGCAAGTCGCAATTTCTCGCTCCCAGTCATAACCAAAGCCCAACATTTTGAGCTGTTTTTTCATGTATTCAATGTTTTCGTAAGTCCATTTTGCGGGCGCGGTTTTATTTTTAATCGCAGCACCTTCCGCCGGCAAGCCGAATGCATCCCAACCGATCGGTTGTAATACGTTTTTGCCGTTCATACGCTGGTAACGTGAAACTACATCACCGATGGTGTAGTTACGCACATGGCCCATGTGTAAACGACCTGATGGGTAAGGGAACATTGAAAGACAGTAATATTTTTCTTTAGACGTATCTTTGATCGCTTTGAAGACTTTATTTTCAGCCCAATATTGTTGAACGGCAGGTTCAATCAAATCAGGACGGTAATGTTGTTGCATAGAAAATCACCTTAAATTTTGACCGCACTTCGCGGCATATTTTGCTTTATAAAATGTGGTATAGGATAGCGTAAAACGGGGAAAATTGGTAGAAAGTGCGGTGATTTTTTTACTGATTTTATAAGAGATTTTGAATTTCAGATGGAATTAATTTAGGCGAAGGAATCCAAACTTGTTTATGTCGGTTTAATTCACCTTTTTCAAGAACTATTGAACTCTTAGGTACTTTGAATGCTTTACTCAAAAATTTCAGCAAGTGAGTATTTGCTTGACCATCAACAGGTGGAGCAGTAATCGTAATCTTTAGCTCATCATCATGTAATCCCATGATTTGATCTTTACTGGCTTTGGGTTGCAAAATGATTTTAAGACGTAGTCCTTCAGGTGTTTGTTCGATTGCTGGCATAACTAAATTTACTCACCATATTTACAATAAGGGCTGGAAAATCCAGCCCGAAAAAATAATGTTATTTTTAACCGCACTTTACGCAGCAATTGCCCATAAAAGGTTAAAGTAATCGTAAAAGAGATTATTCAAAAATAACAGGATAATAGCGATAACCATCGGTGAAAAATCAATCACGCCCACAGTTGGTAAAATGCGTTTAATGGGTTTCAATAATGGTTCGGTAAGTTGATATAACGCATAGAATGCAGGATTATTGCCACGATTAAACCAACTTAAAATTGCACCGGCGATTAACACATAGAAAATGGCCACACCGATATTTTTAATTAGTCCTAATATGCCCAATAGCAAGAAGAAACTGAGATTTAATCCGCCAAAGAGAATCGATTTTAGTCCGCAAAGCAAGAAGACTAAAAACAGTGCCGCAGTTTCTACTTTTTTCACCACAGGAAAAACTTTACGTAATGGCACAATAACCGGTTGGGTAAATTTCAGCGTAAATTGAGAAATAGGATTGTAATAATCCACGTTAGCTAAGGGAAGCCATACGCGTAAAATTAACACTAAACAATACAGATCGATAATCGATCCTAAAAATAATGCAGTTTGGGAAATTTCCATTATAACCAACCTTTCCGTTTAAAATAGATATAAGGCGTAAGCGCCGCGCCAATCATTAATCCAATAGCCATTGGGTAACCATATTTAAAATGGAGTTCCGGCATAAATTCAAAGTTCATCCCGTAAGTAGATGCGACAAGCGTTGCCGGTAGGAACATAACCGATACCACTGAGAAGAATTTCATGATTTTATTCTGCTCGATATTAATATAACCCATTGCCGCCTGCATTAAAAAGTTTACTTTTTGGAACAATGATTCATTATGCGGTTGCAATGATTCGATATCTCGTAAGATTTCTCGTGCTTGTTCTAACTGATTTGGCGGTAAGCGAGTTTTACGCACCAAGAAACCCAACGCGCGTTGTGTATCCATCAAACATAAACGCACTTTAGAACTGGTATCTTCTTGTTCTGTTAGGGTATTTAAGGCTTCATCGAAAGCTTCATCTTGCGTACCGTTTAAAATTACGCGACTTAATTTTTCCAAATCGGCATAAACGTTTTCGATAACATCGGCTAATTGCTCAATTTTGGTTTCAAATAAGTCGAGTAAGACTTCATATGCATTACATTCAAATAAGCGCTGGCTACGAGAACGCATACGATATAAACGGAATGCCGGTAATTCACGATCACGCAAGGTAAATAGGCGGCCATCACGAATAGTAAACGCTACGCTTGCGAGATCGGCGTAGTTTTCTTCGTCTTCACAATAGAAGAATGAGTGCAAGTGCAAGCCGTCTTCGTCTTCAAAGAAACGCGCGGACGCTTCGATATCTTCCAATTCGAGGAATGAGGCAAGACTTTGTCCTAAGCCTTCTTGCAACATTTCACGTTCTTCCCCTGTCGGCTCCAGCAAATCTAACCAAATGGCAGAGCTGAGATCGGCTGGTTCGTCATCAATACGAAGCAAGCGAGAATCGTTAATGGTAAAAGCGTTAATCATTGGTCATACTCCTTTTGGGATTATGAAGATCCAACTGTGAACAAAAAAAGATCAAACGAAATTGGCACTAGAGAAAAGTGCGGTCAAATTTTTGAATGTTTTAAAATGGGTTTCGTTCGATAAAAGATGCCGAAGAAAGGTAAATTGATTACCAGCGAGCTCTCGCTGATAAGAGGCGAGAGTCTAGAGCGATATTCGGTATCGACTATGACTGTCCAAAGTGTGTGTCCTTCTCGTTAAAAAATCGGTCGAATGTTACGCTTGAAAGGCGTATTCGTCAAGTGATTATTGAAAAGGACACGGCACTTTTTAATTAATTGGTATATTGATTAATGGCGTTAGTAACTTCTTGATCTTGATAAATATTATTAACAATATCTTTGAAGGTTTCGCCTAACACTTTTTGAATTTCATCATTACTCGCATTAAATGCGCCAGACTGTGAACGGGTTGCATTAAAGGTTTTGTTGTATTGTCCGCGTGGACCTTGTACATAAACCACCGCTTGAATTTTGCTGTTCAAGGTATAACGTAAATTACCTTGCTCTACTTTAGCGTTGAATTCTTTCACATCAACAGTTACGCCAGCATTCGCATTATTCGCTTGTCCGATACGGAAACCTTTACTAACTAAATTTTGTTGCATCACCTGTTGGAAAAGTTGAGTAACGCTTGGTGAGGCGTTTAATTTAATCAGCTCACCTGATTTAGTATAAGTTGCAATTTCTTGTTGTGGACGAGAATCGCGAGTATTAACTGTTACCACTGCTGATTGGTTAATATTCATTGATGCAGTCGGTGATTGAGGCGCAAAAGTTAAGGTATTAGATTGCGCTTGGCAACCTGCTAAAAATAATGTCGCAGCCGCCAACGTCATTGTTGATAATGCTTTGATTTTGTTTGTTACTTTCATAATTTCCTCATTGAATTAGGTTAATTTGTGTTATTCTTACAAACTTAACGCCGAATGTATAGCAAAAAGTTAGGGAGTTTATTTATGTCAAAACAGCAAGAATTATTAGAGAGAATTCAAGCCGAATTTCAACCGCACTTTGCCACCGTAGAAAATGAAAGTCATATGCATAGTTCCGGTCGAGGGGCGGATTCTCATTTTAAATTAGTGATTGTCAGCGATGCTTTTGAAGGCATGCGCAAGGTGCAACGTCACCAAAAACTTTACCAACTTTTTGCCGATGATTTAAAAAATGGCATTCACGCATTAGCTCTTCATCTTTATACAAAAAGCGAATGGGAGAGCCTAGGTGAAGCATTTCCAAAATCACCAAATTGTCTTGGTGTTGGACAGTAAGTATTCCCTTACGTTCCCTATATTAGATTTTCATAAGAAGAGAGAAGGCGATAAGCGTTCTCTCTTTTTATTTTGATGGAGATTTATTTTTACTCCAGATAAATATCTGTCTAAAAAGTTCACAAATATTTCACAAAAAATGGGGGGTAAAGTGGAATAAAAGCCCATTTTCCGATAGAATAAGGCGCTTTTAATTTTCGAATTTCAATTTCTAGATGTGTGAGTAATTCCTTACTCGTCGAGAAATTAAACAGATTTGAGTTTTTAAATTTATGTGTCAGTTAATAATGCTTTGATCTCAAAGTGTTTTCTGTCACGCTCAATCGCGAGATTGCTCTTAAGGCATAGGCTTTGATTGCAATCGTGTTTTTAACCTAGAAAAGTAGTGCAAACAGTATGATTACAATCAAAAAAGGCTTGGACCTTCCTATTGCAGGAAAACCAGCACAAGTAATCCATAGCGGTAACGCTGTGAATCAGGTTGCGATTCTTGGTGAAGAGTATGTGGGTATGCGTCCTTCTATGAAGGTACGCGAAGGCGATGTCGTGAAAAAAGGCCAAGTGCTTTTTGAAGACAAGAAAAACCCTGGAGTGGTTTTCACAGCCCCTGCGAGTGGTACTATCACTGTAATTAATCGTGGCGAAAAACGTGTATTACAATCTGTGGTCATTGATGTGCAAGGTAACGATCAAGTTACTTTCGCTAAATATAACGCAGGTGAGCTCAATACGCTTTCTTCTGAACAAGTTAAACAAAACCTCGTTGAATCCGGTTTGTGGACAGCGTTCCGCACTCGTCCATTCAGCAAAGTGCCTGCCGTAGATGCAGAACCTTCTTCTCTGTTTGTAAATGCGATGGATACCAATCCTTTGGCGGCAAATCCAGAGGCGGTGTTAAAAGAGCATTGGCAAGATTTTATTGACGGTTTAACTGTATTAAGTCGTCTATTCCAAAATAAACCATTAAATCTATGTAAAGCGGGTGATAGCAATATCCCAACCGTGGATTTAGCTAACTTAAAAGTACATGATTTTGGTGGTGTTCATCCTGCTGGCTTAGTGGGTACACATATCCACTTTATCGATCCGGTTGGTGTGAATAAAACCGTATGGCACATCAATTACCAAGATGTGATTGCTGTAGGTAAATTATTCACTACGGGCGAACTTTATGTAGAACGCATTATTTCTCTTGCGGGTCCACAAGTGAAAGAGCCTCGTTTAGTTCGTACCGTTGTCGGTGCAAACCTTTCTCAATTAACAGCTGGTGAGTTAAAAGACGGTAATAACCGTGTGATTTCTGGTTCAGTACTTTGTGGTCAAACGGCAAAAGATGCTCATGACTATTTAGGTCGTTATGCATTACAAGTTTCTGTGATTGCGGAAGGTAATGAGAAAGAGTTCTTAGGTTGGATCACACCACAATCGAACAAATATTCGATTACCCGTACCGTATTAGGTCACTTTGGTAAAAAATTATTCAACTTCACTACAGCAGAAAATGGTGGTGAGCGTGCAATGGTACCAATCGGTAGCTATGAGCGCGTAATGCCGTTGGATATTTTACCGACATTATTACTACGTGATTTAATCGTGGGCGATACCGATGGTGCACAAGCGTTAGGTTGTCTTGAATTAGATGAAGAAGACTTAGCATTATGTTCTTTCGTTTGCCCGGGCAAATATGAATACGGTTCAATCTTGCGTCAAGTATTAGATAAGATTGAAAAGGAAGGTTAAAAATGGGTTTAAAAAATCTTTTTGAAAAAATGGAACCCGCGTTTTTGCCAGGTGGTAAATACAGCAAGCTTTATCCGGTCTTTGAATCGATTTATACCTTGCTTTATACACCAGGTACGGTAACGCACAAAAACACACACGTTCGTGATGCGTTAGACTCAAAACGTATGATGATTACGGTTTTTCTTGCGTTGTTCCCAGCGATTTTCTACGGGATGTACAATGTGGGTAACCAAGCGATCCCGGCCTTAAATCAATTAGGCAATTTAGATCAATTAATTGCTAACGATTGGCACTATGCACTTGCAAGTTCATTAGGTTTAGATTTAACCAATAATGCAACTTGGGGTTCAAAAATGGCATTAGGGGCGATCTTCTTCTTACCAATTTACTTAGTGGTATTCACCGTTTGTACAATTTGGGAATTATTGTTCTCAGTGGTGCGTGGTCATGAAGTAAATGAAGGGATGTTCGTTTCAACCATTTTATTTGCGTTAATCGTTCCACCAACATTGCCATTATGGCAAGCTGCACTTGGTATCAGTTTTGGTATTGTAGTAGCGAAAGAAATCTTCGGTGGTGTAGGTCGTAACTTTATGAACCCTGCGCTTGCTGGTCGTGCATTCTTATTCTTCGCTTATCCGGCTCAAATTTCTGGTGACTTAGTATGGACCGCTGCAGATGGTTTCTCTGGTGCAACCGCACTTTCACAATGGTCTCAAGGTGGTCAAGCAGCATTACAACACACTGTAACCGGTCAACCTATTACTTGGATGGATGCATTCATCGGTAATATTCCTGGTTCAATGGGTGAGGTTTCAACGCTTGCGTTATTAATCGGTGGTGCGTTAATTGTATTCACCCGTATTGCTTCTTGGCGCATTATGGCTGGTGTCATGATCGGTATGATTGGTACAGCAACCTTATTCAACTTAATCGGTTCTGATTCTAACCAAATGTTCTCAATGCCTTGGCATTGGCACTTTGTATTAGGTGGTTTTGCACTTGGTATGATCTTCATGGCAACCGACCCTGTGTCAGCTTCATTCACCAACACAGGTAAATGGTGGTACGGTGCGTTAATTGGCGTGATGGCGGTATTAATTCGTACAGTGAACCCAGCTTATCCAGAAGGGATGATGTTAGCGATTTTATTTGCAAACTTATTTGCACCAATTTTCGACTACATCGTGGTTCAAGCAAATATCAAACGTCGGAGAGCAAGAACAAATGGCTAAATTTAATAAAGATAGCGTTAGCGGTACAGTTACCGTTGTTGTGTTGCTAAGTTTAGTGTGTTCTATCGTGGTTTCTGGTGCTGCAGTAGCATTAAAATCCAAACAAGATGAACAAAAAGCACTCGACGTTCAACGTAACATTTTAACTGTTGCTGGCTTAATGAAAGAAGATAATGCATCAGTAATTAAAGACACTTACAGCAAATTTATTGAACCGCGTTTAGTTGATTTGCAAAGTGGTGATTACGTTCAAGCTTCAGCAGAAGAAATTAATAAATTTGAACCTAAAGATGCCGTTAAAGATCCAGCTAAAAGCCAAGCAATTCCAGCTGAAGCAGATAAAGCAGGGATTAAAGTTCGTGCAAATCAAGCACGTGTTTATCTTGTAAAAGATGAGCAAGGCAATGTAACCCAAGTTGTATTACCAATGTATGGTCGTGGTTTATGGTCAACCATGTATGGTTTTGTTTCTGTTGCACCAGATGCGAATACTATCAAAGGTATTACTTACTATGATCAAGGTGAAACAGCCGGTCTTGGGGGCGAAATTGCGAACCCTCGTTGGCAAGCACAGTTTGTCGATAAAAAATTATTCGATGAACAAGGTAACCAAAAATTCAAAATCTACAAAGGTAGTTCTGCTGCAGATAAAGAGCACGGTGTAGATGGTTTATCAGGTGCAACTTTAACCAGTAACGGTGTTCAAGGTTCATTTGATTATTGGTTCAGCCAAAATGGCTTTGGTCCATTCTTAGCGAAATTTAAAGCAGGAGAAATCAAATAATGGCTGATGCAAAAGTAAATTTAAAAGGTCTTTTATTAGATCCTATTGCTAAAAATAACCCGATTGCCTTGCAAATTTTGGGTATCTGTTCTGCATTAGCGGTAACAACCCAATTACAAACAGCGATCGTTATGGCGATTGCGGTAAGTTTGGTAACCGGTTTTTCCAGTTTGTTCATTTCATTGATTCGTAACTATATTCCAAATAGTATCCGTATTATTGTGCAACTGGCGATTATCGCGTCTTTAGTAATCTTGGTTGACCAAGTATTAAAAGCTTATGCTTATGGTTTATCTAAACAGCTCTCTGTATTCGTCGGTCTTATCATTACAAACTGTATCGTAATGGGCCGTGCAGAAGCGTTTGCGATGAAATCACCACCGTTAGAAAGCTTTGTTGACGGTATCGGTAACGGTTTAGGTTATGGTGCGATCTTATTAATTGTCGCCACATTACGTGAATTAATCGGTTCTGGTCGTTTGTTTGGTTTCCCTGTATTCCAGACTATTCAAGACGGCGGTTGGTATCAACCAAACGGTTTATTCCTTCTTGCACCAAGTGCGTTCTTTATTATCGGCTTCGTTATTTGGGGCTTAAGAACGTGGAAACCTGAGCAACAGGAGAAATAATCAATGGAACATTATATTAGCCTATTCGTGAAGGCGATCTTCATTGAAAACATGGCGCTCTCTTTCTTCTTAGGGATGTGTACTTTCCTTGCGGTTTCTAAGAAAGTTTCTACGGCGTTTGGCCTTGGTGTTGCGGTAACAGTGGTACTTGGTATTGCGGTACCGGCTAACCAATTTGTATACGAACATGTATTAAAAGATGGCGCATTGGTAGAAGGTGTAAGCCTTGAGTTTTTAAACTTTATTACCTTTATCGGGATTATTGCGGGTCTTGTTCAATTACTTGAAATGACTTTAGATAAATTCTTCCCAGCACTTTATAACGCATTAGGTATTTTCCTTCCACTTATCGCTGTAAACTGTGCGATCTTTGGTGGTGTATCTTTTGCTGTACAACGTGAATACACTTTTGCAGAATCTGCAGTTTATGGTGTGGGTGCAGGGTTAGGTTGGATGTTAGCAATCGTTGCGCTTGCAGGCTTAACCGAAAAAATGAAATATGCCGATGTACCGGCAGGCTTAAAAGGATTAGGGATTACCTTTATTACTGCAGGCTTGATGGCGCTTGGCTTTATGTCATTCTCTGGAATTCAGTTATAAGGAGGCATAAATGAGCGAATCTTCAATTTTATTATTAGGTGTTGCGGCATTTACGGTTATCCTTTTAGTGCTCGTTGCGATTATTTTATTCGCTAAATCAAAATTAGTGGATTCTGGTGATATCACCATTTCTATTAATGACGATCCTGAAAAAGCGATCACTTTACCTGCTGGCGGTAAATTACTTGGTGCATTAGCAAGTAAAGGTATCTTCGTTTCTTCTGCTTGTGGTGGCGGTGGCTCTTGTGGCCAATGTATTGTGAAAGTGAAAAGTGGTGGTGGTGAAATTCTCCCAACTGAGCTTTCTCATATTAATAAACGTGAAGCAAAAGAAGGTTATCGTTTAGCTTGCCAAGTGAATGTAAAAGGCAATATGGACATTGAACTTCCAGAAGAAATTTTCGGCGTGAAAAAATGGGAATGTACTGTTATTTCTAACGATAACAAAGCAACCTTCATCAAAGAGCTTAAATTAGCGATTCCTGAAGGTGAAGAAGTTCCTTTCCGTGCGGGTGGTTATATCCAAATCGAAGCTGATCCACATACGGTTTACTATAAAGATTTCGATATTCCAGAAGAATACCACGAAGACTGGGATAAATACGACTTATGGCGTTATGTGTCTAAAGTGGACGAGCATATTATCCGTGCTTACTCTATGGCTTCATACCCAGAAGAGAAAGGCATCATTATGCTTAACGTGCGTATTGCAACGCCTCCACCACGTCAACCTGATGCGCCTCCAGGTCAAATGTCTTCTTACATTTGGTCATTAAAACCAGGTGATAAAGTGACAATTTCTGGTCCATTCGGTGAATTCTTCGCGAAAGAAACCGATAATGAGATGGTATTCATCGGTGGTGGTGCGGGTATGGCACCAATGCGTTCTCATATCTTTGACCAATTAAAACGTTTACACTCTAAACGTAAAATGTCATTCTGGTATGGCGCACGCTCTAAACGTGAAATGTTCTATGTAGAAGATTTTGATCAGCTTCAAGCAGAAAATCCTAACTTTACATGGCACGTGGCATTATCTGATCCGTTACCAGAAGATAACTGGACAGGTTACACCGGCTTTATTCACAACGTACTTTATGAAAACTACTTGAAAAATCATGAAGCACCAGAAGATTGTGAATACTACATGTGTGGACCTCCAGTGATGAACGCTGCGGTAATCAAAATGTTGAAAGACCTCGGTGTTGAAGATGAAAACATCTTATTAGATGACTTCGGTGGTTGATTTTAGTTAATCAAAACATCATGAAAACTGACCGCACTTTTTGATGAAGTGCGGTCAATATTTAACATGGATTACAGGCAAGCTGATAGATGCGTCGGTTTGCCTGTAATTCATATATTTAGGAAGGAATAGATGGAAAAAATATTAAGCGGATTGATTGCAATTGCCTTGGTGTGTTCATTAAGTGCTTGTAAAAAAGATCCGGAAATTATTTCACTTAGCGGTAAAACCATGGGAACCACTTACCATATCCGCTACATTGATGACGGTTCAGTTAAAGAAAATGCTGAAAAAACACATGAGCAGATTGAAGTGGTTTTAAAAGATGTGAATCAGAAAATGTCCACTTATATTAAAGATTCCGAATTGAGCCGTTTTAATCAAAATACACAAGTGAATACGCCAATTGAAATCTCTGCGGACTTTGCCAAAGTATTACAAGAAGCGATCCGTTTAAATCAGGTTACTGAAGGTTCATTGGATGTGACTGTAGGGCCTGTAGTGAATTTATGGGGTTTTGGGCCAGAAAAACGCCCAGAACGTAAGCCAACCCCAGAGCAACTTGCTGAACGTCAAAGTTGGGTGGGAATTGATAAAATTCACCTTGATATGAGCGGTAAAACCCCAACTTTAAGTAAAGCAGTACCGCAAGTTTATATTGATTTATCATCTATCGCTAAAGGTTTCGGTGTGGATCAAGTTGCGGATGTATTAGAGCAAAATCACGTACAAAACTATATGGTGGAAATTGGCGGAGAAATCCGTGCAAAAGGTAAAAATGCCGAAAATAAAGCCTGGCAAATCGCTATTGAAAAACCTAATAATACGGGTGAAAGAGCAGTCCAAGAAGTGATTGGGTTAAATAATATGGCGATGGCGACCTCAGGCGATTACCGTATTTATTTTGAGGAAAACGGTCAACGCTTTGCTCATGAAATCGATCCAAAAACCGGCTATCCAATTCAGCATCATTTAGCCTCAATTACCGTACTTGCACCAAGTTCAATGACTGCTGATGGCTTATCTACAGGTTTATTTGTGCTCGGTGAAAATAAAGCACTTGAAGTGGCCGAGAAAGAAAATATTCCAGTGTATTTAATTAAGAAAACGGAAAAAGGCTTTGAAACAAAAATGTCGTCATCCTTCCAAAAGTTACTCGCAAATAAGGAATAATCATGCAAACTTTATTTTTTACCCTAATCGCTTTTGTGGCCATTATTGTATTAATGTCTGTGGGCTTTATCTTTAAAAAACAAAGCTTAAAGGGCAGCTGTGGCGGACTTTCATCACTCGGTATCGCCAAAGCCTGTGACTGCGATAAACCTTGCGACACTTTACAAGAAAAATTAGATGCAGGCGATGAAAATGCCAAAGCTGAATACGAACAAAAATTTGCGAAGAAAGACGATGATTCGCACTTTTATGAAGTGAAATAATTCACGCAAAATCAACAGCACTTTGTGCAATAACCTTAATTTATGGCGCGGAAGTCATTCCGCTATGTTTCAATCATTATCACCAATGTGCTTCGCCTTAACCGAAGTTACGGGAGACTTATGTTAACTTCAAATACTTATAACCAACATTTCGTACCATTGAGTGCAGAACAACTTGCCCAAAATGCCACTAAAAAAGTCATTTGCGGTATGTCTGGTGGGGTAGATTCCTCCGTTTCCGCGTTTATTCTTCAACAACAAGGCTACCAAGTGGAAGGCCTGTTTATGAAAAACTGGGAAGAAGATGACGATACCGATTATTGTACAGCCGCAGCGGATCTTGCTGATGCGCAAGCAGTATGTGACAAGCTAGGTATTAAGCTACATAAAATCAATTTTGCGGCAGAATATTGGGATAACGTGTTTGAGCATTTCTTAACGGAATACAAAGCTGGTCGTACGCCAAACCCGGATATTTTGTGCAATAAAGAAATTAAATTTAAAGCCTTTTTAGAATATGCGGCGGAAGATTTAGGCGCTAACTATATTGCTACTGGCCATTATGTGCGTCGTCGTGGTGAAGATAATCAAGCAGAGCTATTGCGCGGCTTAGATAGCAACAAAGACCAAAGCTATTTCCTTTACACGTTGAGTAAACATCAGGTAGGTCAAAGCCTTTTCCCTGTAGGTGAAATCGAAAAGCCAATCGTGCGTGCTATTGCAGAAGATTTAGGTTTAATTACCGCGAAGAAAAAAGACTCTACGGGTATTTGTTTTATTGGTGAGCGTAAGTTTAAGGATTTCTTAGCGCGTTATTTGCCGGCTCAACCAGGTGACATCCGTACCGTAGATGGCGAGATTATTGGTCGTCATGAAGGATTGATGTACCACACACTGGGGCAGCGAAAAGGGCTAGGGATCGGTGGATTAAAAAATGCCGGTGATGAAGCCTGGTATGTAGTAGATAAAGATGTGGAAAATAATGAATTGATTGTGGCACAAGGCCATGATCATCCACGTTTGTTCTCCAAAGGCTTAATTGCCAAACAGCTACATTGGGTGAGTCGCGAACCTGTGCGTGAAGCGTTCCGTTGCACGGTGAAAACTCGTTATCGTCAAACGGATATTGCTTGTTTGGTTGAGCCGATTGATGACGATTGCATTCGAGTGATTTTTGACGAACCACAAGCCGCGGTCACACCAGGTCAATCAGCCGTGTTTTACCTAGATGAAGTCTGCTTGGGTGGCGGAATTATCGAAGAACGAATTTAATCAATGTTGAATAAAGTGCGGTAAAAAATTTAACGATTTTTCTGGCCGCACTTTTTCTTTTACGCTATTTAAATTTTCGTCAATTTGAAAAAATGTTGATGTTTTGATAATATATATTTCGTATTTGGAAACAATCCACTCAAATCCTACTGAGCGTTTTCTTCAAAATCGCACTTCTCCGTGCTATCATTTGCGATGGTTCCATCTCACCATTTAGGGCTTAAGGGCTTATTTTATTTAATCTGATTTTATTTTTATTCACTTAATTTTTAAGGGGGAAGCGTTGTCTTTATCTAAATTTATGGAAAAGCAAACGTCGTTCAATCCTTTAGTGATTGGTGCAACGTTATTTTTTGTGGTGTTGCTTGTCGCGATGATTTTAATCGCACCTGAACAAACACAAACTTTATTAAATGCTGCTAAATCGGGCATTTTTGCCAACTTTAGTTGGTTTTACGTATTAGCATTCTCAGTATTTTTGGGCTTTTTAGTCATTTTATCAGTCAGTAGCCTAGGTAATATCAAATTAGGCAATGATGAAGAAGAGCCTGAATTTGGTTTTCTGTCTTGGTTGGCGATGTTATTTGCTGCCGGTATGGGGGTAGGGTTGATGTTCTTTGGTGTAGCAGAACCATTGACGCATTACTTATCTGATATTACCACAGGCAGCGCAGAGCATAAGCAACAAGAAGCCTTGTTACACACCTTATTCCACTGGGGAATTCATGCCTGGGCGGTGTATGGCACGATTGCGTTGGCATTGGCTTACTTTGGATTCCGTTACAAATTACCTTTGGCATTACGTTCTTGTTTCTATCCGTTATTGAAAGAGCGTATTAATGGCAAGTTAGGCGATCTTATCGACATTATGGCGTTACTTGCCACCTTATTTGGTGTTATCACAACATTAGGTTTTGGTGCATCACAATTGGGTGCAGGCTTACATCAATTAGGCTGGATTAGCGAAAATAGCTTCAGCTTGCAAGTTGTCGTAATTGCCGTGGTAATGAGTTTAGCGATATTTTCCGCGATTTCCGGTGTAGGGAAAGGGGTAAAAATCTTAAGTGAGCTGAATTTAACATTAGCTTTCTGTTTGTTGATTTTCGTCTTAGTGGCGGGGCCAACACTTTATTTATTATCCGCTTTTAGCGACAATATCGGAACTTATCTCAGCAACTTAGTCCAATTAAGCTTCAAAACCTATGTTTATGAACAAGAACATACTGGCTGGTTTAGCGGTTGGACAATTCTGTATTGGGCATGGTGGTGTTCTTGGGCACCATTTGTCGGTTTATTTATTGCGCGTATCTCGAGAGGACGTACCATTCGCGAATTTATTTTTGGCGTGTTGGTGATTCCTAGCATGTTCGGCATCTTGTGGTTTACCGTATTTGGTAATACGGCCATTTGGTTGAATGATGGTGAAGCTGCAGGTACGTTAGGGCAAATGATTTCCTCGCCTGAAACGTTACTCTTTAAATTCTTAGATTATTTACCGCTTTCTGGTGTGACGGGTTTAGTGAGTTTGGTGGTGATTTCTTTATTCTTTATCACCTCGGCAGACTCCGGTATTTATGTATTAAATAACATTGCATCACGCGATAAAAGCCTTGCAGCACCTCGTTGGCAGGCTGTGATGTGGGGTGTATTAATGTCAGTCGTCGCGATTGTTTTAATGCAATCGGGTGGTTTGGCAAACCTGCAGGCAATGACCTTGTTGGTAGCATTACCTTTTGCGATGTTGATGTTGCTGATGTGCTTTAGTTTATGGAAAGGCTTGAGTGCAGATAAAAAATATTTTGATACCAAAGTTAATCCAACCAGTATTTTCTGGACAGGTGATAAGTGGAAAGAACGTTTGGAACAAATGATGAACCAAACGCAAGAAAAAGATATTTTACGTTTCCTTAAACATACGGTATTACCGGCTATGCGAGAATTACGTCAAGAGTTGATCGGCAAATATGACTTGAGCGTGCAAATTAACACGTTATTTGATCAAGATGAACCTGCAGTCGAGTTAGTCATTCAAAAAGATTTGATGCGAGACTTTATGTACGGGGTGAAATCTATCGGTCGTGAGGTGTCAGAGCAATTAATTAATGATGATAACTTGCCACATATCCAACATAGTATGACCTATGAGCCATACACTTATTTCTTTGATGGTCGAGTGGGTTATGATGTGCAATATATGGACCAAGATGAATTGATTGCCGATATGTTGAAACATTATGAACGTTACTTAAGTTTGCTAGACGATGTGGGTCAAGAATTGATGGCACATGAGCAAACAGAACTGGCTGAATAATAAGACTAAAGTGCGGTTGAAAATCCTCTTAATTTTTAACCGCACTTTTTATCTTAAAACAAATATGAAGATACAAAATACTTTCAAAGCAAATGTTATTTGGGGCAGTTTAGGTTTTAGTTTAGCGATTATTGCAGCCCTTTTATTTGATACGCAGCAAACGATATCTTATCTTGCTGCGGCGAAAGCCTTTATTTTCTCTCAATTTAGCTGGTTTTATATTTTACTGAGTGCATTTTTTCTATTCTTTTTACTTTTCTTGGCGTTAGGACGATACGGCGATATTAAACTTGGGAGTGATGAGGAAGAACCAGAGTTTAAATTAGGTTCTTGGATTGCATTACTCTTCACCTCTGGAATTGGTATTGGCATTGTTTTTCTTGGTGTTGCTGAACCGCTTTCACATTTTCTTTCACCAATAGGTGAATATGAGAAAGTTCGAACGGCATTATTTTTTAGTATTTTTCATTGGAGTATCAGTGCTTGGGCTATTTATGGATTAATTGCACTTACGATTGCTTATTTCGGATTTCGCTATAAATTACCCTTTTCTTTACGCTCTTGTTTTTATCCCTTACTGAAAGAAAAGATTAATGGAAAAGTGGGGGATGTCATTGATATTCTCGGGATTTGTACCACCTTATTTGGCGTAGTCGCAACCTTAGGTTACAGTGCGATTCGGTTGGCTGCAGCATTCCACTCAATGCATTTATTGGATAACTCACTGTATTTGGTTCCCCTTATTTTAGTGAGTGTTTTTATCATTGCTATCTTAATTTCACTGCAAGGGATTGCCAACGGGTTCCGTATTCTTAGTGAGCTAAATCTAGGCGTTACCTTTCTCTTTATGTTATTGGTTTTGCTATTCGGTCCGACAATATATTTAATTTCTGCTTTTACGGAAAATATTGGTACCTATTTAAGCGGTTTAATTAGAGTCGGCTTCAAGGCTTATGCCTATGATGTAGAACATCTAGATTGGTTTATGGATTGGACGGTTTTTTACTGGGCATGGTGGTTTTCATGGGCGCCAGGCTTTGGGATTTTTATCGCACGGATTTCTCGCGGACGAACTTTACGGGAGTTTATTTTCGGCGTATTGATGGTGCCAAGTTTATTCTTTGTTTTATGGTTCACAGTATTTGGAAATGGGGCCATTTGGGTGAATGAACATCTTGCTGAGGGGGCATTAGGCCAAGCTGTAAATAATGTGGGATCACTTCTTTTTGATTTTTTGAGTTATTTACCCTATTCCGGTTTAACTAAAACGTTAGCTTTATTTATTATCACACTCTTTTTTATCGTCACCATTAACTTTGGTATTTATACGCTTAATAATATCGCAATTGAAGACAAAAGCCAGGTTTCACCTCGTTGGCAATCTATGTTTTGGGGTGGTTTATTGTCAGCAGTTACGTTTGTTCTTTATCTTTTTGGCGGTATTGAAATACTCCAATCAACGATGTTGTTTTTCTCTTTACCCTTTGCTCTGTTGATGTCTGTGATGGCATGGAGTTTGTTGAAGGGCTTACGATTTGAACGTCAATATTATTCCACAAAGGTTTCAGATTTGTGGACAGGTGCAAACTGGCGTAGCCGTTTAAGACAGTTAGTGATTGAACCTAAGCGAGATGATACCATTTTACATTTAAAAACAACGGCGCTTTTGGCAATGAGAGAGCTGCGCCAGTTACTCATCGGTACCTATGGTTTAAATGTGACCTTACAGCAACATTTGGGTCGTGATAATAATCAACTGGTTCTTTCTATTGAAAATGGATTAGCAGAAGATTTTTTTTACCAAATTACCTTATTCGAGAAGCCTGAGCCTGAAACTGCACAAGTTCATCATGCATTAATGGTTTCAACTAATATTCAATTGGACGGTTATCCTTTGAATATTACAAATGAAGAGGATTTGATCGTGGACATCTTGCAATGTTATGAGCGATACATGAAAGAACTGGATTTTGTTATTTCATAATTCCTGTCTCATGAGCAAACAGAACTGGCTGAATAATAAGACTAAAGTGCGGTTGAAAATAACATTATTTTTTGACCGCACTTTTAAAATTACCTCTTGAGACAAATGCATAAAAAGAGTATATTCAAGCCCAAATTTTCAATTTAATTCTAACGGAGTTTTTCTATGTTTGGTTTATCCCCAGCACAAATGATTATTTTATTAGTCGTGATTTTATTAGTATTCGGTACCAAAAAATTACGCAATGCGGGATCTGATCTTGGCGCAGCAGTAAAAGGCTTTAAAAAAGCGATGTCTGATGATGAGCCGAAAAAAGATGCGGAATTTACTCAAATTAAAGACGGTACAAACACCGCTGAAAAAACTGAAACTGTAAAAGATAAAGAACAGGCATAACCGTGTTTGATATTGGTTTTTCCGAACTTGTTTTATTGATGCTTGTGGGCTTGGTGGTGCTAGGCCCTAAGCGTTTACCTGTGGCTATTCGCACGGTAATGGGCTGGGTGAAAACGATCCGTGGATTGGCAGCTAATGTTCAAAATGAATTAAAACAAGAGCTTAAATTGCAAGAGTTGCAAGATAGTATTAAGAAAGCGGAACAACTTAATCTCAAACAGCTTTCCCCAGATTTAAGTAAAACTGTTGAAGAGCTGAAAGAGCAAGCTCAAAAAATGCGTGCAGAGTTAGAAGAAAAAGCGGCTACAGCAGGAACAACAGTGGAAGAGCAAATTAAAGAAATTAAAAGTGCGGCTGAAAATCCGGCTGATTCTGCGGAAAAACTTGAGGTAAGCGCACAAGAAACAGCAGAGGAAGCGGTTGAAACAGCATCCACAGAACATGCAGAGAATGGAACTGCCGAAGTTTTGGAATCTGCAAAAACAGAAGTGGATTTGACCGCACTTGAACCTCGTGAACAAGCTGAATTAACTGAGCGTTTATCCGATTACTATTCGCCGGATGATGTGGAGCTACAGCCAGCACCCAAATCTGAAGCGAAGTCCTAGAGAATAATTATGAGCAATATGACGGACGATTCCCAACCGTTAATTACCCATCTTGTTGAACTCAGAAACCGCTTATTACGTTGTGTAATTTGTATTTTAGTGGTTTTTGTGGCGTTGGTTTATTTTTCTAATGATATTTATCATTTTGTCGCAGCACCTTTAACGGCAGTAATGCCAAAGGGTGCAACGATGATTGCAACCAATATTCAAACGCCATTCTTTACTCCAATTAAATTAACCGCGATTGTTTCGGTGTTTATTTCTGTACCTTATTTGCTTTATCAAATTTGGGCATTTGTTGCACCAGCACTGTATCAACATGAAAAACGTTTAATTTATCCGTTATTATTTTCCAGTACAGTTTTATTCTATTGCGGTGTAGCGTTTGCTTATTATGTTGTTTTCCCTTTCGTGTTTAGTTTCTTTACGCAAACTGCACCAGAAGGGGTAGCTATCGCCACAGATATCAGCAGTTACCTTGATTTTGCTTTAGCATTATTCTTGGCATTTGGTGTGTGTTTTGAAGTACCTGTTGCTATTATTTTGCTTTGTTGGACAGGTGTAACCACGACGAAAGCATTGGCTTCAAAACGTCCTTATATTATTGTGGGAGCGTTCTTTGTTGGCATGATCTTAACGCCACCAGACGTGTTCTCTCAAACTTTACTTGCTGTACCAATGTGTCTTCTCTTTGAATTAGGCTTGTTAGTTGCACGTTTCTATCAACCGAAAGAGGATGAAGAAGAGTCAGCTGATGAAGAAAGTGCGGTAGAAAATCAAGGTGATTTGAATCACAAAGATTAAGAAAATGGGCGTAGGTGATACGCCCTTTTAACATCATAAAAACAGGAAATATTATTATGACTCAACAAATTTTAGGCGGTTTCCCAACCCGTCGTCTTCGTCGTTTACGTAAACATGATTTTAGTCGTCGTTTAGTGGCAGAAAATACGTTAACCGCGAATGATTTAATTTATCCGGTATTTATCATTGAAGGTGAAAATCATCGTGAGCCTGTCCCTTCTATGCCTAAAGTTGAACGTTTAACGATCGATCAATTATTAATTGAAGCAGGCCTTTTAGTGAAATACGGTGTGCCTGTGATTTCATTATTCCCTGTGGTTGAGCAAGATAAAAAATCGTTAATGGCAGATGAAGCGTTTAATCCGAATGGTTTGGTACAGCGTGCAGTGAGAGCATTGAAAGCCGCTTATCCAGAATTAGGTGTATTAACCGATGTCGCACTCGATCCTTATACACTACACGGGCAAGACGGGATCATTGATGAAGAAGGCTATGTATTAAACGATATTACAACAGATATCCTGATTAAACAGGCTGTTTCACACGCTGAAGCTGGTGCTGATATTGTTGCACCGAGTGATATGATGGATGGACGTATTGGTCGTATTCGTCAGGCATTGGAAGAAAATGGTCATATCAATACGCAAATTATGGCGTATTCTGCAAAATATGCGTCTAATTATTATGGTCCATTCCGTGATGCAGTCGGTTCTGCCGGTAACCTGAAAGGTGGTGACAAGAAAACCTATCAACTTGATCCAGCCAACGGTAATGAAGGCTTGCAAGAAGTGGCTCTTGATTTACAAGAAGGGGCAGATATGGTGATGGTAAAACCAGGTATGCCATATTTAGACATGGTATATCGTGTGAAAGACTATTTCGGCGTGCCAACCTTTGCTTATCAAGTTTCTGGTGAATATGCGATGCATATGGCAGCCATTCAAAAAGGTTGGTTGAAAGAAAAAGAATGCATTATGGAATCATTGCTTTGCTTTAAACGTGCGGGTGCAGACGGTATTTTGACGTATTTTGCGAAGCAAGTCGCTGAATGGCTTTACTTAGAAGGTAAAAATAAATAAGCACTTTTTAACTTGAAGTGCTAATCCAGGTGCTAATTTTAGATGCCGTCTAATAAAAACGAGAAAATATTAAATGTTTTCTCGTTTTTTATTTTTTCTTCATTTTTTCTATAAAAAAACTATTGCCTAGTTGATTTTTCTATTGTTATATTGATGACACGCCGCAACAAGACGGTGATAAATAAAATAACGTTACACACATCATATTAACTCACTACTAGAAGGAAAATCCTATGTCAGCAGTAGCATCATTAGACGCATTTCTTGAAAAAGTGGCTCAACGTGACGGCCACCAACCTGAATTTTTACAAGCCGTTCGTGAAGTCTTCACGTCAATCTGGCCTTTCTTGGAAGCAAACCCTAAATACCGTTCAGAAGCTTTATTAGAGCGTTTAGTTGAGCCAGAGCGCGCAATCCAATTCCGTGTGGCATGGACTGATGATAAAGGCCAAGTTCAAGTAAACCGTGCTTTCCGCGTGCAATTCAACAGTGCAATTGGTCCTTTTAAAGGTGGCATGCGTTTCCATCCATCCGTTAACTTATCAATCTTAAAATTCTTAGGTTTTGAACAGATCTTTAAAAATGCCTTAACCACATTGCCAATGGGCGGTGCGAAAGGCGGCTCAGATTTTGATCCTAAAGGAAAATCAGATGCTGAAGTGATGCGTTTCTGCCAAGCGTTAATGGCTGAATTGTATCGTCATGTTGGCCCAGATACCGATGTGCCCGCCGGTGATATTGGTGTAGGTGGTCGTGAAGTAGGCTATCTTGCAGGCTATATGAAAAAATTATCAAACCAAGCTGCTTGCGTGTTTACTGGTCGTGGTCTTTCATTCGGTGGAAGTTTAATTCGTCCAGAAGCAACGGGGTATGGATTGGTTTATTTTGCCCAAGCAATGCTTGCAGAGAAAGGGGATAGCTTCCAAGGTAAAACGGTTTTAGTTTCCGGTTCGGGTAACGTGGCGCAATATGCGATTGAAAAAGCGATGGCGCTCGGTGCGAAAGTCGTAACCTGTTCTGACTCTGCGGGTTATGTGTATTTACCTGAAGGATTCGATCGTGAAAAATTAGAAGCTTTATTAGAGCTCAAAAATGTAAAACGTGGTCGAGTAGAAGAGTTTGCAAAACAATTCGGTCTTCAATATTTTGCAGGCAAACGTCCTTGGGAAGTGAAAGCAGATATTGCACTTCCTTGCGCAACCCAAAATGAATTAGAGATTTCAGATGCGAAAGCCTTAATCTCAAATGGAGTGAAATTAGTCGCAGAAGGTGCAAACATGCCAACCACTATCGAAGCGACAGAAGCATTCTTAGAGGCTGGTGTATTATTTGGCCCAGGTAAAGCAGCTAATGCAGGTGGTGTTGCGACATCAGGCTTAGAGATGGCGCAAAGTTCACAACGTTTATACTGGACGGCTGAAGAAGTGGATAAACAGCTTCATCGTATCATGTTAGATATTCATGCAAACTGTAAAAAATACGGTTCAGCAGAAGGCCAAGCAAACATTAACTACGTAGTGGGCGCAAACGTAGCAGGCTTTGTAAAAGTAGCCGATGCAATGTTGGCTCAAGGGGTTTATTAATCCAATAAATGAATGAAAATTTGACCGCACTTTGTGATGAAGTGCGGTCATTTTTTATAGTGAATTTCTCAAGTAGAAATAGGCTATCGGCTTGCTTTTTTGCTCAAAAAGTGTAAAATCTTCAGGCTTTTTGTCTATATATACAGAGAAAAAAGTAAGCTATATTCTTAAATAACTTTCGAGTTTGGGAATATTCTTTTAGTAATTAAACATTTAGAGGAAGGTTATGGTAACCATTCGTTTATCTCGTGGCGGAGCTAAAAAACGCCCATTTTATCAAATCGTAGTAGCTGACAGTCGTTCACCACGTGACGGTCGTTTCATTGAGCGTGTAGGTTTCTTCAACCCAATCGCACAAGGTAACGCAGAGCGTCTTCGTGTTGATCTTGAGCGTGTAAACCACTGGGTTGCTCAAGGTGCATCACTTTCAGACCGTGTTGCAACTTTGGTAAAAGAAGCTCAAAAAGCATAATCTCGCTTTTTGATTTAGTTCTTAAACTAAGATAGGTGAAAAATATGGAACAACAACGCATTGAAGTTGTGGGCAAATTAGGCTCAACCTACGGTATTCGTGGGTGGTTACGTATTTATTCATCAACAGAACAAGCTGAAAGCATTTTTGATTATCAACCTTGGTTTTTAAAAATCAAAGGTGAATGGCATCCAACTGAATTAGAAAACTGGCGCCATCATAATCACGAAATCATCGTTAAATTAAAAGGCGTTGATGATCGTGAAGCTGCACAAATTTTAGCAAATGTTGAAATTGGTGTGGATTTATCTGTTTTCCCTGAACTGGAAGAGGGAGATTATTACTGGCACGATTTAATCGGCTGTTCAGTTGTCAACCTAGAAGGTTACACAATGGGAACGGTAACAGAGATGATGGAAACCGGTTCTAATGATGTATTAGTGGTTAAAGCCAATACTAAAGATGCTTTTGGAAAACAAGAGCGGTTAATTCCGTTCTTGTATGAACAAGTAGTTAAAAGAGTCGATCTCACCACGAAAACAATTGAAGTGGATTGGGACGCTGGTTTCTAATCTCAAGTATGCACAAACGTAATGTAGTAGGCTTTTTATGTGGATAGGGGTGATTTCATTATTCCCCGAAATGTTTAAAGCGATTACGGAATTTGGGGTTACAGGAAGAGCCGTAAAACATAATCTTCTGCAAGTAGAATGTTGGAATCCAAGAGATTTTACATTCGACAAGCATAAAACCGTGGATGACCGTCCTTATGGTGGTGGTCCAGGAATGCTGATGATGGTGCAACCTTTACGGGATGCGATTCATGCTGCGAAAGCAGCGGCAGGAGAAGGCGCAAAGGTGATTTACCTTTCGCCACAAGGACGTAAACTCGATCAAGGCGGCGTAACCGAGCTTGCTCAAAATCAGAAATTGATTTTGGTATGTGGACGTTACGAAGGTATTGATGAGCGATTGATTCAAACTGAAATCGATGAAGAATGGTCAATCGGCGATTACGTTCTGACTGGTGGGGAGTTGCCGGCAATGACATTAATTGATGCTGTTGCGCGTTTTATTCCCGGTGTGTTAGGCAAGCAAGCCTCCGCAGAAGAAGATTCTTTTGTAGATGGTTTATTAGATTGCCCGCATTACACCAGACCGGAAGTGTTAGAAGGATTAACTGTACCACCTGTGCTGATGTCGGGACATCACGAAGAAATTCGGAAATGGCGATTAAAACAATCGCTACAAAGAACGTGGCTCCGACGCCCTGAGCTCTTAGAAGGCCTAGCTCTGACTGACGAACAACGTAAGCTGTTAAAAGAAGCGCAAGCCGAATATAACAGTTAGTTTCAGTTACATCTAGGATCAATAAAGGATCAAACAATGTCTAACATTATCAAACAACTTGAACAAGAACAATTAAAACAAAACGTACCTAGCTTCCGCCCAGGTGATACTTTAGAAGTTAAAGTATGGGTAGTTGAAGGTAGCAAACGTCGTTTGCAAGCATTCGAAGGCGTGGTTATTGCAATTCGTAACCGTGGCTTGCACTCAGCATTCACTTTACGTAAAATTTCTAACGGCGTAGGTGTTGAGCGTGTATTCCAAACTCACTCTCCAGCTGTAGATTCTATCGCTGTTAAACGTAAAGGTGCAGTACGTAAAGCTAAACTTTACTACTTACGTGAACGTTCAGGTAAATCAGCTCGTATTAAAGAGCGTTTAGGCGAATAATTCGCAAAATAAAAAAGGCTTGGTTTTCCAAGCCTTTTTTGTTTTTAAGAGCGGTCAACATTAAGACCGCTTCATAATTTCAAAAAACTCATCGTTGGTTTTCGCCACCATAAGTTTGTCGATGAGGAATTCCATCGCTTCCACTTCACCCATTGGGTTAAGGATTTTGCGAAGAATCCACATTTTTTGTAATTCATCTGGTGTGGTAAGTAAGTCTTCTTTACGCGTACCAGAACGGTTGAAGTCAATCGCAGGGAATACACGTTTTTCTGCAATTTTGCGAGAAAGATGTAATTCCATGTTACCCGTACCTTTAAATTCTTCAAAGATAACCTCATCCATTTTTGAACCAGTATCCACAAGTGCGGTTGCAATAATGGTTAAACTACCACCTTCTTCCACGTTACGCGCCGCACCAAAGAAACGTTTTGGACGATGTAAAGCATTTGCATCCACACCACCAGAAAGAATTTTACCAGATGCTGGTGTAACTGTGTTATAAGCACGTGCTAAACGCGTGATAGAGTCGAGTAAAATCACCACGTCTTTTTTGTGCTCAACAGAACGTTTTGCTTTCTCGATAACCATTTCAGCCACTTGAACGTGACGAGCAGCTGGTTCATCAAAGGTTGAGGCAATCACTTCACCTTTTACTGAACGTTGCATTTCCGTTACTTCTTCTGGACGCTCATCGATTAAAAGAACAATAAGTTCACATTCAGGGTAGTTGTGCGTGATGCTTTGTGCAATATTTTGTAGCAACATGGTTTTACCGGCTTTTGGTGGTGCTACGATAAGACCACGCTGACCTTTACCAATCGGAGAGGCTAAATCCAAAATACGCGCGGTTAAATCTTCGGTTGAACCATTACCACGTTCCATTCTTAAACGAGAATTTGCGTGTAATGGGGTTAAGTTTTCGAAAAGGATTTTGCTACGAGAGACTTCTGGTTTGTCATCGTTAACTTGGTCGACTTTTAAAAGTGCGAAATAACGTTCGCCCTCTTTCGGTGGACGGATTTTGCCTTCGATTTTATCACCAGTTTGAAGATTGAAGCGACGAATTTGACTTGGAGAAACGTAGATGTCATCAGGACCAGCAAGGTAGGAACTGTCTGCAGAGCGTAAGAAACCGAAACCATCGGGTAAAATCTCTAACACGCCGCCACCAAAAATATCTTCACCGCTTTTTGCGTGCTGTTTCAAAATAGCAAAAACAATATCTTGTTTACGTAAACGGGCAAGATTTTCCAAACCCATTTGTTCTTCGCCAAGTTTCACAAGATCAGAAACAGGCGTATTTTTAAGTTCTGTAAGATGCATAATTAATAATGTTGGAACGAATAAGAGTTGATAATACTGAAATGTTTGAATGGTGGGCAATGCCCTTAAGAATGGTGCGTAAATTACCACTAAAATTTAATACTGTCTAGTTTTTGTTAGAAAAAACAGGGTAAAATAGCAAACCATAAAGAGATTATTATTGCATATTGATTAATTATGCGTGATAATTGAATAATTAATCAATTTTGATATTAAAAGAAGGATAACCTATGGCTCTCTGGGGTGGTCGTTTTACACAAGCGGCAGATAAACGTTTTAAAGATTTTAATGATAGCCTGCGTTTTGATTATCGTTTGGCAGAGCAAGATATTGAGGGCTCTATTGGCTGGTCTAAAGCGTTAGTCAACGTTGGTGTATTAAGTGCTGAAGAGCAACAACAGCTAGAAGTTGCCTTAAATGAATTATTAATTGAAGTGCGGTCAAATCCACAGGCGATTTTGCAAGATGATGCAGAAGATATTCATAGTTGGGTGGAAAGTAAGCTTATCGATAAAGTGGGTAATTTAGGTAAAAAATTACACACAGGCCGTAGCCGTAATGACCAAGTTGCACTTGATATTAAAATGTGGTGCAAACAACGTGTAACGGAGTTGCAAGCATCTATTCGTAATCTTCAACGTCATTTGGTGCAAACAGCGGAAAAGACGCAAGATGCAGTGATGCCGGGTTATACTCATTTACAACGTGCTCAACCAATCACTTTTGCCCATTGGTGTATGGCTTATGTGGAAATGTTTGAGCGTGATTATTCACGTCTCGCCGATGCTTATAAACGCATGAATAGCTGCCCATTAGGCAGTGGTGCACTCGCGGGGACAGCCTATGCAGTTGATCGTGAACAATTAGCCGCTGATCTGGGTTTTGCTTTTGCGACGCGTAATAGTTTGGATAGCGTATCAGATCGCGATCATATTGTGGAATTACTTTCAACGGCATCTTTAAGCATGGCTCACCTTTCTCGTTTCGCAGAAGATATGATTATTTTCAACAGTGGTGAAGCGAATTTTGTGGAATTATCGGATCGTGTGACTTCTGGTTCATCTTTAATGCCACAAAAGAAAAATCCAGATGCTTGTGAATTGATTCGTGGTAAAGCGGGCCGTGTCATGGGGGCATTAACCGGTATGTTGATGACCTTAAAAGGTTTACCATTAGCGTATAACAAAGATATGCAAGAAGACAAAGAAGGGATCTTTGATGCATTAGATACCTGGCAAGATTGCGTAGATATGGCGACTTTTGTACTAGATGAATTAAAAGTGAATACCGATCGTACTCGTGAAGCTGCTTTAAAAGGCTACTCAAATGCAACAGAGCTAGCAGATTATCTTGTAGCAAAAGGTGTACCATTCCGTGATTCGCACCATATTGTCGGTGAAACCGTGGTTTATGCCATTGAAAAAGGCAAAGCCTTGGAAGACTTAACCATTCCTGAATTCCGTCAATTCAGTGATATAGTAGGGGATGATGTATATGACATTCTTTCACTACAATCTTGTTTAGATAAACGTTGTGCGAAAGGTGGGGTTTCACCACTTCGAGTGGCAGAAGCGATTGCAGAAGCAAAAGCGAGATTAGCTTAATTAGCGCAAATAAAAAGAGCGGTCAAAAAATGTTGTGTTTTTTGACTGCTCTTTCGTTTTTATGGTGTAGGTGGATCCATTAATTCAAGGATTTTATCGGTAGGCTCTTTTATATCGAAACTCGATTCCATTAATAATGAAAAAGTCTCGTCATTTCGTTTACAAGCAGCATGAGAAATTAGCTTACCTTTCTCATCACGCAAATCGATAGTAACTTGATTGATGCCCGTCTTATCTGCTGCGTTCTCTTTTATTATCGTCCACAACTGATTATTTTCTGTTGGTGGAAGGAAAAGCATCGCTTCTGTGGCATAAGCTTGTAAGTAAGCATTATCTATCGTTTGATGAGCCACATTCGCATCATTTTTCATATAAGTGAATGTTTTTAGATTATTTAGTGCGACCCAAAGTTTTTCTCCTTTGGTGCTTTCACATTTTACAACATCAATGACGCTATCACCGAGATTCATGGCATTCTCATTTGCGAACGAACATAGTGGAATGGCAGCCAAAAATACCCACAGATATTTATTCATTAAATTAATCTCTAAAGTTATTAAATTGGAATGGTTGGCCTAATTCAGCGCCTTTCACCAATTGAATAACAGCTTGTAAATCATCACGGGATTTACCGGTTACGCGTACTTGTTCACCTTGAATTTGAGTTTGAACTTTGATTTTTGAATCTTTCACTAATTTAGTGATTTTCTTCGCCATCTCTGGTTCAATCCCTTGTTTTAATTTGATTTCTTTGGTGTAAAGTTTACCGTGATGTTCACTTTCTGTTGGAATATCCAATGAGCTATGCTCAATGCCACGTTTTACAAACGCACCAATCAAGATTTCAATTAATTGTTCTAATTGGAAATCAGATTCTGTGGTCACTTTCACTGTTTCGCTTTTTTCATTTAATTCAATGACGGCTTCCACACCACGGAAATCATAACGTGTACTTAATACGCGGTTTGCATTTTCAACCGCATTACGCACTTCGTGCATAGTAATTTCAGATACGATATCAAAAGATGGCATAAGTTTTCTCCCAAAATGAATTAAATTCGATCATTTGCACTTAAAAGACATAAAAGTGCGGTTAAGTCAGCAAAGTTTACCACAATTTGTGCTTGTTGTTGCACCTTCGGTTTGGCATGGAATGCTACGCCTAATCCGGCGACCTTCATCATCGCCAAATCATTGGCTCCATCACCAATAGCAAGGGTATTTTTGCGTGGAATGTTGTATTCTTCAGCGAGTTTTTGCAAGGTATTTGCTTTATATTGTGCATCGACTACGCTACCTTTTACATTTCCAGTTAGCATGCCATCAATAATTTCAAATTGATTAGAAGCCGCAAAATCGAGGTTTAATAAGCTTTTTAAGTAATCGGCGAAATAGGTAAAGCCACCGGAAGCGATGGCAGTTTTCCAACCATATTGTTGTAATGTCTTAATGGTTTCAATTAAGCCCGGCATTAAAGGCAATTTTTCACGCACTTGTTGCAAAATGCTTTCTGGCGCACCTTTCAGCGTACCGACACGACGACGCAAACTTTGTTCAAAATCGAGTTCGCCACGCATGGCACTTTCAGTAATGGCAGAAACTAATTCACCTGTGCCGGCCAGTTTGGCGATTTCATCAATGCATTCAATTTGAATCGCCGTAGAATCCATATCCATTACCAATAAACCTTTTTCTGATAATTTTGCATCAAAATCCAGTTTAGCGATGTCTAATTGCAGGTCGTGAGCATGGGCAATAAAATCGGTTAGCCATTTGCCTTTTAAAAGGACAACGGTATTTTTTTCAACGTTCCATGCATCAAAACACAGGAAAGATTGACCGCACTTTTGTTGGAATTCGAGTAATTTGGCTAAATTCAGCGTTGTGCCGTATAAAATAAACGCATGAGTTTCATCGGGATGAGGCAAATCAAACGAAAGTGCGGTGGGAAATTGGGGATATTTTTGGGTAATGCTTGCAAGGTTTTGAATTTGCATAGAAAATCCTGTAAATTGTGAATACTCATCTATTCTAGCCGATCTTGGCGAAAAAATGGAAAAACAACGTGCAATTAATTAAAGAAAAACTTCAAAAATCACTGATGTTTGGGCTCATCGTGCTGCTTTGTATCGGTGCCATGGTCGTGATTTTGTTTGGCGTGAAACAATTTAAGATTGGTTCACAGCTTTCAAGTGTGAATCAAGTGGCGAATTTATCGCATACTTTGGTTCGTCAGCAAGCCAATTTATTTTCAGTTTTATTAACTAATAATGCGAAATCCGATCAGCTCATTGAAAATTTAGATAATTTAGTCAAAGAAGACTTTGTGCTTGATGCGACCATTTATGATTATAACGGTAAAGAATTGGCACAAAGTACCAATACTGGCAACCTTCGTGAGCAACTTGGCCTAGAACATAAAAATGAAGGTGAGTTTTCAACACAACAAATTGTTGAGCCTATTTATTCTGCTTCTAATAACGCGGTTCGAGGCTTTTTGCGTGTGACCTTTGACGCCCAATATGCTCAAACAACACAGAACAAAATCAATCAAGTTTTTCACCGGTTATATGGTGAAATTGTCGTGGTCTTTTTATTAGGCGCTTTATTCGCCAGTTCCATTCATTATTTTTTAAGTCATTATCGTCGAACATATCGAAAACCAGTGGAAACTAAAACGGTGGTCAATTTACAAGGTAAATCGAGTAGCCAACGTTTCCATCAACGTCGTCGAAGAATTTGATCAAGGTAAATAAAATTGCAAATATTGGTTAAGCCAATCAGTAAATAGGGTAGAATACTGAGAATTATTTAGATAGGAGAAAAACATGGCAACTCGTAGACAACTCGCCAACGCAATTCGTGCGCTATCAATGGATGCAGTACAAAAAGCAAAATCAGGCCACCCAGGTGCACCGATGGGAATGGCGGATATCGCTGAAGTATTATGGCGCGATTTCTTAAAACACAACCCAAACAATCCTAAATGGGCCGATCGCGACCGTTTTGTACTTTCTAATGGCCACGGTTCAATGTTGATCTATAGCTTATTACATTTAACAGGCTATGATCTTTCTATCGAAGATTTAAAACAATTCCGTCAATTACATTCTAAAACCCCAGGTCACCCAGAATATGGTTATGCACCAGGCGTTGAAACCACAACTGGTCCTTTAGGCCAAGGTATCACTAATGCCGTGGGTATGGCGATTGCGGAGAAAACATTAGCAAGTCAATTTAATCGTGAAGGCCATGAAATTGTTGATCACCACACTTATGTGTTCTTAGGTGATGGCTGTTTAATGGAAGGGATTTCTCACGAAGCTTGCTCTTTAGCTGGCACATTAGGCCTAGGCAAATTAATCGCATTCTACGATGACAACAACATTTCGATTGATGGTCATGTTGATGGTTGGTTCAGTGATGATACGGCAGAACGTTTTGAAGCTTATGGCTGGCAAGTAATCCGTAATGTAGATGGTCACGATGCAGAACAAATTCGTGCCGCAACCATTCTTGCTCAAGCAGAAAAAGAAAAACCAACATTAATTATTTGTAAAACCATCATCGGTTTTGGTTCACCAAATAAATCAGGCTCTCATGATTGCCACGGTGCACCATTAGGTGATGAAGAAATCGCATTAACCCGTAAAGCACTTGGCTGGGAATATGGTCCATTTGAAATTCCGGCTGAGTACTATGCAGAATGGTCTGCGAAAGAAAAAGGCGCTGCAGCAGAAAAATCTTGGGAAGAAAAATTTGCCGCTTATGCAAAAGCATACCCTGAACTTGCAGCAGAATTTACACGTCGTGTAAACGGTGAATTACCAGCAAATTGGGCGGCAGAATCTAAAGCGTTCATTGAAAAATTACAAGCGAATCCTGTAAGCATTGCGAGCCGTAAAGCATCACAAAATGCCATTGAAGCTTATGCACATGTGTTACCTGAATTCTTAGGTGGTTCTGCAGACTTAGCAAGCTCTAACTTAACCTTATGGAGCGGTTCTAAACCAATTCGTGCAAACGAAAACGTAGGTGGTAACTATATCAACTATGGTGTGCGTGAGTTCGGTATGTCAGCGATTATGAATGGTATTGCTTTACACGGCGGGTTCATTCCTTATGGCGCAACCTTCTTAATGTTCTACGAATATGCACACAATGCAGTGCGTATGGCAGCATTAATGAAACAACGCTCACTCTTTGTTTATACACACGACTCGATCGGTTTAGGCGAAGATGGACCAACTCACCAACCAGTTGAGCAAACCACCTCATTACGTTTAATTCCAAATCTTGAAACATGGCGTCCATGTGACCAGGTGGAATCAGCTATCGCATGGCAACAAGCGGTTGAGCGTCAAGATGGCCCAAGTGCGTTGATCTTTACCCGTCAAAACTTAGCCCAAATGGACCGCACTTCTGCACAATTAGAGGCAGTTAAACGTGGTGCTTATGTGTTAAAAGACTGTGAGGGTACACCAGAGTTAATCTTCATTGCGACAGGTTCTGAAGTGGAATTGGCAGTGAAAGCAGCAGATGTATTGACTGCTGAAGGTAAAAAAGTGCGTGTCGTCTCTATGCCAAGTACTAACCGTTTCGACAAACAAGATGCAGCGTACCGTGAAAGTGTGTTACCTGCAGCCGTAACCAAACGTGTTGCAATCGAAGCAGGTATTGCAGACTTCTGGTATAAATACGTCGGCTTTGAAGGTCGCGTGGTAGGTATGAATAGCTTCGGCGAATCAGCTCCAGCAGATCAATTATTCAAACTCTTTGGTTTCACTGTGGATAACGTGGTAGCAAAAGCAAAAGAAATTTTATAATTATTAAAATGGATAAAGGCAGGCAATGACCTGCCTTTCTTTTTTGATTTGAAAAAGTGCGGTTAAAAATAAGAAAATTTTTGACCGCACTTTGTTTTTATCTGCTTTCACCTTGTTATCTAAGCCTTTTTTTGTCAATCCATTGAGTTAGCCTTTCAAGTTTGCTAAAATTCGCGACACTTTTTGCGATTAAAAATAAAACGTAAAAAGTGAGTTCGGAAGAAGGTAGCTGGAGAGTAGGGAATTGCCCCTACGCCGACGAGGTAAAATCTTTCAGGCGCAATCGCAAGATTGCAGGGACTGTTACTGGACGAACCCTTGGAGAGATCCATTGCATTTTATCGATGTAAATGGACGCCGAAGGCGCAAAAGAGCGGTCGATTTTTCGATTGTTTTCCAAACGCTCAGGCAAAAGGACAGGGGCAAAAGACAATCCGTATTATCAATATATTTCTATCGGGATTCTTCTTGTCTCCTTGTCGAGTTTATTTGTATTTTAAACGACGAGGAATCATCAATGTCATTACAGACAATCTTATCGGCTGTTAGTAGCTTTATATGGGGACCGCCCCTACTTATTCTTTTGTCCGGAACCGGACTTTATCTCACCCTTCGTTTAGGCTTTTTGCAAATTCGTTATTTGCCTCGTGCCTTGGGCTATTTATTTGCTCGTGGTGCAAATAAAGGCAAAGGGGACGTGTCTTCTTTTGCTGCACTTTGTACCGCATTAGCGGCAACCATTGGTACAGGGAATATCGTGGGTGTAGCGACCGCAGTACAAGCGGGTGGACCTGGCGCGATTTTTTGGATGTGGCTAGTTGCATTATTAGGCATGGCAACCAAATATGCCGAATGTTTGCTTGCAGTGAAATATCGTGTGCGCGATAAATACGGTTTTATGGCTGGTGGACCAATGTATTACATCGAACGTGGTCTTGGTATCAAATGGTTAGCGAAATTATTTGCGTTATTTGGGGTGTTGGTGGCCTTTTTCGGTATCGGTACTTTCCCTCAAGTGAATGCGATTACGCATGCGATGCAAGACACCTTTAACGTGCCTGTTGTGATTAGTGCAACTGCGGTGACGGTATTGGTCGCTATGATTATTCTTGGTGGAGTAAGACGTATTGCGCGAGCATCTGCAGTCATTGTGCCTTTTATGGCGCTGGGTTATGTGACGACCTCAATTATCATCTTAATTGTTAATTACGACAAATTGCCAGCAGCAATTGCATTAATTATTCAGAGTGCGTTTAATCCACAGGCTGCTTTAGGTGGCGCAGTTGGCTTTACCGTGATGAAAGCCATTCAATCGGGTGTGGCGCGCGGTATTTTCTCAAATGAATCAGGTTTAGGAAGTGCGCCAATCGCAGCCGCAGCAGCGCAAACGAAAGAGCCCGTTCGCCAAGGTTTAATTTCGATGACGGGGACGTTTTTAGATACCATCATCGTATGTACGATGACAGGCTTAGTGCTTGTGATTACAGGAGCATGGAGTAACCCAGAGCTTTCAGGTGCAAGTGTGACTAACTATGCTTTTGCACAGGGATTAGGTACATCATTTGGTGCAACGATTGTAACAGTTGGTCTATTATTTTTTGCTTTTACCACAATTTTAGGGTGGTGCTACTACGGTGAACGTTGTTTCCTTTACTTAGTCGGTATTCGTGGTATTAAATTGTATCGCTTCGTGTTTATTGTTCTAGTTGGAGCGGGTTCATTCCTCACCTTAGATTTAATCTGGATCTTAGCGGATATTGTGAATGGTTTAATGGCCTTTCCAAACTTAGTTGCATTAATTGGTTTACGTAAAGAGATTATTTCAGAAACCAAAGATTACTTTGAGCGTTTAAAAGCGACGCAACATGATCAAGATGAATTAGCCTAATAATTCATCTTGTAAAAAGAAAAGGGAAGCAGAACGCTTCCCTTTGTTGTTTACAGCTTTACATCATAACGAGTTTACACGGAAATGAAATCACATTTTTTCAGAAATTAGATCCCGATCATATTTTTGAACATTTGTTTTTTTATTTACCTAAAAGCACTTGAAAAAGTGGTTCAAGGTCGATATGTTGTTATTAAAGATGAACGGAACCGAAGGGTTCATTTAAGCAAAAGAGGTAAATGCTATGACACTCAATATCACAAGTAAACAAATGGAAATCACCCCTGCAATTCGTGAACATGTGGAGGGGAGACTTGCAAAATTAGAGAAATGGCACACTCAACTGATTAGCCCGCATTTTGTTTTAAGTAAAGTACCAAACGGCTTTTCTGTAGAGGCTTCAATTGGAACTCCATTAGGTAATCTGTTAGCCACTGCAACGGCTGATGATATGTATAAAGCGATCAATGAAGTCGAAGAAAAATTAGAACGTCAATTAAATAAACTTCAACATAAAGGCGAATCCCGCCGAGCAGATGAGCGTTTGAAAGATTCTTTTTAAAAATAGAGAATAATGAGTAGATAAAAGGGCGAACATGATGTTCGCCCTTTTTTACTAAGGATGTAATCAATTAAAAACGAATCTCAATAGATGCTGCAAAATTACGTCCTGGCGCATAAAAACGCTCTAAACCTTTTCCTTCTTTATCAACTGAATCAGTCGTGCTTATTTTGTTAATGCCGCGTAGAGTATCCCAGGTGTGATATTTGCGATTAAATAAGTTATAAAGCCCTGCGCGTAGCGTGATATTTTGATTGATTTTATAGAAACCATATAGATCAAATAATACTGCAGAATTATTAAGATAAGGGTAAGTTTTTACTTCTCTAACAAAGTTTGTAGAGTATTGTACTATTTGGGCATCTTTAGCTTTTTTTGCGCCAAGATAGCTAGCTTTCACGTTAACTCCCCAGTGGTCATTTGGATCTTCATACCCAATTCCTAAAATCACTTTAATAGGTTGAATGGAAAGTAAGCTTGCTTCAGTACCACTAAGTTTCCCTTTGGCATAACCGAGATTTGCTGTAAATTTCCAACCTTGCGGAATAGCTGAAATAATCTGATCTAAATTAACTTTACTCGTGAATTCTACACCAGAAATACGAGCTCGGTCGATGTTAACTGCTTTCTGAGCGATTGTTGTGTAATAAGCTTGCTGCCCATAACTTGCACTATAGGCATTGTAATACGGGTTACGTTTTTTATACGTTGATTCTTGTTCAGTTAAGAAGTTTTTATAACGAGTATGATAAAACGTTAACCCAAATGAGCCTAATTGATGATCAGCTTGAATATAAATAGATTGATTTAGTGCTTGTTCAGCTTTTAAATCAGGGTTTGGTATCCAGTTACCAGCAGGATGTTCGAAAGAGAAATACATTTCTGAAGCAGTTGGAATACGGAAACCAGTAGAAATGTTATAGCCTATTTTCCAAATATCATTAAGCTGAGCATCTAATCCAAATGAACCACTTAAACTTTGGAAGGTATTTGATGCAGGTTTACTGCTGCAAGCTCTACAAAAAGCTTTTAAATCTTGTGGCACTAATTCATCCCAATCATAACGAATACCTAATTGACTAGAAAAGATATCATTCCATATCACATTGTCTTGTAATTGAGCAAAGAATGAACGGGTTCTGACAGGGTGTTGAATTGATTCACTATCTTTTGCACTGCTGCCGTCAGTATTTATATTTGGATATTCATGCTCATTACGATTATCAAAATCTTTTTGTGAAATACCGGTTCTTAGTGTAAATTGATGGCTACCAAATCTGGTTTCCCATGGCATGAGCTCGGCTCGCAGAGAGGCTCTCATAAAGCGGCTATTCATGCTGGTATCCTGAATTTCGATTAAATCTTTTCCTGAATATGCAGTAAAATCAGCATTATAGCGATATCCACCTTTGTAGTTTTCTGAACCAATATTTGTTTTTTGAAAATCTAATTCAGTTTTTAGGTAACTTAACCATCGACTATTTTCTGGAAAATATTCGTAGGCAATATTGGCATTATAGCGTTTACTTATATCATTGGATTCACGCCAGAGTCCTGCAAGTTGGTACGATTTTTCATCAACAAAGTTATTTGCTTTTTGAGCATTAAATGATGCACTTACACGTTGTGTCCGGGTAATAAAATAGCCAATTTTAGCTAAGTAGCTATGGTTTTTATGATGTGATGGATCTGGGATGCCGCGAGCGTTACCTACGATATCCTGACCTTTTCCACGGCTTTTCATTTCATATCCATGGCGATAGGAATAGAGTAAGGCTGCATCAAATTTGTCATCTTTATAAGCAACCCCTAAAGTATGTGTCCATTCACTATTTTTGCTGGCATAACCATTTTTAAGCAATACACCCCATTTTTTATTTGGCAGAATGATATCATCAGCACCTAAGGTTCGATAGTTAACGGAACCGCCTATCGCACCACTACCTGAATTGAAAGAATCTGCTCCTCGCATAATATCAATACCCTGTACTAATTCTGGATCGATACTTAGACGAGAGCTATTAAAATTACCGTAACGTGCATATAGTGAATTTTCTTCTGATTCGGGTAAATTGACGCCATCAACACTGATACCAACACGATTTCCTTCAACACCACGCATTGCAAAACCTTTGTTACGACGGCCATTATCACTAATGCCCACATCAGTAGCATAACGAACTAAGTCATAGTTATCTGAAATCAGTTCTTCTTGAATTGCTTTACGCGTTTTTTTTATTTGATTTGCTTTGACCTCAGAAGCATTGGCATTAACAGTAATTGTATCTAATGTAGTTTGCTCTTCTGCATACGCGTGCACAGCAAAAGCGACACAAAGTGCACCTAAAGAAAGTGGAAATTTATGAATCATATTTTTACCTGAAATATTATTTTGATTTAGTAGAATCCGGAGCAAAGTTTACAAAATTTAAATAAATCTTACAATGGTATTGAAAATTATTTTCATTTCATTTAAATTGTGCAAAGTCATCATTTAGTCTAAAAAAAACAAGATAATAAGGATCCTTTTATGAACAAAATTAAACTTTCCATTATTGCGCTTTCCTGTGTTATGGCATTAAGTGCTTGTTCTTCAAGTTCAAAAGGTGGTTCTGATAATTCAGAGCAGATTCGCCAAGCTGAGACTGAATTAAATCAAAGAATCACAGAAGCGAATAAGAAAGCTGAAGCAGCAGTGCAAAAAGCCGAAGCTGCAATAAAAGCGGCACAAAATAATAGCGAACAAACAGAAGCAGAAAAAAAAGCCGCTGAAGAAAGATTAAAACAACTTGAAAATTTACAAGCAGATGAAAAAGCACGTATTCCATTAAGTGATAAGATCTTTGGTGGAATTAGCGGTAATATGGAAGATGCTATCTCTGGTGGTGTATTGATTGGTAAAGGAAATAATATTAATCGCCCTCAAGCTAGAGATATACAACATTTAGCAGTCATCGATAATAAGTCTGGTAAAGTAAGAGATGTTCCTATTTTCAAAGAAGCTAATGCTATAGATCCATGGAGCGGAGAGCAATTAGAAGATGATCCATATAATCTTCGTAAAGAAGGGGAAACTATTTTAAGTAATAGTAATTTTCAAGCCAGTGCTTTTGGTACATATATTGATGATTTAATTGATCAATATTTCTTTGCACAAGGTTTGCCGACTGCTATAGCACAAATCCCAACAACAGGATTAGTAGAGTATAAAGGTGGTGCTGTTTATAAAAAAGATGGAAGTAATAGTGAGCGTAGTGAAATGAAAGCTACAGCTGATTTTGCTAATAAAGTCATTGATATTAATATTACGGAAAAAGCTAATGCCGTACCAAGTATGAATTTTGGTGGTAAAATTACGGGTAATAGCTTTGCTGGTGAAGTAAATGGTATTAAAACCCAAGGTGGTTTCTTTGGTGAAAATGCACAAGAAATGACAGGCTTATTTACGAATGAAGCAGATCAGTCTCGTGGTGCATTTGGTGGTATTAAGCAATAACATCTAATAACAAATAATAAAAGGGCGGACATGATGTTCGCCCTTTTTTAGATATCTTGAATCACTAATTGTAACGCATGACGTTGGAATTGTTTTGCTTTACGGTGTTTTAAGCGTCTTAAACGCAAGTTACGTGAGGCAGAGATATCTCTTGATGCTTTTTTCTTTAAAAAAGTTTTTCTTTTTAACATCTTTTTCTCCTTGTTTTCTTTGAGTTCAATAAAACGTTGCTTTTTCTGACCGCACTTACTCTGTTGCAGTCGCTTGGTTTTCTTGAACGCGATGATAATTCACAATACTATTCATGTAACGGCGAATATTTTCGACATATTGATAGGCTTCATAGCCGCGAGCGTAGCCATATTTTAAGTTTGAATAATGGCGCTTTTCCGATAATAGCTGAAGATTATTTTTTACATCTAACCAGTTATCAGGATTGCCGCCTAATTTTTTAGTTAAGCGACGAGCATCTAAAATATGCCCTAACCCCATATTGTATGCCGCTAAAGAATACCAAATTCTATCCTCTTCTGGAATACTGTCAGGCATTTGGTCGAGTAGCCAATGCAAATACTCCGATCCCGCTTTTATACTTTGTTCGGCATCTGTGCGATTATTAATATTCATCCGCACAGCCGTATCTTTGGTAAGCATCATCATTCCGCGTACACCTGTTGGAGAGGTAGCATAAGGGTCCCAATGTGATTCTTGATAGGCCACCGCGGCTAATAATCGCCAGTCTAAATTGCCTTTGTATTTTTCAAAGAGCGGTTGATATTGAGGCAGAATTTTTTCAACCGCCTCTAAATAAGCCTGAGTATCCACATAATCAAAGGCAGTAATATGGCGGAAATATTTTTCCTCAATACGATCAATTAATCCCGTTTCAATAGCATTATTCATAAAATCCAATAAGCCTGCTTGTAGCTCATTATAGGATTTATTAGAAAGATACCAATGCACGGTCATTTCATCTGTTAAGTCAAATGCAATTGCTAAGTTAGGGCGAATTTGTTGTGCAGCTGCCACATCAATACTATTTGCAATTGTATAAGGAATTTTGCCTTCCGCCACTTGAATTAATAATTCCTCTTGGGTTAACTGCTTGTTATTCTGCCATTTGAGTGCAGGGAGTTTCTTCTGAGCCAGGAATAATAATTTTTCTAAGTCTTCCCCCGCCGAAATGATAATTTCTTGCTGGACTTGCGCTAAATCTTTCGGGCGATTTTCACCTTTTTTATACACAAGCTGCCAAGAGGCGGAGGTGTAAGATGGTCCTAACTGAAATTTTTCTGCACGCTGAGGCTGGAACAAAAGATTCGCAGCGGCGATATCAATATTATTGTTCTCTAATTCATTAAAAAGCTGATCGTTATTTTCTAAGGTTTTAATTTGTAAGCGAACCCCTAAATAATCAGCAAAGTTTTTTGCTAACTCGTATTCTAAGCCTGATTCGCCTTCATTCCCAATAAAATAGTAAATGGGATTGTTAATGGTACCGACTATCAGGCTACCGCGATTTTTGATCGTGGTGTAAGGGTTTTGCTCCGATTGCATAATTTTTTGCCAAGGGAAGACCATATCAATTGCCCAAAGTAATAATGCAAAAGCAGCAATAATACGTAAAAATAGACCTTTCAATAGATAAACCTTATAAATTGAGATAAGAGACGATTGTAACGAGAATTAAGACAATAAAAAAGCCCCTTTTACTTCAAGGGGCTGTTAAATAAGGATTAACGTTGGCGATCTCGGCGACCACGTTCATTAAAAGTGCGGTCATTTTTATCGTTAAATTTACGTTGACGACGTTCGCCATTACGTTCACCACGGAAACGATCTTGGCCTCTATCTCCACGTTCATTACGACGACCTTTTCCACCAAAATCGTTGCCACCACGTCTATTGTCTGACTGTGCTGCACCCATAAAGCTCATTTGCATTTGTTTATTTAAAACGCGAGTTTTTCCGAATTGTTGGAGCAATTCTTTTGGCATACCTTGTGGTAATTCAACAGTAGAGTAGTCATCGTAAAGTTTGATATGGCCAATATAACGGCTGTTGATATCACCTTCATTTGCGATAGCACCTACGATATGACGCACTTCTACGCCATCTGCACGACCTACTTCGATACGATATAAATCCATTGGTTGTGGGGTGCCATAGCCTTTACGTTCACCACGACGTTCAGCTGAACGTGGATTTTCACGACGATCACCGCGATCATTACGGTCACGACGACGCTTATCCATTGGTGGATCAGGTGGAAGGATGAGTTTTTGTTTACCTTGAAGCAACATCAACATGGCTGCAGCAATATCTTCTTGATCCTGATCTGCCGTGAATAAATCTTCTAGTAAGCTACGATACATTTCGAGATCGTGATGTTCCAATTGCTTGGTAATCTTGTCTTGGAATTTTTTACGACGACAGGCTTGCAACACTTCATGATTTGGTAATTCAACTTCATTGATTGGTTTTTTCATCAAGTGTTCGATATTGCGAAGTAAACGGCGTTCACGTGGTTCAACGAATAATAATGCACGACCAGAACGACCTGCGCGACCCGTACGGCCGATACGGTGAACGTAAGACTCTGCATCAAGTGGGATGTCATAGTTCACTACAAGGCTGATTCGTTCAATATCAATACCGCGCGCAGCCACATCGGTTGCAACGACGATATCAAGGCTACCATTACGTAAGCGATCTAGGGTTTGCTCACGTAATTGCTGAGTCATATCACCGTTTAATGCCGCAGCACGGAAACCGTGTTTTTCTAACAATTCGGTCACATCAAGTGTACCTGTTTTAGTGCGGGTAAAAATGATTGCCGCATCAAACTCTTCCACTTCTAAGAAGCGTAATAACGCCTCATTTTTACGGAAACCTTGAACATACCAACAATTTTGTTCAATATCCGGCGCATTATCGTTATTTACTTTGATTTTCACTTCTTGTGGATTGTTCATGAAGCGTTTTGTGATACGACGAATTGGTTCAGGCATGGTGGCTGAGAACAGGGCAGTTTGGTGCTCTTCCGGTAATTCAGCCATAACGGTTTCTACATCATCAATAAAGCCCATGCGAAGCATTTCATCTGCTTCATCAAGTACGATTGCTTTTAATTCAGATAGATCTAATGTGTTACGACGGATATGATCCAAAATACGGCCTGGGGTACCCACAACAACTTGTGCACCTTGTTTTAATGCACGTAATTGGATGTCGTAACGTTGACCACCATAAAGGGTCACGATGTTGATGCCTTTTGCATATTTCATGAAGTGTTCACAAGCATCAGCAACTTGAATGGCAAGTTCACGCGTTGGTGCCATCACCAATAATTGTGGATGTTTTGCGGCAGGATCAATTTTTGCCAAAATAGGTAAAGAGAATGCGGCAGTTTTACCACTACCGGTTTGTGCCATACCAAGTACATCTCTGCCTTCTAAAAGAGCAGGAATACAAGCTTGTTGGATTGGCGAAGGTGTTTCAAAACCAAGGTCAGAAACGGCTTTTAGAATGAATTCAGGCAAGCCTAAATCATTAAAAGTGATTTTGTCTGTCATTAAAATACTCGAATGTAAGTAAGGAAAGCTCAATTTCGCTTTCAGGTTTATTTGTTACAAAAGAAAGAGGCAAGTCTAAAAAACAGCAGTTTTTGTGACCGCACTTTTTTCTTCTTTTTCGTCGTCAGTTTGAGCTGGTTTCAATTTCATCAGCTCTAACACGGCAAAACGATACTCAACAAAGTTATACACCTGATTCGCAATAGCGAGTTTGAATAAAGCCGCAGCTTCATCAATTTGCCCCAAATTGAGTTTTTGTTTTGCTAGATAAAAGTAGGTTTCGGTTAATATTTCTGCATATTGTTGTGAGTTTTCTGCAAATTTGGTTGCCCGTTCTTGCAAGTCACTCACGGAAATATTACCTAAATAGTATTGAACGATATTGGTTCCCCAGAAGTCCTTAGATAGCCCTTTAGCTCGTTCAACAAGGTTGGCATGGGCCTCTTGTGGTTTTAATTTTTGTTCGTTCAAATAGAGCCAGAGTACGCGATAGGGATCTTTGGTATCGGCTTCGTAAAACTTCATCAAATCGTCTTCAGCAAGATTATAGCGTTCGACGTAATAAAAATTTAAACCACGATTAAGGTGGGTGTAGTCATAACTTGGGTCCAATTCAAACACCGCATTAAAGGTTTCTAATGCGCTGTCGTAATCTTCTTCAAGCAATAAGTAAAGCCCTAAATAATTGTAAACGGAAGCCATCTTTGGCTGTAACGCAAGGGCTTGTGTAAAGTCATAACGTGCGAGGCCCCATAAACCGAGGGAATCATATAAAACACCACGTTCAAAGTGAAGCGCCGCTCGTTCTTCATTACTCATTTTTCCAACTAATAAAACCTGCCCGATTCGGGTAATCATCACTTCTTGCTCGAAGTGCGTATTCGGCGTTTGATCCGCGAGCACGACTTTATTTGGCGCAACAAACACGTTTCCCGATTGTATACAACCGGAAATAAATAAAGTCAGACTTAGGCTAGATAACGAAATTAGAAAACGGAATAACCGAAAATATTGCATTGTTTTATAAGTTAGTTTGATAATCAAAACGGGTGTGTAAGGTTTTTTACACACCCTGTGAGATTATTCTTGTTCTACAGAAGTCTCTTCTGCTGGTGCAGATTCTGCTTCAGTTTCTTGTTTTGGTGCAAGATCTTTCATAGTTAAGCGGATACGACCTTGGCGATCGATTTCAACCACTTTCACAGTCACTTCTTGACCAACATGAAGATAATCACTCACTTTCTCTACACGCTCTTCAGCGATTTGAGAAATATGAACTAAACCTTCTTTATTTCCTACGATAGCCACGAATGCACCGAAGTCAGCAAGACGAGTCACTTTACCTTTGTAAATTGCGCCCGCTTCAACTTCAGCAACGATTTCTTCAATACGTGCCATCACATTTTTCGCTGCACTACTATCTACTGCGGCGATTTTCACTGTACCATCATCATCGATATCGATAGAAGTACCAGTTTCTTCAGTTAATGCACGGATAGTTGCACCACCTTTACCGATAACATCTTTGATTTTCTTCGGATCAATTTTCATGGTGTGAATACGCGGCGCGTAGTCAGAAATATCCGCACGTGGTGCAGGGATTGCTTGTTCCATTACGCCAAGAATGTGCATACGTGCACCTTTTGCTTGGTTTAATGCAATTTGCATAATTTCAGGGGTGATACCTTCAATTTTGATATCCATTTGAAGTGCGGTTACACCTTCACGTGTACCAGCCACTTTAAAGTCCATATCACCTAAGTGGTCTTCATCACCTAAAATATCTGAAAGCACCACGAATTTCTCTTCTTCTTTTACTAAGCCCATTGCGATACCTGCAACAGCGGCTTTGATTGGAACACCCGCATCCATTAATGCTAAAGACGCACCACATACAGAGGCCATAGAAGAAGAACCGTTAGATTCAGTGATTTCAGACACAACACGCACTACATACGGGAATTCAGCAAGGCTAGGCATAACTGCCGCGACGCCGCGTTTTGCTAAACGACCGTGACCGATTTCACGACGTTTTGGTGAGCCGATCATACCGGTTTCACCTACAGAGTATGGAGGGAAGTTGTAGTGGAATAAGAAGTGATCTTGACGTTCACCTGTTAATTCATCAATGATTTGTGCATCACGTTCAGTACCTAACGTTGCTACGGCTAACGCTTGCGTTTCACCACGGGTGAAAATTGCCGAACCGTGAGTACGTGGTAATACACCTGTGCAAATATCTAATGCACGAACGGTATCAACGGTACGGCCATCAATACGTGGTTCACCTGCAATGATACGGCCACGAACGATTTGGCTTTCAAGTGCGGTGAAAATATCTACGATTTTACCTTCGCTGATTTCTTCGTCTTCAGCTGTGATTTGTGCAATCACATCCGCTTTAATTGCATCGATTTGTTCGTAACGTGCTTGTTTTTCAGTAATGCGGTATGCATCGCCTAAACGTGCTTCTGCAATCGCTTTTACTTTGTTGATTAAATCTGTGTTTGGTTGTGGTGCAACCCAATCCCAACGTGGTTTACCCGCTTCTTTTGCAAATTCTTTGATTGCTTCAATCACAACTTGTTGTTGTTGATGACCGAATACTACCGCAGCTAACATTTGTTCTTCAGTTAAAATGTCAGCTTCAGATTCAACCATTAATACGGCTTTGTCAGTACCTGCAACCACTAAGTCCAAACGGCTTTGCTTTTGTTCAGCCATAGTTGGGTTTAATACGAATTGGTTGTCGATAAAACCAACACGCGCTGCACCGATAGGACCGTTGAAAGGTACACCTGATAAGGTTAATGCTGCAGAAGCACCGATCATTGCCACTAAGTCAGGGCTGATTTGCGGGTTTACAGAAACCACAGTTGCCACAACTTGGATTTCGTTGAAGAAACCTTCTGGGAATAATGGACGAATTGGACGGTCGATTAAACGAGCAATTAAGGTTTCGCCTTCAGATGGACGACCTTCACGTTTGAAGAAACCACCAGGGATTTTACCCGCCGCATAAGTACGCTCTTGGTAGTTCACGGTTAATGGGAAGAAGTCTTGACCTTCTTTCACATCTTTTTTAGCAACAACAGTCACGAATACCGTGGTATCGTCCATGCTTGCCATAACCGCAGCAGTTGCTTGACGTGCAATTGCGCCAGTTTCTAGAGTAACGGTATGTTGACCGTATTTAAATTGTTTAACAATTGGATTCACAATGTTTTCCTTCAAAATAATATTTAAAACAAAGCTTTATTTTCCAGATTGCGACTAGCAAAAGAAATCTTTCGAAAAAATGACCGCACTTTTGGCGTTTAAAAATCTCTTTTGATAGCCGCACGCTAATGCAGAAAATAAAGCTCGCTTATTATACAGAGTTTTAAATTTATTGGTAACTTTATTTAATATAAGCAACTTGTTATCATATTCTCATACAAATACATACGTAAGGAGACACTATGATTATCAGTGCATTAAATAACCCAAATTTCAAAGTGGGTTTACCAAAAGTTATCGCGGACATTTGCGATCATCTCAATACCTTAGATCTTGAAGCATTAGAAAATGGCCGTCATGATTTAAGCGATCAGGTTTATATGAATGTCATGGAATTTGATACGGTTGAAGCGGATAGCAAACAAGCTGAACTTCACCATAAATATTTGGATATTCAGTTACTTATTCGTGGTGAAGAGAATGTTGAAGTAAGCGCGACTTATCCAAACCTCAGCTTATACGATGAATATCGTGATGCCGATGACTACCAACTTACCCCACAAATTGAAAATAAAAGTACGGTGACACTTTTACCAAAAATGTTCGCTGTCTTTTTCCCTTATGAGCCACATAAACCAGGTTGCACCGTAAACGGCAAATCAAGTTTTGTGAAAAAACTGGTGGTGAAAGTACCAGTAGAATTGATTTAATTATTTCGATTCATTAAAGCAAAAGTGCGGTCAGAAATTTGTATATTTTTCTGACCGCACTTTTTAGTGTTAAGTTTTTACGTTTTTATAAGGAAATTAAATGAAAATTGCTGATGAATTTATTGAAAAAACAAGAGAATTTTATGAGGAACTTAAAGTACAAGATCAGCACCGATACTTATCCTGGGAACACTGCTATACTCAATTTTATGAAGCTAGACAAAATCCTGAAAAAGCTAATGTTGATAATTTAAGTTTACATCTGGCGTTCTATTTAGCCAGTTGGGGGATGTATAGAGGTTCATCTTTTTTATTACAGTATGATTACACTATCCATACTTCTGTAGTAAAAGAAATATTGAAACCTGAATATAACAAATTATTTGGGATAGAGTGTAAAGAGTTAAATAGTGAGCAGACTGCTTTATTACTAAAAAAACTAAATAGTGAAATTGGCGGTATTTATAAGCAGTTTCGTTCAAATGCAGGGAAAGAAGACATAAAACAAGATATTTCAACAACTTTAGTTACTAAGGTTTTATTGGGGGCACTAGGTTGTGTGCCGGCTTATGATCGTTTCTTTGTTGATGCCGTAAAAAAGAATGAAGTGACGACAGGGAACTACAATATAGCATCTTTACAGAAACTAATTAAATTTTATGAAAAGCATCAAGAAAGACTGGAAGAATTAAGAAGTAAATTTTTAATTGAATATCAATTTAACGAGGATAAGAAAACTCTACTTTATCCACAAATGAAAGTACTTGATATGGGTTTTTGGAAAATTGGTTTTGATTTGTCGAAATAGGCAAAATAGGTTTCCAAATTTAATAGCAAAAGTGCGGTCAGAAATTTATGTATTTTTTTGACCGCACTTTTTTATTATTTAATCACCGTAATTGACCATTTGGCATCATCAATTTGCTCGAAGTTTGTGACTTCATAGCCTTCTTCTGCTGCCCAAGCAGGAATAGCCTCGGTGGCTTGTGTACAGTCGAATTCAATTTCTAGGCCATCGCCTTTATTTAACTTAGCCATGGCTTCCTTAGCTTCAACGAGAGGAAATGGGCAAACAAGGCCGAGTGTTGGTAATTTAACGATCATATAAACTCCTTATGATGCTTTTGCTAATTTTAAACGTTGTGGACGGATAATGGTGAAGTAGGCGGCCACCCAAGTGCCGAGGATCATCAATGGCAATGAGACCCAACCTTGCCAAGAGAAAAAGGCAGTTTCGACTAAACCATTACCGATAGAACAGCCACCCGCCAGGGTTGCGCCAATACCCATGAGAATACCGCCGAGTCCGCTGCGTAGAATCGTAGTGGCATCCGGTACACGAACACGAAATTCATTGCTTGCTTTCGCGCCGATGAATGAGCCGATAAAAATCCCTAAAACTAAGAATACGCCCCAGTTAATAAATTTACCGTCGCCAGTAACAAGGAATTGCATAATATTAGCGGATGGGCCAGTGATCCCAAGTCCAAACTCACGACCAGTAGCGACACTGAGTGGCCAAGCGGCAAGCGCGATTAATCCGATTAACACGGCTGAGAAAAATGGGTGCCAGCGTTTTTCAAATAATAAATGAGCAAGCCCCGTTTTTTTCGGTTTTAATGCTGCGACTTTTACGCTGGGTTTGCTGAGATGTTTATATACATAAAAGGCTGTCACTAAAGTTAATAGTGCCACTAACCACCAAGGTGAGATACCGAATGTATCATAAATATTGCGTTGTTCGATATTGATGCCACGTAAAGTTTTATTGAATTCCCCTAATGGGCCAGTTCGCATGATGGCACTTAATAACATATAAGTGAATAACGCGACCCAACTGCCGACTAAGCCTTCTGCAGCGCGGTACCATGTACCTGTTGCACAACCGCCAGCAAGAACAATGCCGATACCAAATACAAATGCACCGATAATCACCGCTAAAAAGGCAAAATTTTCAGCCGGATCGACATTTAATACACCGATTTCTTTTAAGAGGAAGAAACCGATGGATTGCACGGTGATTGCCAATAGAAGGGCAATAAACATTTTGTTATTTTTGGTGACATACATATCGCGAAATGCGCCAGTAATACAAAAGCGCCCACGCTGCATGACAAATCCGAGTAAAATTCCGCAAAGTAATCCGGTTAAAAGCATAAATATTCCTTCTCTTTTAGAACTAAGCAGGTCGGTATTTTCTAAAAAAATAAGAAGGTTGCGCCAATAACTTTTAGCTAGAAAATATGTTTTTTTGATATAAAAAAAGTGCGGTCAGAAATTTGTGTGTTTTTCTGACCGCACTTTATCGTAAGTTATTTCGATGTTAAGGGCAGGGTTTACTCACCATAATTTCAATCACTTGGCGATCGATGTGGTGCATACTCTTAGAAGCAATTGAGCATAGATTGTCGATAGTACGATCGAGATCGTGTTCAACAATGCCTTCATTACCAGTAACATGGGTTTCATCCATGGCCATGAGTACCGATTTATAGCCAGAAGCCACGCTGGTGGACACTTTCATGGCACAGCTATTGGATGCGCCATCGCAGATGATTCCGCTGATGTCACCAATCATGCTGCAAATCCCCATGCTCACGGTTTCGAATTTGCCCGTAAGTAAATAGGCGATACCCGCACAGCTTCCCATAGAGGCGGTTGTTACCGCACAAAGGGCAGAAAGTTTGGGTAATTTACTGTGGATATAAATGGCCATTAAGTGTGATAAGAAGAGGGCGCGGAGACGTTTTTCTTCACTCACGTTTAAATAATCGGCGACCACAACCACGGGCATAGTGGCGGTAATACCTTGGTTACCTGAACCTGAATTACTCATTGCTGGCAATGTAGCCCCGCCCATACGCGCATCGGAGGCTGCAGTGGTTTCAATCATAATTTTACTGAGCAAATCGTCTGACATTAAACCGCTGCCAACTTGTTTGCGTAATGTTCTGCCAATATGTAATCCGTAATTTTCACGTAATCCTTCGTCAGATAGCGCACGGTTTAGATCGGCTGCTTGTCCGATAAAGCGGATTTTATCTAGCTCAACTTCACAAGAAAATTCAAAGATTTCACGTGCGCTCACCTGCTTGAAAATATCATAGGGATCGCAATCCGCACATTCATCCTGTTCTTTCTCAAAAACAACTTCGCCATTTTTTTCAATCAAAATGATGTTTGTGTGTTGATCTTGAATGGCTACTTTCACTCGGTCATTATCCGCAAACAGCACGGCTTCCGAATATAAAATATGATCGGTTTGATGAATATCGACATTAACGAGTTTTTTATCAAGCATCGCCTTGGCTTGGGATACTTGCTCTGGCGTGATGTGTTTTAATACTTCCAATTCACCCTCTGGGTCACCGCCTAAAGCACCAATCGCCGCAGCAATTGGCAAGCCCACCATGCCCGTTCCCGGTACTGCAACACCTAAACCATTTTTCATTAAGTTTGGTGATACCTTGGCTTCAATACGTTCAGGTGTTTTGCCTAAATATTTGGCTGCAGTTGCTGCAGCAAGCGCCAACGAGATAGGTTCAGTACAGCCAAGTGCAGGAACCACATCGCGTTCCACAAGGTGAAGTAATGGTTTTTCGATTTCGCTGAGTCTTTCTTGATTCATAAAATTCTTTTTAAGTTTGTTAAATACTGTCTTCTTTCTCTATGACTAATATGCGCGCTTCACCTTGTGGATGAGCAACATGTTCGGTACCGATACCCGCATAAAAAATATCACCCGTATGGAGTAATACGGCTTTCTCTTTGCCATCTTCCTTGTAGCGCATTTCCACCGTGCCATCCATGACAGCAAAGACTTCTTCACCGTCATTGATATGCCATTTGTAAGGTTTGTCTGTCCAGTGCAGACGCACGGAAATGCCATTCATATTGGTAATATCAAGGGCTGCCCAAGCGCGTTCAGCCGTAAATAGGTGACTTCTAATAACTTTATTCATGACTAAATTTGTTAGTGAGCCTCATCCCAGTTAGTGCCTTGCCCCACATCTACAATCAGTGGCACCACTAAATCAGCTGCGCTTTCCATTTGTATTTTGATGAGCTCGCTATAAAACGCGACTTTTTCTGACCGCACTTCAAACACCAATTCATCGTGCACCTGCATAATCATCGCAATATCGGGATCGTTTTGTAGTTTTTGATCCAATTGAATCATGGCACGTTTAATGATGTCTGCGGCGGTACCTTGCATTGGTGCATTGATCGCGACACGTTCAGCAGCTTTACGGCGCATACCGTTAGAGGAGTTGATATCTGGTAGATATAAACGACGGCCGAATAGGGTTTCCACATAGCCTTGGGCTTTGGCTTTTTCGCGAATATCGTGCATAAAAGTTTGCACGCCAGGATAGCGTTTGAAATACAAATCCATATAGCTCTGGGCATCGGCACGGCCAATACCGAGTTGACGCGATAAGCCAAAGGCAGACATACCATAAATTAAACCGAAGTTAATTGCCTTGGCATTGCGGCGTTGTTCGGACGTCACTTCATCCAGTGCGACACCAAAGATTTCTGCTGCGGTAGAGCGGTGAATATCTTTGCCTTGGGTAAAAGCATTAATTAAGCCCGGATCCTGTGATAGGTGCGCCATAATGCGCAGCTCGATTTGCGAATAGTCTGCTGCCACAACAGTAAAGCCTTCGCGCGCAATAAATGCCTGACGAATACGACGTCCTTCTTCATTACGAATTGGAATGTTTTGCAGATTCGGATCACTTGATGAAAGACGACCGGTGGCTGTCACCGCTTGATGGTAGGATGTATGCACTCGACCCGTTTGCGGATTCACCATTTGTGGCAATTTGTCGGTGTAAGTGGATTTTAGTTTGCTGAGACCACGATGTTCTACCAACACTTTCGGTAATTCATGACTAAATGCCAGTTCCTCCAATACTTCCTCGTTGGTGGATGGCGCGCCTTTTGGTGTTTTTTGAATGATAGGCAAACCTAATTTATCAAACAAAATTTCCTGTAATTGTTTGGTTGAGGCTAAATTAAATGGCTGCCCAGCCAAGACATAGGCTTGTTCTTCTAATTCACTTAAACGATTTGCGATTTCATTAGATTGTAGGAATAGTGCATCGCTATCAATTAAAACACCGCGACGTTCCATACGGGATAGCACACCTAACAATGGCAATTCCATTTCTTTAAAGAGTTTTTCCAGAGTGGGTTCTTTAGAGAGTTTTTCCCATAGCACTTGTTGCAGTTTCATTGTTACATCAGCATCTTCCGCCGCGTACTCGGCGGCTTTTTCCAACGGAATTTGGTTAAAAGTCAGCTGATTTTTACCTTTGCCTGCAATCTCTTCAAAAGTGATGGTTTGATGCCCTAAATAACGTTTCGCCAGATCGTCCATATTATGACGGCCTGTGCTGTTGAGTACATAGGACTCCAACATAGTATCGAAAGCCACACCTTGCACATCGATGCCATTACGGGCGAAGATGGTGAGATCGTATTTGAAGTTTTGCCCGACTTTTTGAATAGCAGGATTTTCTAAAACCGGTTTTAACAACGTAAGTGCGGTTGTTTTTTCGAGCGTTTTTGGTGCGCCTAAATAATCTAATTGTAGCGGTAAATAAGCCGCCTCGCCGTTTTCTAACGCAAAGGAAATCCCCACTAAGTTGGCAGCCATATAATCTAAATTATCGGTTTCTGTATCCAACGCAAAAAGTTTAGCTTGCTTGAGTTTTTCCACCCAACGATTTAAATCTGCTTCAGTGAGCAAGGTTTCATAACGGCTGCGATCAATTTGAATTGCCGGCAATGCTTCCTCGCTATTGTCTTGAGCGAGTGCAGGCGTAGCTTGATAGTGATTAATCTTGGTCGGTTGTTCGTTGTTATTGGTGATGGAATCAGCACCATTCATTACTTCATTGAGCCAACGTTTAAATTCATAACGGCCGAAATATTCGGTAAGTTGATCGTTATTGCTTGCACCAAGGGTAAGTTGTTCCGGAGTGATATCGAGAGCGACATCGGTTTTGATCGTGGCAAGGCGATAGGATAAATCGGCCATTTCTTTTTCAGCCAATAATTTATCCCCTAATTTTTTTGCCCCACGAATTGGCAATTCAGCCACTTTGTCTAAGTTGGCATAAATTTCTGCCATGCTGCCGATACCTTGCAAGAGACCTAGTGCCGTTTTTTCACCGACACCCGCTACGCCTGGAATATTATCGGCGCTATCGCCCATTAGCGCTAAGTAATCAATGATGAGTTCTGGCGGAATGCCGTATTTTTCAATCACGGCTTCGCGATCTAATAAGGTGTTATTCATGGTGTTGATCAACATAATGTTGTCATCCACTAGTTGCGCCATATCTTTATCACCGGTGCTGATCAAGACTTTTTGATTGGCTTTGGAAGCGGCTACCGCTAAGGTACCGATGACATCATCGGCTTCTACACCTTCAATGACTAAAAGAGGAATGCCAAGGGCTCGGATAATATCGTGTAGTGGCTGAATTTGTTTGCGCAGATCGTCTGGCATTGGTGGACGATGGGATTTATATTGTTCAAACATTTCATCACGGAAAGTTTTGCCTTTCGCATCAAAGACCACCGCAATATGGCTCGGTTGCACTTGCGAAATCAGGCTTTTGAGCATATTTAGCACACCGTACATGGCACCAGTCGGCTCGCCAGCAGAATTGGTGAGCGGCGGAAAAGCATGAAAAGCACGATATAAATAAGATGAACCGTCCACTAGGACTAATGGATTAGGAGCGATAGTTGGCATAAATATTCCGTTTAAAAATAATGAAAAGTGTCGCATTATAGCGTAAATTGCGAAATGGGGCGAACGGATAAAGTGCGGTCAATTAAACGTAAAAATTATGACGAAGGCATTTGGCTGTGGCATAATAGGCTCACTTGAGCATTCAACATAAGGGAATAACATGTCATTAAAACTGGTTGAAGTTGTTGTATTAGGGCAAGTGCTGCGCTTGAATGTCCCTGCTGAACAAGAAGAGATTTTGCGTCAAGCGGCGCGTAATTTAGATCTTCAAGTGTCAGAAATGAAAGAGCGTACAGGTTTATTACAATTAGACCGAGTGCTTTCTATTGTTGCCTTGAATTTAAGTTTTGAATTAACCCAAGAAAAAAATAAAAATGCCCAGATTGAAAACGTGTTATGTACGCGAATTCAGCAGTTAGATCATTCTTTAGAGAATGCATTAGGTGGGCGTCTTATCGTCGATTAAATAAAAAAGAACCGCATGTTGAAAGTGCGGTTCTTTTTTTATGTGTTTTTTAATCTGGCGTGTAATAGAGTTTACCAATTTCAATTTTTTGTCGCCCCGTTTCTTCACGCCATTTATTGCTGTCTCGTAAAGAATAAACACAGCCACAATATTCCTGTTGATAAAAACGTTCACGCTTACTGATTTCGATCATGCGTTGCGATCCACCAGCTTTACGCCAGTTGTAATCCCAATAAATCACATCATCATATTTTTCAGCCGCACGGTGACCACAACCATTAATTTGATCCATATCTTTCCAGCGAGAAATACCAAGGCAGCTGGTAAATACAGGGAAACCATGTTCATGAGCATATTCAGCTGCTTTTTCAAAACGCATATCAAAACACATGGTACAGCGAATGCCACGTTCAGGTTCCCATTCCATACCTTTTGCGCGATCAAACCATTGTTGGCGATCGTAGTCTGCATCAATAAACGGAATTCCGAATTTTTGGGCAAAGCGAATGTTTTCTTCTTTACGAATTAAATATTCTTTTAATGGATGAATATTCGGGTTGTAAAAATAAATCGTAAACTCAATACCTGAGGCCAAAATGGCTTCCATCACTTCACCTGAGCAAGGCGCACAGCAAGAGTGGAGAAGTAGCTTATTATGCCCTTCAGGTAATTCGAGTTTTTCACGAATAAAAGGCGCATTGGGATCCTTGCGCACTTTTTGTTTACGTGGTTTTTGAAATTTAGGTTGAGAATCGACCGCACTTTGTGGTTGAATTTGTTCTTCTGTCATATTAATAAGTTCGGTCTACCGATAGATAAGCCAGTGAAATTAAGGCTTTTTTGTATTCGCTTTCAGGTAATAAGGCAATAGCATCAACCGCTTTTTTCGCTTCTTGTTTCGCACGATCCATTGCGTAATCGAGGGATTTATGTTCTGCCATAATCTTAAGTACTTCATCAATCGCATCACGTTTTCCGCCTTGTTCAATGGCTTCGCGAATAAGCGCGGCTTGTTGTGGATTGCCGTGACGCATTGCGTGTAATAAAGGAAGAGTAGGCTTACCTTCAGCGAGGTCATCACCCACATTTTTACCTAATGCAGCTGCATTAGCACTGTAATCTAGCACGTCATCTACTAATTGAAATGCGGTACCAAGATAGCGACCATATTCTTGAAATGCGGTTTCAATTGATTTTTCAGCACCTGCAACAATCGCCACAGATTGTGCCGCCACTTCAAATAAGCGTGCCGTTTTACTATAAATCACACGCATATAGCTTTCTTCAGTGGTATCCGGATCATTCACGTTCATCAATTGTTGAACTTCACCTTCCGCCAACACGTTGGTGGCGTCCGCCATAATACGAAGAATATCTAGCGATTGTAACTGCGCCACTAATTGGAATGCACGAGTATAAATGAAGTCACCCACTAATACGCTAGCGGCATTACCAAAGGCAGAGTTTGCCGTTGCGCGACCACGACGCATATCCGATTCATCTACTACATCATCATGTAATAGAGAAGCGGTATGAATAAATTCTACAAAGGTAGCACAAGTGGCCACTTTATCGCTTTCGTAGCCTAATGCACGCGCCGCTAAAACCGCAATAAGAGGTCGAATACGTTTTCCGCCACCTTGTACAATATAAAAACCAAGCTGATTAACCATCGGCACATCGGAGTTAATTTGTGCTAAAATGGCCTGGTTGACTTTCTGCATATCCGCATCTGTTAATGCTTGGATTGCATGCATATCCATTAAATCTTGTTTGTTCATCTTCATTTGGTTCAATGGTTGTGTATATAAAAGAAAAGTGCGGTGAATTTTACCCGATTTTTCAGGGTTTCTGAAATTAAACTCGAGGAAAAGCGCTTTTTTTTATTTTATTGCAAATAAGTGCTTGCGATCGAGTTGTTTTTTCCGTAGAATTTGCGACCTATTTATATGAATTTTGAAGTGTGGACCGAAAATAGTAACGGAGAAGCACAATTATAGCGGAGTATTTATGTACGCAGTTTTCCAAAGTGGCGGTAAACAACACCGTGTGAGCGAAGGTCAAGTAGTTCGTTTAGAAAAACTTGAACTTGCAACTGGCGCAACAGTTGAGTTCGACTCAGTGTTGATGGTCGTTAATGGTGAAGATGTTAAAATTGGTGCACCAGTAGTAGCTGGCGCGAAAGTAGTGGCTGAAGTTGTGACACAAGGTCGTGGCGATAAAGTTAAAATCGTTAAGTTCCGTCGTCGTAAACACAGCCGTAAACAACAAGGTCATCGTCAGTGGTTCACAGAAGTGAAAATCACTGGGATTCAAGCATAATTTCAGAGGAGATCAAGTAGATGGCAACTAAAAAAGCTGGTGGTTCAACTCGTAACGGTCGTGATTCTGAAGCTAAACGCCTTGGTGTTAAACGTTTCGGTGGCGAATCTGTATTAGCAGGTAGCATCATTGTACGTCAACGTGGTACTAAATTCCACGCAGGTAACAACGTAGGTATGGGTCGTGACCACACCTTATTTGCTACCGCTGACGGTAAAGTAAAATTTGAAGTGAAAGGCGAGAAAAGCCGTAAATACGTAAGTATTGTAACTGAATAATTTTACATCTGATTTTTAAACGCCCCGCATTATCTGTGGGGCGTTTTCTTTTGTTTCCAAGCAATTTACAATAATTACTCACATCTGTTATTCTGGCACTATTGCTTATCTTGATATTTCTTAGTCGAAATTTATCTTAATTCCTAACCGCACTTTAGTAAAATAAAGGAAGATATCATGAAACAACAACCGCTTTTAGGTTTTCTCTTCGCTTTAATTACGGCGATGGCGTGGGGATCTTTACCTATTGCGTTAAAACAGGTTCTATCAGTGATGACACCACAAACGATCGTTTGGTATCGATTTGCGGTAGCTTCTCTTGCACTATTGATTCTGTTAGGTTACAAGAAAAAACTGCCACAATTTTCGAAAGGTGGTCGTTTCATTTGGCTTGTACTCATCGGTGTAGCAGGGTTAGCGGGTAATTTCTTTTTATTTAATAGCTCACTTAATTTTATCGATCCTTCTTCAGCCCAAATTTTTATTCATTTTTCTTCTTTTGGTATGTTAATTTGCGGTATTTTTGTCTTTAAAGAAAAACTCGGATTACATCAAAAGATTGGTTTAGGCTTATTATTGGCTGGGTTGGTGCTTTTCTTCAATGACAAGCTTGATGTGTTTAAAGGAGAGAGTTGTTATTTAACAGGTGTCTTACTCAGCCTGACTGCTTCATTAGTTTGGGTGGCTTATGGTATGGCACAAAAGCTTATGCTCCGTCGTTTTAGTTCGCAACAAATTTTATTAATGATGTATTTCGGCTGTCTTTTAGTCTTTACACCTGTAGCTGAATTCTCACAAGTGAGTAACCTCACCCCGTTTGCATTCGGTTGTTTTGTTTATTGCTGCTTGAATACGTTATTTGGTTATGGGGCTTATGCTGAGGCGCTTAATCGTTGGGAAGTTTCTAAAGTAAGCGTTGTGATTACCTTAGTACCACTATTTACCATTTTCTTTGCTCATCTTGCGCATTATGCGAGCCCTGAGAATTTTGCCGCGCCAGAATTAAATATGATTAGCTATATTGGGGCGTTTGTTGTAGTATGCGGAGCAATTTTGTCGGCAATCGGACATAAGTTATTACCGCAATCAAAATAAAGTTCGGTTAAATATTGGAGAGTTTTTATGAAATTTATTGATGAAGCCCTGATTCGTGTGGAAGCAGGGGATGGTGGAAACGGTTGTGTAAGTTTCCGCCGTGAAAAATTTATTCCAAAAGGCGGCCCAGATGGCGGTGATGGCGGTGATGGCGGTGATGTTTATTTGGTTGCAGACGAAAACTTAAATACTTTGATCGATTATCGCTTTACGAAACGTTTTGCTGCTGAGCGTGGTGAGAACGGACACAGTTCAGATTGTACCGGTCGCCGAGGTAAAGATATTACATTACGTGTACCAGTGGGAACGCGTGCAATTGATAATGACACCAAAGAAGTGCTTGGCGATTTAACAAAGCATGGAGCCAAAATGTTAGTGGCGAAAGGTGGTTATCATGGTTTAGGTAATACGCGTTTCAAATCTTCAGTGAACCGTGCACCTCGCCAAAAAACCATGGGTACACCAGGGGAAAAACGCGATTTATTATTAGAATTAATGCTTCTTGCGGATGTCGGGATGCTAGGTTTACCGAATGCAGGTAAGTCTACCTTTATTCGTGCTGTTTCAGCCGCAAAACCAAAAGTCGCTGATTATCCATTTACCACTTTAGTGCCAAGTTTAGGCGTAGTGAAAGTGGATGAGAGCCATAGCTTTGTGGTGGCAGATATTCCTGGATTGATTGAAGGTGCATCGGATGGCGCAGGTTTAGGGATTCGTTTCTTAAAACACTTGGAACGTTGTCGTGTGTTAATTCATTTAGTGGATATTAATCCTATTGATGAATCCGATCCTGCAGATAATATTGCGATCATCGAGTCAGAATTATTCCAATATAGCGAAAAATTGGCAGATAAACCGCGTTGGTTAGTCTTTAATAAAATTGATACGATGACTGAAGAAGAGGCGCATGAACGAGCACAAGAGATTACGGAACGTCTTGGTTGGGAAGAAGGCTATCATCTTATTTCTGCCGCAACCGGTAAAAATGTGTCGCCACTTTGTCGTGATATTATGGATTTCATTGAAGCAAATCCACGTGATGCGGAAGTAGAAGAAAATAAACCAGAAGAAGTGAAATTCAAATGGGAAGACTACCATCAAGAACAGCTCGCTGAACATCAATTTGATGATGAAGATGACGATTGGGATGATTGGGACGAAGAAGATGAAGAAGGCGTTGAGTTTATTTACAAACCTTAATGCCTAAATGAAAAAAAGAGCGGAAATTTAACCGCTCTTTTTTATTGGTGTTAACCTTTCTTTTTCCCACCTTGACGCGCTTTAAAGCGAGGGTTGGTTTTCGAAATGACATAAACGACACCGTGGCGGCGAACAATTTTGCAGCCAGGACGGTTTTTAGCACTTTTTAGCGAAGATAATACTTTCATTGAATATTCCTATTTTGATTTAAATGCACCAAATTTACCATAGCGGTTTGCAAATTCACTTGCACGACCTTCATTCCCAATTTGACGGGTTTTACCGGTATAAAACGGGTGAGATGCAGATGAGGTATCACACATAAATACAGGGTATTCGTTACCATCTTCCCATTTCATGGTGTTGTTAGTTTTAGCGCAAGAACGGATGAGAAAGCCTTGTTTCGCATTAGAATCGTAAAATAAAACGGTACGATAATTTTCAGGATGAATGCCTTTTTTCATTAGAACTCCTTATATGACGGAAATAATTGGGCGAAAATACTAATTCAAAAGAGAATGATTATCAATGTACTTTTATTCATAACCATGAGAATTTTTTTCATATTGAGAAAAAGAAAAATGCCTTTCGATTGAAAGGCATTTTGTCTGTTTGGTCGGAGAGTTATCCACGATGCGCATTTTTCATAATACGCTCTTTCGCTACTTTCCATTCACGTTCTTTAATATCATCACGTTTATCATGTTGTTTTTTACCTTTCGCAAGACCGATTTTGATCTTAGCCCAAGGGCCTTTCCAATAGAGAGAAAGGGCAACAATGGTAAAACCATCACGGCTTGATTTACCGAAAAGATTATCTAGTTCACGTTTATTCAATAAAAGCTTACGTGTACGCGTCGGATCGCAAACCACGTGGGTCGAGGCCAAGCTTAATGGTTGAATGGTCGCACCAAATAAATAGGCTTCACCATTTTTAAAAATGATATAGCTGTCGCTGATATTGGCTTTACCTGCGCGCATTGATTTCACTTCCCAACCTTGTAATTCAAGGCCGGCTTCAATTTCATCTTCAATAAAATATTCGTGTCTAGCTCGTTTGTTTAAGGCAATGGTGTTGGAGCCGACTTTGACTTTCTTTTTGGTCATTGGTATCCGTTGTTCATTAATCGTAAATTGGCATTGATTTTACCGAATCTCGCCCTGGATAGCAAAAAAACAAAAGGCTGATTTGACTCAGCCTTTTGTTACTTAATGAGAGATTATTCTTCTAATTCACCACAGAAACGATAACCTTCACCATGCACGGTAGCAATGATTTCAGGTGTATTAGGATGATCTTCAAAATGTTTCCGAATGCGGCGAATTGTTACATCCACAGTACGATCTTGTGGCTTTAATTCACGCCCTGTCATTTTTAGCAATAATTCTTCGCGAGTTTGCAATTTTCCTGGGTTTTCACAGAAATGCAACATGGCACGAAATTCACTACGCGGTAGCTTAAACTCAGTGCCTTCAGGTGTAATTAAATTATGACTATTTAAATCCAGTGTCCAACCATTAAAACGATAGTTCTCACGTTGTAAATGGGCCTCTTTGCCATTTAATGTCATGGTGCGATGCAATAAATTTCTTGCACGAATGGTGAGTTCTCTTGGGTTAAATGGCTTAGTGAGATAATCATCGGCCCCAATTTCTAAACCTAAAATTTTATCAACTTCATTATCTCGCCCTGTGAGGAAAATCAGAGGAATAGGTGTTTTTTCACGTAATTCACGGCCCAGTAATAAACCATTTTTGCCGGGTAAGTTGATATCTAATACGATGAGATTAACCGTTTCTGAGCTTAACTGACGATACATTTCGGCACCATCTTGTGCTTGTAATACCTCATAGCCCTCAGCTTCAAAAATTCCTTTTAACGTATTACGGGTTACCGCTTCATCTTCCACGATGAGAATTTTGGGGGTAGCCATTCGTTGCTCCTTGTTATTCTTTGTTATGGGCATATTCTATAATTGTAACATTGCTGTAACAACAGAAAAGTGCGGTCATTGTTTAAATTACATTTAATTTTATGATCTAAGTCATAAATTATTAACATTCTTTTGATCTATGCTAGAATTTTAGTAGGAACAATAGTTGGAACTTTATGATGAAGCGAATTCTTCTTTTTTTATTTTTTATTTTTACCGCACTGTCCACTCAAGCCGGTCTTTTTGATAAGAAACCGGCTTTCTTACCTGTGGATGACGCTTTTCAATTTTCAGCTGCGAAAAGCGAGAATCAAGAAAATGTGATCGTCAATTGGTCGATTGCAGAAGGATATTATCTCTATCAAGAGAAAATTTCCGTGAAGCTCAACCAAGAGGAAACCTCATCATTTGATGTGCCGACATTTTCTATTTCACCTGAAGATTATAACGATCCTTATTTTGGCTTAATGAAGATTTTCAAAAAGCCCGTGCAAGCTATTTTTAAAGCAAGCCACCCGCCATTAAAAGCCGAAGATGTGGTTGAAATTGCTTACCAAGGTTGTACATCGGGCTTTTGTTATCCGCCTGAAGTGAAAGAAATAAAAGTGGCGGATTTGCCGATTGCACAGATCGCCAATACTGAAAAAACATCAGAAAAATCGACCGCACTTTCCGCACAACCTAAAGCAGAGCAAGATCGTTTAGCGGAAAGCTTATTTAATAGCAAATATGCCGTATTTGGCTTTTTCTTATTGGGCTTAGGTTTGGCTTTTACCCCTTGTGTATTGCCAATGCTGCCGTTGCTTTCAGCGATAGTGATTGGTCAAAATCAACGCCCTAATATGTGGCGCGCTTTCGCATTAAGTTTTGTATATGTGCAGGGGATGGCGCTGACTTATACCTTGCTAGGCTTGATTGTGGCTGCAATTGGTTTACCGTTCCAAGTGGCGTTGCAACATCCTTACGTGATGATTGGCTTATCAATCATCTTTGTCTTGTTAGCGTTGTCGATGTTCGGTGTGTTTACCTTACAGCTCCCAAGTTCCTTACAAACAAAACTGTCTTTACTTAGCCAACAGCAAAAAGCTGGAGCCTTTGGTGGCGTATTCTTAATGGGTATGATTGCAGGGCTTGTGGCTTCACCTTGCACATCCGCACCGCTTTCTGGCGCGTTGCTTTATGTAGCGCAGAGTGGTGATTTATTCACTGGCGCAATTACACTTTATCTGCTTGCATTAGGCATGGGTGTACCGCTGATTTTAATCACTTTATTTGGGAATAAAATCCTGCCTAAATCAGGCATGTGGATGGAAACGGTCAAAAAGCTCTTTGGCTTTGTGATGCTCGCGTTACCAGTATTCTTAATTTCTCGTATTTTGCCGGATGAATGGACACCAAGATTATGGGCGATGCTGGGTACCGCATTTTTCATTTGGTTTGCTTTCCAAATGCCAAAAAATGGCACCGGTTGGGTATTCCGAATTTTCTTTTTAGTGGCGGCAATGATTAGTGTTAAACCGCTTCAAACTTGGGTTTGGGGCGAAAGCCAAGCACCAAGTACGGTCGAAAATAAAGCGGTTTCTCATGTTGAATTTAAGAAAGTGAAAAGCGAAGCTGAATTGCAACAAGCACTGTCAGAAAATAACAAATCGCTTGTGATGATCGATCTTTATGCGGATTGGTGTGTGGCTTGTAAAGAGTTTGAAAAAGAAACATTTAGTGATCCAAGTGTACAAAAAGCCTTTGGTGACATGCTGCTCCTTCAAGTTGATATGACAAAAAACTCCGAAGAAAATCGTGCTTTAATGACAAAATATAAAGTGTTAGGTTTACCGACTATTTTGTTCTTTAACCGAGATGGAAAAGAAATTGAGGGGAGTCGTGTGAACGGATTCATGCCACCAGTTGAGTTTTTACAATGGATTGAGAAAATCAGTAAAGCATAAAATTATTTCCTAATAGTAAAAAGTCCTTTTCGATTTTAGGTATTGTTTGGCTTTGAGTTAATCATTAATATACACCCCGTTCTCAAATCACTTTTTATTTTTATTAGGAAAACTTTATGAAAAACTTAGAAAAATACTCTCCGTATGTTTTAGCTTTATTACGTATCGTCGCCGCGTATATGTTTATCTTACACGGCACAGCGAAATTCTGGGAATTCCCAATTTCGATGACGGGCGGTAATGGCGCAGTGGGCGATCCACTGATGATCGTCGGTGGGGTAATTGAGATTGTCGGTTCAATCCTATTAATTTTAGGTTTATTTGTTCGCCCTGCGGCATTTATCCTTTCTGGTCAAATGGCTTATGCGTATTTCTTTATGCACGCTGCAGGTAAAGGGAATTTATTCTTCCCAATCGCGAACGGTGGTGAACTCGCTTTACTTTATTCTTTAGTGTTCTTCTATTTTGTGTTTGCCGGTGCCGGAGCGTTTTCTTTAGATAACCGTAAACGTTAATCATATTGTTAGATTGCCCGCATTCGCGGGCTTTTTTATTTTTAAAATCGTTTAAATAAATCACCGCACTTTTAAGTGCGCTTACCAGGAAAATTTTTTCTATATAAACGCAAACGTTTGCGCTATAATTCCCCCCGCTTATTTTTAACCATTTAATGAAAGGAAAATGTAATGACAGATCGTCCAATTCGTCAGGCTTTACTGAGTGTTTCTGATAAAACCGGTATCGTAGAATTTGCTCAAGGCTTAGTACAGCGTGGTGTAAAACTACTTTCCACTGGCGGTACCGCAAAATTATTGGAGCAACATGGTTTACCGGTGACAGAAGTGTCTGATTATACGGGATTCCCTGAAATGATGGACGGTCGTGTGAAAACCTTACATCCAAAAGTACATGGCGGTATTCTTGGTCGTCGTGGTACAGATGACGCTATCATGCAGCAACATGGCATTGAAGGCATTGATATGGTCGTTGTGAATTTATATCCATTTGCCGCAACAGTAGCGAAGCCAAATTGTACGTTAGAAGACGCGGTAGAAAATATCGATATCGGCGGACCAACCATGGTGCGTTCTGCAGCGAAAAACCACAAAGATGTGGCGATCGTGGTGAATAATCATGATTTTAACAACATTCTTGCTGAAATGGATAAACACCACAACAGCCTAACACTTGAAACTCGTTTTGACCTTGCGATTAAAGCATTTGAACATACCGCTCAATATGATTCTATGATTGCCAACTATTTTGGACAAATGGTGAAACCGTATCATGTGGCAGAGGAAGAAGATGCGAATGCGAAGTGCGGTCAATTCCCACGTACTTTAAACCTTAACTTCGTGCGTAAACAAACCATGCGTTACGGCGAAAACTCTCATCAAAATGCGGCTTTCTATGTTGATTTAAATGTGAAAGAAGCAAGTGTAGCCACCGCTCATCAATTACAAGGCAAAGCCTTGTCTTACAATAATATTGCAGACACCGATGCGGCACTTGAATGCGTGAAAGAATTTGATGAGCCGGCTTGCGTGATCGTTAAACATGCAAATCCATGCGGTGTGGCTTTAGGTAAAGATATTTTAGACGCCTACAACCGTGCTTACCAAACCGATCCAACCTCTGCATTTGGCGGCATTATTGCTTTCAACCGTGAATTAGACGAAAAAACCGCGACTGAAATCGTGGAGCGCCAATTCGTTGAAGTGATTATTGCACCGAAAGTATCAGCTGAAGCGCAAGAAGTGGTGAAACGTAAGAAAAATGTTCGTTTGCTTGAATGTGGTGAGTGGACCTCTCGTTCTGAACGTTTGGATTTTAAACGTGTAAACGGCGGTTTATTAGTACAAGATGCGGATTTAGGCATGGTTGGTGTGGATGATTTAAAAGTGGTAAGTAAACGTCAACCAACTGAACAAGAACTAAAAGACTTATTGTTCTGCTGGAAAGTGGCAAAATTTGTGAAATCTAATGCCATTGTTTACGCCAAAGACAATCAAACTATCGGCATTGGTGCAGGCCAAATGAGCCGCGTATATTCTGCGAAGATTGCAGGGATTAAGGTACAGGATGAAGGTTTAACCGTAGCTGGTTGTGTGATGGCATCTGATGCATTCTTCCCATTCCGTGACGGTATTGATGCGGCGGCGAAAGTAGGGATTCAATGTGTTATCCATCCAGGTGGTTCAATGCGCGATCAAGAAGTCATCGATGCAGCGGATGAACATAATATGGTGATGGTATTAACTGGAATGCGTCATTTTAGACATTAATTTATATCGTAACTTCGCTCAATAAGCGAATTACTTTTTTACTTATTCCTCCCCCTCTTTCGTAAAGAGGGGGCTGGGGGGAGATTTAAACGATGCTAAATATACTATGAGGTTGAAATAACTTCTGCCAAATCTCCCCTACCCCTCTTTGCTAAAGAGGGGGTTAAATTCAAAAAGATACAAGGAGCATTATGAACATCCTCATCATTGGAAATGGCGGTCGTGAACACGCCTTGGCTTGGAAAGCAGCACAATCTCCATTGGCAGACAAAGTTTTTGTCGCACCGGGCAATGCAGGTACAGCATTAGAACAAAAAGTTGAAAACGTGAATATCGCTGCGACAGATATCCCCGCATTAGTGAAATTTGCTCAAGATAAGCAAGTTGGATTAACCATTGTTGGCCCTGAAGCACCGTTAGTAATTGGTGTGGTTGATGCATTTCGTGCAGCGGGATTAAAAATTTTTGGCCCAACTCAAGCGGCTGCACAATTAGAAGGTTCAAAAGCATTTACCAAAGATTTCCTCGCTCGTCATAAAATCCCAACGGCAGAATATCAAAACTTTACCGAAGTTGAGCCTGCGTTAGCATATTTGCGTGAGAAAGGCGCACCAATTGTCGTTAAAGCGGATGGTTTAGCAGCGGGCAAAGGGGTAATCGTTGCAATGACATTGCAAGAAGCGGAAGACGCTGTGCGTGATATGCTTTCTGGCAATGCCTTTGGCGAAGCGGGTAGCCGAGTGGTGATTGAAGAGTTTTTAGATGGCGAAGAAGCCAGCTTTATCGTCATGGTGGATGGTAAAAACGTCGAGCCTATGGCAACCAGTCAAGATCATAAACGCGTGGGCGAAAATGATACAGGTTTGAATACTGGTGGCATGGGGGCGTATTCGCCTGCACCAGTGGTGACACCTAAAATTCATGATCGCATTATGCGTGAAGTGATTTATCCAACGGTTAATGGTATGGCGGCAGAAGGCAATGTTTACACAGGTTTCTTGTATGCCGGATTAATGATCATGCCAAATGGTCAGCCGAAAGTGATTGAATTTAACTGCCGTTTTGGCGATCCAGAAACACAGCCAATTATGCTACGCCTTGAATCAGATCTCATTGAGCTTTGCCTTAAAGCTTGCGAGGGAAAATTGGATGAAGTGAAATCCCAATGGAATCCAAAAGCGTCCTTAGGTATTGTGTTAGCCGCAGAAGGGTATCCAGGCGATTATCGTAAAGGCGATGTGATTAGCGGTTTACCACAAAGTGCGGTCGAAAATGAGAAAGTTTTCTTAGCGGGCGTCGCAGAAAAAGAAGGCAAATTAGTTACGAATGGCGGTCGCGTACTTTGTGTTACTGCATTAGGCAAAAGCGTATTTGAAGCACAACAAAAAGCCTTAAAACTCGCTGAACAAATTCAATGGACGGGGCGTTTTTATCGTCGAGACATTGGCTATCGTGCAGTTGAACGTGAGCAGCAAAATAACTACATTTAATGTTAAGGGATCGAATGGATTATAAAAATAAGGAATTATGTCGTCTTCGCACAATCAGTTTTTTTCTGACGTTACATAAAGATAAAACGCAATGGGAAGACGCCCTTTATTCGGTAAAACGTGATGTGGATTTGTTATTGCCAGCTGTGCAGAAAGCTGGTTATACCTTGCAATCGATTCGGGTCATTACCAATCCTTTTGGGGAATATTTGGATTTAACCAATTTGCAGACAGCAAAAGCAGATTTGCAGTATTTAACGGAGTTATTGAATAAATTTAATGAAAGTGGAATTCGTATTCGATTTGCAATAGGTGCGGCGAGAAATAAAGAGGAAATTGCGTTATTGCCAGAGTTAATCGCAGCTTATGGTGACTTGTGTAATGCTTGTGTCAATGTGCCATTAGATGAAAATGGCGTGTTAGATAATGAACTTATCGAGCAATCTGTTTATGCCGTGCAAAAAATTGCAAACATCACACCACGTGGCGAAGGTAATTTTAACTTTACTGTGAATTTTAACTGCAAGCCATTTATTCCTTATTTCCCCGCCGGTTATCATCTAAGTCATTTGCCAAACAGTTTTGTCATTGGGTTAGAAACACCAGATTTATTAGTCGAAGTATTAAAATCTGTACCAAAGTCTACTCATAATCAATTTTATGCAGATTGCTATCAAGCTATGTCGCAGGCTCTGCAATATCATGTAGATGAAATACTAGATATGTTAAGTGCGGTCAAATTGTCGGGCGAATTTGAATTTGCAGGCATTGATAGTTCGGCGGCACCATCGAAAAATTGTGCATCCATGACAAAAGTTTATGAATTAATGGGATTGCCATATTTTGGTGCGGCTGGTTCAGTAGAAGTTTCTGCTTTACTAACAAAAGTGTTTAAATCAATCCAACACGTGCCATTGGTTGGGTTTTCTGGATTAATGTTGGCGGTGACAGAAGATTTGGGCTTAGCGGAAGGTACACAAAAACACTATTTTGATATCCGAGCTTTACTGACTTATAGTGCAGTATGTGGTATCGGTTTAGACACAGTCCCAGTGGCGGGAGATGTCAAGGCAGAAAGCATTGCCGCTATTATGCGCGATACTGGAACAATGGCATTTCGCTTAAATAAACCACTAACTGTACGCTTATTCCCAATTCCGAATAAGGTTGCAGGTGAAATATCAGAATTTGAGAGTGATGATTTATGTAACTGCCGCCTTTTGCGTATTCCGGATTAAATAAAAATTTTCCTACTTTGTTGTGATGAATGTTATCCCTACTGACAATAAAAGGAGTATCTTATGAGAAAGTTAATATTGGGTAGTTTTGTAGCAGTATTATTAACAGGTTGTGCTGGGGCTTCAAATGTTTCACAAAGCTCAACGTTAGATGGCGAATGGATTTGTCATACTATCCCGACGAAAGATAAACAAACTTATGATCGTTTAGATCATTTTGTCTTGAAATCTGATGGAACAGGTGCCTTGCGAGGAATTTCCTACATCGAATTGGATAAAGAAAAAGCTATTCGTTATTTAATAAAAGGCAAGGTGAAATGGCAGAGCCAAAATAATGTCTTGAGTTTTGATTTTATCAATCGTTCTATGGTACCGGCTCATAGTAAAAATGTGGCTAAAGTCATCAAGCAAAATAAAGTTCTACAAAAACAAGAAAAAGAAGAGTTGGCTGCATTTTATAGTAAATCTGCCAATCATACAGATATGCCAATTGAGCTGAAAAAAAATGGCAATCAATTTATTCTCGGTAAGGATTATGCGACCTGCCGACGAGTAACAGAGAATGACAAGGACATTCAGTTATTGAATAAGTGGTTTGTAAAGAAATAGGGTCGATTAAGAAAAACGAATACGATTTCAACCGCACTTTATTTTTAGGAGCGGGGACTGATTAATAAAAGGAGAATTATGATGAGAAAATTAGTATTAAGTAGTCTTGTCGCTGTATTGTTATCGGGATGTGCAACGGCGCATCAACAAACTGAACAGGAAAAAGCCTTAGTGGGCGATTGGATTTGCCATGTAAAACCTGCAGCCAAATCTCCTTTACCTGTTGAGCATTTTGATTATGTCACCTATCACGCAGATCAAACTGTACTTCTACGTGGTATTTCACAGATTGATACAAAAGAAGGCTGGATGCGTTATTTATTGCAAGCTAAAGCCAAATGGCAGGCGAATGATGGTAAGTTAAGTTATGACTTTACGGATCGTCTATTTAAAACTGCGCATTCACCAGAAGTTGCGAAAATTATTGAACGATCTCCAGAATTTAAAGAATTAGATAAGGAATTTGTTTCACCTTGTAATAACTGTGGTAATCATTTGGATATGAAGATTAAAATGAAAAGCCCAACAAGGATGACAAATTTTAATACTTATACGAAAGAAACCAGTCAATGCCATAAACTGGGAGCTGGCGAGAAAACAAAAGAAGTTAAACTAATTGAGAAATTAGTGAAAGAAAAAGGCTCGATTTAGATAAATGAATGTTTTTCATTGTAATAATGAAAAATATGATCGAAATTTTTGATTAAGTTTTTACTTGGAAACAGGTAAACTATACACAAATAATTCAAACAACGAGGAAAACACAATGTTTAAAAAAAGTATGAACATCGCTGATTACGATCCGGTTCTCTGGCAAGCCATTCAGGGCGAAAATCGTCGTCAAGAAGAGCATATCGAGCTTATCGCATCTGAAAACTATGCGAGCCCACGCGTAATGGAAGCGCAAGGTTCACAGTTTACTAACAAGTATGCTGAAGGCTACCCAGGTAAACGTTACTACGGCGGTTGTGAGTACGCAGACATTGTCGAGCAGTTAGCGATTGATCGTGCTAAAGAGTTGTTTGGTGCGGATTATGTAAACGTACAACCACACTCAGGTTCACAAGCCAATGCGGCGGTATATGGCGCATTAATCAATGCTGGCGATACTATTTTAGGGATGGATTTAGCACACGGTGGTCACTTAACCCATGGGGCGAAAGTGAGCTTCTCCGGTAAAATCTATAATTCTGTACTTTATGGTATCACTGCTGATGGTTTAATTGACTATGAAGATGTCCGTCAAAAAGCATTAGAGCACAAACCAAAGATGATTGTGGCGGGTTTCTCTGCTTATTCTCAAGTCGTAGATTGGAAAAAAATGCGTGAAATCGCGGATGAAGTAGGCGCGTATTTATTTGTGGATATGGCACACGTTGCAGGCTTAATCGCAGCAGGTTTATATCCAAATCCATTACCATACGCACATGTTGTCACAACAACTACCCATAAAACCTTAGGTGGTCCACGTGGTGGTTTAATCCTTTCTTCTTGCGGTGATGAAGAGCTTTATAAACGCTTACAATCTTCTGTTTTCCCTGCAAATCAAGGTGGTCCATTAGTTCACATTATTGCGGCGAAAGCAGTATGTTTCAAAGAAGCGTTAGAACCAGCTTATAAAGAATACCAAGCCAACGTAATTAAAAATGCGAAAGCAATGGTGGAAGTGTTTAAACAACGCGGTTATGACGTGGTTTCAAACGGCACAGAAAACCATTTATTCTTAGTGAGCTTCATCAAACAAGGCTTAACCGGTAAAGCGGCTGATGCTGCGTTAGGTAAAGCGAATATCACGGTGAATAAAAACTCAGTACCAAATGACCCACAAAAACCATTTGTGACCTCTGGTATTCGTGTCGGTACACCAGCAGTGACTCGTCGTGGTTTTAATGAACAAGACTGTCGTGAGTTAGCCAGCTGGATGTGTGATGTATTAGATGCATTAGGCAAAGAAAACGAAGAACAAGTGATTGCAGCAACCAAAGAAAAAGTATTGGCAATCTGCAAACGTCTTCCAGTTTACGCATAATGCTGATTCAGCTTTTATTTGTGATGTTAGCGGCGGTGAATATCGCCGCTTATTTTTTAATGTGGAAAGACAAAGTCCGCGCGGTTCGTCATGGCTGGCGAATTTCTGAAACTACTTTCTTTCTATTAAGCCTGCTTGGTGGTTTTATTGGTGTTTATTGCGGGATGAAACGCTTTCGTCATAAAACCAAACACTTCAGTTTTAAATTTGTTGTTATTCTCAGTGCCTTTATTTGGTTGATCTTAATGCCTTATTGGTATTTCTTTCTTGAATAATGTTGAGTACAGAATGACTTTCAGTAATAAAAAAGCCTAGAGAATATCTCTAGGCTTTTTAGTATGCGATTAGACTACTTAAAAATGAGACGTCGATTTCGACTTTTCTTCACTTGTGAAAGTGTAATTAATCCCAACACAATGATATAGACAGCGAAAATAAATACCAACCATTGCACCATCGTGATGCCGAAAAGTGACCATTGGCTTTCATTACAGCTACCTGTTGGATTGAACACCGCAGGTAGCCATTTATGGAATGGTAACGTTTCTGGAAAGTTTGGTATAAATTCACATTGTTTCCATGGCGCAGGGTTCATTTGTAAATCAAGGTGACGAATGGAAATCATTAATCCTTTGATTGCACTAAATAAACCCATAATAAGAGCAAGTATGCGGACAATAAGCGAACTAGGGGCTAAGGCGCCGATAAAACCAGCAATAAATAACCCTACCATAGCTAAACGTTCGTAAACACAAAGTACGCAAGGTTGTAAACCCATGCCGTATTGAAAGTAAAGTGCGGTCGATTCTAAGGCTAATGCGGTAAATGCCAAAAAGATCCACGCTGAACGTTTAAGGGATAATTGCTTAAAAAAGTCGAGCATTCTTTCTCCTTATGCTTCATTAAATTGGAAGAATTAAGCCAAGGTTTGCAAGCAAAATCGTCATTCCTGGTAGGATAAATTCGATTGCAAGGAAACCAACTAGCGTTAATACGATAGTGTAAGGCAATGCCATGTAGACCATTCTACCATAAGAAAGTTTAATTAACGGTGCAAGCGATGATGTTAATAAGAACAAGAATGCTGCTTGACCGTTTGGTGTCGCGACAGAAGGTAAGTTTGTACCTGTATTGATTGCGACCGCAAGTAATTCAAATTGGTGCGGTGCAATTGCGCCTGTCGCAAGGGCATGTTTCGCTTCATTGATATAAACTGTTGCTACGAATACGTTATCAGAAATCGCAGAAAGTAAACCATTGAAACCGTAGAATAATGCTAACTGTGTTTTCTCTTCAGAACTTAATACAAAGTGAATAATTGGCGCAAAGAGTTTTTGATCGATAATCACCGCAACGACAGAGAAAAATACGACTAATAATGCAGTGAAAGGTAAACTTTCTTGGAATGCTTTACCAATAGCGTGTTCATCAGTTACACCAGTAAAGGTTGTTGCAAGGATAATCACACTTAAACCAATCATGCCTACAGCCGCTAAATGGAAGGCTAAACCTAAGATCAACCAAACCGCGATAACCGCTTGGACAGAAAGACGAATCTTATCTTGTTTAGACATTTTTTGTGCGTTTTCACGATCTAAATCCGCTAAGACTTGCCATACTTCTTCCGGTAGTTTTTCACCATAACCGAATAATTTAAATTTTTCGACTAAAATACAAGTGAGTAATCCGCAGATAAATACAGGGACTGTTACAGGAGCCATGCGGAAGAAAAATTCAATGAAATTCCATTTAGCTTGTTCTGCAATGATTAAGTTTTGTGGTTCACCCACCATGGTCATTACCCCACCGAGTGCGGTACCGACACCGGCATGCATCATTAAGCTACGTAAGAAAGAGCGAAATTTTTCGAGAGTTTCATGATTTTTGATTTTGTTATCATCGGCAATATCAACCGCATCCTGTAGGTTCTTTCCTGATGCGACTTTGTGATAAACCCCATAGAAGCCCATGGCAACACTGATGATGACCGCCACAACAGTCAATGCATCTAAGAAAGCTGAAAGAAATGCAGCACTAAAACAGAATGCTAAAGAGAGAACGATTTTAGAACGGATACGAACTAATAATTTGGTGAAGACATAAAGCAAAAGTTGCTTCATAAAATAAATACCGGCGACCATGAAGATTAACAGTAAAACGACTTCAAAGTTTGCTACGATCTCCGCTTTAACGTGTTCGGCATTCGTCATGCCAATGGCAATGGCTTCAAATGCTAATAAACCACCTGGTTGAAGAGGGTAGCATTTTAATGCCATAGCTAGCGTGAAAATAAACTCGGCAACGAGTAGCCAACCTGCAAGAAATGGACTAACAAAAAAGAATAAAATCGGGTTAATTACCAGGAAGGCAATAATGGTTAATTTATACCAATCTGGACTTGCGCCCAGAAAGTTTTTCATAAATGCTTGTGTGTAAGTCATATCGAACTCCGTTTTTTTATAGTCTTAACATTGTAATATATACAGCTTTAAAGGATAATAGACCAGTTAAAGATTTATTGAATAAATCACATTTTTTTGATCTTTTTAAGCTTTTTTATATTTATTTTATATTTATGCAAACAGATAATACCCTTTTACGGGCACAAAGCCCAGCCGCACTTGCCGAAGAATATATTGTTAGAAGCATTTGGGATGATGTATTTCCCGCGGGTACCAATCTTCCTTCTGAACGTGATTTAGCCGATAAAATCGGTGTGACACGTACCACATTACGTGAAGTATTGCAGCGTTTAGCACGAGATGGATGGCTAACCATTCAACACGGCAAGCCGACAAAAGTCAATGATATTTGGGATACAGCCGGTCCAAGCATTATTGAAACCTTAATTACCTTAGATCGTCAAAGTGCGCCATTAATCATTGAAAATATGCTTTCATTGCGCAGTCGTATGTCCGAATCTTATATTTATGAAGCTGTCAAAAATTCGCCTAAAGCTTCAGTTACTTTGTTTAAAGGGTTAGACTCATTAGAAAACACCGCTGAAAGTTATATGGAATTTGATTATGCATTATTCCGCCAATTTACAGTCATGGCGAATAAACCTTTCTATCGTTTGATTTTTAATAGTTTACGTGGGGTTTATCATAAAATTGGCTTATTGTTTTTCAGCGAAGAAAAACATCGCCAAGTCACGCATGATTTCTATGTTGAATTGCGCGATATTTGTGAAAGTGGCCAATCCGATTTAGTGGTAGGCTGTATTCGCAAACATAAGCAAGTGACTTCCGCTTACTGGCGAACCATTTTAGAAAGTTTGCCAAAAGATTTAGAAACAGAATAATATGAAAAGTGCGGTTGAAAATGACCGCACTTTTTCCTTATATCAAAGACTCAATGTTATGCGTATTCCAAGAATTTATCATCCAGAATCCCTTAAAAATCAATCCACTTGTCAACTTTCAGAGGATGCGGCTAATCACGTAGGACGTGTGCTGCGTATGACGGAAGGTGAGCAAATTGAATTATTTGATGGTAGTAATCATATTTACCCAGCAAAAATTATTGAAGTGAGCAAAAAAGCCGTTAAAGTGGACATTCTTGGCTGTGAATTAAGTGATAAAGAGTCGAATCTATTTATTCACTTAGGTCAGGTTATTTCACGTGGTGATCGAATGGAGTTTACCATTCAGAAATCCGTAGAGTTGGGCGTGAGTATGATTACACCATTATGGTCAGAACGCTGTGGCGTGAAGCTAGACGGCGAACGCATGGATAAGAAAATTCAACAATGGCAAAAAATTGCCATTGCCGCTTGTGAACAATGTGGCCGTAATGTTGTGCCGGAAATCCGTCCATTAATGAAATTGCAAGATTGGTGTGCAGAAAATGATGGTGCACTGAAATTGAATTTACATCCAAGAGCCCAATATTCAATTAAAACCTTACCTTCAATTCCGAAAGAAGGGGTTCGTTTACTTATTGGTTCAGAAGGTGGCTTATCACCTCAAGAAATCGCACAAACTGAACAGCAAGGATTTACTGAAATTTTATTAGGAAAGCGCGTGTTGCGTACAGAAACAGCCTCTTTAGCGGCAATTAGTGCGTTACAAATTTGTTTTGGAGATTTGGGATAATGATGGATTTACAAGGACAATTTTTAATTGCGATGCCACAGTTGGAGGATTATTTCCAAAATACTGTGGTGTATATGTGCGAGCATAATGAGCAAGGTTCGATGGGTTTAGTGATTAATCAACCCACCGATTTAAGCATTGCTGAACTGTATTCAAAAATGAATTTTATGATGAAAAATGACCGCACTTTTAGCAATGAACTTGTGCTTGCAGGTGGGCCGGTACATTCTGAGCGTGGTTTTATTCTGCATAAGAAAGCCGCGAAAGAATTTGAGCATAGTTATAAAATTACTGATGAGATGTTTCTGACCACTTCGGCAGATATTGTAGAAACCTTTGGTTCAGAGGATGCGCCCGACAAATATCTTGTGGCTCTCGGTTGTGCCAGTTGGACAGCAGGGCAACTTGAACAAGAGATTGCGGATAATGCCTGGTTAGTGGCACCTGCTTCAGACACCATTTTATTTGAAACCATTTATGAAGATCGTTATCCTGCAGCGAATCAATTATTGGGGATCAATCCTCATAATTTTGTCTTTTCACAAGTAGGGCATAGTTAATGGGTATCACGGCAATCGCGTTTGATTTTGGCACAAAAAGTATCGGTTGTGCGGTTGGGCAAAGTATTACGGGTACAGCGCAAGCCTTGCCTGCATTTAAAGCCCAAGATGGGATTCCCAATTGGGATGCCATTGAAAAATGTTTAAAGGATTGGAAACCCGATGTTATTGTGGTGGGATTGCCCTTAAATATGGATGGCACTGAGCAAGATTTAACACTTCGTGCGAAAAAATTTGCTAATCGCTTAAATGGTCGTTTCGGTATCAAAGTAGAATTGCAAGATGAGCGTTTAACAACGGTTTCTGCACGCGATGAAATTTTCCAGCGTGGCGGTTATCGTGCACTCAATAAAGGCAAAGTAGATGGGATTTCTGCTTGCTTGATTTTAGAAAGTTGGTTCGAAAACTATTCAGAATAAGCCAAAAATAAACCGCACTTTAAGTTGTATTGATGAGTTTATTTTTTTATCCAAATTAGACTCGCCATTCTTCCTGTTTTGCCATCTCGACGATAGGAAAAGAAAGTCTCTTTTTCTGTGAATGTGCAATGTTCACCGCCGTAAATTTGGGTAATCCCTAATTTATTGAGGCGTTGTGTGGCTATTTGATAAAGATTGCCAAGGTATTTTCCTGCTTCATTCGGATCGGGTCGAAAAGCCGTTTCTGCAATCGGGTCAAAAGCCATAAATTGCTCAATCACTTCTTTGCCAACTTGGAATGCATTAGGGCCGATAGCAGGTCCAAACCATGCGATAATCTCTTCGGGAGCTGATTGGAAACATTTCACGGTTTCTTCTAATACACCATCACAGAGTCCTCGCCAGCCCGCATGGGCAGCGGCCACTTCAGTGCCTTGTTTATTAGTAAATAAAACAGGCAAGCAATCAGCCGTCATGACCAAACAGACTTGGTTCGGTTGGTTGGCGTAAACTGCATCAGCTTCAAAATTATTGCCTTCATAAGGTACTGTAATCACACGAGTGCTGTGCGTTTGAGTTAAAAACAACGGGAAATGTGGCAGATTAAATTTTTCAACCAATAAAGTGCGGTTAGTTTTGACCGCACTTTTATCATCTTCGACATGATCGCCTAAATTGAAACTCTCGAAAGGCGGCAGGCTTACACCACCTTCTCTTGTGGTTGTAAAAGCTTGGATATGTGGTGGAACATTCCAGTTTGGAACAATGGTTTTCATCTTAATAATCCAACTCGTCTTTGTGTTCGAGGTAATCCGCTTTTAAGGCATGAAGTAATTCGACAAAGTCATCCGGTAATGGGGCATACCATTCCATCATTTCTCCCGTAATCGGGTGAGCTAAACGCAACATAACCGCATGTAAGGCTTGACGTTTAAAATTACGCAGCACTTCAGTAAAGGCTTTGCTTGCATTTTTAGGTGGACGAGGACGACCACCGTAAGTTTGATCACCTAATAATGGATGTGCGATATGCGCCATGTGCACACGAATTTGGTGAGTACGACCGGTTTCTAAACGTAAGCGTAAGCGGGTGTAATTACGGAAGTTTTCCATAATGCGGTAGTGCGTCACAGCCGGTTTACCCATTGGGTGAACCGCCATCAATGTGCGTTTTGTCGCATGACGAGCCATTGGCTGATCTACTGTGCCACCTTTGGTCATAATGCCACTGGCGACGGCTTCGTATTCACGAGTGATCTTACGTTTTTGTAAGTCTCGTACGAGTTTCGTTTGTGCGGGGATCGTCTTAGCAACAACCATGAGACCCGTTGTGTCTTTATCTAAACGATGCACAATTCCTGCGCGCGGTACTTCGGCAATAGGTGGATAGTGATAGAGTAGCGCGTTAAGTACTGTGCCATCCGGATTGCCCGCACCAGGGTGAACCACGAGATCTTTAGGTTTGTTAATCACGATAATATCGTCATCTTCATAAACGATATTGAGTGGAATATTTTGTGGCTCAAAACGGTTTTCATCTTCCACTTCTACCGAAATTTCAATTTGCTCTCCGCCATAAACTTTTGCACGTGGAATATCGGCAATTGCACCGTTCATTTTTACCTGTTTTGCTTCAATCCAGGTTTTTAAACGGGAACGGGAATATTCAGGGAACAACTCTGCGAGGGTTTGGTCTAAACGCTGTCCCATTTGTTCGGGCTGAATTTCAGCCGTTAAGGTAATTTGTGGCATAAAAAATCCATCTAAAAATTTAAAAAGTTGGCTTATTGTGTAATGTTCTATACAATATTCGTTAATTGTAACTTATTTATTGATTTTCGTAAAAATTAAGGAAAAAAGAATGCGTAAAATAAAATCTCTTGCACTTATTGCATTGACCTCATTCGCGATTGCAGCTTGCAGCAGTGGTAATAAAGAAGTGGAGCAAGCTTCTGTTGATGATCTTTATGCAAAAGGGGCAGCAGCATTGCAAGAAGGAAGCTATTCTGACTCGATTCGTTATTTAAAAGCAGCAACAGAGCGTTTCCCTGGTAGTACTTACCAAGAGCAAGCAATGCTTGATTTAATTTATGCAAACTATAAAACGCAAGATTACACCGCAACGTTGGTAACCGTAGATAACTACTTACACCAATTCCCACAAAGTCCAAACCGTGACTATGCAGTGTATATGGCGGGTTTAACTAACTTAGCAACGGCCGATAACATGATTCAAGACTTCTTTGGTATCGATCGTGCAACGCGTGAAACAACTTCAATGAAAACGGCGTTTTCAAACTTCCAAAGCTTAGTGCGTGCGTTCCCAAATAGCCCATATTCACAAGATGCAGTAGCTCGTATGGCGTATATTAAAGATTCATTAGCACGTCATGAATTAGAAATTGCGAAATTCTATGCAAAACGTGATGCATGGGTAGCGGTATCAAACCGTGTAGTAGGTATGTTACAACAATATCCAGATGCTAAAGCGACTTACGAAGGCTTATTCTTAATGAAAGAAGCCTATGAAAAAATGGGTTTACAACAATTAGCAAGTCAAACTCAACAAGTCATCGATGCGAATAAAGATAAACAATTTGCGGACGTGAAAAAACCGGAAGAGTCTGATTTAATTCAACCGGTTAAAAAATAATCCCGTCCCTTGTGGGACGTGCTTGAATAAGCAAAATTATTCAAATAAAGGCTAGTCAAACCAATCAAATTGAGCTAGTATAAATTTAAAAGATTTCCTGGGGTGTTCGTGGATGGGTTATGTCCCTGAGCCGATACTTAGAACTTTATAAATCGGTTTCCCGCCATTGGTGTGTAGGCTTGACCTTTGACTTTGTCATTGGACTAAAGAAACCTAAAAATGGCCTTACCGGTTTCCTTGGACCGTCGGGTTCAAGGACTACTACTCGTAGCGGCACTCTGGGACCTTTTTCTTAAATCCATTCTTTCCAATCGAATGAAATCAACACAGCAAACGCTTCGCAATCAACTCCGTCAACAAATTCGTAAAACACGAGCAAATTTGACCGCTCTTCAGCAGCAACAGGCAGAAGATTCTATCACTCAACAAGCACTTGCGTTAATTGAAGAACGAAATGCTCAGCATATTGCTTTGTATCTTTCCTTTGATGGAGAAATCTCCACGGATAAACTCATCAAAATCCTTTGGGCGCAAGGTAAACAGGTTTATTTGCCGGTATTACACCCTTTCAATCCGAATCATCTTTTGTTTTTACGTTATTTGCCAGATACCCCGATGCTGAAAAATAAATTTGGCATTTGGGAACCTAAACTCAATGTGCAAAATGTCTTGCCTTTGGATGAATTAGATATTCTTTTTACGCCACTCGTCGCGTTTGATAAACAGGGGAATCGCCTAGGCATGGGCGGTGGTTTTTATGATCGCACCTTACAACATTGGCAGAAATCTCCTTTTATCCCCGTGGGATTAGCCCATCAATGTCAGCAAGTCGAACAGCTTCCAACAGAAGCGTGGGACGTGCCACTTCATCAAATCTTAGTTGCTTAAACCTATCAAGACGTAAAGTTTGATAGAAAAAATTAAAAATAGTCTATTTTTTCTCTTGAAATACCAAAAAAGGGTCTTATTTAATTACTCATAAAGGGGATGACCCCAAGGATTTTATGCAGGAGAAGATAAGATATGAATATTGAAAAATTTACCACTAAATTCCAACAAGCACTTAGTGAAGCACAGTCATTAGCGCTTGGTAAAGATAATCAGTTTATCGAACCAGTGCATTTATTGGCTGCACTTTTAAATCAACAAGACGGTTCAATTGCACCGATTTTGACAGCAAGTGGCGTGAATGTCGCGTTATTACGTAATGAATTAAACGCAGAATTGAATAAATTGCCACAAGTGTCAGGTAATGGCGGAGACGTGCAAATTTCTCGTCAATTACTCAACTTATTGAATTTATGTGACAAATTAGCACAACAAAAACAAGATAAATTTATTTCCAGTGAATTGTTCTTATTAGCAGCGCTTGAAGAGCGTGGCGCATTAAATGACATTTTGAAAAAATGTGGTGCGAAAAAAGAACAAATTTTACAAGCGATTCAACATATTCGCGGAGGACAAAGCGTGAACGATCAAAATGCAGAAGAAAGTAGACAAGCTCTTGAAAAATATACAATTGATTTAACAGCTCGTGCTGAAAGTGGCAAACTCGACCCGGTTATTGGTCGTGATGAAGAAATTCGTCGAGCCATTCAAGTATTGCAACGTCGTACCAAAAACAACCCAGTATTAATCGGTGAGCCTGGTGTAGGTAAAACCGCTATTGTAGAAGGTTTGGCACAACGTATTGTCAATGGTGAAGTACCGGAGGGCTTGAAAAACAAACGTGTCCTTTCTTTAGATATGGGTGCCTTGATTGCAGGTGCTAAATATCGTGGTGAATTTGAAGAACGTTTAAAAGCGGTATTAAATGAACTTGCAAAAGAAGAAGGTCGCGTGATCCTCTTTATTGATGAAATCCATACCATGGTTGGTGCAGGTAAAACTGACGGTGCGATGGATGCAGGTAACTTATTAAAACCAAGTTTAGCACGTGGTGAATTACACTGTGTGGGTGCAACAACGTTAGACGAATATCGTCAATATATCGAGAAAGATGCGGCGCTTGAACGTCGTTTCCAAAAAGTCTTTGTGGACGAGCCAAGTGTAGAAGATACCATTGCGATCTTACGTGGTTTGAAAGAGCGTTATGAGATCCATCACCATGTAGATATTACTGACCCAGCAATCGTAGCAGCGGCAACACTTTCGCATCGTTATATTTCCGATCGTCAATTGCCGGATAAAGCCATCGACTTAATCGATGAGGCGGCTTCTAGTATCCGTATGGAAATTGACTCTAAACCTGAGCCTCTCGATCGTCTTGAACGCCGTATCATCCAATTAAAATTGGAACAACAGGCGTTACAAAAAGAAGAAGACGAAGCAAGCCGTAAACGTTTAGAAATGTTAGAAAAAGAACTTTCTGACAAAGAACGTGAATATGCTGAGCTTGAAGAAGTATGGAAGTCAGAAAAAGCAGCACTTTCAGGTTCTCAACACATCAAACAAGCGTTAGATGCGGCGAAAACTGAAATGGAACAAGCGCGTCGTGCTGGCGATTTAAGCAAAATGTCTGAGCTTCAATACGGTCGTATTCCAGAATTGGAAAAACAACTTGCTGCCGCTGAAACCGGTGAAGGCAAAGAAATGAGCCTATTACGCTATCGTGTGACAGATGAAGAAATTGCGGAAGTGCTTTCTAAAGCAACAGGTATTCCTGTTTCTAAAATGATGGAAGGTGAGAAAGAAAAACTCTTACGCATGGAAGAAGAATTGCACAAACGTGTGATCGGTCAAGAAGAAGCAGTTGATGCCGTCGCGAACGCAATTCGTCGTAGCCGTGCAGGGCTTTCAGATCCTAACCGCCCAATTGGTTCTTTCTTATTCTTAGGTCCAACTGGTGTAGGTAAAACTGAGCTTTGCAAAACATTGGCGAAATTCCTCTTTGACAGCGAAGATGCGATGGTGCGTATTGATATGTCAGAGTTTATGGAAAAACACAGCGTATCTCGTTTAGTGGGTGCGCCTCCAGGCTACGTAGGCTATGAAGAAGGTGGTTACTTAACTGAAGCTGTACGTCGTCGTCCATATTCGGTGATTTTGCTTGATGAAGTGGAAAAAGCCCATGCAGATGTATTCAATATCTTGTTACAAGTATTGGATGATGGTCGTTTAACTGATGGTCAAGGTCGTACTGTGGACTTCCGTAACACAGTCGTGATTATGACCTCTAACTTGGGTTCTGATTTGATCCAAGGTAGCAAAGACGAAAGCTATGGCGAAATGAAAGCCTTAGTGATGTCAGTGGTTAGCCAACATTTCCGTCCGGAATTCATCAACCGTATTGACGAAACTGTTGTATTCCACCCACTTGGTAAAGACAACATCCGTGCGATTGCAAGCATCCAATTAGAACGTTTAGCAAAACGTATGGAAACTCGTGGTTACGAATTAGTGTTTACTGAAGCTTTATTAGATTTCATTGGTGAAGTGGGTTACGACCCAATTTATGGGGCACGTCCATTAAAACGTGCAATCCAACAAGAGATCGAAAACAGCTTGGCACAACAAGTTCTATCTGGTCAATTATTACCAGGTAAAGTGGTCACAGTGGATTATGTGGATGGCAAAGTTCAAGCCAGACAATAATTTGTAAAATGAAAAGCCATTTAGTGAAAGCTAAATGGCTTTTTTATGCTTTGGTAAAAGATAAAATAAGGTAGAATGACGCTGTTTATAGCGTATAAAAATGAGGAAAAAAATGACCGCACTTTTAAAAATTGGTTTGGTTTCAGTGTCAGACCGTGCATCAAGTGGTGTGTATCAAGATCAAGGGATTCCAGAATTACAACAATGGTTAGAACAAGCGTTGGTGGATCCTTTTGAAGTGGAAACGCGATTAATTCCAGATGAGCAACCATTAATCGAACAAACGCTGAAAGAATTGGTGGATGAGCACCATTGTCATTTAGTGCTCACAACGGGGGGGACTGGACCTGCAAAACGTGATGTGACACCAGATGCTACATTAGCGGTAGCCGATCGTGAAATGCCAGGATTTGGTGAGCAAATGCGTCAAGTAAGTTTGCATTTTGTGCCAACAGCGATTTTATCTCGTCAAGTTGGTGTGATTCGTAAAAATAGTTTAATTTTGAATTTACCAGGGCAGCCAAAGGCTATCAAAGAAACCTTAGAAGGTGTGAAAGATGAGCAAGGTAAAGTCTTAGTAAAAGGGATTTTTAGTGCAGTGCCTTACTGTTTGCAATTAATTGATGGTATTTATATTGATACCAAACCTGAAGTGATTACAAGCTTCCGCCCGAAAGCCGCGCGCCGTGAAAATTTGGAGAAATAAGATGAAAAAAATCGAAGCCATTATTAAGCCATTTAAATTAGATGATGTGCGTGAAAATTTATCTGATATTGGTATTAGCGGAATGACCGTGACTGAAGTCCGTGGTTTTGGCCGCCAAAAAGGGCATACAGAGCTTTATCGCGGTGCGGAATATATGGTGGATTTTCTACCTAAAGTGAAAATGGAAATTGTCGTGCCGGATGATTTACTTGAACAATGTCTTGAAACCATTGTTGAAACTTGCCAAACAGGGAAAATCGGTGATGGGAAGATCTTTGTTTATGATGTAGAACGCGTGATCCGTGTTCGTACAGGCGAAGAAAATGAGGAAGCCATTTAGTGGAAAAAAACTTAAATTTTAACCGCACTTTAGTCGCAATGGCGGCTTTAGTGATTGTGTTTGCGGGAATTAAACTGGCTGCAGAAATTGTCGTGCCTTTTTTATTGGCATTATTTATTGCCATTATTTGTTCGCCAGTGATTAAAGCGATGACACAACGCAAAGTGCCACATGGCATCGCCATAGCCTTGTTGTTTATCTTAATTTTAATCGTATTCTTTTTCCTGGCGGGATTAATTAATAGCAGTGTACAAGAATTTACACGCTCGATTCCTCAATATAAAGTGCTGCTTTCGGAACGTATAAATGACGTCATGGCGTTAGCTCAAAAACTGAAATTGCCGATTGTGATTTCTCGCGAAGCCATTATGGAGCATTTTGATCCAAGTGTGATCATGAACTTTGTGAGCCGTTTACTATTAAACTTTTCTGGCGTGGTGACGAATGTTTTTGTGTTGATCTTAGCGGTGATTTTTATGCTGCTTGAAGCACCAACCATGAAGCATAAACTTGCTTTAGTTTTAAGTGATAATGAACATGATGTTGTCGCGGAAGAACATCACATCGATCGTATTTTAGACGGAGTGATTAGCTATCTTGGTGTGAAAACGGTGATTAGTTTGCTTACCGGCGTCTCGACGTGGATTTTGTTGGATGTAATGGATGTCCAATATGCGATTTTATGGGCAACCTTAAGCTTCCTATTAAATTACATTCCAAATATTGGTTCGATTATTGCAGCCGTGCCGATTGTTGTTCAAGCGTTATTGCTGAATGGATTTGGTGTGGGTATGGGTGTAACCGTTGGTATCATTGCATCAAATATTGTGATCGGTAATATTATTGAACCGAAAATGATGGGAAAAACCTTAGGGCTTTCTACCTTGGTTGTATTCTTTTCGTTGCTTTTCTGGGGATGGTTGCTCGGTACAGTCGGTATGTTACTTTCAGTGCCGCTAACAATGGCGTTTAAAATTACCTTGGAAAGTTCCGAATCAACGAAGAAATACGCTGCTTTATTAGGAGATGTAAACGACTAAAGTGCGGTCATAAAATGTCATAATTTTAGCAATAAAAAAGCCACCGTTATGGTGGCTTTCTTTTTATCTGATGTTTAATAGATTAAGGTAAATCATCTACTTCTTTATCCACTTTTGGTGGAATCATATGTTCACGGCGCAGGCCGATATCATAAGCAATCGCAATCGCGATAAAGATGGATGAATAAGTACCAAAACCGATACCAATTAATAACGCTAATGAGAAGTTATGAATTGATGGACCACCAAAGAAGAACAAGGCAATCACAACAAGAAGCGTTGTGAGAGATGTCATGATGGTTCTCGATAAGGTTTGCGTTAAGGAAATATCAATAATATCGATGGTTTCTACACGGCGAATTTTACGGAAGTTTTCACGCACACGGTCGAATACCACGATACTATCGTTGATAGAATAACCTACAACGGAAAGAATCGCTGCCACGAAGGTTAAATCCATTTCGACTTGTAATGCAGAGAATACACCGAGTGTAATCACCACGTCATGCGCAAGTGAGGCAATACCACCAAAACCTAAACGCCATTCAAAACGTGAGCCCACGTAAATTAACATCATTGCTAGGGTTGCAAGGGTCGCATAAACCGCACCTTGAGCCAGTTCTTCACCAACGTTTGGACCGACGAATTCGATACTGTTAATATGAATATTAGGGTCAATTGTTTGGAGCATGCTTTTAACGTGATCACCAATAGCAGAATCGTTATTATCAGCTGGTAAGCGGATCATCACGTCTTGTACAGAACCGGTTGTTTGTACAATTGGACTTGCAATACCATTTTGATTTAATGTGCCACGGATTTTTTCTAAATCAGCCGGTTGTGAGAAATGAGTATCAAATACCACACCACCGGTAAAATCCAAGCCCCAGTTGAAGCCTTTTGTCACAATGAAGAAGAGGGAAATCGCCATCAAAATCGCAGAAAATGCATATCCCACAAATCTCACTTTCATAAATTCAGTGAGAGGGAATGGCAATTTAATCCCATTCACTTCACGGATAAAATGTCCGTTTTTATCTTTTGCAAATAATCTCATCTTATCCTACCTAAATTGATAATTTTTCAAGACGTTTACCGCCGTATAGGAAGTTCACGATAGCACGTGTTCCGGTAATTGCCGTAAACATTGAAATTGCCACACCTAATGCAAGCGTTACCGCAAAGCCTTGAATTGGACCGGTACCCACAGCATAAAGAATGATTGCCGTTAAAATTGTGGTTAAGTTCGCATCGAAGATAGAGGTGAATGCACCGTTATAACCTTCGTTAATGGCTTGCTGGATTGGACGACCATTACGAATCTCTTCTTTGATACGCTCAAAAATAAGTACGTTGGCGTCCACCGACATCCCTAGGGTTAATACGATACCCGCAATCCCCGGCATAGTGAGTGTTGCACCTGGTAGGATAGACATTAAACCAACTAATAAAACGATATTAATCACCAAGGCAAAGCTTGCGATAATACCGAAGATTTTATAGTAAATCAGCATGAAGACTATGACAGCAATTAAGCCCCAGAAGCTTGCATCAATACCTTGTTCTACGTTTTGTGCACCAAGAGAAGGACCGATTGTACGTTCTTCAACAATTTGCACTGGCGCGATTAAAGCACCTGATTTTAATAACATAGAAAGGTTTTGTGCTTCTGCAGAACTGCTTACACCAGTAATTTGGAAGTTAGAACTAAAGCGACCTTGAATGGTAGCAACGTTAATCACTTCTTCGCTTTTCTCTAAAATGGTTTTGCCATTTTCGTCTTTCTTACCATTGTCTTTGTATTCTACATACAAGGTTGCCATTGGTTTTTTGTAGTATTTCTTGGTCGTTTGCGACATGATTTCGCCGCCTTCGCTATCCAAGGTTACACTTACTTGTGGCGTGCTGGTGTTTTGGTCTAAGCCCGAGCTTGAGTTGATGATGTGTTCACCACCCAATACCGCACGTTTGTAAAGTGCAACAGGTCTACCTTGACGGTCATATTTGATTTCTGTGTCAGAAGGTAACATACCACGCGCGGCTGATTCAGGGTTGACCAACGAATTCACAATGCGGAATTCAAGTGTTGCGGTTGCCCCTAAGATTTCTTTTGCACGCGCAGTATCTTGAACACCCGGTAATTCGATTACGATACGTTCTGCACCTTGACGTTGGATAACTGCTTCAGCTACGCCTAATTCAGCAACACGTTTACGTAAAATCGTTAAGTTTTGCTCGATTGCTAAGTTACGTGATTCTGTTAATGCTGCTTCAGAAAGAGCAAGGTTTAAGGTGTTGTCACCAATATCAGACACTTCTAATGTTGGGTGTAACTGACGAATAATACGCGCTGCTTTTGACATTTGGTCGGCGTTTTCTAAGGTGACCGTTGTACCAAATTTGTCGCCATTTTTAATCGCCGTAAACTGAATTTTTTCTTTACGTAATTCGTTGCGTAATGTGTCTTGTAACTGTTCTTGACGTTTAGCAAGCGCAGAATTCATGTCCACTTCCATCAAGAAACGCACACCACCACGTAAGTCCAAACCCCATTTCATCGGGTTAGCACCAATGCTGCTTAACCAAGCTGGTGTTGCTGGTGCAAGGTTTAATGCCGTGGTGTAGTTGTTGCCTAGTTTTTCTGCAATTTTATCTTTGGCAAGAAGTTGGTCATCTGTGTTGATGAAACGGGCAAGAATAGAGCCATTTTCAAGAACGATAGATTTGGTTGGAAGGTTATTTTCTTTCAGTACGTTTTGTACTTCAGTTAATGCGGTGGTGTCTGCTTGTTGTCCGCGTGTACCGGAAATTTGCACCGCAGGATCTTCACCATAGATATTTGGAAGAGAGTATAAAGCACCAATGGCGACCACAAGGATCACCATTAGATTCTTCCATAATGGGTAACGATTTAACATAGTTTTCCCTTTAGGAATTTAAATTAGAGAGATTTTACAGAACCTTTCGGTAATACTGAAACGATGTAGTTACGGTTAATCGTGATTTCAGTAGTATCGTTTAACGCGATAACAATTTCAGCACCTTCGGTTACTTTAGTGATTTTACCAATCAAACCACCAGCGGTTAATACTTCAGTGCCTTTCGCTAATTCAGACATTAATTTTTTGTGTTCTTTGTTACGTTTCGCTTGTGGACGGTAAATCATAAAATAAAAAATTAAACCGAAGATCACGAAAATAAATAACGTGGACATTGGGCTTTGTGCTTCCATTGTGTTTTCCTTATAAATGAAAAGTTAAAAGTGTGCGTAAAATACCATAAAACGGCATTCAGTAAAAGCCGATGAAGGCAATAACAACCAGAATTTTAGGATTAATTGATTTTTTTCAAGCAAACCTCGAAGATTTGTTCGGAAAGCCAATGCTGATTCACTAATTCACATTGATTTTCTTCACAAAAAACAACAAAATTTTCTACCGCACTTTGACGATTTAATTGCAATACTAATTCATCATTTGGCGCTAAATTTGCTAAAGCCTTCTTCGCCGTTAAAAGCGGAATCGGGCAGGAAAGTGCGGTCAAATCTAATTGATATTTCATGATTTAAGCTTGGCGACGAGCAAACATAATTTTGCCCATAGCCGTGAGTTGTTCTGCTGATAAATATTGCTTACCAAGCTCAAATAGCGGCTCTTCAAGGGCAATGTGTCTATCATAGCTCGCCACAAATAGCGTAATCAGTCTTTCATCTACATCAGTACGTTTCTCTGCAATTAATTCTTCTAGCTGCTCCGAAAGCTTTGCCCAATTTTCATGCAAAGTCACATGTTGGAGTTCTAATTCATCCACCGATTCTTTTGCTTGAGGCGCTTTTTCAATTAAAGCGGGGAAGAAGTCTTTTTCTTCATCATCATGGTGAAGTGGCGCCGCGTGATTAAAATACTGCAATATGGTTTTCACATCATTTAATACGGCTTGATTCACGCCATTTTTTTCTAAGTAGCCTGGAAGAATGGTGAGTTGCTTGCAAAAGCGTTTCACTTTGCTATGACAAGCATAAAGCATATCAATCGGTTCATTCCAAGTGGCAAATTGTTGAGGTTCAAGGATTTGCATAAGGTTTCCTTTGTTAAAAGTGCGGTCAGAAAACATTTCATTTTTCTACCGCACTTTCATTAATTATGATTTATCTGCTAATTGTAATGGTTGAACAGGTTTGCCCATGCGAGCATAGAATTCCACTACAAAATCATCAAAACGATCGTCTTCGATAGCTTGACGAATTTCCGCCATTAAACGTTGATAATAGCGTAAATTGTGAATGGTATTTAAGCGTGCACCTAAAATTTCACCGCATTTATCTAAATGATATAAATACGCTTTGGTGTAGTTTTTACAGGTGTAGCAATCACATTCAGGATCTAACGGGCTAGTATCATCACGATATTTTGCATTACGGATTTTAACAATGCCGTCTGTCACGAATAAATGGCCGTTACGTGCGTTACGGGTCGGCATTACGCAGTCGAACATATCAATACCACGACGCACGCCCTCCACCAAATCTTCTGGTTTACCCACACCCATTAAATAACGAGGTTTGTCAGCCGGAATTTGTGGGCAGATGTATTCTAAAATGCGGTGCATATCTTCTTTTGGTTCGCCTACTGCTAAACCGCCCACCGCATAACCGTCAAAGCCAATATTCACTAAGCCTTCTAATGATACTTTGCGTAATTCTTCAAATACGCCGCCTTGGATAATACCGAATAGGGCATTTTTATTGCCTAATTCATCAAAGCGATTGCGGCTACGTTTTGCCCAACGAAGAGACATTTCCATGGATTTTTTAGCATAATCGAAAGTCGCAGGATAAGGTGTACATTCATCGAAAATCATCACGATGTCAGATCCTAAATCATATTGAATTTCCATGGATTTTTCAGGTGAAAGGAAAATGCGCTCACCGTTAATTGGGTTTTGGAATTTCACGCCTTCTTCTGTGATTTTACGTAATTTACCTAAGCTGAATACTTGGAAACCGCCACTGTCAGTCAAAATCGGACGATGCCATTGCATAAAGTCGTGTAAATCACCGTGTTTACGCATCACTTCTTGACCTGGACGAAGCCATAAATGGAAGGTGTTACCAAGTAAAATTTCTGCGCCTGTCGCACGCACCTCTTCTGGTGTCATGCCTTTTACCGTGCCATAAGTACCCACTGGCATAAATGCAGGAGTTTCTACGCTGAACGTGCCTTGTGGACGTTCAAATACCAAGCGACCACGACGTGCACTACCGCTGGTTTTATCTAATTCATATTTCATTTTCTTTCCTCAACGAATAAACAGTTCGAAGATTTTTTACAATAAAAAAGCCTGTTTTGTTTTCACAGGCTTAACAATCTTTGTGAGAGAGCATTTTATGCGGTGTGATTTAATAAGTCAAAAAATCTCTTGCAGAAGTAAATTTTCATGTTAATATGAATAAAAATGCATTTTAAATGAATAATTATATTTTAAATCGGGAGGCGATTATGCAACGGAGAACACTTTTTAAATTAGCAGGTACGACAGCGTTAGGTATGGCATTGGCACCAAAATTGATGGCAGAAAATCAGGTGCCAAAAGCAACTTCAACGAAAGTATTACATCTCAATTTTAATGAGAATGCGCTAGGGATGTCGGAAAAAGCAAAACAAGCGATTATGAATAGTTTAGCAATTGGTTCATATTATCCTGATGATCAACGTGCAGCAGTCATTACGCAATTAGCCGCTAAACACAATGTCGCTGAAAGTTTCATTTCATTGGGGAATGGTTCTTCAGAAAATATTCAAGCTGCCGTTCAAGCATTGATCGTTAAGGCTCAAAATGCAAAACAAGCGGTTCAACTTGTGGTGCCGGATCCAACATTTAATTATGCAGAATTATATGCAAAAGCGTTAGGTGTGCCAGTGGTGAAAGTGCCGCTCGCAGACGATTTTTCTTTTGATTTAACGAAGTTAAAAAACGCCGCAGAAGCCTTTGATGGTGTGACGATTTTCTATTTATGTAACCCAAATAATCCAACATCAATGATTACGCCAGCTAAAACATTTTTCCCTTGGATTAAATCATTTTCTCAAAATAACTATTTTCTGCTAGATGAAGCTTATGCTGATTTTGTGGAAGATCCAGCCTTTGAAACAGGTATGGCGTTAGTCAAAGAAGGCTTGAAAAATGTATTAGTCACACGGACTTTCTCTAAGTTTTATGCGTTAGCGGGCTATCGTGTGGGATATTTACTCGCCCAGCCAGAAGTGGTTGAAGAAGTAGAAAAATTTATGTCCTTGGATAACACGAATCTTGCGGGTGCAGTGGCTGCCGTGGCCTCTTTACAAGATAAAACCTTTGCGAAATTGAGTTTCCAAAGTAATACTGCCTCACGTCAGATTGTTCAAAATGCCTTAACAGAACTTGGTTTAAAATTTGCACCATCTAATGGTAACTTTATTTTCCATGAGATTAAGGGGGACGTAAAAACTTATCAAGAACGCATGAAAGCGCATTCTATTTTGGTGGGACGGGAGTTTTTGCCTATTAAAGGATGGAATCGTCTCACGCTCGGTACACCAGATGAGATGAAAGTATTTGTTAAGGTACTAAAAGCGTTTAGAGCAAAAGGTTGGATTTAAAAAAATGGGTGGTATTTGACCACCCATTTTTCTTATTCTAACCCTTTCACATTGGGATTTTGGGTAATGAACATTGCATCGCCATAACTGAAAAAACGATAGCGATTTTCGACCGCACTTTTATAGGCATTCATGGTGTGGCTAAAGCCTGCAAAGGCAGACACCAACATAATCAATGTACTTTCTGGCAAGTGGAAGTTGGTAATCAACGCATCCACCACACGGAATGATTTGCCTGGGTAAATAAAAATGGACGTATCTGAAAAATAAGGTTCAATTAAATCTGGGTTGCCATTTTCTTCTGCTGATAGGGCGGCGGTTTCAACAGAACGCACGGATGTTGTGCCTACCGCAATCACACGTTTGCCCGCTTTTTTCGTTTCAATAATGGCATTGCAGACTTCTTGAGAAAGCTCCACATATTCCGCGTGCATAATGTGATCTTCAATATTTTCAACACGTACGGGTTGGAATGTACCGGCGCCCACATGCAAAGTTACAAATTCAAAATTAACGCCTTTTTCGTGTAATTTTTGTAAAAGCTCATCATCAAAATGCAAACCAGCTGTTGGTGCAGCCACTGCACCTGGCACTTTGTTATATACGGTTTGATAACATTCTTGATCCGCTTCTTCATCAGGGCGATCGATATAAGGCGGCAAAGGCATATGACCGATTTCTTGTAACACATCAAGTACATTGCGACTTTTATCCGCTAATTCCACTTCAAAAAGGGCATCTTGACGACCAACCATAATGGCTTTTACGCCATTATTTTCACCGAGCTTATCTTCACCTAAAAATAATTCTGCGCCTTCTTTCGGGGCCTTTGATGAGCGAATATGCGCTAAGAAATGGTGTTCACTTAAAACACGTTCTACCAACACTTCAATTTTCCCGCCACTGGCTTTACGACCAAACATACGAGCAGGGATTACGCGTGTATTGTTAAAAATCAACAAATCACCTTCGTCGATTAAATCTAATACATCGGTAAAAGTGCGGTGAGAAATTTCCCCGTTTTCACCGTTGAGTTGTAGCAAACGGCAAGAAGAGCGATCTTCTTTAGGATAACGAGCAATGAGCTCATCAGGTAAGTCAAAATGGAAGTCAGAAACACGCATAATTGTAAATCATGAAAGCTAAAAATGGGGCATAGTCTAGAGCGAATAAGGTGGAAATACAAGGGGGAATGTTGTTGGGCATGAATCGGGTTGAGAGATAGAGTAGGAAGATAAATATTATACTATTCAAATTTATTGAGTTTTATTCCGCCGCATCGCCCTCAATGCAGCACACCACGTCCAGCTGATCCGCGCTCTTCAACTGTCGTAGCGAAATATTCAAAGAATTGACACACTTTGAATCGTCACATTTTCGCCGTAATTGCGAATCTGTCGCTGAAGCACCTGAAAAATGATAGGTTGGATTCTCGAATTCGACACTTTCAAAGTTACCGCAATAATTTCAAATCATATAAATATCAAAAGGTTGTCGGATACAAGTATACGACCTACATAGATTGAAACATAAGGTCATCAGAACGTTTGAAGTAATGACTTGAACAGCCAAAACTGCGTGCGTACCGCATACACCTTACATTTTTATTTTAAAGGTGGAGATGTAGGTTACGGTTTACTTACTTCACTTTAGTTACTCAGCCTTTTTATATAAAACTGCGTTTTTATTCTCAAGTTTAATATTTAAATATCCATTATCAAAATTAGCAGTACCAATAAGGACAATTTTATACACTGAATCTTTATCAAAACATTCATTTATTGAACCACGATACAGGCTAGTTCTATACTTCCATTCTCCATCTTTATTTTTTGTTTTTATAACCCATCTAAAATAAGTGTTTCCTGTTTTTGATTGTTTTTCTTCAGATAAAATCTTAACATCCCCATAGAAAAGATAAAGCTTACCTGAAATATCGGAGTCAATCCATCCAGAAAGCCTTTGTTTTCTTATCGTCTTTTTTATAACCTGTTTACTTTGAGCATTTTCTTCCTCATCAAAAAGAAAAGAATTGTTTTCGATAGTCAGATTAGATTGTAATTCTGCTATATCATTTTTACTTGGCATTAATTGACGCATCATGCTATTTAACCGATTTTTTACTTGCTCAGAAGTTAATTTTTCAAGATACTTCAGGATAGTCCTTTTCCTTGCATAAGAATAATTATATGAGCAACTATTTGAGTGAAGAGATGATGGAATACTTCTTAGATGAGGTGTTTTACCATGAACCAACGATAAGGCAGCAATATAACATTCTGGACAAAAAATATGGTTTAAATAGGGATTGATATTGCCATTTTTATCATCATAAGCTATCAAAACATCAACTTTTTTAATTGAATTACTTGTTCTATCAAAAAAATCTTCAAATTTTTTTTGTTTTGACATTTTTAACTCCTTAATAATCACACTATCTCACAAATGTAGTTTAGCGCATCTAAATAAATTTAAAAATTAAAAAATCTTCGTCCATAATTTGTGGGCTGCTAGTTTTAGCTTTAGACGAAATCTCTATAGAAATAAAATAAAATCAATATGTTAAAATATGTTTTTGTAGTAAATTCAAACCAGTACATCTCTGCCAATACCCTTATATGCCATTTGTATATAACAAGCATTGATGCTTTGTCCTCATTTGAATTCAATCCGCCATATTCTCCTATTTATCAAACATCCCTGTACTCCTATCCCGTTTCCCCCAACAACTCAGGCTGGCAAATCACCACCAGCTACCAGGCTTTGCAGCGTTTGCCGTAGTCGGGCGGCGGGGATCCGGTAGCGGGTTTGCATATACTACAGTGCGTCCTCAGAGACGGTTTTTGCGGCAAGGTTGGTGGAGATAAAGCCGTGTATTTTATGATTATCTAGATCATGCGCAAATACTGGAGGAGAGAAAATTAATACTGACAGAATTAATGTTTTTTTCATAGAAATTTACTTAAGTTAGTAAAAGTTCTAATAAATCATATTCCAATAAATTTTATTTTACTCATAAAAAAAACGCCCTTTCGGACGTTTTTATTAATTATCTGCCACAATCACATTGCGGGATTGGCATAGGGCGGTGTTTAGCTCTAATAATTGCGCCGGTACGTGGGTCTTCACGCGTCCAACGGAAAATTAGAGGGCAAACACGACCACACTTAGAACAAGTTGTCATAGCCATTAGGCTTACCTCTTATTTTTCAGGTTACCACCACTTTACCTATGGACAACGCCATGCAACTTGTTTTAGAATACTTCACCGTTTTCGAAGGTGTTCTTCTTTTGCAGGTATTGTGTACAGCGGATGGAGAACTATACATAGTAATTAATACGCCAATATTACTTACTATCCTAAAACCCAGTCCTTGTGATTGGGTTTTTATTTTCCGTATTTAGCAACTCTTGTTTGGGCACACTCGTAACTTACCCCAAACAAATCAGCGAGTTCAGAAACTGCCATGTTATGAAAACGTTTGATACTACTATCAGGCAATAGAAGTCGCCCCGCAAATTCATTTGCTTGCCATTCAGCGTTGCAATAAATTTTAGTGCTTTTATCCACAGGTCGAGCAAATCCTATCTGTTCCTTATGTATGACTCCATGCGCTAATTCATGAGCAACCGTAAAGCGATCTCGTCCATTACCATCACAAGCCCCATTATAGACGCTTTCCCTTAAAAGGATCTCTCCTGTTGGTAATGTTAGTCCTAAAGCACCCGCCATCTCATGATCTGGCACAATGCGAAAGTTTTCATAGCCAAACTCTAAGAGAGATATAATATCAACGGCACCATTAGAATCTATCCACCCACACTTAGCAGCTATTTCACGGATAGCTTGAGTGATTGAATCTATTTGTTTTCTTGACATAGGGCTAACCGAAAACCCCTCGTTATAAAAAATTGAACTCACTATTTGACTCCTTTTAATAAATTTAATAATTCTTGTTTTTTAGTATCATCGAGTTCATTGAAATTCCGACAAAATGCCCCAACAATCATTTGATCTAATGAGTTTTGCGGGATTGTAATTGTGCTTTGTGTTCTTGTGGTATCAACTGATTCAAATAAGCGCTCTTTGTCCTGATCTGAAAAGCTAAAACTATTTACAAGCTTTTGCTCAATACCTTGCGGAATTGGTTTATTTCCATTTTCAATGGATGACATAAATGCAGAACTAAAGCCCAAAGCATCTGCCATTTGTTTTAATAGGATCTTATTGGCGCGACGATACCCCCTTATAAATTCTCCGAAGTTGGTTTTTTTCATAGTTTTCTCCTTATGTAGTGTGTTAACTGAATATTAAAAGTTAACCTTGAGGTTTAATTTAACCTACGGATTAATTTTTGTCAACGCTTATGTTCAAAAAAAACGCCCTTTCGGACGTTTTCTCACTTTTAGCGGTTATTTCTCCCCAAACATATCAAACTGCCGTCGGGCGATTTCTTCTTTTGTGACACGCTTCACAATTTGGTAAATCCACTGCATGGATACGTTGTATTTGCGTGCTAGTTCGCGGTGGTTTGTGCCGTTGAATTCATTGAAAATCTTGCGGTCACGTTCGCTTAACAACAAAATCAGGTTACGTGGGATGTAAATTACTTCACCGCCCCAGATTTACGCAATATGCCCGGCGACTTCCATGACAATTTGTTTTGTCAAAAGCTTTGCGGAATTCGGCGGCATTTTGTTCGATTATGCTAGTGAACGGAATGACATAAATTACGCGCCGCATACCTTGCCGTTTGGCGTGCTACAGCGTGAAAGCCATGGAAGTGGAAGTGAAGGTTTTGCCGCCGCTCGTTGGTATGGTGAGCGTGAACAATCCATGTGGTTGTGCCGCTTGTTCTACAGTATGATCGAGAATTTCACTGCGCAGACGGTTAAAGGCTTCCGAATATTTCCCTAAATCGTGAAGCTTTCCCGTCTGGCAGGCAATTTCCTGAGCACCGAATACCCGACAAACTCCGCCACCATTTCACCAACATTGACTGAATGGCTTTGCAAGGTTTGCCAATGTTCGTAAGGCAAGAGATTGCCGAGTTTATCTTGCGCGGAATGGGCGTAGTAGGAGAGTTTCACAAACATAAAATAATCCTTTATATTTATGATTACTTTTAATGATTATTGCTTAATGTCCCCCTAACTTTATTTTTATATCAATGCTCATTAGTTTATATATTTTTTCATAAAAAAATATGAAGTTAATTAATTTTAAGAATGGAGTGTTTTATATGATTTTGGAGTGTGTTTTTAAGGCATAAAAAAAGCCCTATCAAAAAGGTGAAAGGGCAAAATATTTGGAGTCATACTATGAGTTGTTGAATTAACAAATCAGGTATGGAGTGTATTATAGTACACCTATTAACAAATGCAACAATTTTTTAACAAGTTAATTGTGTGGATTGCGCGTGTTGGTGTTGACCAAATTACGCATCAACAATGCATAATCAAGTTGGATGTCTTGTGGCACATCTAAAAATACAAAATGGCCATCGCCAAGTGCGGCTTCCACATTTTCGTTTTTGCGATTGAGCATTTTTTCAATTTTAAAGACGATGTTGCCTTGTGGGGTCATCATTTCGACCTCATCACCAAGCAAGAATTTATTTTTCACCGCTACTTCAGCCATACCTTGTTCATTACGTTTACCGGTAAATTCACCGACAAATTGTTGGCGTTCAGAGATAGAGTAGCCGTATTCGTAATTTTGGTATTCATCGTGCGTATGGCGACGTAAGAAACCTTCGGTATAACCACGATGAGCAAGGGATTCCAAGGTATCCATTAAGCTTTCATCAAATGGTTTGCCTGCTGCCGCATCATCAATGGCTTTGCGGTAAACTTGTGCGGTTCTTGCACAGTAATAGAATGATTTAGTACGGCCTTCGATTTTTAAAGAATGCACACCAAGTGCGGTCAATTTTTCCACGTGTTGTACTGCACGTAGATCTTTTGAGTTCATAAAGTAAGTGCCGTGTTCATCTTCAAACGCCGTCATTTGTTCATCAGGCTTTTGTGATTCGGTGTAAAGGAAAACTTTATCCGTTACTGCACCTTCACCCAAGGTTGGTGCCACATTTTTCACTTCGATTTGTTGAGCGGGATCGATTTTCGGCACGATATTGCCTACTTCATCTGTGGTGCCTTCTTCCATTTTGTATTCCCAACGGCAAGCATTCGTGCAAGTACCTTGGTTTGGGTCGCGTTTGTTGATATAGCCAGAAAGCAAGCAGCGGCCAGAATACGCCATACATAACGCACCGTGTACGAAAATTTCGAGTTCGATATCAGGCACGTGTTGGCGAATTTCAGCGATTTCTTCGATGGACAATTCGCGCGATAAAATCACACGAGTTAATCCCATTTGTTTCCAGAATTTTACGGTTGCCCAGTTTACCGCATTCGCTTGTACAGAAAGGTGAATGTCAATATCCGGGAAGTTTTCACGCACCAACATGATTAAGCCTGGATCAGACATAATTAAGGCATCAGGGCCCATGTCGATCACAGGTTGTAAATCTTTGATAAAGGTTTTGAGTTTGGAGTTATGCGGTGCAATGTTTACGACCACATAGAATTTTTTGCCAAGTGCATGGGCTTCATCAATCCCGATTTTTAAATTGGCGTGATTAAATTCATTGTTGCGTACACGTAAGCTATAACGTGGTTGGCCTGCATAAACGGCATCTGCGCCATACGCGAAGGCGTAGCGCATATTTTTAAGGGAGCCCGCAGGGGAGAGTAATTCAGGTTTAAATGGGGTTGTCATAATGTTCTCTTGTCTGATTTCAGGTCAGTAGCTTGCTTTTGGCAAGCCGTATTAAAGGCCTGTATTTTAGGCGGATTTAGGGATTTGTAAAGTAAAAGTGCGGTTGGATTTTTGATTGTTTTTTAGGTTAAAAATAAAAAAGGCGAACCATTCGTCCGCCTTATCATGATGAGCTTTAATTAAATCGCCCAGCCGCCAGCATAGAATGCGACAAGTACAACAGCGATGATAATTGTGCCGATGTTGAGTTTTTTCACGTCGCCACTTACGATGCGACCGATTACTAATGCGGCAAAACCAAGCATGATACCGGTTACGATGTTTGCCGTTAACACGATGAATACCGCGCAAACTAAGCCGCTCATTGCGCCCACGAAATCATCGAAGTCTAATTTGCTTACATTGCTTAGCATTAATAAGCCCACATACATTAACGCCGGTGCAGTTGCATAACCTGGCACTAAGAAGGCAAGTGGTTGGAAGAATAACATTAATAAGAATAATACACCGACGACGATAGCGGTGATACCTGTTTTACCACCTGCGGCTGTACCTGCTGCAGATTCGATATAAACGGCGGCTGGTGCAGTACCGAATAAACCTGAGAATAAGCTACTTACGGAGTCAGAGGTTAAGGCTTTACCACCGTTGATGATTTGTCCGTCTTTGTCTAATAAGTCAGCTTGACCTGCCACAGCACGAATAGTACCTGTTGCATCAAATACCGCCGTCATCACTAAAGCAAAGACAATTGGTAAAATGGCAGGTTGTAATGCACCTTGGAGATCTAATTGTAAGAAAAGTGAGTTTTCACCAAAGGTTGGCATTTTGAAGATTTGGCCATTGAATGTTACGTTTGGATCGAAGATTAAACCAACGATAGTAATTGCGATGATGACCCATAAAATTCCGCCTTTCACTTTCATTTTTTCTAAGCCGATAATGAATGCTAGGCCGATTAAAGACATCATTACAGGGAAAGAGGTGAAATCGCCTAATTTAACCGGTAGACCCGCTTGGTTGCCGACCACTAAGCCTACGCCATTTGCGGCGATTAAAAGTAAGAATAAGCCGATCCCGATCCCTGCACCATGCGCGATACTTGATGGCAGGTTACGTAAGATCCATGAACGAATACCTGTTGCAGAAATTAAGGTAAACACCAAACCCATGAGGAATACAGCACCTAATGCCACAGGAATAGAAACATGTTGACCAATTACTAAGCTAAATGCGGTAAAAGCAGTTAATGAAATGGCACAACCGATCGCCATTGGCGCATTTGCCCAAAAGCCGATTAAAATCGATCCAAGTCCCGCGACTAAACAGGTTGCGATAAAGACAGATTCTGCCGGAAAGCCTGCATCACCAAGCATTTTAGGCACAACAATCACGGAATACACCATGGCTAAGAAGGTGGTTAAACCTGCGATGATTTCTTGACGAACCGTTGAACCGCGTTTACTGAGTTCAAAGGTTTTTTCTAAACTTGACATAAAGTCCCCTAGGTTAATAATCAAAAAGATGTGCTATTTTATAGTAAATCATTTAAAAGTAAACGTTTGCGTAATTGTTTTATAGAAGTTAGATGAGAAAGTGCGGTCGCTTTTGAGGATGTTTTTCGCATATTTTTTTATCGGCTAAAAACTGCTATACTCTGTAAGTTTTTAACGTAATCAAAAAAGGAAAAACAATGGCTGATTTTAATCAAATTTTAACGCCAGGCGATGTAGATGCCGGCATTATCAATGTGGTAAATGAAATTCCAGAAGGTAGCTGCCACAAAATCGAATGGAACCGTAAAGTTGCAGCGTTCCAATTAGACCGTGTTGAGCCAGCGATCTTCGCAAAACCAACTAACTATGGTTTCATTCCGCAAACTTTAGACGAAGATGGCGATGAGTTAGACGTTTTATTATTAACTCGCCAACCACTTGCAACAGGTGTATTCCTCGAAGCAAAAGTAATCGGTGTGATGAAATTCGTTGATGATGGTGAAGTGGACGATAAAATCGTTTGTGTGCCAGCGGATGACCGCGATACCGGTAATGCATACAACAGCCTTGCAGATGTACCTGCGCAATTAATCAAACAAATTGAATTCCACTTCAACAACTACAAAGCATTGAAAAAACCAGGTTCAACGAAAGTGACTCACTGGGGCGATGTAGAAGAAGCGAAAGAAGTGATTCGTGAATCAATCAAACGTTGGAATGAACGTTAATTTTCATGTTAATGAATTAAAAAGGCATCAGATTGATGCCTTTTGTTTTTATATTCACTATAAGAAAAATATTCTTTCGCAATATGAGCAGGTTTCAGATAATGTATTACTTCATAAAGAAACAGGTGAAATAGTGAATGGTCCATTTGATATAGGGCATATTCCAGAATGGGAGCATAGAAGATTAGAAGAGGCTGCTAAACAATTGGGTTTAACAAGACAGGAATTTAATGATTACGTAAATTCAAGACCCAACATTTTTAGGCTAGAGAATCGTTCTGAAAATCGTAGTCATAGAAATGAGATGCCTGGTAAAGATGATATTGAACGAATTGTTCGTGATATGAAAAACTTTGAAAGGGGAAAATAAATGAATAATAAGTTAGAGATGGGCATAAAAATTTTAGATGCAATGGATTCTGGTGATTTAACTTTATTGGAAGAGCTTTTTCAAAATAAGGAAAGAAATATCATGGAAGTAACTCCTGTAGAGCATTGGAATTGGTTGCATAAAGCCTTATTAGGATTTGAGTCAAATAAACCATCCTCTGAGGTTATTAATTATCTAATTAATAAGGGTATAGATATTAATGTTCAAGATATATACGGAATGACTCCTTTGCATTATGCGTTAAGAAGTAAAAATATTGATGCTGCGATAGCGTTACTTAAGGCTGGTGCAAACCCTAATTTACCAAATGAAAGAGGAATTACACCTTTATCCTATATTAATGGTTTCCCTGAAAGACTGGATTTGCTTCAATTAATGCTAGATAACGGGGGAGATGTAGATTTCTTTACTGGACAGCATGGTATTTTAGAAGGGATCAAAAAATATCGTTCACAAGATCCTAAATTTAAACCAGTGATTGAGTTAATGGAAAAGTATTCCAAAAAGGGAATTTAATTTACTTTGGGAATAAATTTAAAGGTGTGCTATATAAAGCTCATTTTTAATTATTTACAAGTAGATTGGAAAAATGGAAATATCAAGTGCGGTCAATTTTCAAAGAGTTTTAAAACCTCTTAAAAACTGACCGCACTTTTTGTCTTATTGAATATCGTTAAAATGAGAAACGTAATTCCGCATTAACATTATTCGCTTTTGTATCGTGGTTATAAGCACCTTGATAGCCGACTTTTACGCTAAATGCTGGTGTGAACTGCGCTTGTAATGCAACACCTGTCGTGACGACATTTTTCAATTCTTTACCATAAAGATTTGCTACACCTTGATTATTGATAACCAAGCTACCTTCAGCGGCTTTATCTTTGTGGAAACGATGATAAGCTACATCACCTAATAAGTTTAATTGAACGCCACCGATTGCAAATGGAATGGATGGACGTAAACCTGCAGAGGTGACGATTAAATCACGATTGTTGTCTGTTAACTGCACTTCGCCTTTTGTCACACCTTTATTTTTGATATGCATATAGCTTACGCCGGCATAAGGTTCAATCGCAAAATGTTCGCCTTTTAAGCCAGTGTAAGCAAGTTCAGCAAAGACATTTTGTGTTTGGCTATGGCTTTTCACTCCTTGTGCAAATTCAGCGCGTTGTTCATGTTTACCCCAGCTTTGAATAAAGCCAATTTTCGGTGTTAACACGTTGAAACGATGTTCAGCTGTTAAGCCTAAATGCACAGCACGATCTTTCGAAGTGCGGTCAATTTTGTGGCTATTTTGTGTTGAACCAACAAATACACCTAAATGTTTGTTTGTATCAATGGTTGCATCAATACCCACAAGTTGATTGTATGCGTGGCTGCTTAAACTATCCGTGTTGAAGTGAGTGAAGGTGCCACTTGTCCAAATTTGTGTGCCGGTATTAAGTTGCGCTCTTACTGCACCTGGTTGGGCAAGTTGCTGACGAAGCAATAAGCCATTTAACACATTGTGTTGTTGAGCCGCGAGATCTTCATCATAGCTTAAACGAGCAAAAGCTTGTCGAGCATTCTCTTTTGTTCCCCAAATAAGGCTTTGGTAAGCCGTACTGTTTGTTGCTGCATCTAAGGCATTAGCGATAGCCACTTCATTTTCAGTCGTTGCTGCAGATGAAAGGGCTTTTTTCTGAACGGTTACTTTCAACGTATTTGCATTACTTTCATTTTTAACCGCAAAGAAATCATAATTGCGAGGTGTTTCAACTACCGCATTTTCAGCCCCCACAAATGAGCCAGTACCTTGCACAGATACCGCTCTTTGTGGATCTTTTTGTAATTGAGGCAGAATTTCTTCATCAAATTTATTTGGCACTAAAACAGAACCGTCTGCAAAGGTGGCATTGACGTTAGCAATACCATTATTCAGTAAGAAACGACCACCTTTTTCCACTGTAGCAGTGACTGTTTTCGCGGTGCTGGTTAAGGTTTCAGTAACAAATCCATTCTCACTTGGTTTAGTGACTTCCGCTTTCGGTAACACTTCCAATGTTGCACCTTGTTTTACGATGACTTGTTGTGCCGAACCAAGGGATTGATTTAACCCTGAAAGCTGACCTTCATTCACAGTAATTTCACCGGTGAAGCTGTTATTACCGGTGAGGGTTAAGGTACCAGAACCATTTTTAGTTAATGCACCAACATAACCTTGTGCGGCACGTTCATTACGAGCGGCTTCACGCGCTAAACCGACTTGATATTCCGCTTTTTCTTCAGCTGTCGCGCCTGCACGATTTTGCATTAATGCTTGTAATTCTGCTTTGCGTGTAGCCCAAGTCGCGGCTTCAGCTTGATCTTCGACTTGACGTGCTTTGATGGCTTTATCGCTAATATCATTTGACCAAACATCATTTTGATTGAGGTTGATTTTCATGTTTCCTAAGAATTGACCCGGGCCAAACATCGCTTTGCCAAGATCTAAAATTCCCCAACCCCAAACGTTACTTGGTACACCTTGTTCAGTTTCCCAACGTTCTAACGGTTTACCTTCAAGCCCTTTGCGAAGTGTGGTTTGTCTTGCTGTGGTGAGCATAACATCGCGAGCTTGATCGGTTGTCATGTATGGATAGCGAGAAAAGATGACACCTAATGCACCACTTACGTGTGGGGCAGCCATTGAAGTACCACCGGCTGATTTGTAAATAGGGTCACCATAAGTATTGTTGTCTTGTAATTGAATGTAGGAGGAATAGATGTTGGCGGATGGCGCTGCAATCGTCCACCATTTTGAATGGCCTGCGAGGTTAAATTCTTGAATATCTGCACCTGCTTTTTCATCACTCACATCGTCATTTGAATCATTTGGATAGCCTTCACCACCCACTTGCCCAGTGACGTTTACCCAGTATTTTTCTGCATCCGGTCTGAAATAAGGCAACATCGCACGTGTAAAGGACTCAGCCATCATACTACGGTTACCCGCTGTAAAGACTTGAATCACTTGTTTATTTTTTGCCACTTCATAAGCCGCATCAACAAAGTTTTTCTCACCATTGGTGACAAATTGATAATAAGCTTTTTCAGCTTCGCCTAAATTACTTAAATAAATATGTGCTGCAGGACTGGAAATTGGATCAGGTGCTTTTGGTACATCATAATATTGCACGCCATATTCAGGCACATTACGCCAATCATATTTGGGTTTATAGCCTAAGGCACTGGCAAAGGATGAATTGACACGACGGTTTGAACCCCAACTGTTATTAATTACTTTGGCACCGGCATCCGCTAGGGCAGAGTAGCCTTGTAAGAAGAAATCATAGTCTTGGTTTGGACCATAGGTCATGTTGTCGTTACCACCAGTATTGGCAGAATAGAGGTTAGCACCGAAAGCCACACCGTGCATTTCATTGCCGTCACGGCTTGCCGCCATTGTCCCGCCAACGTGCGTACCGTGTGCATCATTGGTATATTTATGCCATGCACCGTCAATATTGAAGGCTTCACCTTTAGTGAAGATGCCATTATCCGTTTTATCAAAATTGCGTTTGCCGTTTTTTACCGGTTCATTTTTATTAATTGGACCATTTCCCACCGATGCATCGGGATAACGCATGCCATCTTTACTATAAGTCCCCTCCGTTTTTACAACGTGGATTCGACCGTCTTGAAATTCAGGGTGGTTTAATAGCACACCTGAATCCATCACGCCGATTTTTACGCCTGAACCATTAAAGCCTAGGGCATAAGCTGTGGAGGCATTCATTGAGGTTAAGCCCCAGTCTTTGAGGTATTCAGTGCTTTCCCAACTTTTTGTATTACCGGCTTGGCCTTGTTCAGAATAAGCTGCTGCATTAGCAGCATACCAACCAACAAGTAGTGCGAGTGCAGTTTTTTGAAGTGTTTGAGGTTTCATGTTGTCTTCCTTTATCTTTTCGATTTTCGCAGGCTATTATTCGCCTCATCGCGAAGCGCTTCAATGACTCAAATCAAAATTCCAGAGAAAAATGTTTATTCTGTGACAACGATCACACCAAAGTGCGGTCAAAAGAGGGGATAAATTTATGTATCGTAGAAATCAATGTTATAATTTGCGAACAAAATGATTAAGGAGTAACTCATGGCTATTTTAGTAACGGGTGGCGCAGGCTATATCGGTTCACACACTGTAGTGGAATTATTAAATGCAAATAAAGAAGTGGTGGTATTGGATAATTTATGCAATTCATCCCCAAAATCTTTAGAACGCGTAAAAAAAATCACGGGCAAAGACGTGAAATTTTATGAGGGCGATATTTTAGATCGTGCTTTATTACAAAAAATCTTTGCTGAAAACAGTATTCAATCGGTCATCCATTTTGCGGGTTTAAAAGCCGTGGGTGAAAGTGTCCAGAAACCCGCTGAATACTACATGAATAACGTCGCAGGCACGATTGTTCTCATTCAAGAAATGAAAAAAGCAGGTGTGTGGAACTTTGTATTTAGTTCATCTGCAACGGTTTATGGCGATCCGGAAATTATTCCAATTACAGAAGATTGCAAAGTGGGTGGGACAACCAACCCTTACGGTACCTCTAAATACATGGTAGAACAAATTCTGACCGATGTAGCGAAAGCTGAACCACAATTTAGTATGACGATCTTACGTTATTTCAACCCAGTGGGCGCTCACGCAAGCGGTTTGATTGGTGAAGATCCAAATGGTATTCCAAATAACCTATTGCCTTACATCAGCCAAGTTGCGATCGGTAAATTACCGCAACTTTCGGTATTTGGTAGCGATTATGATACTCATGACGGCACAGGTGTACGTGATTATATTCACGTGGTGGATTTAGCGATTGGTCACTTAAAAGCATTAAATCGCCATGAAAATGATGCAGGTTTACACATTTATAACTTAGGTACCGGTACCGGTTATTCTGTGCTTGATATGGTGAAAGCGTTTGAACAAGCGAACAATATTAAAATTCCATATCGTCTTGTTGCACGTCGTCCAGGCGATATTGCAACATGCTATTCCGATCCAAGTCTTGCAGCAAAAGAGTTAAATTGGACAGCAGAACGTGGTCTTGAGCAAATGATGAAAGACACCTGGAATTGGCAAAAAAATAATCCGAAAGGATATCGAGATTAATCTCATCATTGTTGGGCGGAGCATCATTCCGCCCTTAATATTTTAATCAGATAAAACACGCTCAAAAATAACCGCACTTTATGTCAGAACAATCCCTTTCTAGTCAAATATTTACCCGCAAAATGCTGATCTGTGTTTTCACTGGATTTAGTTCGGGTTTACCACTTTTCGTGTTATTGCAAATGCTGCCTGTATGGTTGACCGATAAAGGGCTTTCCGTTGAATTAATCGGTGCATTGACAGGAGTGATGGTGCCATATGGTTTGAAGTTTTTATGGGCGCCGTTATTAGACCGCTATTTCCCGCATTTTTTAGGTCGTCGTCGTAGTTGGTTATTGATTTCTCAAGTGATTTTGCTGATTTCCCTTTATGCGATAAGTCAGTTTGATCCAGTGGCAGAATTAAGTACGGTGGCTAAAATTGCCACATTCATTGCCTTTTTCTCAGCGACACAAGATATTGTGCTCGATGCTTACCGTCGTGAGATTTTAACGGATAATGAATTAGGATTGGGGAACACCATCCACATTAATGCTTATCGCGTTGCGGGCTTAATACCTGGTGGGCTCTCGCTTTATTTAGCGACAATTTATCCATGGGAAACCGTCTTTTTATTGACCGCACTTTGTATGCTAGCGGGCATATTTATGACGCTCTTTTTAGCAAAAGAACCGCAGATTGCACAGGTCGATCGTGATCAACCTTTCTATATGGTGTTTTGGATACCGTTAAAAGAATTCTTCCAACGTAAAGGTGTCGCCCAAGCGATTGGTTTTTTACTCTTTTTGTTCTTGTATAAATTTGGTGATTCATTTGCCACTACGTTACAAACGAAATTCGTCTATGACATGGGCTTTGAGAAAGAGCATATTGCGTTGGTGGTAAAAAGTACTTCACTTTGGGCGAGTATCTCTGCCGGTCTCGTGGGTGGCGTGATCATGCTGCGTTTAGGGATTAACCGCGCATTATGGGTATTTGGTTTTATCCAATTGATTACTATTGGTGGATTTATTTGGTTAGCTGCATTTGGGCATTTTGACCATATCGGTGCAGCAGAACTTTGGAAATTAGGTTTCGTTATTGCGGGTGAATATATCGGTGTCGGTCTTGGTACCGCCGCCTTTGTCGCCTTTATGGCTCGCGAAACGAATCCGCTTTATACAGCCACTCAATTAGCTTTATTTACCAGCCTTTCTGCTTTACCAAGTAAAGGGCTTGGTATGTTATCGGGTTACTTGGTTAAAGCAGTGGGCTACTATCATTTTTTCTGGATTTGTTTATTCCTCGCTATCCCAGGAATGATTTGTTTATTCTGGGTTGCTCCGTGGAATGAAAAAGGAAATAAAAAAGCTTAAAATAAAATAAAGTGCGGTCAAAATTTACAGTAAAATCATTTGACCAAACAAGGCTTTAACGGTATTTTAAACGGGTCTATTATTTATTGGAGATTTGTATGAAAATTATTCTTTTAGGTGCACCTGGTGCAGGAAAAGGCACACAAGCACAATTTATTATGAACAAGTTTGGCATCCCACAAATTTCAACAGGGGACATGTTCCGTGCAGCGATTAAAGCAGGGACAGAATTAGGCAAACAAGCAAAAGCATTAATGGATGAAGGGAAATTAGTACCGGATGAATTAACCGTGGCATTAGTAAAAGATCGTATTTCTCAACCAGATTGTGCAAATGGTTTCTTATTAGATGGTTTCCCACGTACGATTCCACAAGCAGATGCATTAAAAGATTCTGGCGTGAAAATTGACTACGTTTTAGAGTTTGATGTACCGGATGAAGTGATCGTTGAACGTATGAGTGGTCGTCGTGTACACCAAGCGTCAGGTCGTTCTTATCATATCGTTTACAATCCACCAAAAGTGGAAGGTAAAGATGATGTAACGGGTGAAGATTTAATTATCCGTGCGGATGATAAACCAGAAACGGTGTTAGATCGTTTAGCGGTTTACCACAAACAAACCAGTCCATTAATTGATTATTACCAAGCTGAAGCAAAAGCAGGTAACACTCAATATTTCCGTTTAGATGGTACTCAAAAAGTGGAAGCTGTAAGTCAAGAGTTAGATAAAATCTTAGGCTAAAATAGACTGGAAACTGACCGCACTTTGAAGATTAAAGTGCGGTTAATTTTTCAAAAGGATTTTGAGATCGTAAATTGAGATCGTATTTGGGGACATTATGAGCAAGAAAAGAACAATAGCATTGACGATTTCGGCTATCGCAGTGGCACTTGGGATCGGCGCACAATTTTACACCAATCATAAAATCGATCAGGTGTTAAAAAATTTCCCTTATTCTTTGGATAACCAAGCAACCTTAAATGTGACGCAAACTGCGAAAAACTTTTTTATTCGTGAGTTGATCTTTAGTGTAAAAGATAGCGATGCGAAAAGCACAAATGTGATTTCAACTAAGCTCACCGCGCTACCTTTCTTCATTACAGCGGAGTCTCAGTTATCAGATCAATTAGTTCGTCAATTAAATAAAACATTAAATATCACGATTGATAAAAACACGATTAATAGTAAATTTTCGCCGGTAGGGGATTATTTACAGTCTGATATTTTGACGGAGTTCCGTGATTTTGCGAATAAGTCCCAAAACCTTTCTATCGGTCTTCATTTCTTAAAAAATAAAGAGGTTGAACTAAAAACAGCTCTAAGCGGTTTTAATTACGATAAAGACACTAAATTGGAACAAATTGAAGGTGAAGCTCGTCTCGTACCAGTTGGTGCAAATCAATACGACCTATCAAGTATTGACTTAACCGCGAAAAATGCCGAAGTAGCGTTGTTAAACGGGGAAAATACCCATGTTTATATGAAAAATGCGACGTATCATTTTGACGTAAAACCAGGCGAAGCAGATAAGCGTGATCTGAGTACGAAATTCAGTAGTGATATTTTACGCATTGCCAATAAAAGCCGTACGACAGAAGAAAGCCAAGCGACAGCGGGTGGTTTGAATTTATTGATTAAACAAAATGGCGTGCCAAGTGCGGTCAATTTTCATCATGAATTTAAAAAATTAAGTGATGGCTCCCTAGACATTAAAGATGGCGTTAATTTGTTAACGAAAATTTTTACACAAAACGATCGTTTTGATGGTTCGTTATCCGTGCTTTCTGTCAATGTGCCTAAAAATAATCAACCTTACTTTAACTTACAAAATGCCGGTCTTGAACTTAAGTTGGCGAATACGGATTTAACCAAGGCTAATGTAGATTTTAAACTGAATGTTGATAGTGTGAAACAAACCCCTGCCGATGACGAGCGTAAATGGGAAGCTAAAGGCGGTAAAGTTAATATTCAGTTAGATGATTACAACGTGGCAAACGAATTAGCGTTTGTACCGTTTTTATTAGATGCTTTTGCGGAGAAAGAGGCACCATCAAAAGACAATAAAGACTTCTTGAATGCCAAAGATAAATGGGTGAAAGAATTTAGTGGCAAGACGAATATTGAGGTAGCCTTAAAATCATTTAATATGGCCGATTTAGTGCTTGATGACGTATCAGCCAGTGATAAGACGGAAACACTAGACAATGATCAATATAATGAACATATCACATTGTCTGCGAATAAAGCGAGTTACCCAAGTGCAGGGTTCCAATTTGAAAAATTAGCGGTTGATGCACCATTTAAAATTAATCACAGCAAAGCGCATTTATCAGCAAGATTTTGCTCAGCACCGTTTTATGGGGCCTTATGCAGCACGCATTTAACGTCTGCCACATTTGATAAGTACATTAAAAACTCTTGGAAAGAGCTTGATTTAATCGTTGATAATGCAACGTTGAATTTAAATCTAAATACTTATCCTGAGACCAATGCTTATCCAGTTAAATTGGAAGTGAGTGGTATTGTGCCTCAAGTGCCCGAAGATGAGTCATCAGACATGATTCCAGATAATATTGAAGGCACATTTAATCTGACATTAAGTAAAATGTTGTTTGATGATCAAAATGAAAAAGCCTTAGCCATTAAGGAAAACTCATACTTTTGGCAATATTTAAGTAGTTTTGTGAAACATGATGGAAAACTTCACCGAGAATTTGTAGAAGAAGGTGATAATTACGTTTCTAGAGTGGAAAAAACAGAAAATGGCTACTTAATTAATGGTCGTACGCTTGAAGATCTTCGTCAAGAAAGCATGATGGAGAGTGATGAGGGCGAAGAAGAGAAGCCAGCAGCAACTGACTAGTTGAAAGGATAATATAAGAAATGACCGCACTTGCGATTCAAAGTGCGGTCATTTTTTTAGCTGTTTTTGATTACTTTACTAATCCACCACTTGCTTGTAAATCAGCATGGTAGGAAGAGCGAACAAATGGGCCACAGGCCGCGTGTTCAAAGCCCATTGCGTTGGCTTTATCACGGAACCCATCAAATTCGGCTGGTGGCACATAGCGTGCAACCGGTAAGTGATGGCGACTTGGTTGGAGATATTGACCCAGTGTAAGCATGGTTACGCCGTTTGCACGTAAGTCTTCCATCACTTGAAGAATTTCCTCATTGGTTTCACCCAATCCAACCATTAAACCTGATTTCGTTGGGATGTTTGGGAACATTTCTTTGAAATCATGAAGTAATTTTAAGGACCACTGATAATCAGCGCCCGGACGAATTTCTTTATACAAACGTGGCACATTTTCCAAGTTGTGGTTGAACACATCTGGTGGATTGTCTTTTAATTTTTCTAAGGCTTGAGTAATACGTCCTCGGAAATCAGGAACCAAAATCTCAATTTTGATGCCAGGGTTTAATGCACGCACTTCTTTTACACATTCAGCAAAATGACCTGCACCACGATCAGGTAAATCATCACGGTCTACAGAGGTAATCACCACATATTTCAACTTCATATCTTGGATAGTTTCAGCTAATTTACGTGGTTCATCCGGATCGGGTGGTAATGGTTTACCATGTGCAACGTCACAGAAAGGGCAACGACGAGTACAAATCGCCCCTAAAATCATGAAGGTTGCTGTACCATGGTTAAAGCACTCGTGTAAATTTGGACAAGACGCTTCTTCGCAGACAGAATGTAGCCCATGACGACGCATCCCGTTTTTGATGGTCTCGATCTTTAATGAGCTAGACGGCAATTTGATTTTCATCCATTCCGGCTTTTTCAATAATTCTTGATTAGGATCGATGTTTTTAACAGGGATAATTGATGTTTTGGCTGCATCACGGTATTTCACACCGCGTTCCATTTTAAAAGGCGTTGACATTGTTCTTTCCTAAAGAAAAATGCCTGATTCAGGCATTTTTAAATGTGTTATAAAAGTGAATGTTATAAATTTGTAACATTATAGCCCAAAAGTTCGGCAAAGTGTTTAATTAATTTTGGGGAAACCTTGTCAAGTGTTGCCTCTTCTTTACCGATAAAATCAGCAAGCTGACACATTTCAAGCCCTGCATAGCCGCAAGGATTAATGTAGTGGAAAGGATTGAGATCCATATTGATATTAAACGCAAGCCCATGGAAAGAGCAGCCTTTTCGAATGCGTAAACCTAATGAACAGATTTTTTTGCCATCAATATACACACCAGGTGCATCGGGTTTGGGATAACCTTCAATACCATAGTCTGCAAGGTTTTTTACAACAGATTGTTCAAGTGCAGTCACTAATTGGCGAACATTTAAATGTTCATGACGTTTAATATCAATGAGCACATACATGACCTGCTGACCAGGACCATGGTAGGTAATTTGACCACCACGATCCGATTGTACAACAGGAATATCACTGCGTTGTAATAAGTGTTCCGGTTTGCCAGCTTGGCCTTGTGTGAAAACAGGATGATGCTCAACTAGCCAAATTTCATCGGTGGTTTCTGCATTTCGATTATCCGTGAATTCCTGCATTTTATGCCAGATTTCCTGATAATCTTGTAATCCTAATTGACGGACAATTAAATCAGTATTGCTCATCTTAGAGAACCATTTTGACGCCTTCAACTTTTGCAAGTTCTTTGTAAAGGGTTTCTACTTGCTCAAAGTTTTGCGCGACGATATCAATCGAAACTGAATTATACGTGCCTTTACTACTGCGTTTTTCCTTTGGAATATAATCACCCGGTAAATATTTTTGTATCACTGCTACGATGTCTTGCGCTAAACCTTCACGGTTAACACCTGCGACTTTAAATGTCATTGCAGCGGGGAATTCCATTACTTCTTTTAGTTTTTCATAATCGTTTTCGGTTGCCATGTTGTTTCCTTAATTTAAGAATAAGGTGCGTGAATCAGCTAAATTCACACACCTTACGAATTTATTGATGTGATATAAATGGGGAAGTGCGGTTAATTTTCAAGGTGTTTAGTCAAATAATCCTTTAACTGTTAACACTAACCAGTCCCAACCTTTACCTAAGAAGCCGCCTTCTTGTACATCTTCTAATGCTTGAAGATTTACGGTAGCGACATCTTTGCCATCTAATTGATAAACGATTTTACCCACCACTTGACCTTTTGCTAAAGGTGCTTGTAAGTATTTGTTATCTAATTCATAACGTGCTTTTAAGTCAGTTTGTTTACCTTTTGGCACAGTGATAAAACCATCTTCTAATACACCAAGTTTAACGTCACCTTTATCACCGTAGTAAACAGATTGTTTTGAAATTTCTTCACCTGCTTTTTGAGTTTTTAAGGTTTCAAAGTTAGCAAAACCCCATTGTAAGAGTTTTTTACTTTCTACTTCACGGCCTTTATAGGTTGGTACACCCATTACAACAGAAATTAAACGCATATTGTTTGGACTTGTTGCTGATGCGACAAGGTTATAACCTGCTTGGCTTGTGTGTCCGGTTTTCATACCATCAACGTTAATGGTTTTATCCCATAATAAGCCATTACGGTTAGGTTGTTTGATTTTGTTGAAAGTAAAATCTTTTTCTGCGTAGATTTTATATTCTTCCGGTAAATCACGAATGATATGTGCACCAATAATCGCCATATCACGTGCAGTTGAATATTGGTTTGGATCGTCTAAACCATGTGGTGTGGTGAAGTTAGTATTTTTTAAGCCAAATTGTTGAACATATTTATTCATGGTATCAACGAAGTTAGCCACGGTACCCGAAATATGTTCAGCTACAGCAACGCAGGCATCATTACCAGAAACAATGATAATCCCTTTGTTTAAATCACCCACTGACACTTGTTGATTTAAATTTAAGAACATTTTTGACGAATCAGGGAAATTTCTACCCCAAGCGCTTTCGCTAATTGTCACCATATCTTCATTATGGATTTTACCTTGTTTTAATGCTGCACCAACTACGTAGCTAGTCATCATTTTTGTTAATGAAGCAGGGTATTGACGTTGGTCTGGGTTAAGTGATGCAAGTACCGCACCAGAATTGTAATCCATTAAAACATAAGTTTGCGCATTCACTTCCGGTACTGCGATACCGTATTGAATATCTTCAGCGGCAGCAAATGTTGACGCTGCTATTAATCCCGAGAAGAGTACAATTTTTTTCAATTTTGCAGATTGTTTTAACATAGCATTTCCTTTAATAGCTTATTGGTTTTTATAAGTATAAACGATTACGGGTTGCCCATTGATCGTTTTTTGTAATTTTGTTTTTAATTGATTAATATCCGCTTGATCCGCTAATGGGCCAAAATGGATTTCATAGTTTTGCCCATTTTGGTTAATTTCCGTTTTGATGTCATCTAACGCGAGTTTTGTGATGATGCTTTCTGCTTGGCTTTTTGACGACAGCGCTAGTAGTTTTAGCTTGAAAACAGTTTTTGCATCGTTTGTGCTGTCTAAGTTTTGATTTTTTTTTTCGCTATTTTTATTGACGACTAAACGCTCACTGGCTTCTTGCGTTTTAGCATGCTTGGCAAGCGTTTTTGCTCCCGCACCTGAAATTTGACCTTTGTGATCCACATGTAAAGCTTCAATTCTTACTTGCCCTGTACCACGAGCAATAAGGCCTAATTCTTTTGCGGCAGAATGAGATAAGTCAATGATACGTTTCTCACTAAACGGACCACGATCATTAATTCGCACAATCACCTTGCGATTGTTATGTAAGTTTGTAACAACCGCATAAGAATTCAAAGGTAAGGTTTTATGTGCGGCAGTGAAAAGTGCTGAATCATAGCGTTCACCATTAGCTGTTTTACGACCATTAAATTTATGGTGATAATAGCTTGCCGTTCCTTCTTTTGAATAGGATTTCGCTTCATCGCCTTGTGTAGTGTATGTTTTACCATTCACTTCATAGCTCTGTGGCGCTTGAACGGTCGTGGTAATCGACAGCGAATCCCCTTGAATACCATACATTTTTTGCGTATCGGCAAAAGCAGAGAAACTTGAGCTGCTTATCAAGGTGAAAAGTGCGGTCGTTTTTAAGATGTTTTTTAATGTCATACTTATTACTTTCAAGATTATCGGTGCTCTTCATAAGAAAGCCAAAAGGGAAATTAGTTCCCTTTCATAAAGCGAGGTTTATGAGTATGAATGGACATCACTAAACCAAAGCTTGCCATGATGGCGACATATGAGGTACCGCCGTAGCTAAAGAGTGGTAAAGGCACCCCTACAACAGGCAAAATGCCACTCACCATACCAATATTCACGAAGACATAAACGAAGAATATCAGTGTGGTTGCACCAGCAAGAATACGCCCGAAAGAGGTTTCTGCATTTACCGCAATTATTAAGCCACGGATAATAATAAACAAATAAATTGCCATCAGAATAAGAAAACCGACCATTCCATGTTCTTCACTCATCACGGCAAAAATAAAATCAGTGTGTGGTTCAGGCAAAAATTCTAATTGGGATTGTGTCCCTTGCATCCATCCTTTGCCAGATATACCGCCTGAACCGATAGCAATTTTGGATTGCAAAATATGGTAACCTGCCCCAAGTGGATCTTTCTCGGGGTCAAGTAAGGTTAATACACGCATGCGTTGGTAGTCATGCATTAAATACATCCACATGATAGGAATAAATGCTGCTAATCCAACTACTGCAGCAAGAATAAGCCACCAACTCATCCCTGCTAAGAATACCACGAATAAGCCCGATGCACTAACCAGAATTGATGTACCTAAGTCTGGTTGAATAGCCACAAGTAAAGTTGGCACAATAATCATGGCGATAGCAATAAAGGTTTCACTCATTTTCGGTGGTAGCGGACGGTTACCTAAATATACCGCAACCATTAATGGTACCGCGAGTTTGACAATTTCAGAAGGCTGAAAGCGAATAAATCCAAGATCTAACCAACGTTGTGCCCCTTTACTGGTTGTACCGATAGCATCAACCAAAATCAGCATGATAAAACCCACCAAATATAAGTAAGGGGCGAGTCGCTGATAAAATTTAGGGGGAAGTTGCGCCATAATCATCATCACGGCAAAACCTAATATGACCTGAATAATACGATTTTGGAACATGACTTCACTGGCGCCTGATGCACTATAAAGCACAAGCATGCCATAAGCTGTAATAGCGGCTAATCCAATAAATAATAAAAAATCAATATGTAAGCGTTGCCATAATCGCAAGCATAAAGGCACTTTTTCTTCCATTATTCATTCTCACTTGGTTGAGATTCTAGTGCTGGCGCATCTAAATCAGTTTGGTTCGTCTTTTTCTCTTTTTCAGCATTTTCTTGACGTTCAATTTGTGGCAAGCGTTTATTCAAATAGAAATCCATAATTTGACGTGCAATTGGTGCTGCATTACTTGAACCACCACCCGCGTTTTCTAAAATAATCGTCACAACTAATTTCGGATCTTCATAAGGCGCATAAGCCGTAAACCAAGCATGGTCATGTAATTCTTTTTTCAATCCCGCTGCATTATATTTTTGGTTTTCCTTTAAGCTGAATACCTGTGCGGTACCGGATTTTCCTGCTACATGGTAATTCGTGCCGATAAAGGCTTTTCGTCCTGTCCCTGCACCTGAGTTTACCACATTGAACATCCCGCGCTTAGCCGCATCCCAATAAGCTTGTTTCGGGTCGGTAATATCTTCATATAAAAGCGGGTCTTGATACGGTTCAATGGTGGCGCCTTCAACTGATTTCATTAAATGTGGCGTATGAATTTTACCGTTATTGACCACAATAGAGGTTGCTTTTGCCACTTGTAATGGTGTGGCTGTCCAATACCCCTGACCAATACCCACTGAGATTGTATCGCCCTGTACCCAAGGTTTTTTATAACGTTTTTGTTTCCATTCTTTACTCGGCATATTGGCCGTGGCTTCTTCTTGAATTTCAATACCTGTTGGCATACCAAACCCAAAACGTTTCATCCACATGGAGAAACGATCAATACCTAAATTAAAGGCGGTTTGATAGAAGAAGGTATCCGATGATTCAGTAATGGCCTTGTTTAAATCCGTATAACCATGCCCTGTTTTTTTCCAATCTCGGAAACGTTTTGTTGAGTTTGGCAATGTCCAGTAGCCTGGGTCAAAAATCGTGGTATTAGGCGTAATCACCCCTTCAGTTAATGCCGCAACAGCAACGAATGGTTTTACAGTAGAGGCAGGCGGGTACACACCTTGTGTTGCACGACTGTAAAGTGGTCGAGTAGGGTCTTCGAGTAAACGTTTATAATCACTAGAAGAAATGCCATCGACGAATAAATTATTGTCATAACTTGGTGTTGAAACCATCGCTAATACGCTGTTATCTTTCGGATCGAGCACAACAACAGCGCCTTTTTGTCCTGAAAGTAAGGACATAATATAACGCTGAAGGGTAAAATCGATAGTCAGATGAATACTTTTACCCGCGGTGGCGGGTTGTTCACGTAGTTTACGAATAACTTTCCCACGATTATTAATTTCAACCTCTTCGAAACCGGTTGTACCATGGAGTTGTTCTTCGTAATAACGTTCAATACCCAGTTTCCCCATGTCCGTAGAACCAGAATAGTTAGCAAATTTTTCTTCTTTTTTTAGGCGCTCCACATCTCGGTCATTAATGCGTCCAACATAACCTAAAATATGAGTCATGGCTTCGCCATATAGGTAATTTCGTTTGAAATAAGGACGTACATCAAGGCTTGGATATTTATACTGGTTTACTGCAAAACGAGCAATTTGCTCTTCCGTTAAGCTAGGTTTGAGTAAGATCGGCGTATAGCGTGTACCACGACGACGCTCTTTTTTGAAATGCTCAATGTCTTCATCAGTGAGTCCCACTATATAGCGCAATTCTTCAAAAGTGCGGTCTAAATTTTCCGTTTTTTCCGGCACAATATATAAACCAAAAAAGGTGAGGTTTTCTGCCAGTAATTCGCCGTAACGGTCGTAAATTAATCCGCGAGTAGGAGGAAGCGGAAGCAATTTAATACGGTTACCATTAGAGCGAGTTTGGTACATGTCGTAATTCACCACCTGAAGATGGTAAATATTGGCAAATAGCACGCCACTTAGGGCTAAAATACCGATGAATGCCACCAATGTCCGACGCGCAAACAAGTTCCGTTCCGCTTTTTTATCGCGGATCGGTTCATTGGTTGGTGCAGAAAAGAATTTTTTTAAATTCATCGGTAATGTAATACGTTATTCTCTGTGATAGGGGTGGTTTGTCGTCAGTGACCACGCACGGTATAAACTTTCTGCCACGACAACACGCACTAATGGATGGGGCAGTGTGAGTGGTGACAGTGACCAACTTTGTTCTGCTGCCGCTTTGCATTCAGGGGATAAACCTTCAGGTCCGCCAATGAGTAAGCACACATCACGACCATCATTTTTCCAACCCTCTAATTGCTCAGCAAGTTGTGGTGTTGTCCAAGGTTTGCCTGGGATATCTAATGTGACTACTTTGCCTTTTCCGCAAGCTGCGAGCATCGCTTTGCCTTCTTGCTCTAAGATGCGTTTAATATCCGCATTTTTTCCACGCTTGCCTGCAGGGATTTCAATGAGTTCAAAAGGCATGTCTTTAGGAAAACGACGTTGGTATTCTTCAAATCCGGTGGTAACCCAAGCCGGCATTTTCGTTCCCACTGCAATTAATGTAATTTTCATCCTTTTCCCTTTCAAAACACCGTCAAAATTGACCGCACTTTATGCCCAAAGTTTTTCTAATTGATACATTTCACGTGCATCGCGCTGCATAATGTGAACGATGGTTTGACCGAGATCAACCACGATCCAATCTGCGGTATTACGACCTTCTTCACCAAAGGTTTCATAACCGGCTTTTTTACATTCTGCGATAAGGTTATCGGCCATAGCGGCGACTTGGCGGCTAGATGTACCGGTACAAATAATCATATTTTCAGTAATCGATGATTTGCCTTTTACATCAAAATGCACAATTTCGGTGCCTTTTAAATCATCGAGTTTATCAATTACAAATTCAACTAATGACATTTCTTTTCCTATCTAAATAAAGCGATGAATTCTATCATTGAATGAGGGAAAGGGGTAGGCTTGGGGCCGATTTTATTTGAATTGTTTTATGGTCGTAATGCTGCTTAGTAATAAAACTTGGGGCAGTTATTCTGCCCCAAGTTTGAAAGGGTATTAAACCCATAAAAGAATTGCTAACAATTGCGGTGAAATGATCCGTAAGAACATGGTGAGCGGATAGACTGTCGCATAGGAGAGTGCTGCGGCACCGCTTCCTTCTTTCAGTTCATTGGCGAAAGCAAGCGCAGGAGGATCCGTCATCGAACCAGCTAACAGGCCACAAAGAGAAAGATAATTTAATTTTACATATAAACGTGCAATGATACCTACAATCATTAATGGTACAAGAGTGATGAAAATACCGTAGCCCATCCATTCAAGACCGGAACCATTGGTGAGTGTGTCCACAAAGCTACCGCCAGATTTTAAACCGACTACAGCAAGGAAGAGCACAATACCAATTTCGCGCAATGCCAAGTTCGCACTCGGCGGCATAAACCAGTAGAGTTTTCCGATAGACCCAATCCGAGCCAAGATCAATGCGACGACTAACGGTCCTCCTGCTAGCCCTAATTTTAATGCCACAGGGAAACCTGGAATATAGAAAGGAATGGAGCCGAGTAATACCCCTAAGCCAATCCCAATAAACACTGGTAACATTTGAACTTGAAGTAGTTTTTGTTTCGCGTTACCAATAACTGAAATGGCTTGGTTTAGAATGTCGGTTTTACCAACCATGTGCAATACGTCACCAAATTGAAGGGTAGTATGGGCAGTTGGCACCAATTCCACACCTGCACGGTTTAAACGCGAAATGACTACACCATATTTTTGATGAATACCAAGATGACGAATTTGTTTTCCGAGTACTTTTTCATTGGTGACGACCACTCGCTCAGAACGAATTTCGCCACTCAAGCTTGCTACCGGGATATCAACTTCTTCCCCAATGATAAGGTGCATTTTTTTCAAGCCTTCAGGATTGCCGACCAAATGTAAAATATCCCCAAGTTGAACATCGGTATCTGCTTTCGGCACAATAACAAGCTCACCTCGTTTCAAGCGAGAGCAGACGACATCTTCATCATCAAAACCTGGAATTTCAATCAAATGGATACCATTGAGATTAGTATTGGTGACTTTCAGAGACATGCTTTTGAGTGCTTCTTTGTCATGACCACTTTCTTTTTCAAAATTTGCTGCTTCTTCATCCACTTTAATTTTAAAGAAAAGACGAATAAGCCACATAGAAAGTAAAATACCACAAATTCCAAAAGGATAAGCCATTGCATAGGCCATCCCCATGTTAGACGTCGTTTGCGACATACCTAATTCAGAAAGAATTTGCTGACCCGCACCGAGAGATGGGGTATTGGTTACCGCACCGGAGTAAATACCAAGCGCGACATCAAGAGGAATATCCGCAAGCTTATAAATGAGAATTGTCACCACTGCACCCAGTGCAACGATTAAAATGCCTAACCCATTTAAGGTTAAGCCTGATTGTCGTAAGGAAGCAAAAAAGCCAGGCCCCACTTGAATACCAATCGTATAAACAAACAGAATTAAGCCGAACTCTTGCACGAAATGTAATGTATGGCTATCTAATTTAATGCCATATTGGGTGGTAAAATGGGCAACTAAAATCCCACCAAATAGCACGCCCCCAATACCCAGACCTACACCTTTAATTTTAAAATGCCCGATCCATAGGCCAATCACGGCAACGAGGGCAAGCAAACTAATGGTAATCGCAGTTTCACTCATACCGACCTCTAATTTATTAAAAATTTAACTATTTTGGATTATATCAACTTGATTTCTTACCTGCTTGTGACAAAGTCAAAAAATGTTATCTCCATCACATTTTTTCTTGCTTAAAAATAAACACCGCCTAAAATGACCGCACTTTTTTGATTTTATAGGTTGATTATGGATTACGCTCAAGAAGCCATTAATTCGCTTTTATGGATAGCAAAAACATTAGCGATGACGGCTGTGGTGTTTAGCTTTGGTATTTTCTTATTAGTCCGTTTTACCCATTGGGGGAAACAATTTTGGCAATTCGCGGGTGGGTATCTTTCACCACGCCGAAGTATTAAACCTTTGTTATTTTTCTTGTTAATTGTGGCGATGACATTAGTTAGCGTGCGTATTAGCTTGGTGCATTCCGAGTGGTATAACAATATGTACACATCCTTGCAGGAATTTAATGAACCTGTATTTTGGGATCAAATGGTACTGTTTTGTGTGATTGCGACAAGCTCAGTCATTGCCGCATTGCTTAGCTACTATTTAGAACAACGTTTTTCTATTGATTGGATTGAATGGTTGAATGGTCAGCTAGTGGATAAATGGATGAATAATCGCGCGTACTATAAAACGCAGTATGTTTCCGCTAACTTAGATAACCCGGATCAACGTATTCAACAAGATGTGCAATCCTATGTGCGAACTACGCTCTCTTTAAGTACTGGAGTGATTGATGCCGTCACCTCCATGATTTCTTATACGATCTTATTGTGGGGATTAGCGGGACCAATGATGGTATTTGGTACTGAAATTCCACGCATGATAGTGTTCTTGGTATTTGCTTATGTGATTATCACTACCGCGATTGCATTCCGTTTAGGGCGTCCGTTAATTATGTTGAATTTTGTCAACGAACGCTTAAACGCTAACTATCGTTATTCTTTAATTCGCATCAAAGAATATGCGGAAAGTGTGGCATTTTATGCGGGTGAGAAAGTTGAGAGTAGCCAACTTTATAAACAATTTGGCGCAGTGATCAATAACATGTGGGATATTGTTTATCGAACCTTAAAATTCTCTGGTTTTAACCTAGTAGTAAGCCAAGCTTCCGTGGTGTTCCCTTTACTCATTCAAGTGGGGCGTTATTTTGAGAAGCAAATTAAACTCGGCGATCTGATGCAAACGCTACAAGTATTTGGTAAATTGCATTCAAATCTTTCGTTCTTCCGTAATTCTTACGATGGTTTTGCCGGATATAAAGCCACATTAGATCGTTTAACAGGCTTTAGTTATGCGATTGATATGGCAAATCGTCAATCTACTTCTCATTTACACGAACATGAAACTGACGTGATCTTTAAGAATTTAAGCATCAGTAATCCATTTGGAAAAACCTTAATTGAGAATTTAAATTTGACGTTGCTACAAGGTTCAACTCTATTAATTCAAGGTAATTCAGGCGTGGGTAAAACTACGTTGTTGAGAACAGTGGCAGGGCTTTGGGCTTATTCTGAAGGGGATGTGTATTGTCCTACCCATCAGCTTTTCTTATCGCAAAAACCTTATTTACCACAAGGCAGCTTATTGACTGCGCTGGCTTATCCGAATGAAGAAAAGGCCTTTAATCGTGATGAGATGATTGAGGTATTAAAACAAGTGTCTTTAGGGCATTTAGAAGATCGTTTAGAACAAGAGCAAGATTGGACACGTATCCTTTCTCTTGGTGAACAACAACGTTTAGCTTTTGCTCGTTTGTTATTACATAAACCAAGCGTCGCTTTCTTGGATGAGGCCACTGCGAGTATGGATGAAGGCTTAGAAGATTCTATGTATCGTCTGTTAAAAGAACGCCTACCTCATACAACGGTTATTAGCGTGGGACATCGTTCAACCTTGCAGGCTTTTCATCAGCAACAATTGATGATTTTAGGTAACGGTAAGTGGCGATTCACAGACCGAAATCAGGCATAAAACGCCACTAAAATTGACCGCACTTACCTTGTTAGAAAAAATAGCGAGGTAAGTGTAGAGGATCAAGGCAAAAAATCCTGTTATCAAGCTCGATTTTTTGGTACATTTAGCACAATTTTTTTCTATGCTCAGAAATGAGTGATTTTTCACCAAACTAATGACGGAATTCTTATGTTATTCAAAAAAATTCGTGGTTTATTTTCAAACGATCTTTCTATCGATCTAGGTACAGCAAATACATTAATTTATGTGAAAGGCCAAGGTATCGTACTTGATGAGCCTTCTGTGGTGGCAATTCGTCAAGATCGTATGGGCGCATACAAAAGCATTGCGGCAGTAGGTAAAGAAGCAAAACAAATGCTTGGTCGTACACCAAAAAGCATTGTAGCTATTCGTCCGATGAAAGATGGTGTAATTGCCGATTTCTCTGTGACTGAAAAAATGTTGCAATATTTTATTAAACAAGTACATAGCGGTAACTTCATGCGTCCTAGCCCGCGTGTACTCGTTTGTGTGCCGGCTGGTGCAACTCAAGTTGAACGTCGTGCAATCAAAGAATCAGCATTAGGTGCAGGTGCGCGTGAGGTCTATTTAATTGAAGAGCCAATGGCGGCAGCAATCGGTGCAAACTTGCCGGTTTCTACCGCGATCGGTTCAATGGTCATTGATATCGGTGGTGGTACCACTGAAGTCGCAGTGATTTCTTTAAACGGTATCGTGTACTCCTCTTCGGTACGTATTGGTGGTGACCGTTTTGATGAAGCAATCATTTCTTATGTTCGTCGTACTTTTGGTTCTGTGATAGGTGAACCAACTGCAGAGCGTATCAAGCACGAAATTGGTTCAGCTTATATTCAAGAAGGTGATGAAATTTTAGAAATGGAAGTGCACGGTCATAATCTTGCTGAAGGTGCGCCTCGCTCATTCAAATTAACCTCTCGAGATGTACAAGAAGCTCTTCAACAACCATTAAATGGTATTGTTGCAGCGGTGCGCACAGCGCTTGAAGAATGCCAACCAGAACACGCAGCGGATATTTTTGAACGTGGCATGGTGTTAACGGGTGGTGGTGCCTTATTACGCAACATTGATGTATTGTTATCAAAAGAATGTGGCGTACCGGCAATCATCGCAGAAGAACCATTAACTTGTGTGGCTCGTGGCGGCGGTGAAGCAATCGAAATGATCGATATGCACGGCGGCGATATTTTTAGCGACGAAATTTAATCTCTAAAAGTGCGGTCAGAAAAATCGGCGTTTTTAATTCGTCTGATTTTTTGACCGCACTTTTCCTTTTAACCCTAGGACAGTGAATGAAACCCATTTTTGGTAAAGCACCACCATTAGGTATCCGGCTCGCATTAGCGGTGATTGCTTCGATGACACTCATTTTAGTTGATGGACAAACCTCATCAATGACAAAGGCGCGTAGTGTGATGGAAACTGCCGTTGGAGGATTGTATTACCTTGCGAATGGGCCAAGAGCAGTTCTAGATGGTGTATCAAGCAACTTGGTGGATACCAATAAACTACTTATTGAAAATAAAGTATTGCGTGAGCAATTGCGTGAGAAAAATGCTGATCTTTTATTATTGGATCAACTCAAAGTAGAAAACCAACGTCTTCGTTTACTGCTTAATTCGCCTTTACGCACCGATGAATACAAAAAAATTGCCGAAGTACTTACTGCTGAAACTGATGTTTATCGTCAGCAAGTGGTGATCAATCAAGGTGAACGTGATGGTGCGTATGTTGGTCAGCCTGTGATTGATGAAAAAGGGATGATTGGACAGATTATATCTGTCGGCGAGAACACCAGCCGAGTCTTGCTTTTAACGGATGTAACCCATTCTATCCCAGTGCAAGTTTTACGTAATGATGTACGCGTGATCGCGAGTGGTACAGGACACTCTGATGAACTTACTTTAGATAATGTGCCTCGTTCCGTGGATATTGAAAAAGGCGATTTATTGGTGACTTCCGGTTTAGGCGGTCGCTTTGTAGAAGGCTATCCGGTGGCAGTCGTACAAAGTGTGTCTCGCGATGGTTCTAATTATTTTGCAACAGTGAAAGCGAAACCTTTAGCTGAATTAGATCGTTTACGTTATTTACTTTTACTCTGGCCGAGCAATCTTGATATGTCGAAAGTGAAATCCATGTCACCAGAAGAAGTGCGTCGTTTAGTACAGCAACGTTTAGAAAGCCAAGCCCATGAAGCGACACATTCTGTGAGTAAAACCAAGATTACGGATGACCAAGCGGATAGCACTCAACCACATACAGGAAAAGAAATCGTGGATCCTGAAATTCCAACCACAATGCCTCAACAAGAGGAACCGGTTTCTCCAGATCAACAAGAACATAGGGATGAAGACTAATGCAAGGGCGTTTTATTTTTCAATGGGCGACCATTTTATGCTTCTTTGTTGTAGCATTAGTGATGGAGTTAGCACCATGGCCAGCAGGCTTTCAAGCCTTTAAACCTTCTTGGTTGATTTTAGTCTTGCTTTACTGGACCCTTGCTTTACCTGATAGAGTAAGCATTGGTTGGGCGTTTTTACTCGGGGTTTTATGGGATATTGTGTTAGGCTCTATTCTAGGCGTGCATGCATTAGTGCTTTCTGTCGCCTTCTATTTTGTTTCCAAATATTACTTAATGTTGCGCAATCTTTCCCTTTGGTTTCAAAGTTTATTGGTCCTTCTTTTCGTTTTTGCCATTCGAGTGGCTATTTTCTTGGTTGAATTCTCTTTACATGGGGCATTTTTTAACTGGCAGGAAATCTTTGGCGCCATCGCATCAGGCGTGTTATGGCCGTGGGTATTCTTATTGATGCGCACTGCACGCCGACGAGTCGGATTGCATTAATCATAAAAAAAGCTGATGAAGGTATTCATCAGCTTTTCTTTTTAGTTTTTACGACGATAGTTTGTTTTTCTTGTCGTAGTAGTATTTCTCGTTTGAGGCGTAGGATTGCGTTTTAAACGATAAGGTTTTGGAATATCAGTAATCAATGAATTCGGGTCATATTGACTGACGGGAATAGAATGACCAATGTATTCTTCAATTGCCGGTAAATTCATCGCGTATTCTTCACAAGCAAAGCTGATAGATACACCACTTTCACCTGCCCGACCAGTACGGCCAATACGGTGAACGTAATCTTCTCGATCATCAGGTAAATCAAAGTTAAAGACGTGTGTCACATCTGAAATATGTAGCCCACGCGCGGCAACATCGGTTGCGACGAGAATATCGAGTTCACCATCGGTAAATTGTTTGAGCAATGAAAGACGTTTTTTCTGTGCTACATCACCTGTGAGCAATCCCACACGATGACCATCGGCTGCTAAATAGCCCCAAATTTCTTCACATTTATGTTTAGTGTTCGCAAAAACAATGCAACGCTCCGGCCATTCTTCTTCCATTAACGTGAGCAAGAGAGGAATTTTGTCTTCATTTGAGGGATAGAATAGTTCCTCTTTAATTCGATGCCCCGTTTTTTGTTCTGGTTCAATTTCAATGTATTCTGGGGAATTCATATCTTCAAAGGCAAGTTCTCGTACTTTGTAAGAGAGCGTTGCAGAAAAGAGCATGGTGAGTCGTTCTTGCGGAGAAGGACATTTACGTAATAAATAACGAATATCACGAATGAAACCTAAATCAAACATACGATCCGCTTCGTCCAATACTACGACTTGGATATCATCTAAACGGATAATCCCTTGTTTCACGTAGTCAATTACACGACCAGTGGTACCAATTAAAATATCCACACCAGCTTCAATCGCTTTGAGCTGTTTATCATAGCCATCCCCACCATAAGCAAGTGCGGTTCGTAATCCACTTGTTTTTGCTAATAATTCTGCATCATTATTAATTTGTACAGCCAGTTCACGGGTTGGAGCAAGAATTAATGCTCGGGGGGGATTAGTGGCAAAATCAGGTTGATGTGTTAATAAGTGATGAAATGTTGCCGTTAAAAATGCCATTGTTTTACCAGTGCCGGTTTGCGCTTGGCCAGCAACATCTTTTCCTTGTAAGGTAATAGGTAACGATAACGCTTGAATAGGGGTGCAATATTCAAATCCCTTGTCTTGTAGGGCTTTTTGTACGATAGGATGTAATGGAAGATCAGCAAACCGCTGCTGACTTAAATAATTTTCTTGCATAATAAATAACAGGTTCTCAGAAATAAATGGGGCTAAGGATACCACGAAGTCGGAAAAATATCCTTAAAAATGACACGCTTATTAATAGGATTAAGCTTGTGATTGAGAAGATTGGGTTCGTTCCCATTTTCTTTCAATATAGCTACAAGTTGGGTGCAAAGTGAGCTTTTTAGTCTGGATAAAATGAATTAATGCTTGATAGAGTTTGTCTGCCATACCTTGTCCACGAAGAGAATCATCAACAAACGTGTGATTAGCATTAATGGTATCGGGTGTTTCATAAAATAGGTGAGTTTCGCGATTTTCTTGCCTTGCTCATCAAGTAAGAAAAACTCACCCTGTTTACCATTATCGTGATGCTGAAGACTCATTTGATACTCCATTCATCACTGAGATTGGGATCCATGGCAAAATCAGCAGTATCACTTGGAATGGCTTTTTCTTCTGCAGCCCATTCGCCTAAATCAATGAGTTGGCAACGTTTGCTGCAAAAAGGGCGAAATTGACTTTCCTGTGTCCAAGGCACGGGCTTTTGGCATGTCGGGCAAGGGACTTCAAAAATTTCATCAGACATCTTTTTTTCTCGATTCACTTAAATAAAATTGGTGCAATTCTAGCACTTTTTGTTTTAAGTGCGGTAAGTTTTCTGGCAATTTTGCATCATTTGAAATGATATCATCCGCCCATTTTAATCTTTCTTCTCGGCTGACTTGTGCATTCATAATAGCTTGAATTTGCTGAATATTATTATGATCTCTCGATGATGCACGAGCCAGCTGAGTTTCAGGTTTAACATCGATAACAAGCACGCGATCGCAAAGTGTGGTGAGCTTGTTTTCAATAAGTAGTGGAACGACAAACAAAGTATAAGGAGCGGTCTGAGCATTTAACTGCGCTAACATTCTTTCGCGAATAGCAGGATGTAATAAATGATTGAGCCAGTTTTTTTCATTTTCGTCTGCAAATACTTTTTTTCGTAGCTCAGCTCGATTTAATTCCCCCTCTTCAGTCAGAATTGATTTTCCAAAGTGCTCAGTAATTTGAGCAAGCAGCGGTGAGCCTTTTTCAACCACTTCTCTAGCCACAATATCTGCATCAACAATGGGTACACCAAGTTCAACAAAGAGATTTGCAATCGTGCTTTTTCCACTACCGATGCCGCCAGTGAGTCCTACAATATAAGTCATGATATTCCTTGCTACTTGATTTAAGAGGAGGATGTTTTACATCCACTCCTTAAACATAATATTTTTCAATGTTGCCAATATATTACATTTATAGGGTTATTGCACTGGTGATGATTAACGATAAGCAAAGAAAGGGCGCGAAAGGTAAAACGGGCTGACGAAAAATCCAATAACCTATGATGCCTAATAGACAAGCAATGAATAAGAAAAGTGGTAAGTGTGCGATGGTGAGATAAGCGCCGATTCCTAAAGCGAGCCAATAATCGCCACGGCCTAACGCTTCCTTCTTATAAAACCATTTAGACAAATGATAGATGATATAAAAAACACCGAAAAAACTAACCGCACTTTCTAAACTTTGAGAAAGCGCCAGAGTCGAAAGCTCTTGATATGCGCCGAATAAACCCAGGAAAAATAAAAACAGGCAAGGTGTAGGTGAAATCAGTTGATAATGCCAGTCTAGCCAACTGATAACAAAGATGAGACTAAGCGTAATCGCGAGCCATAAAGTAAATAATTCATTTTGTAGAAAGTAATAGAGTACCGCAAAACAGAGTCCAAACCCTAAAAAATAAAGAAAAATGTGACCGCACTTTTGAGATTGAATGGCTGCTTTTTCGCTGTGAAACAGGGGCTTATTTTCAGGATAAAGTTCGATATAGTTCTGATAAATCTCTTGTTGGAGGTTGGGAATAAAACGATCAATATAAAGCCAAGCAAAGATGCCCGCTAAACCACCCAATAAGAAAAAAGCTAATGTCATCATTGGATTACCGATCCCATATTAAAAATTGGCAGATACATGCCCATCATTATGATACCTATTAAACTACCAATGATGAGCATCATTAAAGGCTCTAAAAGTTGGGAAAGTAAATCAATTTGATGATTGAGTTCTTCTTGATAGTTATCAGCAATATGACGCAACATCAACGCAAGTTTTCCACTTTTCTCTCCAATCTGTAGCATTTGTTGTGCTTCCATTGGAAAAAGATGACTACTGACACTTTCTGAAAATGGATAACCTTGAGAAACCCACTGTAAAATTGACCGCACTTCTTGTTGTAGCAGAATATCGCCTTTTAAGGTACGTTGTGTTTGCCAGGTTTGTTGTTTGGGTAGGAAGCTATTTAAGGCTGGTGTTAATGCCACTCCTGATTGAAGCATTAATTGCAGGTTATGGCTAAAACTGATTAAACGAGAAAGGCAAATGATATTGCCCAAAATTGGCATGCGACTAATCAGCGCATTCTTTTTTTGATTCACCCAAAGAGAATGTTTTAATGCCATCTTCAGCATAAAAAGAGCGAAAATACAGACAATCATCAAGGCGATAAAATGATGTTGTAGGAATTGAGACATGGCTAATAACACAGCAGTTAATGTAGGCAGTTCAGCGGAGTTTTCGCCATACATTTCAGCAAATTGTGGTACAACGAAGAGTAATAAAATCAACGTAAGTGAAAGCGAAATACCTAATACCATGGCGGGATAAAGCATAATTTTTTGTAATTTTCGTTGAAGCGTTAATGATTGCGTTCGACGTTCTGCAATTTTAGTGCATACCTCCGCCAGTTTTCCTGTCATCTCTCCCACTTGAATAAGTTGAATTTCTTGAAAATTTAAATACTTTCCTTGAATTTCCAAGCTTTGTGAAAACGGAAGACCACTTTCAATTAACTCAATTAAGGTGCCAAGCCACTGATGCAATCCCAATTGTGTGCAGTTGTCTTGCAAAATATGTAATGCATTTTTTAATGGAATGGCAGAGCTGAGTAGTGTAGATAGCTGATTTAATAAAGCACTGATCTCAGCATTTTTAGGTTTCTGATTAAGTTGCCAATCTTGTTGCAAGCGAATGTGGCTAAAACCTTTTGCAATTAACAGAAATTGTGCGGCTTGTTTAGATTGGGCAACCAGACTGCCTTTTTGCCATTGTTGTCGCTGATCATAGGCTTGAAAATAAAAGAGTTTTTGCTTTGCCATAGTGATACCTATTTTTTACCTAATACGCGTTGAATTTCGGCGAGATCGGTGACGTGATCTTTTACTTTTTCTAAAGCGCTTTGATAAAGTGACTCAAAATCAGTTTGGTAACGGTTATTTTCGCATTGTAAAAATTGATATACCCCAATACGCCCTTGATACCCCTGATGGCAATCGCAAGAATCACTAAAATGTTGACCGCACTTTAAGCAACGTTTACGTACCAATCTCTGTGCGATAACCAATAAGAGACTATTTTCAATTTCGTGAGATTGAATGCCTAATTGTTGTAAGCGTGAAATGGCTGAGATCGCATCGTTGGTATGTAAGGTAGAAAGTACTAGATGACCTGTTTGAGCCGCTCTTAATGCCATCAATGCACTTTCTTCGTCTCGAATTTCACCAAGCATAATAATGTCGGGATCTTGTCGTAAAAATGTACGAAGTAATCGGCTAAAATCTAAACCGATTTGCGGATTCACTTGAGTTTGAATAATACCTTCTAATTCAATTTCAACGGGATCTTCTGCCGTCATAATATGTTTATCTGGCGTATTGAGCCATTGAAGTGCGGTATAAAGCGAGATACTTTTTCCGCTTCCCGTTGGTCCTGTCACAAGAATTAAACCTTGTGGTTGGCTGAGTGCATGTTGAAATTGGATTTGTTGGTTTTGTGTCATGCCAAGTTCAGCAAAACTTAACTGAACAGGTTTATTTTGTTGTAATCGTAATACCGCTTTTTCTCCCCAATGCGTGGGCAAGGTAGAAAGGCGGAAATCTAAAATATCTGAGAATGTCGTTTTGAATTGAAAGCGGCCATCTTGTGGTAGCCGAGTTTCACTGATATCCAGTTTGGCTAAGAGTTTTAAACGAGAAATTACACGATTGGCGAGCGATTTACTGATTACCGGCTGAGGTTGGAGTACACCATCAATACGTAAACGAATTAAGAGCCCATTTGACTGAGTTTCTAAATGAATATCGGAGGCATTTTTTTGCAGGGCTGTTTCAAAAATACTGTTTAATAATTGAATAACGGGTTCATCTTCATTAGATAAATTAGCCGTGCTTTCGTCTTCTGAATGATGATAAAACGTCGTTTGTTCTTCTATTTGATTGGCTTTAGGGGCAAGGGATTGTAAAAGTTGCTTGAGTTTAGTCGTTTCAAATAAAATCGGTTCAACCAATTTTCCACTTAAAAAAGCAAAGGTTTCACAAGCCGCAAGATTATTCAGCGAATCCACCGCAAGCCATAAATGGTGTTCGTCTTCTTTAAGAGGGAGCGCAAAGTAACGCAGCAGCAAAGCTTGTTGCTGTTGGTTTTGTTGCCAATATTGTGGCGAGATATGATAAATCTCGCCATTTTTTGCGATTGCTTGATAGGCCATGTTTCGCTATTTGGTAGGAGAGCAGAAACCCGCAGGGAATAAATCCGCATTGCTTGGGCAAGCAGTTGTCCAAGTCACACCTGATGAGGTTGAGCCTGTCGCCGTTAAAGAATAACTTATCCCATCCAATGCGCCATTTCCTGTTACCGTAATCACACCCGATTTCGTGGTAATGGATTTAACATAGCCTTTTGCAGTAGTGATGTCTGCTGCAATGCCATTTGAACCACCTGAACAGTTTGTCGGGGCATTGGTGCTATAGACACATAACTCCACATCAGATTTATAAGGTGCCGAAGCTTGCAACAATTCGGAGATGGCTGCTTTTTTGGTATAATTTTGATAAGACGGAATGGCGATCGTCGCGAGAATAGCAATAATCGCAATCACGATCATCAATTCAATTAACGTAAAACCTTTATGTAAAGGTTTAGAAAAAGTGAGTTTCATTAAATTAAATTTCCTTTTGGTTGAATAAAAAAATGCCAGAATTGGCTGCAACATTGTGTAAAAGGGAAAAATGAAAGTAAAACTAACCGCACTTCTTTTGCGATCGAGATCGCAAAAATGAAATTTAATCGCAGAAAAACAGATGAATAAGATAAAAAATGGCTGGTTAAGCCAGACAAGAAAAGTGATTTCACCACATTTTGATGAACGTCCTGATATAGAGGATATTTCATTACTCGTTATTCATTACATCAGTTTGCCGCCAGAACAATTTGGTGGTGGATATGTAGATGATTTTTTCCAAGGAAAACTCGATCCCACAATTCATCCTTATTTTGAGGAAATTTATCAATTTCGTGTGTCAGCCCATTGTTTAATTGAACGTGATGGCAAGGTGACGCAATATGTCAGCTTCGATGATAGAGCGTGGCATGCAGGACTTTCTTGCTTTGAAGGACGCGATAAATGTAATGATTTTGCGATTGGTATTGAGCTAGAGGGCAGTAATGAACAACCTTTTACAGCGGAGCAATACCAAGTGCTTGCTGCATTAACACGAGATATCATGCAGGCGTACCCGAAAATAACGCTCGATCGTATCGTTGGGCATTGCGATATTTCTCCTGGTCGTAAGATCGATCCAGGTCAATATTTTGAATGGGAACGCTATTTAGCGTTAGTCAAAAAAGGTTTGGATGAAAAATAACCACTAAAATTTTTACTTGAATGTGAATAAGATGGTGTCTGTGAATAAGCGTTATCTTCATGAAATTAAAGATAAAATTTCTTCTCAGAAATCGATGATAAAATGCTAAGAAGAGTTATGCAACAGTCACCATTTGCTCAATCACAATTTTATCCACAGAAATATTGAATAACTCACAGCTGTTATTTCTTAACCAAGCCAGGAATGTTTAAACTAAAAAATGGCTGAATTTTTGACCGCACTTTGATGAGAAAAAGTGCGGTCATTTTTTTTGGAAAATTTTTGATTAAAGGTTATGCAAAAATGAAAAAAATGAAGTATGAAAAGCGGTTTTTAATTTTTATACACAGTTAAATTTAGACTATCCAAGCGTTACCCACAGAGTTATCCACAATAGGGTAAATATGCCCATTCGGTTGATAAAAAAGCGAATTTATGAAACAATCTGCAAATTATTTTTGTACAAAATTTAAGGTGAACGATAGTGATCGATTTTGATGGCTACCGTCCAAATGTAGGCATTGTCATTTGTAATCGCAAAGGGCAGGTGCTTTGGGCTAAACGATACGGGCAGAATTCGTGGCAATTCCCGCAAGGTGGAATTAATGATAATGAAAGTGCCGAACAAGCCATGTATCGTGAATTATATGAAGAGGTTGGCTTGCAACCCAAAGATGTGAAGGTGCTTTACGCGTCTAAACATTGGTTGCGTTATAAGCTGCCGAAAAGATTGCTGCGTTATGACAGCAAACCCGTGTGTATTGGGCAAAAACAACGTTGGTTTTTGTTGCAATTAGTGGGTGATGAAAAAAATATTAATATGAACACAACAAAATCACCTGAATTTGATGGTTGGCGTTGGGTAAGTTTTTGGTATCCCGTACGTCAGGTTGTGTCCTTTAAGAAAGATGTTTATCGCAAAGCGATGAAAGAGTTTGCCCAAGTGATGTTTGGCAACGAAAAAACATTGCTTGAAAATTCGCAAGAGCATGAGACAAATAAACCTTATCATGCGCCGCGTAAAAATGGTTCTTCTAAATATCAAAAACGTTCGTTTTATAAATCAAGGGGGCAATAATGCTCACTTTTATTTTACTTTGTTTGCTTGTCGGGTCTGTGGTTGGTTTTCTTGCGGGATTATTTGGCATTGGTGGTGGGTTAATTATCGTCCCTACCTTGGTTTATTTATTGCCGATGGTAGGCGTACCTGAACCCTTACTGATGTCCACCGCATTAGGGACTTCATTTGCAACCATTGTGATTACTGGATTTTCTTCTGCACAGCGTCATCATAAACTAGGTAATATAGTCTGGAGTGCAGTGAAAGTATTGGCACCGATGGTGATGATCTCGGTCTTTATCTCTGGTTTGTTTATTGGCAAACTTGATCGTGATGTATCAGCCAAAATCTTTGCCTGTTTAGTCGTATATTTAGCGGCAAAAATGGTGATTTCTATTAAGAAAAATACAGGGAAAACCAAACCTTTAACAACACAAGCATCTGTTATCGGTGGTATTTTAATTGGGATGGCATCAAGTGCAGCAGGCGTTGGCGGTGGTGGTTTTATTGTACCATTTTTAAATTCCCGCGGGATTGATATGAAAAAAGCCATCGGTTCTTCTGCATTCTGTGGGGCACTTCTTGGTTTATCAGGCATGCTGAGCTTTATGGTAAGTGGTTGGAGTAATCCTGCCATGCCAGATTATTCCCTAGGTTATGTTTATTTGCCTGCCGTGCTTGGTATTACGTGTACTTCATTCTTCACTTCTAAACTAGGGGCAACAGCAACCTCCAAACTCCCTGTCCCAACCTTGAAAAAAGGCTTTGCCTTGCTATTAGTTGCGATCGCAGTTGATATGTTTATTAAATAAGGAATGTTATGAATTCAGAATTTTTGATGCTTCCGCATTTTGATCCGACTATTTTCACTTTCGGTGATAGCAATATAGGGTTGCGTTGGTATGGTTTAATGTATTTATTAGGCTTTATCTTTGCTCGTTGGCTAGCGGTTCGTCGTGCCAATCAACCAAATAGTGGTTGGACCGTCGATCAAGTGGATACGTTACTTTTTAATGGCTTTATGGGCGTGTTCTTAGGTGGTCGCATTGGGGATGTTTTCTTCTATAATTTCGATCATTTTGTGCAAGACCCGCTGTATTTATTTCGTGTTTGGGAAGGAGGAATGTCATTCCATGGTGGATTAATTGGGGTGATTATCTCAATGATTTGGACCTCTTATTCTCAAAAAAGAAGCTTCTGGCAGACGGCAGATTTTGTAGCGCCCTTGATTCCATTCGGCTTAGGGATGGGACGAATTGGTAATTTCATCAATTTAGAACTTTGGGGACGAGAAACGGATGTGCCTTGGGCCATGATTTTCCCAAATGATCCATTGTTATTACCACGCCATCCTTCACAGCTTTATGAAGCATTCTTAGAAGGTTTCGTGCTGTTTATTATTCTGAATGTCTTTATTAAAAAGCCTCGTCCTGTGGGTTCAGTGGCTGGATTATTTCTGATTTGTTACGGAATTTTCCGTTTTATCGTTGAATATGTCCGTGAGCCTGAAGTGGAATCTTTCTTAGGCATCATGACACGTGGACAAGCGCTTTGTTTGCCGATGATTATTGGCGGTGTATTAATTATGGCATGGGCATACAATCGCTCGAAAAGTGCGGTTCATTAGTAAGGAGTTTTTATGAAACAATATTTAGATCTTTGCCGACGTATTGTAAATGAAGGTGAGTGGGTTGCTAATGAGCGTACTGGTAAGCGTTGCCTTACAATGATTAATGCGGATTTAGAATATGATGTTGCTAATAATCAATTCCCCTTAATTACCACGCGTAAAAGCTATTGGAAAGCGGCAATTGCGGAATTTTTAGGTTATATCCGTGGTTATGACAATGCGGCAGATTTCCGCAAGCTTGGTACCAAAACGTGGGATGCCAATGCCAATGAAAATGCCGCTTGGCTTGCCAATCCACACCGTAAAGGCACCGATGATATGGGCCGCGTTTATGGTGTGCAAGGTAGAGCATGGCGTAAACCGAATGGCGAAACCATCGATCAACTTCGTAAAATTGTGAATAATTTAAGTCGAGGTATTGATGATCGTGGCGAAATCCTGACTTTCTTCAATCCAGGCGAATTTGATTTGGGTTGTTTGCGCCCTTGTATGCACACACATACTTTCTCTTTAGTAGGCGATACATTGCACTTAACCAGTTATCAGCGTTCTTGTGATGTGCCACTTGGCTTAAACTTCAATCAAATTCAAGTCTTTACTTTCCTTGCATTAATGGCGCAAATTACCGGGAATAAACCGGGTAAGGCATATCATAAAATTGTAAATGCGCATATTTATGAAGACCAACTAGAGTTAATGCGTGATGTGCAATTAAAACGTGAACCATTCCCTTCACCACAATTAGAAATTAATCCTGATATTAAAACCCTTGAAGATCTTGAAACTTGGGTGACGATGGATGATTTCAAGGTGGTGGGCTATCAATCTCACGAACCAATCAAATATCCTTTCTCAGTTTAGGCATTCAAAGTGCGGTCAGATTTAGACGAGAAATTTATGCAATACGCTCTGATGCTTGCCGATCGTGCAGAAGCACTCGGTGAGATTCCTGTCGGTGCGGTGTTGGTGGACGATGAAGGAAATATTCTCGGTGAAGGCTGGAATTTATCTATCATTGAAAATGATCCGACTGCTCACGCTGAAATTGTCGCATTGCGTAACGCGGCGCAAAATATTCAAAATTATCGTCTGCTTAATACCACACTCTATGTCACCCTTGAGCCTTGTACCATGTGTGCGGGTGCGATTTTACATAGCCGGATTAAACGTTTAGTCTTCGGTGCGTCAGATTATAAAACCGGGGCAGTAGGTTCTCGCTTTCATTTCTTTGATGATTATAAAATGAATCATACGTTAGAAATTACGTCTGGCGTGCTCGCAGAAAAGTGCGGTCAGAAATTGAGTGATTTTTTTAAAAAAAGACGAGAGCAGAAAAAGGAAGAAAAGCGGGAAAAGAATCTCCCGCTTGATGTTGAGTCGCAATCTTAAACTTGCCAATCAATTTCAGTTAAACCATTTTGTTTTAAATATTCGTTAGTTTTAGAAAAATGATGGCATCCTAGAAAACCTCGATGTGCAGAAAGTGGAGAAGGGTGCGGGGCAGTTAAAACATAATGACGATTGCGATCAATAAATTGCCCTTTTTTCTGCGCATGGCTTCCCCAAAGTAAAAATACTACTTTTTCACGATGTTCATTAAGTGCTGCAATCACTTGATCTGTAAAAACTTCCCAACCAAATTTAGCATGTGAATGTGCCATGCCACGTTCTACCGTTAGCACGGTGTTAAGCAACAGCACACCTTGTTCAGCCCATTTCACCAAGTAGCCATGATTTGGCATTTTAAAACCAGGAATGTCGTTAGACAATTCTTTGTACATATTCAGTAGAGAAGGGGGAATTGCAACCTCAGGTTTCACCGAAAAAGCTAAACCGTGCGCTTGATTTGGGCCATGATAGGGATCCTGTCCTAAAATGACGACTTTCACCTCATCAAATGCCGTATATTTAAAGGCATTAAACACTTCGTCTTGCGGTGGGTAAATGGTTTTCCCCGCGAGTCGCTCTTGATGGACTTGTTGTAGAATGTGTTTAAAGTAAGGTTTTTCTTTCTCTTGACCGATAACATCTGTCCAGGTTTTCATTCTGTATTTCCTTATTGGATAAGCTTGAGCACATTATAAATGAAATTGCTTAGAAAGGCTTTATCTGAGAATCATGTTAATATTTTGTTAAAGTTTAAAGTATGTTGAGGCCTTGCTGTGGCTGAAACTTTAATCTAGATCAATTTTTAAAAATTAGTCAGAAAAAAGAACCTGTTTTATGTCAAAATTAATTGAATTCTTCAAATAGTTTGATAAAATTTGCACAGTTTAATAAATATACAACCGCCAAATTAGGAGGCACTTTATGATCAAAGGTATCCAAATTACTCAAGCAGCAAATGACAATCTTTTAAACTCATTCTGGTTATTAGACAGCGAAAAAAATGAAGCTCGTTGTTTATGTGCAAAAGCTGAATTCGCAGAAGACCAAGTAGTAGCAGTGAGCGAATTAGGCCAAATCGAATACCGTGAATTACCGGTAAACGTAGCACCAACAGTTAAAGTTGAAGGTGGTCAACACTTAAACGTAAACGTATTACGTCGTGAAACTTTAGAAGATGCAGTAAATAACCCGGATAAATACCCTCAATTAACTATCCGTGTTTCTGGTTACGCAGTACGTTTCAACTCTTTAACGCCAGAACAACAACGTGACGTTATTACTCGTACTTTCACTGAAAGCCTATAATTTCAGTTTGAATGAAAAAAGAAACCCCGAAGTAATTCGGGGTTTTGTTTTATCTATAAAGGTTTGAAAATTTGACCGCACTTTCGCTTTATTTTGTGTAAAATACCTAATGTTTTTACACAAAGAGGTATTTATGAGAAAGTTATTTTTTAGTAGTCTAGTCCTTGCCTTAGTAGGTTGTTCATCAACTCCATCAAACCTAACGAAACAAGATTTTGTGGGAGATTGGTCTTGCTCAATCAAATATGAAGATATTGGAGTGGGAACTATTGATTTAATTTATCTTAAATCAGACGGTTCTCTTAAAGATGAGAATTTCATTTTTGATCATAGCTTAAGTAGATATGCTGAATTACCAATTAAAGACTATTTCTCTTCACCGTTAAAATATTTAACTATTGCTAATGGTAGTTGGAGTTTTAATAATAATTATTTGGTATACAAATTAAAAAAACAAAGTGCACAACGTTTAATTTATCCTGATACATTTGGGAAAATACAACAGACAAATAGCTTTAAGAATATTGAGAAAAGTGTTTTTAATATTTATTCAAACAATATTGGTAAAGAGGATACTATCGAGTTGAAGGTGACTAAATTCTCAAGAGATAGATTCACGGTAGTTCAGCCTCTTACTAAAACATACGAAGGCGAGTGTGTACGTAAAGATAAGGCTGAGAATAAATTTAATGGTTTTTTAGAAGCACTTAAAGAAATATTTAAAGTTAAGTAATGTAAAAGCCTCTTATTAAGAGGCTTTTACATATTAATATTTAGTTTATTATTGTTTTTTTTAATTTTTCTGCATTTCGATGAGTACATTTTCTTTTTCTCCAAATTTTTTCCCAGCATATTGGCAAACTTTTGCTGATATGAGAGATAAAGGAGTGGTATTTTGCATTTCTATTTTTTGTGCTTTTTCGGGGATGTCAAAAAGTTTTTCACCTTGAGCAAAGAACTGAGTATATACTTCAAACTGATTGTTTGCGCTGAGTATAGCCGTCTTATCTGCACAATTTACCGTTGTTAGTTTTTTCATCGACGTGCCTTTTAGAGCTCGATCAGATGAGCTTATATTAGTTATTAAATAGTACGACAGCTCATTGGAGTTATCAGAATTAACACGGATGCTTGATTTATCTAGATAAAGAGGATCTTGACCATTTAGGACTTTTAAGTATCTATCTTGTTGCGGTAGTTCTTGATTTGGTAATAGTTTTAGTTGTGAACAACCAATACAAAACAAGCTGATTAATGTGATAGTTACAAATCTTTTCATAGGATTCCCTAGGGATATTGGTATTGATTGAGCCATATTGGGGATTATAGCATTAATTTTTAAATAAAAAACTCACCATATACATCCTTTTATTTTCTAGCGATTTCCACGCTTTTCAGGTACAATCCGCCAGTTAAATTTAATGATTTTTGAGAAAACTAATCTATTTATGAAGAATATTCGCAACTTTTCTATTATTGCCCATATTGACCACGGTAAATCGACTCTTTCTGACCGATTAATTCAAACCTGTGGTGGGCTTTCTGATCGTGAAATGGAAGCGCAGGTGTTGGATTCTATGGATCTTGAGCGTGAGCGCGGTATTACCATTAAAGCCCAAAGTGTAACTTTAAATTATCAAGCGAAAGATGGTGAAACTTACCAATTAAACTTTATCGATACACCAGGGCACGTGGACTTCTCTTATGAAGTATCACGCTCTCTTGCAGCTTGTGAAGGGGCATTGTTAGTTGTGGATGCAGGACAGGGCGTAGAAGCTCAAACCTTGGCAAACTGCTACACCGCCATTGAAATGGACTTAGAAGTTGTGCCGATTTTAAATAAAATCGACTTACCGGCAGCAGATCCTGAACGTGTTGCAGAAGAAATTGAAGACATCGTGGGTATTGATGCGATGGAAGCGGTACGTTGTTCAGCTAAAACCGGTGTGGGTATCGAAGATGTATTAGAAGAAATCGTTGCGAAAATTCCTGCGCCAGAAGGTGATCCTGATGCACCATTACAAGCATTGATTATTGACTCTTGGTTCGATAACTATTTAGGCGTGGTGTCATTAGTTCGTATTAAAAATGGTGTGTTGCGTAAAGGCGATAAAATCAAAGTAATGTCCACAGGACAAGCTTATAACGTCGACCGTTTAGGGATTTTCACGCCAAAACAAGTGGATACGACAGTATTAAATACCGGCGAAGTAGGTTGGGTTGTTTGTGCGATTAAAGATATTTTAGGAGCACCAGTAGGGGATACCTTAACGCACCAACACAATCCTGCAAGCCATGTATTGCCAGGCTTTAAGAAAGTAAAACCACAGGTTTATGCGGGTTTGTTCCCAGTTAGCTCTGACGATTATGAGGCTTTCCGTGATGCGTTAGGTAAATTAAGCTTAAACGATGCATCGCTGTTCTATGAGCCAGAAAACTCAACGGCTTTAGGTTTTGGTTTCCGTTGTGGCTTCTTGGGGCTTTTACACATGGAGATCATTCAAGAGCGTTTAGAGCGTGAATACGATCTTGATTTGATTACCACAGCACCAACTGTAATTTATGAAGTTGAAATGACCAATGGTGAAGTGGTTTATGTGGATAGTCCATCAAAACTACCACCACTAAATAATATTGCGGAAATTCGTGAGCCAATTGCAGAGTGTAATATGCTTGTACCACAAGAATTCTTAGGAAATGTCATCACCCTTTGTGTGGAAAAACGTGGTGTGCAAACTAATATGGTGTATCACGGTAACCAAATTGCGTTAACTTATGAAATTCCAATGGGCGAAGTAGTCTTAGATTTCTTCGATCGCTTGAAATCAACATCGCGTGGTTATGCGTCTTTGGATTATGGTTTCAAACGTTTCCAAGCAGCGGACATGGTTCGTGTGGATATTATGATCAATGGTGATCGTGTTGATGCGTTAGCATTAATCGTTCATAAAGATAATGCACCTTATCGTGGTCGTGAATTAGTTGAAAAAATGCGTGAACTGATTCCACGTCAACAATTTGATATCGCGATCCAAGCTGCGATTGGCAACCACATTATTGCGCGTTCAACGGTAAAACAATTGCGTAAAAACGTATTAGCAAAATGTTATGGTGGGGACGTGAGCCGTAAGAAAAAACTCTTACAGAAACAGAAAGAGGGTAAAAAACGAATGAAGTCTTTAGGTAACGTGGAAGTACCGCAAGAAGCGTTTTTAGCGATCTTACATGTTGGTAAAGATAAATAGGAAAGTAGAGCAATGTCGAATGTATTTTTTATTCTGTTGTTAGCCGTAGGCTTTGCTGGTTGGAAAGTGTTAGATTATTTCCAACTGCCTAACACATTCAGTATTTTATTGCTGATTTTAACTGCACTTTCCGGCATTTTATGGTGTTATCACCGCTTTGCCGTGATGCCGAGACGTCGTCGTCAAATTGCACGCGCAGAACAACGTTCAGGCAAAGCATTAACAGACGAAGAAAAAGCGAAAATTGAGCCTATTTCAGAAGGTTCAGAATTTATTTCTTCGCTTTTCCCTGTGTTATCCGTGGTATTTCTTGTGCGTTCATTTATTTTTGAACCATTCCAAATTCCATCAGGATCAATGGAAGCGACGTTGCGCGTAGGGGATTTCCTCGTTGTTAATAAATATACTTATGGTATTAAAGACCCCATTTTCCAAAATACGATTATTGAAGGTAACAAACCAGAACGTGGTGATGTAATTGTGTTTAAAGCGCCGGAACAAGCGTTACTTCGTACAAGTTTAGGGGCAACGCGAGCCGCTTATGCTGAAAATCTTGCATTAACATCTAAAAACAATATGTCTGGTGTAGATTACATTAAACGTATTGTCGGGAAAGGCGGTGACCGCATTATCCTTGATGTTGAAAAAAATGCTTTAACACTGGTTTATGGCAAAGATGGCAAACCTTGCGAAGTAGATTGCCAAACTAAAGCGTTTGAATATAAACAAGAACCTACAAATCCAGCATTCCCAACGCAAGTGGAATATTTGGAAATTGGTGACGTGACCCATAGTATTTTAGTGGAGCCAATGCGCCGTTATTCGGGGATTGAATTCTATCCACAAGAAGGCTTACCTACTGCAGAATGGATTGTGCCTGAAGGGCAATATTTTGTGATGGGGGATAACCGTGATCATAGTGATGACAGCCGTTTTTGGGGATTTGTACCAGAAAAAAATATCGTGGGTAAAGCCACTTATATTTGGATGAGTTTAGAAAAAGAACCAAATGAGTGGCCTACAGGCTTCCGTTTAGACCGTTTCTTTACAAAAATTAATTAATATGAATCATTTAGATCGCCTAGAACGAAAAATTGGTTATCAATTTTCCGATCTAAAACACTTAAAATTGGCACTGACACACCGCAGTGCCTCCACTCAACATAATGAACGCCTAGAATTCCTAGGCGATTCGATTCTCAATTATGTCATCGCAGACGCGCTTTATCATCAATTCCCTCGTTGTAATGAAGGTGAACTGAGCAGAATGCGTGCCACATTAGTTCGTGAGCCAACCCTGGCGATGATTGCCCGCAATTTTGAGCTTGGGGATTATATGTCCTTAGGTTCTGGTGAATTGAAAAGTGGTGGCTTTCGTCGTGAATCTATTTTGGCGGATTGTGTTGAAGCGGTAATTGGCGCAATGGCATTAGATTCAAGCTTTGATAAAGCAGCAGATATTGTGCGTAGTTGGTATAAAACTTTACTCGCCGAAATTAAACCGGGTGATAACCAAAAAGATGCCAAAACGCGCTTGCAAGAGTATTTACAAGGTAAGCATTTTGCCTTACCAACCTATGAAGTAATCAAAATTGAAGGCGAAGCCCATTGCCAAACCTTCACCGTAGAATGTACAGTAAAAAACGTACCCAATATTGACCGCACTTTTATCGCGAAAGGTTCTAGCCGCCGTAAAGCAGAACAAGCGGCCGCAGAACAAATCTTAAAAACATTGGAAATTAAATGAGCGAATTAAATCAAGAACAAGAGACCTATTGTGGCTTTATTGCTATCGTAGGCCGCCCAAATGTAGGGAAATCTACCCTGTTAAATAAAATTTTGGGACAAAAAATCTCGATTACGTCTCGCAAGGCGCAAACTACGCGTCACCGTATTGTGGGAATTAAAACGGAAGGTATCTACCAAGAAATTTACGTGGATACGCCGGGGCTTCATATTGAAGAAAAACGCGCGATTAACCGTTTAATGAACCGTGCAGCAAGCTCGGCAATCGGGGATGTAGATCTCATTATTTTCGTCGTGGATGGTACACATTGGAATGCCGATGATGAAATGGTGTTAAACAAATTACGTAATGCGAAAGCACCTGTCGTACTTGCCATCAACAAAGTTGATAATATTAAGAATAAAGATGATTTATTGCCATTTATTACAGATTTAGGCAGCAAGTTTAACTTTGCTCACATTGTGCCGATTTCTGCACAACGTGGTAATAATGTCCATCAATTAGAGAAAATTGTTCGTCAATCATTACGTAAAGGCGTTCACCACTTCCCAGAGGATTATGTAACGGACCGTTCACAGCGTTTTATGGCGTCAGAAATTATTCGTGAAAAATTAATGCGTTTCACAGGGGAAGAGCTACCTTATTCGGTAACGGTTGAAATTGAACAATTTAAAGTAAATGAGCGTGGTACTTATGAAATCAATGGCTTGATTTTAGTTGAACGCGAAGGCCAAAAGAAAATGGTGATCGGTGCTCAAGGGCAAAAAATTAAAACTATTGGTATGGAAGCGCGTGCTGACATGGAACGCTTATTTGATAATAAAGTACACCTTGAACTTTGGGTAAAAGTGAAGTCAGGTTGGGCAGACGATGAACGTGCCTTAAGAAGTTTAGGTTATATGGATGAATAAAAAACTTGAGTAATACTCTATACCGTCCTATTATTAGAAACATATTTATGTTTTTTAATAAAAACAAGGAGATGGTAGATGAGTATCTATGCTTTAAAACCCAAATTTCAGAATTTACTTCGGCCTTTAGTTAGGCAATTAGCGGCAAAAGGCGTAACAGCAAATCAAGTTACGCTAATTGCCTGCTTACTTTCTATTTTACTCGGTGTGGTTCTCGCACTATTTCCGACATTTTCTTCTCTTTTCTTCCTTATCCCTATTTGGTTGTTTTTGCGTATGGCGTTGAATGCCATTGATGGCATGCTCGCACGTGAATTTAATCAAAAAAGTCGATTAGGGGGGTATCTTAATGAAATTACTGATGTCGTCTCTGATGCAGCACTTTACCTTCCTTTTGCTTTTGTCGCGCCTTTTGATGGTATTCAAATCTCAAGTATTATTTGGCTTGCCGCGTTGAGTGAGTTATGTGGCATTTTAGGGCAAGTTCAAGGCAAAACGCGTCGTTATGATGGCCCAATGGGTAAAAGTGATCGTGCATTCGTATTTGGTGTGCTCGGTTTACTCTATGCGGTGAATGGTAGTTTGCATTCACTTTTCTGGTGGGTAGCTAATATCGTCATTATCTTGCTCATTGTGACTTGTATTAAGCGAGTAAAAAATGGTTTAGCCGAAGTGACGGAATAATAGGAGCAAATATGTTTGCGAGATTAATCGATTTTTTATTGTGTCGCTTTGCTTCTTTTATTACAGGCGTTCGACCACAACCTGCAATTGCAGAACAATCTTCAGAAGGGCATCGTGTCTATTTTGCCAATCATAATAGTCATGGGGATTTTATCTTACTTTGGATTTCATTGCCTTATGAAGTGAGAAAGCAAACCCGCCCTGTTGCAGGCAAAGATTATTGGACGAAAGGCGCAATTCGTCGCTTTTTAGCCTATAAAGTGTTCAATATGTTACTGATTGAACGTAATAGCCAAGATCCAAAAGCTGCCATACGACAAATGAGTGAAGCATTAGTCAATGACTCCCTGATTATTTTTCCTGAAGGAACTCGTAAGATGGATGATGATTTCCCACTTCAACCATTTAAAAGCGGATTGTTTTATTTAGCCAAAGAAAATCCTGATTGTGAGTTTGTGCCCGTTTGGATTAGTAATATGAATAATGTTTTACCAAAAGGCTTTATTTTACCGATCCCATTGTTATGTGATCTTTATGTGGGCGAGCCATTAAAGATTGGGGCAGATGAAACTAAAGAGGTGTTTCTGACACGTGCTCAATTGGCATTATTAAGTTTAAACGTCAGTGAAAAAGGCAAATCTTAGGAGCAAATGATGACAGAAATATGGCAACTCTTCGGTGGTTTATTTATCGCCTTAATTTTTGCTTCCTCAGTGGGATATATTTTAAAACGCAGATCGGGTGTGGATACACCGAATAGCGTTATTGATAACCTGAATGCACGCATCAATGCTTGGTGGGTGATGATTGGGATTATCTTTATTGCGAGTTTATTGGGCTTTTATGGCGTGATTGGGCTATTTTTGATTATTTCATTTATGGGATTGCGTGAGTTTCTTTCTCTATTGAATATTCGGCGAGGCGATCATCTTGCGCTAGCCGCTTGTTTTTATGTGATCTTACCATTGCAATATTTTTTAGTCGCCATTGATTGGTTTAGCATGTTCACAATTTTCATTCCAGTATATGGCTTCTTATTTTTACCTATTCTGTCGGCATTACTCGGCGATCCGGCGCATTTCTTAGATCGTTCAACGAAAATTCAGTGGGCATTGATGATTAGTGTATTCTGTATTTCACATATTCCCGCTTTATTGACCCTTGATATCTCTGGTTATGAAGGAAAAAATCTTTTATTAATGATCTTCTTAATCTTGGTAGTACAGTCAAGTGATGTGTTGCAATACGTTTGGGGTAAACTTTTTGGTAAGCATAAAATTGCACCAACCTTATCGCCATCTAAAACAGTAGAAGGTTTTGTTGGTGGGGTATTAAGCGCAAGTTTATTAGGGATGTTGCTTCATTGGCTGACACCATTTAATGCATGGCAAGCCTTTTTAATGAGTTTGTTAATTTGCTTAATGGGATTCTTAGGGGGGCTCGTGATGTCAGCAATGAAACGCAGTATGGGTGTGAAAGACTGGGGGAATATGATAAGTGGCCATGGTGGTATTTTAGACCGTATGGATTCGCTTTGTTTCTCCGCACCAATTTTCTTCCATGTGGTGCGTTATTTCTGGGCATAGTTATAAATCATGAAATAAAAAAGAGCGGTTAATTAACCGCTCTTTTTTATTATTGACGATAAGTCTCTAAGAATCGTGCCAATTTGCCAATGGCTTCTTCTAATTGACCGGTATAAGGAAGTGTCACCACACGGAAGTGATCCGGTGAATGCCAGTTAAAGCCTTTACCGTGCACGAGAAGCACTTTCTCTTTACGTAATAAATCGAGCACAAATTTTTCATCACTATGAATGTTGAATTTTTGGATATCGAGTTTCGGGAACATATACATTGCCCCCATTGGTTTTACGCAACTAATACCCGGGATTTGAGTAATTAAATCATAGGCTTTATTGCGTTGTTCCAGTAAACGACCACCCGGTTGAACAAATTCATTAATACTTTGATAGCCACCTAATGCAGTTTGAATGGCATGCTGCATTGGCACATTTGCACATAAACGCATAGACGCCAGCATATCTAAACCTTCAATATAGCCTTTAGCATGTTGTTTTGGCCCATTTAAAATCATCCAACCTTGACGGAAACCCGCAACACGATACGCTTTTGATAAGCCATTGAATGTAATGGTTAATACATCTGGTGCAAGGGCAGCAATATGATGGTGGACAGCACCATCGTAGAGAATTTTGTCATAAATCTCGTCTGCAAAAATAATCAGATTATTTTCACGTGCAACTTGGATAATTTCTTCAAGTAACTCTTTGCTATAAACTGCACCCGTTGGGTTGTTCGGGTTGATCACGACGATAGCTTTAGTTTTGGCATTTACTTTTGCGCGAATATCATCAATAGCTGGGAACCAACCAGCCTCTTCATCACATAAATAATGTACTGCATTTCCGCCCGCTAACGTCACAGCCGCTGTCCATAATGGATAGTCTGGCATTGGAACTAATACTTCATCACCATCATTGAGAAGAGCTTGCATGGACATGGTAATCAATTCAGACACACCATTCCCGATGTACACATCGTTTACTGTCGCATCATGAATACCTTTAGATTGATAGTATTGCACGATAGCCTTACGTGCCGAATATAACCCTTTGGAATCGCAATAACCTTGTGCAGATGGTAGGTTGCGGATAACATCAACTAAAATTTCATCAGGCGCTTCAAAACCAAATGGGGCAGGGTTGCCGATATTAAGTTTTAAGATTTTGTTGCCTTCTTCTTCTAGACGTAAAGCTTCTTTGTGAACCGGTCCACGAATATCGTAGCAAACGTGTTCTAATTTGTCTGATTTCGGAAAAGATCTCATTAGTAACATCCTATGATAATTAGATTTTCATTCAAAAATTACGTCTAATTTACGCTTAAATTCTTATCTTGAAAAGATTTAATAAAAAAATTTTTTGAATGTATTAAAGTGCGGTAGAATATGGGCTAATTTTTTGTGTGTTTTATTATTTTTCATGGGCCCTTTAGAACAAGCTAAATCTGAGCTAATTCGCCAGTTTGAAACCTTGGCGACAACTGATCAGCAACCCGCTATTGCACGTCTTCAGACGAAGATGAAATTGGGTGTTGATCTTTTGGCATGGATGAAAGGGCAACTTGTTTATCCACAATTTTATTTACGTTTTCGTGATAAAGCTAAAACCGTCGCAGCGGTGGGGAAAGTGCGGTCATTTTCAGATGTGGATTTGGCACAGCAATTTATCCAAGAACACGATTTCCCTTTAGTCGGTGGTTTACAGTTTCAAGGTGAAAGCCAGTTTATTTTGCCTCAAGTTTTAATTGAACAACAACATGGAGAGACTGAGATTTCAGTTTTTGTTGAAACAAATGAGCTTAATCTGGCAAAAGCGGTATTGAATTCATTTGAAAAAACGACCGCACTTTTACCACTTAATCAATTAACCATCGAAAGCATGGTGCCAAAAGCAAACCAAGAAACGTGGTGTGACTGGGTCAATCAAGCACTCGCTCGCATTCGACAAGGTGAATTAACCAAGCTTGTGTTAGCAAATGAAACCGTGTTTGGTCTTCAGAGTAAGTTAAACGGAAAAGATTTTCTTGCCGCAAGCCAAGCAAAAAATAGTGGTTGTTACCATTTTTTATGGGCAGATAATGCTGAACACTGTTTTGTAGGTTCGACGCCTGAACGTTTATTTGCGCGAGATGATCGTCAGTTATTTACGGAAGCGCTTGCGGGGACTGCGCCTGTTAGTGATAATCCGAGTGAGAATGATGAACGTGCGAATTGGTTATTAAATGATGAAAAAAACCTCAATGAAAACTGGTTGGTGGTTGAAGATATTTCACAAAATATCAGTCACTTAGTGGAACAAATTACCGTTGATGATGTCGCATTAAAGTCATTACGCAAAGTGCAGCATTTGATTCGAAAAATGCAAGCAAAATTGACCGCACTTTGTACGGATGCCGATTTACTGAAGGCGATTCATCCAACGGCAGCAGTATCAGGTTTACCACAGCAACAAGCAAAGAAAGCTTTGGCTGAAATAGAAACCTTTGATCGTCGTTGGTATGCTGGAACATTAGGTGTGATGAGTCAACATCTCTCAGAATTTTGTGTCACCATTCGTTCGGCTTTTATTGAAGAAAACCAAGTACGTGTATTTGCTGGCGCGGGGATTGTGGAAGGCTCACAACCTGTAGAGGAGTGGTTAGAAATTGAACGTAAAGCGGCAGGGCTGATTTCCCTGTTTGCAGAGAATAACGGAGAATAAGAAGAATGTCTGTAAGCGTATTTAATCGTTGTTGGTCAAAGGTGATCTTAGAAACCTTGGTTCGCCAAGGCGTGAGTCACTTTTGTATTGCGCCAGGTTCACGCTCAACACCTTTAACGCTAGAAGCTGTGCGTTTACAAAATGCTTCTCGTGCAACGTGCCATAGCCACTTTGATGAACGTGGTTTAGGTTTTTTTGCGTTGGGGATTGCAAAATCTACACAAGCACCAGTTGCAGTGATTGTCACCTCGGGCACCGCAGCAGCAAATTTATATCCAGCAATTATCGAAGCTCGTCAAACAGGCGTGAATTTAATCATTCTTACCGCTGATCGTCCACCTGAATTATGGGAATGTGGGGCGAATCAAGCTATCGTGCAACAAAATATGTTTGCAGATTACCCTGTGGCAAGTGTCAATCTACCGAAACCTCAGGCAGATTATGCAGCAAAATGGTTAATTTCTACGTTAGAACAAGCTTGCTATAAACAAAAACAACAACCAGGTGTGGTACATATCAATGTGCCTTTTGCAGAGCCACTTTATAATGCCCAAGAGCAAGAAATTGACGGTCACCCATGGTTAATGCCAATTCAACGTTGGTTAAGTCAGCCTAAAAATTGGGTTGATCATCAACCATTACAGCAAGAAGTGTTAATGCACGAGAATTGGGATACTTGGCGTACGAAACGTGGTGTGATTGTGGCAGGACAATTAACGCCTGAACAAGCAATGGGTATTAACTCATGGGCAAATACCATGGGATGGATTTTGCTTACGGATATTCAATCAGGTGTAGAACCTCTCATGCCTTATGCGGATATTTGGCTAGCAAACCAAACTGTGAAGCAAAAATTACTTCAAGCTGATATCGTGATTCAATTTGGCTCTCGTTTTATCAGTAAACGGATTAACCAATTCTTAGCGGAATTCCAAGGCGAATTTTGGGTGGTGGAGCAAAGTCAAAATGCAGTTGATCCAAACCACCATACGCAAACTCGCTTTAACGCCAAAGCTCATCATTGGTTGCGTGCACACCCGCCATTGCGTCAAAAGCCTTGGTTGCTCGAACCTCTGGCACTTTCAAAATTCTGTGCAACCTTTATCGAACAACAAGTCGGTGGCAATCTTAATGAAGCCTCATTAGCACATCATATTGAGCGTGTTTTACCTTACAACGGTATTTTGTTCTTAGGAAACAGTCTTTTTGTACGCTTGGTTGATGCATTAACCAAATTACCTGAAGGGTATCCAATTTTCACTAACCGTGGTGCAAGCGGAATTGATGGCTTATTAGCAACGGCTGCAGGTATTGGTATCGGTGCCGATCAACCTGTGGTGGCCATGATTGGTGATACGTCCACGCTTTATGATTTAAACTCTTTAGCCTTATTTAAGAATGTCACTCAACCGACTATTATTTTTGTGATTAACAATAATGGTGGCGCAATCTTTGATATGTTGCCAGTGGAGGAAGAGGTGAAAGAGCAGTTCTATCGCTTGCCACATAATGGTGATTTCTCTCAAGTCGCGGCAATGTTTGGCTTAAAATATGCCTTGCCTTACACCTGGGCAGATTTAAGCTCCGTGTTAAAACAAGCTTATACTCGCCGCCGTGCGACATTAATTGAAATTAAAACAAACCCAAGTGATGGTAGCGCAACCTATAAGCGCTTGATTGAACAAATCAGCCACGCGGTGATTGGTGAATAATTTTTTCCCCTCTTATATAGAGGGGATTTCTTTATATGGCATTATTATGATGAATCTTGTTTTTCTTCATGGCTTATTAGGTACGAAATCAGATTGGCAAAAAGTCATCGAAAATCTACCGCACTTTCGTTGTTTCTCTCTCGATTTACCGTTTCATGGTGAGAATAAAGCTGTTGCCGTTGAAGATTTTGAGCAAACCGCTCAGTGCCTTGAAGAACAAATTCAACATCTCATAAAAAATGAGCCTTATATCTTAATCGGTTATTCACTTGGTGGACGAATCGCACAATATTATGCACTGCAAGCGAAAGTGAAAATAGGGCATTTAAAGGCAGTCATTTTAGAAGGGGCGAATTTAGGTTTACAATCTGAACAAGAAAAACAAAGCCGTCTAGTCAATGACAACATGTGGGCTGAGCGTTTTTTTCATGAAAAGCCTGAAACCGTGCTCGAAGATTGGTATCAACAACCTGTTTTTTCTCATTTAAATGAACAGCAACGTAAGGCATTAATTGAAAAGCGAAAAGCCAATAGTGGGGCAAATATTGGTCATATGTTATTAGCCACTAGTCTTGCTAAACAGCCTGATTTTCGCGAGAAAGTGCGGTCAAGTTTGCTGCCATTTTTTTATTTTTGTGGTGAACGAGATCAGAAGTTTCGCCAGATGGCAGAGGATAATCAACTCAATTTAACGCTTATTCCTGACGCAGGCCATAATGCACATCTAGAAAACCCGACATATTTTGCTGAAAAAATCGAAAATATCGTATTAAAAATTGCTCAACCTTAAGGGAAATGCTAGGATTTAGCCCTTTCGTTTTATTTGAACTCTTAAGGAAGCAAAATGTCCTCACAACTTCGTAATGATCCACTTAAGGTTGCTTTAGCATCTATGGTGGGTACCGCAATTGAATTCTTCGATTATTATATCTATGCCGCTGCGGCAGTATTAGTTTTTAACACGCAATTCTTCCATAGTGGCGATCCGCTTTCAGATGATTTGCTTTCTCTTTCAACACTAGCCTTAGCGTTCTTTGCTCGTCCAATTGGCTCAGCTTTATTTGGGCACTTTGGTGATAAGATTGGTCGTAAGAAAACCTTGGTCGCCTCTTTGGTTTTAATGGGCGGATCTACTGTCGTTATCGGTTTATTGCCGACTTATTCTCAAATTGGTATTTGGGCACCGATTTTGTTATGTATTTGCCGAGTCGGTCAGGGTATTGGTCTTGGTGGTGAATGGGGCGGAGCTGCTTTAGTGGCAACAGAAAATGCACCAGAAGGAAAACGTGCTTGGTATGGTACATTCCCTCAATTAGGTGCACCAATTGGTTTATTTGTTGCTAATGCGACCTTCTTCTTAGTGAGCTATTTCTGGGGGCAACAAGCCCTTGTTGAGTGGGCATGGCGTATCCCGTTTGTTTCTTCTTTAGCCTTAGTTTTAGTTGGGTTGTATGTTCGTTTAACTTTACATGAGAGCCATGTTTTCGTTGAAGCGGAAGTAAAAGGGAAAAAATTAAAAGCACCGGTGAGTGTGGTTTTCACTAAACACTTTAAACCAATGGTGATTGGTACATTTATCATGGTGGCAACCTATTCCTTGTTCTATATTATGACCGCCTTTGCTCAAGCGTATTCTCGTACACCGGCAACCCTTTCAGAAGCGGGCTATCCTATGGGGTTAGGCATTCCTGCCAATACCTTCACGGGATTACTTTTAATGAGTGCGATCGTTTTTGCGATTTTTATTAGTATTTCAGGTCTTTATGCAGATAAAATCGGTCGTCGTAAATGGTTGATTTGGACAACGGTCAGCATTTTAATTTTTGCATTATGTATGCCATTATTCCTTGGAAATGGTACACCGGCTTCTGTATTTGCTTTCTTAGTAATTGGTATGGCATTAATGGGCATGACATTTGGCCCAATGGCGGCGTTATTACCTGAATTATTCCCAACGGAAGTACGTTATTCTGGCGCCTCTTTAGCCTACAATATTGCATCCATTATCGGGGCAACCATTGCGGCAATGATTTCATTAAAAATCAATGCACTTTATGGCTTAATGGGTGTAGGGATTTATTTAGCCATTAATGCATTCTTAACCTTGTTAGCATTATTAGCCTCAAAAGAAACGAAAAACGTCGATTTAACGCAAATTTAGTGACAAATTGATAATGAAAAAGCTGATGCGAATAACATCAGCTTTTTTATTTATTGAAAGGAAGTAATAAAAAAGAGCGTATTGCTACGCTCTCAGTCTATAAAAGTGCGGTTAAAAAACAGCGTGTTTTTAACATCAGGTGTGAAAGAGTTAATCTTCACCCCATACTTCTTTGGCGATTTCTTCAACGTAACGGACTTTTGCCCATTGCTGTGCTTCCGTCATGATATTCCCTTCTTCTGTTGATGCAAAACCACATTGTGGGCTTAAGCAAAGTTGCTCAAGTGGAACATATTTAGTCGCTTCTTCAATGCGAGCTTTAATAGCCGCTTTATCTTCTAATTCAGGGAATTTTGAACTGATTAAGCCTAATACCACGCGGCCTTTGTGTGGGTTATTGGCAAAGTGTTTTAATGGCTCAAACCCACCAGAACGTTCGTCATCATATTCAAGGAAATAGCCATCGTATTGGGTTTGACCGAATAACGCATCCGCAATAGGATCATATGCGCCAGTTAATAAATAGGTTGAACGGAAATTGCCACGACAAACATGCGTTGTGATAACCATATCTGCTGGTTTAGCGGCTAATACAACTTGAATATTTTCAAGGGCTTGCGCTTTATCTGCTTCAAATTCTGGTTTTAAGTGATTATTACAGAGTGAACCCCAATACACATCATCAAATTGTAAATAACGGCAACCCGCATCGTAGAAAGCTTTGATCGCATCTTTATAAGCTTGTTGAACATCTTTGGCAAATTCTGCACGCGTCGCATAAACTCCTGTATCCCATTGAATTGGATACATTAATTGATTCGGACTTGGAATGGTATATTTTACGATGCCACGATCCCCAACAATGTCTTTTAATTTTTTGAAATGTTCGATAAATGGATGGTTTGGATTCCAAGATACTTTACCGCAGCAGCGAGTATTGTAAGGTTTGGTTTCCACACCATTAAATTTATAACCATGTTCAGGGTGATAACCTTCGATGCCATTTAAGTTTTCTAAGAAATCAATATGCCAAAATGCACGGCGATATTCTCCATCCGTGATGACTTGAATACCTGCATCTAACTGAGCTTGTACTAATTTTGCAATTTCTTGATCTTCAACTTCTGTTAATTGTTCACGCGAAAGTTCACCTGCTGCAAATTTTGCACGGGCTTCTTTTAAAGGTTGAGAACGCAAGTATGAGCCCACAGTATCAGCGTGAAAGGGAAGTGTTTTTGATGTCATGTTTATATCCTTCTTTTCATTTTAGTATGATGATTTTAACGTAAGGATATTTCATGATCAAAGTAATGATTTTTCCATTCATGATGAAAATAATTAATGCAGAGAAAGATTAGCTTTCAGCAATCCCCATTGCACAAACGGCAGCAGAACTCCATGCCCATTGAAAATTATAGCCACCTAACCAACCAACGACATCGAGCACTTCACCGATAAAATAGAGACCTTTAATCTTTGTGGCTTCCATGGTTTTAGATGAAATCTCATGGGTATCAACACCGCCCATTGTGACTTCAGCTGTGCGGTAGCCCTCAGTGCCATTAGGAATGAATTGCCAATTGTGGATTAAATTCTCTAGATTTTCTAACCGTACTTTACTTAAATTTGCAATCACTTCATCTTGAATCAAGCCTTGTTCTAACCAAAGTTCGACTAATTTCTTCGGCAATAAGCGACTTAATACGGTTTTTAGCTGCAATTTTGGCGAAGATTGACGCATTTCATCCAGGTGATGACGAATATTGTTATAAGGCAATAAATCCAAATGAATGCTTTCACCCGGTTGCCAATAATTGGAGATCTGTAAAATAGCAGGACCAGATAAACCGCGATGGGTGAATAGCATTTGATGAGTAAAGGTTTTGTTTTGATTTGTAGCCGCCACATCTAATGAAACACCAGAGATAGCTGCATAGAATTTTTCACTTTCTCGCCACGTGAATGGCACAAGACTTGCTCGCGGAGGAATCACATTTAATCCAAATTGTTCTGCAATTTGATAGCCAAAAGGCGAAGCGCCTAAGCCAGGCATGGAGAGCCCACCTGTGGCGATAATTAAATTCTGGCATTGCCATTCAACCGCATTTACCTTTAATTTGAACCGCACTTTAGGATTGTTTTCAACGACTTCAACATCACTGACTTCGCTACGTAATTGAATGCTAACACCATATTTGTTACATTCCGTTCCGAGCATCTTCACGATATCTTCTGCGCCGTTATCACAAAATAACTGACCTAATTCTTTTTCGTGGTAAGGAATGCCGTATTCAGCGACTAAAGCAATAAAATCCCATTGTGTATAACGTTTTAGGGCAGATTTGACGAAATGCTTGTTTTGACTGATATAACGGTCTGGACTGATTTCCATATTGGTGAAATTACAGAATCCGCCACCAGACATTAAAATTTTTCTGCCAATTTTCTTACCGTTATCAAAAATAGTGGCTGGTTTTCCCAGTTTACCTAACTGTGCGGCACAAAATAAGCCGGCAGCACCGGCTCCAATGATGATATTTTCTGAATAATGAGACATAGCTTATTGTGAGGTTTGTCCTTTTTCAAAATAGTCTATCATTTTGATTCGTTGGATGACAGTTCGGCGATCTACGGCAGCATTACCTGAATCTAATAATTGTTGCCAATAAGCTTTGGCTTTTTCAGCTTCATGATTTTTAAAAGCTTCGGTCGCCAATAAGGTCATTACCGATATTTCATGTTTATCTTGTTTTAACGCTTCATCCATTATTTGCTGGATTTGTGGTGTGATGTTTTGACCGGCTTGATAATAAAGTGCGGTCGCTTTTAAGCCTAAAATAGCCGGGGTTGTGCCTGAAATTTTTTCTGCATTGCTATAGGCGATGAGCGCATGATCAAATTCATCATTTTGCATATAGGCGTCACCTAGCTGAGCCCAAAGCTCAGGGTTATTCACATCTTCTCGAATTTTATTTTGAATTTTGAGCACCATATCTTCTTTTTGATGCACCATTGATGTATCTGCTTTTTTATTGGCAAGCTCAACCATCTCTTTTTCGCCTTGTTGAACGCGCTCAAAACGATCAAGGGAGAAGTAATAACTTAAAGGAAGAATCAATAAGATTGCAAAGACCCAAATGGCGGATTTGGTTTCAAATTTGACCGCACTTTTTTCTTTTTTAGGCGCTGTATGAGGTTGATTTCCAAGTGGTTTAGGGGCGTCTTCTGATTTTTTAGTGGAAAACAAAATCAACGCAAAAGCACCAATTAATAGCAAAATAGGCAATAGCCAGAGTAGTGCGGTATTCCATTGGAAAGGTGGCTTATAGTTCACGAAATTACCAAAACGTGCAGTCATCGTATCAATAATTTGTTGGTTCGTTTTTCCTTCATCCACCATTTTATAGACTTCAATACGTAAGTCATAAGCAATCGGTGAATTGGACTCAACTAAATTCTGATTCTGACATTGTGGGCAGCGTAAGGATTTTGCCAGTTCAACAGCACGAGTACGATCGGCTTGGTTTTTAAACGCATAAGTATCCACCATTTCTGCGTGAGCAAAAAGGGCGAAAGTCAGTAGAAGTGCGGTCAGAAATCGGGTTAATTTTTTCATTTTACTTTTTAGTTAATTCATCAAGTTTTGGTTTGATCTCATTGAGCCACGTTTCTCTATCCATATAGCCAGAATGACGATAACGGATCATGCCGTGTTCATCGACAATATAGGTCTCAGGTGCACCATCTACGCCTAATTGCATTGCAAATTCACCACGACTATCGTCAATAGTGAGTATAAATGGATTGCCCATGCGTTCTAGCATCGCAATGCCATTTTGAGGTTTGTCACGATAGTCGATTCCAACAATGGGCACTTCTTTTGAAATTTCCATCAAAAGAGGGTGTTCCTGTTGGCAATAGCCACACCAACTTCCCCATACATTAAGCAGGAAAGGTTTCTTTGGGAAATCTCTTGGGCTGACGATTTGACTCGGTTCAAGTAGATTTGCTTGATAGAATTCCGGCACTGGCTTATTAATGAGTGCAGAGGCAATTTGTTTTGGATCTTTGTGTAAGCCAACAAAAAGCAGTAAGCAAACGCTCAATAATAAAATCAGTGGTAAAAACAAAATAAACTTTTTATTCATCGCGTTTTCTCTTCAAATTGATGGCAGAACATAATGCGCCAAGTGCCATTAAAATGCCTCCGAGCCATAACCAGCGAATAAGTGGTTTGTAATGTAAGCGGAACGTGAATTCACCTTTGCCCAAGTTATCACCCATCACAATATATAAATCGCCCCAAAAGCCTGCATCTAAGCCCACTTCACTCATGGTCATGGTGCGAACATCATAATAACGGCGCTCCGGTACAATTTCAGCATAAGGTTTACCTTGTTTTGACACGTTAAAGAAAGCGACTTCGGCGGTAAAGTTAGGTCCGATTTCATTGGAAAAACGATCGTAGTGGAATTCAAATTGACCTAATTGTTGGCTTTGTTGTGGCGCAAGTCTAACACCTAACTCACTGCCAAAGTAACTACTCATCACGGCGCCCATTGTGGCAATCGCCACGCCACAGTGGGCGAGAATCATCCCGAAATAGGCAAGTCTTACTTTTACCCAATTTTGCCATAAGGTGACGAATAATACCCAAATAGCAAGGGTGAGTAATACATAAGCGAAGAAATGGAAACGTAATGCGCCATCATTTTGCAGCGCATTCCAAATCATGCCATAAGCCATCACTGCAGCGGGAATAAGTAATAACAGACGTTTGAGAAAGCGTTTTTTGTCTGATTTAAACCAGTTTAAGCAAAGTGTAGCCGCCATCGCAAAAAGCACTAAAGTGAGTAATGGCAAGAAAATGCTATTAAAGTAAGGCGCCCCCACAGAAATACTTCCCCAATTCATGGCCTGGAATAGCATTGGATAGAAAGTGCCTAAGAATGTGCTGACAGTTGCCACGGTCAATACGATATTTAAGCCTAAAATTGCCCCTGTTTTAGAAATAAGCGGAAATTTGACCGCTCTTTCATTGGTATTTGTGCGTAGGGCAAATAAGCTCAGCGAACCAACAGTTAGTAAGAAGAAAATGAGTAATAACACATAACCACGGGAGCTATCTAAAGCAAAGGCGTGAACGGAGGTTAATGCACCTGAACGAACAATAAAGGTACCTAATACACTGAATGCAAAAGCGAGTAGGGAAAAGAGTGTTGTCCAATAGCTAAACATGCCTTGTTTTTCCGTCACCATCAAGCTGTGTAGCAGTGCGAGTCCCAATAACCATGGCATAAGTGAGGCGTTTTCTACTGGGTCCCAGAACCACCAGCCACCCCAGCCTAATTCGTAATATGCCCACCAGGCACCGAGTACGATCCCTAAGGTTAAGAATAACCAAGAAACGAGCACCCAAGATCGCATAGCACGTGCGATAGCTTGTGTAGAACGATTAAAGATTAAGGCTGAAATAGACATGGAAAAGTTAACGGCAAAGCCCACATAACCCACATATAACAGTGGTGGATGGAAAATTAAGCCAATATCTTGCAGCATTGGATTGAGATCTCGTCCTTCCGAAGGGGCAGGAAACGCACGTCCAAATGGATTGGAGTAGAACAAAATAAAAATAGCAAACCCAAGACAAATTAAGCCAAGTAAAGAAAGGGTTTGTGCAGAAAAAGTGCGGTCATTTTTGCGAGAGAAAAAGGCAAAAGCCACCAACCAAAGACTTAATGTGAAAAGCCAAAATAAAATAGAGCCTTCATGTCCGCCCCAAGTGGCGGCGACTTTAAAGAATGTTGGTAATTGGGAATTAGAATGTGCTGCCACGTATTCCAATGTGAAATCATCGGTTGCAAAAGAGTAGGCAAGAATACCGATTGAAACGCTCGTAAAAATACCGAAGCAATAACTTAATCCCCAAGCCGTGTTGGTGAGAGAGGGTTTATTTCGCCAAATACCAATTTGCGGCACGATAGAAAGTAAGAGCGCCGCGGTGGTAGCAAAGAGTAATGAGAGAAATCCGAGTTCGGGAAGCATAGTATTCTTCAGTATTAAAGGTTGTATTTTACAAAATAAGGTTGATTTTAAGCATGAAAAAACATACGTAAAATTAACTGCACTTTAGTCTTCTAAATAAACAAAAGGCGTATTGTATACGCCTTTTGATTAAATAAGAAATTTATCCTTACGCAACGGTAAGTTGTCCTGCATACAAAATGAAGTAACGTAAGCAGAGAACCCCGATTAAGTCGAAGATTGACACAAGGATAATAAAGTTCTTGTTGTATTTTAAGTTGTCTTTTACGGCAAGGTTGGCAAATAGTGGAATTAAGATACCAATTAAGAATACCCCAATCCAGAACACAGCGCCCCAGAAGCCGGAAAGTGCATTGTGTAATGCAACCACTTTCTGACCACCACCGAAGTGTAGACCAACAAAGAAACAGATTAATAAACCAAGTTCAGTCACCATAATTGGCACTTCAAATTTGTGAATGAAGTGTGACTCATGGCTATCACCTTTTAATTTACCTGCAATGAGGATAAATAAGAAGGTTGCAGCGATACCTGAAGAGGTACCTGAAGCCAAGAATAACGCTGGTAGAACAGGGTTATTTAACATTGGGTAACTGATCAATGCTGAAAGTAAGAAACCGGTATAAGCCCCTAGCACAGCGGCTAAGATGAAGAGAATAACTTCTACAGGACCAGTTAAACGTTCTAATACATTGATAATTTTACCGACAAAACCAAGTTTTGGCATAAAACGTTGGATAAACGCCATGATATCTTCTTTGAAGATAACCGCACACCAACATACCAAGAACAGCATATAAACTTGGAATAACATTACCCCCATAGACATTACAGAGTTGAATTGATAGTTAAACATCAATTTCCAGAATGTCCAAGGACGTGCCAAGTGGAAAATTAATAGGGTTAAACCAATTAATGTTGGCACAGAACCTAAAACGGCGGCTGCTCTGATAATCCAGTTTTTGCTAGGATTTTCTAATTTGTGACTACGTTTATAAGCAATCGCTAATTGTACCGCACCGGAAGAAATACCAAGTAAGAACAAATAGATAGCGATTGTTGAATCCCACACCAAATTAGGTGTGTGAAACGGAACAGGATAATCTAATGTCATCTTCTTGGCTCCCCGTGTTGGAATGGAATATGGTAAAGATTTGGTTGAGTACCTAATTCCACTTTAGTGCGATAAACCGGATTTTCTTTCACTTTGCGGGAAACTGCACTGCTTGGATCATTCATATCGCCAAAGGTTAATGCTTTGGTTGGACAAGCTTCTACACAAGCAGGTTGTTTGCCAGCTGCTAAGTTTGTATCGCGACAGAAGTTACATTTATCCGCAGTACGGTGTACTGGGTGAATGAAACGTACGCGGTAAGGACAAACTGCAACACAGTATTGGCAACCTACACAAAGATCTTTATGCACATCGACGATACCTGTTTCAGGATCAATAAATGATGCACCGGTTGGACAAACTGCCACGCAAGGGGCGTTTGTACAGTGTTGGCAAGATTGACGGAAAAACTCGTATTCTTGATTTGGGAATTCACCGTAAGGTTCACTACGGAGAATTTCCAAACGTGAAACGCCTTCAGGAACGTGGTTTGTTTCACGACAAGCATCCATACAAGCAGTACAGCCGATACAAGCTGTTTCGTCGTGTACCATTGCATAGCGTTTCGGTTTATCCGCCTTTTCCTCTTTCGCTAAAGAGGTAACTGATGTCCCCGTCATAAGGATTAATGCCCCCATGCCGGAAACAAAGTTTCGGCGTGAACAAGCTGTCATTATTTATCCTTTTGTTCGGTTGATTGCGTTTGTGATTGTGCGTCTTTTGCCGCTTTGCGTTTTTGTTGTTCGCCGTGGCAATCTACACAAAGTTTCACACGATTTTTCGGTTGAATACCTTTCATCGCATCATCTTTCGGGTGTAATGTGTGGCAGCTTGCACAAGGCAATTTCATTGCGTGAACATCGTGCGCCCAAAGTTTTTCACGAAGTTTTGCTGGTTGGTGACAAGCAAAACAAACTTGGTTTTGTTCTTGCGCGGTATACATTGGTTTTTTATCACCAAAGATATCGCCATCAAAACGCATCACATCTTTTGCACCACGACGGTGATCTTCCGAAATATTACCGTGACAGTTTACACAGTTAATCGGTTTACCTGTGTTAGGGCTTTTTTGATTTAAGTGTGCGCCGTGGAATTTACCAAAGTGTAATTCACCACCAGATTGATCTAAAGTTTGGTTTTTATCAACTTGGTCAAATTTGTGACATTTTGCACAATATTGGTTTGGATCACGTTGGTTATCCATTTGTGGCTCGTAAGTGAGTTGAGAGGCAGGTGTTTTTGCCATCTCTTCCGCACTTGCAGCCATTGGCATTGCCGCAAGCATTGCAAGCAATGCAAGGGATTTTGCCGATTTGCTGATTAAAGAAGTTAAATTCATTCTGATTACCTCAAATATATGGTTAAAAATGACCGCACTTCGACACTTTAGTTACAAAGTGCGGTTCTTTTTTTATTGTTTTGTTGCGGTATCTTCAGCTAATTTGCCATTGGCTTTCGCTTCTTTTACCCATTGAGGTACAACAGTTTCTAAGAATTCTTTTTTCGCTTGACGTTCTTTCTCGATATCAATACCCATTACTTTCCATGCTTTATCAGCTGTAGAAATATCTGGTACTTCAACCGGAGTTTTCACGCCATGTTTAGTTAAGATTGCTGCAAGTTTAGCACGTGCATCCGCAGCTTTGTCGATACCAGAACCTAATACGCGAAGCATTACATCAGGTGCGTGCATGTGACCACCGTGACTTGCTGCTGCGTAGTCCCAACGCCATTGAGCGTGACGGATATCCATTAAAGCAGGTTCCATTTCTTCTTTAGTTGCACCTGCATCCCATGCCGCTTTCGCTTCAAAGTGAGCACGAACAACTTGATCTTCTAAACGACCCATTACATCTTTCACTTCTTTTTTACGTGAAGCAACGATGTCTTTAAGTTTTTCTTTGCTTTGATCGTGACAGTTTGCACATGTGGTATCAAATGCATCGAATGGGTTTTGGATTTGGTGGTCGGTGTAAACTTTACCGTCTTTACCTTGTACTTTAGGCATGTGACAGTCGATACAAGTTACGCCGTTTTTACCGTGCATACCTAAAGACCAAATTTCAAAGTCAGGGTGTTGCGCTTTTAACATTGGTGCTTTAGAAAGAGAGTGAGTCCAGTCACTGAAGCCGATATCATCATAGTATTTTTCGATGTCATCAACAGTTTGACCGTTATCCCAAGGGAAGGTTACTTGTTTTAAGTCGCCCGCGAAGTAGTATTCAACATGACAGTTTGCACAGATTTCAGCACGTTTTTCAGTGCGAGCAGCTGTGTTAAAGCTTAAGTTAGCTTGTTCTTTACCTTCAGCTTTTGCTTTTGCTTGAAGTGCATTATTTAAGTGATCTAATGCACGAAGAACGTGTGGACGAGCAATACGTAATGCAGGTTTGCCTTCAGCAAAGTCTTTAGAGGTCGTATCGTGACAGTCAGCACAACCGATCGAGTTGACAATTTCTGGTCCACCTTTAGCCCATTTGGCACCAAAGTAACCATCTTCACCCCATTCTGCAATTAAACGAGGAACGTCTGGACCTTTACAAGTCCAACATGCCATTGGTTGAGGGCCATCATTTGCATTTTTGGGCGCACCAGTACGTAAAATATTACGTACATCTTCTACTGCATAAACGTGACCACGAGGTGCGTTATATTCTTTTGCGAAAGAATAGCCCCCCCATAACACGATTAAACGAGGATCTTGTTCATTAGCATAGATGATTTTGTCGCCTTTTTCAGTCGCTTTCCACGAATTGAATTGGCTAGGATATTTCTCAGCAAATTTTTCATTCACTGCTTCGATTTTTAAATTAGGGTTTGGTGCTTCCACAGGTTGTTCAACAGGCTTGTATACCATTTCAGCCATCGCTGAGTTATACACACCTAAAGCTGCGAAAGAAGTGGCCAAAACAAGGCTTTTTCTCAATGCGTTCACGATAATCACTCCATTAGGAAAGAATAAAAAACAATTTTAAATGCAAACAATTCCTATTAAGCTTTTGAATTCACTCATAAAAATAGTTCAGTGCAAGCATAAGATACCAAAAAGTAGTAGTTTTTCTAAGGTTATCTTCCAAAAGTTTGAGGTTGATCAAACTTTAAAATCAAAATACTCACAAAGAGGTATACTTGGGTATAGGTAAAGTGGTAAGAGGAGAATACCTTGAAAGAGGAAGAAGTGCGGTCAATTTTTATCGTGTTTCTTACTTGTTTGAGAGAGATTAAAACCTTGTGATTAGCCACTCTAGATGGCTTTTTCTAATACCATTGTTACACAAACGTTAAAATGTAAATTTTTTGTAAAAAAACAGTGTAAAAAGCAAACATTTCCTTGATCTTATATTTGGGTCAGTTATACTCCCAAAACTTAATGATTTATTCGCTTAGTTTGTATTATTTGAGCGTGTTAGAAACTTGACCTATTTGTTTGGGAGAACCTTTTTATGAACAAAGTATTTAAGATTATTTGGAACAAAACGACACAATCTTTTGTCGTGACATCAGAATTAGCAAAAGGAGCCGTAAAAGCTTCTTCAAACTCCGAACAACGTGTAACAAGCGAAACACGTTTATCTTCTCTTTTTAAACTTTCTGTCTCTTCTCTTATTTTAGCTGGAGTAGTATTGCCGGCACAAGCTATCGATATAAGTGAACCTCTTATTAAAATTACGGAGGGAGGACTTAACATGTTTAAGGGTGAAGCATCTGTGAATGGTGGCTCGAATATTGGGATTGGTCACAGTGCAACAATTTCAAATAATAGTCAGAGAGGACGAAATATTGCCATTGGTATGGGAGCGTATATTTCAGGCGCTAATAGCGAGGAATCAATTGCAATTGGTAGTTCGGGTGATGGGGCTCGAACTCAACGAACAGAAGTGAAAGGTGATCAATCTATTGCTATTGGTGCAAATACTTTAGCAAAAGGTAACTCATCTATTGTTATTGGTAACGATGATGTTGATAAAGTTAATGGTGGTAAATACAGTGGTGACGAAGTTGTTTATGAATATACGTTTAATGAAAATGGAACAGTTGCTACTAAAAAACAAATTCGATTAGATAGTTTTGCAAATCGAGGTTTGATTTACAAAAAATTAACGGGTGAGAGTTTGAATGGATATTCTCCCGCGACAAGTGGTGAGGGCGCGGTAGCTATTGGTGTTAAAACACAAGCAGTGGGTGATTTCTCTACTGCACTAGGTACTAATGCAACTGCAACAAAATTTGGTACGCTTGCGCTTGGAACAGGTGCAAATGCTAATATAACCAACGCTGTTGCAATTGGTATGGCATCTGCAACGGACAAAGAAGGTATAGCTTATAAAGGTAAGGAAATTCTAGGAAATACTTATACTTGGGCTGGTGGTGCATCGGTTGATCCGGGTGATGTTGTATCAGTGGGTAAGAAACAATTTGAACGTCAAATTATTAACTTAGCACCTGGTGATGTTTCTGCAGATTCAACTGATGCAATCAATGGTTCTCAGCTTTATTCAGCAATTCAACAAATTGAAAAAATGCGCTACTTCTCAGTGAATTCAACAATTGGTGTTAAAGATGATGCAACTGAGGAAAACCCAACTAATAGTATCAATAAAGGTGCTAAAGGTGAAAACTCTATTGCTATTGGACCAAATGCTCATACAACGAATACATCAACTGCGTCAATTGCAATTGGTTTAGGCTCTAATGCAACAGCGGCAAATGCGGTAGCATTAGGTCATAATTCAGTTGCAGGTTCAAATATGTTTGATGCTACATCTTCAGGGGCAACATTTAAAAATGATGCTGGTGTCACTACGACTGTTTCATTTGCTGCAAATTCTTCAGCAATTGGTGGTGCAGTTTCTGTAGGTAAAGCAGGCAATGAGCGCCAAATCCAGAATGTTGCAGCGGGTCGTATTTCCGCGACTTCAACTGATGCAATTAACGGTTCACAACTTCACGCAGTATTAAACAATAGCGGTTTTAACGTACAAGAAAATGGTTCACCTAAATCACGCATTAATAATAATGATGTAGTGAACTTCAAAGATGGAAACCTAACTACCGCGAATGTGACTAAAACCCCAAATGACACAATTGTGAAATTTGATGTGAATACAACAACTATCAATACTGATAAAGACGGCAATGCAACTGCAGAGAATCCAAGCAACTTAGCAACTGCAGGTGATGTGACTAGCGCAATTAATAAAGTACGTAATATGCCATTAACCTTTGCTGGAGATACTGGCACTAATGTAACACGTAAATTAGGTGAAACAGTTAAGTTAGTTGGTGGTGAAACTGATGCGGCTAAACTTTCTGATGGTAACATCGGTGTGGTAGCAGATGGCAATGATAAGTTAGAAATTAAATTGGCAAAGGATATCAAAGTTGATAGCGTAAAAGCAGGCGATACAACCATTAATACTGATGGTTTAAAAATCGCCGGTGGTCCAAGTGTTACTAAATCTGGCATTGATGCTGCGGGTAATAAAATTACTAATGTTGAAGCGGGTACCGATGACAAAGATGCTGTGAATTTTTCACAATTAAAAGATGTGGAAAAAGTAGCTAATAAAGGCTGGAATTTAACTGCTAATGGAGAAAATAGTAGTAATGTAGCACCTGGTGAAACGGTTGATTTGAATAACACCGATGGCAATATTAAAATTACCAAAAATGCAGCAGATGATAATGTGACGTTTAATTTAAATGAAACGATTAATGTTACTAATGTTAATGCTGCAGGTAATGTAACAGTTGGTGATACTGTTTTAAATACAGATGGCTTGAATATTAAAGATGGTCCAAGTGTAACAAAATCTGGTATTGATGCTGCTGGCAAGAAAATTAGCAACGTAGCAGCAGGTGATGTAAATGAAACATCACAAGATGCAGTAAACGGTAGCCAACTTTATCAAACAATTAATAACCTCACCACAAAAGGCTTTGGATTAACTGCTCAAGATGGTAATTCTGTGAAGAAACCATTAGGTGAAACGGTTGAGGTTGTTGGCGCAGATAAAAATATCAGCACCAAGGTTGAAGAAGGTAAAGTTAAGATTGCTTTATCGAAAGATATCAAGGTTGATAGTGTCACTGCGGGCGATACCAAAATTGATAAAGATGGTTTGAAAGCAGGTGATGTTACCGTGACTAACGCACCAATTAAAGTAGATGGTAACGTAGTAAATAACGTTAATGAGGCGATTAATCAAACTGCGAAACAAGCATTTAGTCCACTTACTTTTGCTGGTGATACTGGAAACAATGTAGAGCGTAAATTAGGTGAAACAGTTAACCTAGTTGGTGGTGAAACGGACACGACTAAACTTTCCGATGGTAACATTGGTGTGGTAGCAGATGGCACTGATAAGTTAGAAATTAAATTAGCTAAGGATATCAAAGTTGATAGCGTAAAAGCTGGCGATACAACCATTAATACTGATGGATTAACTATTGCTGGTGGGCCAAGTATAACCAAATCAGGTATTGACGCTGCAGGTAAGAAAATTAGCAATGTTGGAGATGGCGATGTATCTAAAGATAGCAAAGATGCAATAAACGGTAGCCAACTTTATAATGCTGTAGCGACCACTGATTTAAAACCTAATACAACAGGAAAAATTGATACACCTGTAGATGGCTCTAAATTGGTGAATGCAACCACAGTTGCAAATGCAATCAATAATTCTGGTTGGAATGTCACTGTGAATAAAGACGGTGGTGAAGCTGAAGGTGAAACTGTTCAAAAGGTAAGCCCAGGTAATACCGTGACTTATATCGCAGGACAAAATATCAAAATTAAGCAAGATGGCATGAATTTCACTATCTCTACTACGAAAGATTTAGAAGCCGGAGCGGTGAATGCCACAACGGTTAATACCACAACAATTAATCTTGGTGAAGGTGATAACTCAACGCCAATTACAGTAGTAAGTGGTAAAGATGCAGCACCAAATCTTGATGGTAAAACACCAAATCGTATGAACTTTGGTGGTGAAACTATCGCAACATTAAGCGATGGCTTAAAATTTGGCGCAAACGTAGGTGATGTTTACGGTGCGAAATTAAATAGCCAAATCAATGTGAAAGGCGCAGATAGCAACACAAACTGGAGTGAGTTTGATGGTGGCGATAATGTGATGACAAACATTGATAAGAGCGGTAATCTTCGTGTAGGTATCAAGAAAAACCTTAAAGTGGAAAGTGTAACTGCAAACAAATTCACTGCGGGTGATACTGTGATTGATGGCAATGGCGTAACCATTAAAAATGGTCCAAGCATGACTAAAAATGGTATTGATGCAGGTAATAAACAAATTACCAATGTTGCACCAGGGCGCATTGCAGCAGACAGTACTGATGCGGTAAACGGCAGCCAATTACACGAAGTAAAAGCTGACATGAATAACAAGATCAATAAGTTAAATGGTCAAGTGAACAAGTTAGGTAAACGTGTAAATGCAGGTACAGCAAGCGCGTTAGCAGCGTCTCAATTACCACAAGCTTACATTCCAGGTAAGAGCATGGTGTCTGTGGCAGCGGGTAATTATCAAGGTCAAAATGCAGTGGCATTAGGTATGTCACGTATTTCAGATAATGGTAAAATCATTATTCGTTTAGCAGGTACTAGCGATACACAAGGTAAAGTGGGTGTAGCAGTTGGTGCAGGCTACCACTGGTAATTTATTGTTAATAAATAAAAGGCATGGGAAACCATGCCTTTTTTATTGCCAAAAGTGCGGTCGATTTTCATCGCGTTTTTCGTATAATAGGGTGAGTCAACTCGGAGAAGAATATGATTATCGGACCTTATATCAACGCACTAGCGATTATCAGTGGTGCAGTTATCGGTGCGGTGCTCGGTGGGCGCATTCCAGAACGTTTACGCACTAATCTAACCTTAATCTTTGGCTTGTGCTCGATGGGCATGGGTATTGTGATGGTGGCGAAAACCACCAATATGCCGGCAATGATTTTATCGCTGTTATTAGGGACGATAATTGGCGAGTTGCTTTTATTGGAACAGGGGATCAATAAACTGGCATCATCAGCCAAAGGCCTTGTTGAAAAAATGTTCCCTGATAAGCCAAGTAGCATGAGTAGCCAAGAAGAGTTCTTATCTAAATTTGTTGCGATTGTAGTTTTGTTTTCATTTAGTGGAACGGGTATTTTTGGGGCGATGAATGAGGGGATGAGTGGTAATTTTGATATCCTCATTGTGAAATCCTTTTTAGATTTTTTCACGGCGATGATCTTTGCCACATCACTCGGCATTTCTGTGGCAAGTATTTTTGTGCCACAAACATTGGTTCAAGTGATTTTAGCTTATTCTGCGGTGTTTATTATTCCTTTTGTGACACCTGAAATGCGAGGTGATTTTGCTGCGGTAGGCGGTATGCTAATGATTGCGGCGGGCTTTCGCATTTGTAATATCCAAATGTTCCATGTGGCGAATATGCTGCCGGCTCTTTTCCTTGCCATGCCAATTTCTCATTTCTGGAGTACTTTTTTCTAAAACATAGGCGTGTATCACGCCTATTTCTTTTTCTGACAATGAGGGCAATAAAAGCTATTGCGTTGCCCAATAATCATGCTTTCAATCTTAGTGCCACATTTAGGGCAAGGCTTATCTTTGTTTCCGTACACTAATAATTCCTGGGCAAAATAACCAGGGCGACCATCAGGTTGTAAGAAATCTTTTAATGTTGTACCACCTTGTGTAATGGCTTTCGCTAATACGTTTTTAATCGTTTCAACGAGTAAGGCACATTGGTTCCGAGTAAGATTTTCGGCTAATTTCATTGGGTGTAAACCACATAAAAAGAGCGTTTCATTGGCATAAATATTTCCTACACCCACGACGACAGCATTATCCATTAAAAAGGTTTTAAGTGCGGTCGATTTTTTGCGTGATTTCTTAAAAAGGTATTCAGCATTAAATTCATCTGAAAGCGGTTCAGGACCAAGTTTTAGAAAAAGATGAAAGTCATCTAAACTTTCTGTCCATAACCATGCACCGAAGCGTCTCGGGTCGTTATAACGTAGTAATTTGCCATTATTCATCACAATATCAAGGTGATCATGTTTATCAATAGGACTATCGTGCGGCACAATTCGAACGGAGCCAGACATCCCCAAATGACCAATGATGTAACCTTTTTCTGTATGAATAATGAGATATTTCGCACGACGAGAAGTATCTAAAATTTTGACGTTTTTGAGCGTTGTTAATTCAGGAGAGACAACCCAGCGTAATTGTGGTTGGCGCACTACAATTTTTTCGATGGTAAAACCTTTTAAATAGGGAGTGACACCGCGTAGGGCTGTTTCGACTTCAGGAAGTTCAGGCATAGATAATCTCGGTAATGAATTTGTGATATAAAAAAACCCGAACAATGTCGGGCTTTTTTCAAATCAGCAAAATTATTTGATTTTTGCTTCTTTATAGATAACGTGTTTACGCACTACTGGATCAAATTTTTTGATTTCCATTTTTTCAGGCATATTACGTTTGTTTTTATCAGTTGTGTAGAAGTGACCAGTCTCTGCTGTAGAAACTAAACGGATTTTCTCACGAGCGCCTTTAGCTGCCATGTTTTAGCTCCTTAGATTTTTTCGCCACGAGCACGGATTTCAGCTAACACTGCATCAATGCCTTTTTTATCGATAATACGCATACCTTTCGCAGTTAAACGTAAGGTTACGAAACGGTTTTCACTTTCAACCCAGAAACGGTGAGTGTGAAGGTTTGGAAGAAAACGACGACGTGTCGCATTCAACGCGTGTGAGCGGTTGTTACCCACAGCTGGACGCTTGCCTGTTACTTGACAAACTCTAGACATAATAATCTCCAATAATTTAAATATAAGCTCGAGCTTATGGTTCGGATAATGAAGCTTAAAACTAAGCTTGCTTCCTCGTCAGGTCGCAGTATCCGACCCACTTACTATATTAAAGGTCGCAAATTATACTGACTTTATTTTCATTTCTCAAGTCTAAAAGCGATTTTTCCGTCTTTAAATGGAAATGAACGATAAAAAAATCATCAAATTCCCTAAAACTATAACAGATTATGCTCTGCAAAAGAATAACAAGTGCCTTTGCCGACAATAAAATGATCCAAAATACGAATATCCATTAACTCAGCAGCCTCAATAATTTTTTGTGTGATCATTTTGTCAGAATAGCTTGGTTCTGCCAGACCAGAAGGGTGGTTGTGAGCTAGAATTAAGGCGGCAGCATTGCAGTAAAGGCTTTCTTTAATGATTTCACGTGGATAAACATTCGTCACATTAATTGTGCCTAAAAATAACCGTTCTTTTTTAATTAAGCGATGTTGATTATCTAAAAATAACACCATAAAAATTTCACGTTCTTCGTGATGAAGCTCTGCTTGAAGATAAAGTTTTACCGTGGATGTGTCGCTAAATACGTGCTCTATCAGCAATTCTTGTTTCAGATAACGCTTTGTCATTTCTGTGGTGGCTTGCAGTTGAATAAACTGCGTAATGCCTAATCCTTTTACTTTGCAAAAGGCTTCTTTATCAGCACTTAATAAGGTTCGAAGAGAGCCAAAATGTTGCAGCACGTTATGTGATAATTCCATGACAGGGCAACCTTTAATCCCTGTTCGTAGAAAAATAGCAAGTAATTCGTGATCCTCTAGGGCTTCAACACCGAATTTCAACAATTTTTCGCGAGGCATTAAAGGAGAATTTGTTTGCATATTAATATGATGAAAAGAAAAAAGTGCGGTCAATTTTCATGATGTTTTGAATCTTTGCGAGAAGTCAGTTTTATTTTTGGAACAGCGATCACAAAAATAAAATTTTTTATTGGTGAAATTTGAAGTAAAATAGGCGACCTTAAGTTGTTAAGTACTAACACACAAAAACATATCCATTCTATTAAGTCGTAGCGGAGTAGCAAATGAGCTTGAGCGGAAAGCGTATTGTTGTCGGGATTACAGGGGGCATAGCCGCCTATAAAACCATTGAGTTTATCCGTTTGTTACGCAAATCTAACGCAGAAGTTCGAGTGGCTTTAACACCTGCCGCCGCTGAATTTGTCACGCCTTTAACGCTACAAGCCATTTCAGGCCATGCGGTTTCTCAATCTTTACTCGATCCTCAAGCCGAATTAGCTATGGGGCACATTGAGCTAGCCAAATGGGCTGATGCGATTGTCATTGCACCAGCCAGTGCCGATTTTATTGCGCGTTTAACCGTTGGAATGGCAAATGATTTACTCAGTACGATTTGTCTTGCGACAAGTGCGCCTATTTTGCTCGCTCCAGCGATGAATCAACAGATGTACCGTCAGGCGATTACACAACAAAATTTAACCGCCCTTTCTGCGCGAGGTATTCATTTTGTGGGACCTAATAGCGGCTTTCAGGCTTGTGGCGATGTGGGCGCAGGCAGAATGTCAGAACCCACTGAAATCTTTGAATCGCTTCAATCACTTTTTGCCGTTTACCAAGATTTAGCCGATTTAAGCGTTACCATTACGGCAGGTCCAACGCGTGAAGCTATCGATCCTGTTCGTTATATTTCTAATCACAGCTCAGGCAAAATGGGCTTTGCGATAGCCGAGGCCTTTGCCAAACGTGGGGCAAATGTCACCTTAATTGCGGGTCCTGTTAATTTGGCTACGCCGAAGAATGTTCATCGTATTGATGTGATAACTGCCCATGAAATGTGGCAAGCCTCTCTTGAAAGTGCGGTCAAAAATTGTATCTTTATTGGCTGTGCTGCAGTGGCAGATTATCGAGTCGCGGAAGTTGCTGAGCAAAAAATTAAGAAAACCAATGATAACGATGAGCTTTCTCTTAAATTGGTGAAAAATCCAGACATTATCGCAAGTGTCGCAAGTTTAGAAAAAGATCGTCCATTTGTCGTAGGCTTTGCAGCTGAAACGCAAAATGTTGCTGAATATGCGAAGAGCAAACTTCAACGAAAAAATTTAGATATGATTTGTGCCAATGATGTATCGGGTGGACAAGTATTCGGACAAGATCAAAATGCTTTGCAGATCTTTTGGAAAACAGGCGAAAAAGCGTTGCCGTTGGCTGACAAAAATAAATTGGCAGAAGTGTTAGTCACAGAAATTGTTGAGCATTATCACAAATAAAATAGGCTAAAAATTCGTTAGATTTTGTGACCGCACTTTTATATGACAGATTTCTTTTAAAGGATAAATAAGCATGAAAAAAATTGATGTAAAAATTTTAGATAGCCGTATTGGCAATGAATTTCCTTTACCAACCTATGCAACTGAAGGTTCAGCAGGTTTGGATTTACGTGCATTGCTTGAAGCGGGCATTGAAATTCAACCAGGCGAAACTAAACTTATCCCAACAGGTCTTTCAATTTATATTGCCGATCCGAACCTTGCAGCGGTAATTCTGCCTCGTTCTGGTTTAGGTCATAAACACGGTATCGTATTAGGTAACTTAGTGGGCTTAATTGATTCAGATTACCAAGGTCCATTAATGGTGTCTGTATGGAATCGTGGCCATGAACCGTTCAAAATTGAAGTTGGTGATCGTATTGCGCAGTTAGTCTTTGTGCCAGTAGTACAAGCTGAATTCAATATTGTTAGTGAATTTACCGAAACTGAACGCGGTGAGGGCGGTTTTGGTCATTCAGGTAAAAAATAAACTATGGTAGAACAATTATCTCTCGTTGAAGTTGATGAGATTGCGGCGGAAATCAAACCGCCAAAAATCGAAAAACGCACGGTAAAAGAACGTCGTCAACAAGTGTTGACGGTGCTTACCCATATGCTGCATTCTGAACGCGGAATGGAGCGGATGACGACGGCGCGTTTAGCGGAAGAAGTGGGGGTGTCAGAAGCTGCACTTTATCGTTACTTCCCAAGTAAAACCAAAATGTTTGAAGCGTTGATCGATAATATCGAAGCGAATTTATTTAGCCGTATTACCACATCGATTCGCAATGAAACCAATACGATGAATCGTGTGCGTGACATTATGCAGATGATTCTCGACTTTGCGCGTAAAAACCCTGGTTTGACACGTATTTTGACCGGACATGCATTGATGTTTGAAGAGCCGCTTTTACAGGCTCGTGTCGCTCAATTTTTTGATCGTCTTGAAATGCAATTTGTGAATATTTTACAAATGCGAAAATTACGCGAAGGGCGGGGTTTTAACGTGGATGAACGTATTATTGCGGGGCATTTAGTGACGCTTTGTGAAGGGCAGTTTATGCGTTATGTTCGTACAAACTTCCGTTTAGGTGCAAATCAAAGTTTTGAACAGCAATGGCGTTTTCTTGAACCACTTTTTGCTTAATTGACTTTAGTTGATAAATATATGATTATTCCGTGGCAAGAATTGCCAACAGAAACCTTAGAAAATATTGTGGAAAGTGTGGTACTTAGAGAAGGTACCGATTATGGTTCACACGAATTTTCTTTAGAACAAAAAAAACAACACCTACTAAACAAGATTCACAATGGAAGTGCAGTGATTGTTTGGTCAGAGTTACATGAATCCATTGATATAAAAGATAAAATGGAATTTCTAAAATAAATCAATAGGAGCTTATATGTCAGAAAATGTCGAATTATTAGAAGAACAAAAGCCGCAGGACGATGATCAGCAGCGAGATCCTGCTCTGGATTGGTTCCTTACTCACTGTCATTTACATAAATATCCAGCAAAATCGACCTTAATTCATGCGGGTGAAGATGCCAATATTTTATATTTCTTAATTAAAGGAACCGTGATGGTTTCATCGAAAGATGATGAAGGCAAAGAGATGATCTTATCTTATTTAGGTGCTGGACAATTTTTTGGTGAAGCAGGTTTATTTGATGAAGGCTCGAAACGTTCTGCTTGGGTGAAAACGAAAACGCCTTGTGAAATTGCAGAAATTTCCTATAAAAAATATCGTCAGCTGATTCAAATTAATCCTGAGATTTTAATGTTCCTTACCGCTCAGTTATCAAAACGCCTGCAAAATACATCGCGACAAGTGACAAACTTGGCCTTTTTGGATGTGGCAGGACGTATTGCTCAGGCGCTTATGCATTTAGCAAAACAACCTGAAGCTATGACGCATCCTGATGGTATGCAGATTAAAATTACACGTCAGGAGATCGGTCAGATGGTAGGCTGTTCGCGTGAAACCGTAGGGCGAATCATTAAGATGCTGGAAGATCAAAATCTCATTCATGCACACGGCAAAACCATTGTGGTTTATGGCACAAGATAGCAAAAATAACCGTCTCTAATCAGACGGTTATTTTGTTTTTGTTACATTGATGTGATAGTTGAAATGTCTTTGTTAATTTTTATACGAAAAGCGAAAAAATACTTCTTTTAGTGCAATATCTTAATTGACAAAATTGCGGAAGACTTCTATCATAATACTGCCTTCCAACGTGGTTTGTTTGGAAGTCAGGATTGGTCTCCTGAATATAATAAGTGGCTTTTAAAAGATACTTAATCTTTTAATTTTATATCGCAGACTGGAACCCCAGAGATGCTTTAAATCTATGGTGGGCTAGGTAGAAATCCCGCAGGGATGCGATGCAGTAAGCCACTTGCTGTTAAGACCAATTCTGCTTAGTTCCACCACCCTTCAAAACAATCTTCAATTTTCAAACATTCATCAAAATCACTTCAAACGAGAAATTCTCGGTTAAAGTGCGGTCATTTTTTACTTTATTTTTGGCAAAAAAATACCGACCCATTTATGAGTCGGTATTTCATTTGGTGTATTTTATTTTACTTTTTGTTTCATGGCTTCTGCCACAAGTTCAGCTTCAGGGCCGAGAACCACTTGTAAGCCATCGTTACCGATTTTCACGATACCTTTTGCGCCAAGAGACTTAAGCTGTTCTTCATTAATTTTGTGTTGATCCACTAAGCTCAAACGTAAGCGAGTGATACAAGCATCAATATTTTTGAAGTTATCTGCACCACCTAAAGCATCAATAAATTTGACCGCTCTTTCTTCGCGAGATTGGCTTGCAGCTGGTTGTGCTGCAGTCGTTTCTTCCGCTTCTTCTGTGCGACCTAATGTTTTTAAGTTGAACGCTTTAATTGCAAAACGGAATACCACGTAGTAAATCACGAAGAATACTAAGCCTTGTACGATGAGCATATACCATTCAACCGCTAATGGGTTGCGTGATGAAAGCACCATATCCACAAGACCTGCACTGAAACCGAAGCCTGCGATCCAATGCATTGTCGCCGCGATAAAGACGGAAATACCGGTTAATACCGCGTGGATGAAGTAAAGCACTGGCGCAACAAACATGAAAGAGAATTCTAATGGTTCAGTGATACCAGTAAAGAATGAGGCAAATGCACCCGCAAGCATAATGGATGCAACTTTCGTTTTTTGGCTTGGTTTAGCACTGAGGTAAATCGCTAATGCCGCACCCGGTAACCCGAACATCATGACAGGGAAGAAACCGGCTTGATACATACCGGTTACACCAACTGTTGCAGTACCCTCAGCAAGTGATTTAGCACCACCTAAGAAGTTTGGAATATCGTTGATACCGGCCACGTCAAACCAGAATACAGAGTTTAATGCGTGGTGTAAGCCAACCGGAATGAGTAAACGGTTGAAGAAACCATAAAGACCCGCACCAACTGCACCTAAATCTTTAATGCTTTCACCGAATGATACTAAACCGCCGAAAATATATGGCCAGATGTAAAGTAATACGAAGCTGAGAAGCATCATGACAAAAGATACAACAATCGGCACGAGACGTTTTCCGCTAAAGAAGGAAAGCGCTTTTGGCAATTCTACTTGATAGAAGCGGTTATAAAGTTCAGCCGAAATCACCCCGATCAAAATCCCAATAAATTGGTTATTGATTTTCCCGAAAGCAGCGGGCACTTCACTTACATCGATATGTTGTAGCTGAGCAACACTGCCAGGTGAAAGTAGAGTGGTTACCACATAGTAACCTACTAAACCTGAAAGCGCAGCGGAACCATGTTTGTCCTTAGATAAACCGAAAGCAACGCCAACGGCAAAAAGCAGGCCCATGTTATCGATGATAGCACCGCCTGATTTAATTAAAAATGCAGCAAGTTGACTGTTTGCACCCCAGCCATCAGGGTCAAGCCAATAACCGATACCCATCAGTACAGCAGCTGCTGGTAAAACAGCGACAGGTACCATTAAGGCCTGCCCAATTTTTTGCGCATAACCTAACACATTCATTTTTTTCTCCTATTTATATTATAAGTAATGAAGTATTACTTCATATTTTAAAGTAAAAAAAAATATTTTGTATAGATGTTGTCACTTTATCTTAAATTTGAGAAGCCGATCACAAATTTTGAAATTAAACTTCAAAAAATATTTTTTTATGGCGTATGTTTTATTATAATGATGAAAGAGCCAAAAGGACACCAAGTGTTACTGTCTAACATAGGAGTTTATATGTCGAAATTATCACATAATGAAGTCTTAGATAAAATCAAATTTGGTCTTATTGCTTCTTGTCAGCCTGTCGATGACGGCCCGATGGATAAACCAGAAATCGTGGCGGCGATGGCGCAGGCTTCTGTTATTGGTGGCGCAGCCGGATTGCGCATTGAGGGCGTAGAAAATCTCAAAGCAACACGCCCTACCGTGAATGTACCGATTATTGGTATTGTGAAACGAGATTTACCTGACAGCCCAGTGCGAATTACCCCATTTTTGCATGATATTGAAGATTTAGCGAAAGCGGGTGCAGATATTATTGCTGTGGATGGAACAAATCGCCCTAGACCGGTAGATATTGAAAGTGCGGTCAAAAAAATCCACGAATTAGGCTGTTTGGCTATGGCGGATTGTTCGAATTTAGAAGAAGGCTTGTACTGCCAAAAATTGGGTTTTGATATCGTGGGGAGTACGATGTCAGGCTATACAGGTGGCGCTGTGCCGGAAGAACCGGATTATCAATTAGTCAAAGATTTGAAAGCCGCAGGCTGTCGTGTCATGGCGGAAGGACGTTATAACACCCCTGAGTTGGCGAAAACAGCAATTGAAATTGGTGCTTATTGCGTGACAGTTGGTTCTGCATTAACGCGTTTAGAGCATATTGTAAGCTGGTTTGCTAAAGCCATTCATTCAGCAAAAAAATAAAGGAAGAAGAGATGTCATTAACAGTGGATAGTGGTCAAGCATTACAGCGTTGTTTGGCATTAGATATTGGTGGCACGAAAATTGCTTCTGCTATTGTGAAAAATGGCGAAATTGAGCAACGAAAACAGATTTCCACGCCACAAGATGATGCCGCGCAAGCCATGCATCAAACTCTTGCTCAGTTGCTAAAAGAATATGAAGGACAGTTTGATTATGTTGCCGTTGCTTCAACGGGCATTATTAATCAAGGCATTCTGACTGCACTTAACCCAAAAAACTTGGGTGGATTAGCCCAATTTCCGCTAAAAGACAGCATTGCGCAGCATACTGATAAACCTATTGGGTTGCTTAATGACGTGCAAGCTGCAGCCTATGCAGAGTATCAACTACAAAATCCTGATGATGTGCAAAACTTTACCTTTATTACGGTTTCCACAGGCGTAGGTGGCGGTTTAATTTTAAATCATCGTTTGCTCACTGAGCCAAACGGCATTGCAGGGCATATAGGTCATACTTTGGCCGATCCTAATGGCCCCGTTTGCGGCTGTGGTCGCCGTGGTTGTGTCGAAGCCATTGCATCAGGTCGAGCTATTGAAGCAGTTTCTTCTCAATGGGATGATCCTTGTGATCCGAAAGAAGTTTTTGCACGTTTTCGTCAAAATGATGAAAAAGCAACTGCACTTGTCACACGTTCAGCTCAAACCATCGCGAATTTAATTGCAGATTTGAAGATTGGGTTAGATATGCAGAAAGTCGTAGTTGGCGGTAGTGTCGGATTAGCAGAAGGTTATTTACCGTTGGTTCAATCTTTATTAAGTGAACTTCCTGCTGTTTATCATTGTGAATTAGAAAGTGCTAAATTCGGGCAAGATGCTGGCTTGATTGGTGCAGCTTACTGGGTAAAAGATTGCTTATTACAAGCAAAAAATACGGGAGTGGTTTATGGCTAAAAATGGCAATATTTTAAATACCATCAGCTCGTTATATCGCAGTTTAACGAAAACTGAAAAGAAAATTGCGGATGCGATTTTATTGAATCCTGATCTTGCGGTGCAATGTCCTCTAGCTGAAATTGCGGCTCATTTAGAAGTTGGGGAAGCGACCTTTGTGCGTTTTTGTCGTACTCTCGGCTTTAAAGGATTTAGTGATTTTAAATTGGAATTATCCATCGAGCTTGCGACGAAAGATGGCAAAGATAACACCGTATTAGATTCAGATATTACCGATTCTGATAACTCCTTGAATATTGCACATAAGCTGAAATCTGCCATCAATAACGTGATGGATGAAACCATTAATTTATTAGATTTTGAGCAGTTGGAAGAGGCAGTAAAAGCCATTCAGCAAGCAAATCGTGTCTTTTTATTTGGTGTGGGCACATCGGGTATTACTGCGGAAGATGCCAAAAATAAACTAATGCGTATCGGTGTGCAAGTGGATGCGACAGGTAACAACCATTTTATGTATATGCAGGCATCTTTATTGACGAAAAAAGATGTGGCAATTGGTTTGAGCCATTCCGGTTATTCTCAAGAAACCACTCATACCATGAAAATCGCCAAAGAAAATGGCGCCAAAACCATTGCGATTACACACAGCTTGCGTTCTCCAATCACTGAATATGCCGATCTGGTTTTAGTGAATGGCAATAAGCAAGGCAAGTTACAAGGCGACTCTATCGGCACGAAGATTGCTCAATTATTTGTATTAGATTTAATTTACGCTTTATTGGTACAGGCATCACAGGAAAGTGCGGTCAAAATAAAGCAAAAAACATTAAATGTCATTTTAGAACAACGTATTAAATAGGAGAGAAAAATGCGTAACTTAAAAGGTATTTTTAGTGCGTTATTAGTATCATTCAATGAAGATGGCTCTATCAATGAAAAAGGCTTGCGCGAGATTATTCGCTATAACATTGATAAGATGAAAATTGATGGTTTATATGTAGGCGGCTCAACAGGTGAAAACTTCATGCTTTCTACGGAAGAGAAAAAACAAATTTTCCGTATCGCGAAAGATGAAGCAAAAGACCAAGTAGCGTTAATCGCACAAGTGGGTAGCGTGAATTTACATGAAGCAGTGGAATTAGGTAAATATGCAACGGAATTAGGCTATGACAGTCTTTCTGCGGTAACTCCGTTCTACTACAAATTCAGCTTCCCTGAAATTAAACATTACTACGACACCATTATTGCGGAAACAGGCAATAACATGATCGTGTACTCAATTCCGTTCTTAACAGGTGTGAACATGGGTATTGAGCAATTCGGCGAACTTTATAAAAACCCGAAAGTGCTTGGTGTGAAATTTACCGCTGGGGACTTCTATTTATTAGAACGTTTGAAAAAAGCTTATCCAAATCACCTCATTTGGGCTGGTTTTGATGAAATGATGGTACCTGCAGTCTCTTTAGGCGTGGATGGTGCGATCGGTAGTACATTCAACGTTAATGGTGTACGCGCAAGACAAATCTTTGAATTAACCAAACAAGGTAAATTGGCTGATGCCCTTCAAGTTCAACACGTGACCAATGACCTTATCGAAGGCATTTTAGCGAATGGCTTATATCTCACTATCAAAGAGTTATTGAAACTAGATGGCGTGGATGCAGGTTATTGCCGTGAGCCAATGACAGCGAAGGCGACGCCAGAGCAATTAGCGAAAGCGAAAGAGTTAAAAGCAAAATATTTATAAATTAATGGAAAAGTGACCGCACTTACTTCTTTCCTCTCTCTATAGCGGGGAGGAAAGAATGTCTGTGTGGTACCGATAAGGAAGGTTATTATGCGTCTCATTCCTCTGAACAATGAACAACAAGTCAGCCGTTGGGCGGCGCGTCATATTGCTGATCGAATTAATCATTTTAAACCTACCGCAGAACGTCCTTTTGTATTAGGTTTACCAACAGGTGGTACGCCACTTAAGACCTATCAAGAATTGATTAAGTTAAATCAAGCGGGAGAAGTGAGTTTTAAACATGTGGTGACCTTTAATATGGATGAATATGTGGGTTTACCAAAAGAACATCCAGAAAGTTATCACAGCTTTATGCATAATAATTTCTTCAATCATATTGATATTCAACCGCAAAATATCAATATTTTGAATGGTAATACCAATGACCATGATGAAGAATGTCGTCGTTATGAAGAAAAAATTAAATCTTACGGCAAGATTCATTTATTTATGGGGGGTGTAGGTGTTGATGGCCATATTGCCTTTAATGAACCTGCGTCTTCTTTAAGTTCGCGTACCCGTATTAAAACTTTAACGCCAGATACTATTATCGCGAATTCTCGTTTCTTTAATAATGACGTAAATCAAGTACCAAAATATGCCTTAACAATCGGTGTAGGGACATTACTTGATGCAGAAGAAGTGATGATTTTAGCAACGGGTCATAATAAAGCCTTAGCCGTACAAGCAGCCGTAGAGGGCAGTATTAATCACCTTTGGACAGTGAGTGCTTTACAGCTTCATCGTCATTTCGTTTTGGTATGTGATGAGCCAGCATTGCAAGAATTGAAAGTCAAAACAGTGAAATATTTTACTGAATTGGAAGGTCGTGCGATTCATAGTGTATTATAAGTGCGGTTAATTTTAATTTGATTTTAGGAAGGTATGATGAAGTATGCATTAATTAACAGCGTAATCTACACGAAAAATGAAGTGTTAAGAGATTATGCAGTGGTTATTGAAGGGGAATATATTCAATCCGTTATTCCACAAAGCGAATTAGAAAGCGGGATTAAAACCATTGATTTAAAAGGTCATAATCTCACTGCAGGTTTTATTGATTTGCAATTAAATGGCTGTGGCGGCGTGATGTTTAACGATCAAACAAGCGTGGAAACATTAGAAATTATGCAAGCCACTAATTTGAAATCAGGCTGTACCAGTTTCTTACCAACGTTTATTACTGCACCAGATGAAGATATTAAACGCGCAGTAAATATTATGCGTGAGTATTTGAATAAGTATAAAAATCAAGCGCTTGGCTTACACATTGAAGGCCCTTATTTAAGTCTTGAGAAAAAAGGCGTACACCGCCCAGAATATATCCGTGAAGCGACGCCAGAGATGAAAGATTTCTTATGTGATAACGCGGATGTTATCACCAAACTGACCATTGCCGCTGAAAACCCAACGGTGCAATATATTCCTGACTTTGTAAAAGCGGGGATTATCGTATCTATAGGTCATTCTAATGCGACTTATGAAGTAGCAAAAGCCGCCTTTCATAAAGGGGCAACCTTTGCGACACACTTGCATAATGCGATGTCACCGATCAGTTCAGGACGTGCGATGGGCGTAGTTGGCGCAGTGTTAGATTCCGATGTTTACACGGGGATTATTGTAGATGGCGTGCATGTGAATTTTGGTAACGTTCGCTTAGATAAAAAAGCGAAAGGTGACAAACTTTGCATTGTAACCGATTCTCTTGCTGCTGCAGGTGCACCACCTGAATTGGAAACTTTCACTTTTGTAGGAAAACCAATTTATGTAAAAGAAGGTCGTTGCTACGATGCAAATGGTACGATTGCGGGTGCATCAATTACCATGATGGAATCTATTAAGAATGCTGTAGAGTATGTAGAAATTCCATTAGCGGAAGCAATTCGCATGAGTAACCTTTACCCAGCAAGAGCGATTGGCGTAGATGACCGTTTAGGCTCAGTTGAAGCTGGAAAAGTAGCAAACTTGGCGGTATTCACAAAAGATTATGATGTGATAGGTACCGTATTGAATGGTGAATGGAAACCAAACTAAAGTGCGGTCAAAAATAGCATTGTTTTAAACGTAATCCGATCCTTAAACCGATCGGATTATTTTTTATGGTTGCAATTCGGTGATCTTACCGGTATCCACTTGGAATAATTTTCCTTTTCCCACTTGCATCTCTTTGAGCTGGCCTTGAGTGATGGCAGTAACAAAGACTTGAGATCCACTTTGTTGCAAGCGTTCAGCTAGAAGCGCACGTTTATGTTGATCCAGCTCAGAGGCAAAGTCATCAATTAGAAAGATACAATGACGCTGTTTTTGAATCATTAAATGCTCCCCCTGGGCTAAACGTAGCGCACACATCAATAATTTTAATTGACCACGAGAGAGTACGTCTTCCACGGGGAGTCCATTGGCTTTAAAACGGAAATCGGCTTTTTGTGGACCAGAAACCGTATAGCCAATGGCTTTATCTCGCTCAAAGTTTTGCGCCAATAATTCACCATATTCTGTCTCTTTCTCCCAGCCTTGATGAAAGCTAACAGTAATCTCTAATTCAGGTAAAAATAACTGGCAGGTTTTTTCAATTTCTGGGCGTAAGGCCTCTGCGTATTCAGCGCGCCAATCACTCACTTGGTGGGCTAATTTAGCTAATTCAATGTCCCATATTTTTATTGCAGAATAAAGCTGATTTTGACTGAGTGCGGCATTTCGTTGTTTTAATAAACGGTTTAAGGCAACCCAAGAGGAATGGAAACTATTATGGTGGTGGAATAAGCCCCAATCTAAAAATGCACGTCGAAAACTTGGCCCACCGTTTAATAGGGTAAGTCCTTCAGGCGTAATTAATTGCATGGGTAAAAGGTGAGCGAGATCGGCAATTTTATTGCCGTCTTCACCGTTTATTTTTGCAATAGTATTACCTTGACGAAGTTTTTGTAAGCCGACAGACCATTGATGCTGACTTTCTTGAATTTGGCCAAAAAGCGTGAAATGAGGTTCGTCGTAAGAAATGATGCGATTTGCGACCGCACTTTTAAAAGAGCGCCCATGCCCGAGATAAAAAATTGCTTCTAATAAGCTCGTTTTTCCGCTGCCGTTATTGCCGACTAAAAAGTTAAAGCCGTGATCAAATTCAAGATCCACGGCATTTAAATTTCTAAATTTTTCAACAATTAAGCGGGAAATGGCCATTATTTCTAGAGGCGCATTGGCATAATGACGTATTCTGCGCTTGCATCTTCGCTGTTTTCAATTAAGCAGCTTGATGATGCATCAGTGAGGCGAATACGTACTTGTTGGCATTTTAAGGCGTTTAATACATCTAAAATGTAAGTCACATTAAAGCCCACTTCCATTTCTTCACCTTGATAATTCACATCCACGATTTCTTCTGCCACTTCGTGTTCAGGGTTAGATGCGGTAATTTTAAGTTGGTTTTCACTTAAGTTTAAACGCACACTACGTACACGTTCATTTGAAAGGATAGAAGCGCGTACAAAAGCTTGTTTTAAGGTTTCCCAGTTTCCTTCTACGATACGAGTTGCATTACGTGGTAATACACGACGGTAATCAGGGAAACGACCATCAATGAGTTTTGAGGTAAACACAATGTGGTTTAAGTGAATGCGAAGGTTATTCGTGCCGATTTGCAAACGAGCAAGTTCATCACTGCTTTCTAATAAGCGATTCAGTTCTAATACACCTTTACGTGGCAGAATAACTGAATGGGTTTGCAGATCTTGCTCTAATTCGATTGTACAAACGGCAAGACGGTGACCGTCAGTTGCAACAGTGCGTAATAAATTACCTTCCGTTTCAAATTTCATGCCGTTTAAGAAATAGCGGGCATCCTGATTTGCCATTGAAAATTGAGTGGCTTCAATTAAACGACGCAAGGTGCTTTGCGGTAAGGCAAAATCCACTTCAGATTGCCAATCCGTCAGATTTGGATATTCTTCAGCTGGTAGCGTAGTGAGATTAAATTTACTGCGACCCGATTCTACAATGGCGCGATCTTCTTCAAAGGTAACGGTAATTTCAAATTCATCGGATAATGTACGGCAAATATCCAAGAATTTTTTAGCCGGAATGGTGAAAGCACCATCTGCCGTTGACGACGAAAGTTGAGTATAGCTAGAAAGCTCAACTTCAAGGTCTGTACCCGTAATCGTTAAACGGTTATCTTCAATTTGTAATAACACGTTATTTAATACAGGAATATTCGGACGATTGCTCAATACGCCACAAACTTGCTGTAAGGGTTTTAATAGATTTTCTCTTGAAATGCTAAATTGCATCATTGGCTCCTTATGCAGATAATGTGCGAATTAAATTCGCCCAATCTTCTTGAATACTGCTGTCTTTTTCACGGAATTTTGGCACTTCACGGCAGGCATTTAAGACTGTCGTATGGTCGCGTTCAAAGGCACGACCAATTTCCGGTAAGCTTTTATTGGTTAATTCTTTTGCTAACGCCATCGCAACTTGGCGTGGGCGAGTGACTGACCTTGCTCTGCTTTTTGATTTTAGATCAGCCACTTTAATTCGATAGTATTCTGCCACGACTTTCTGAATATTTTCAATGGTTACCAAACGTTCTTGTAAGGCAAGAATATCTTTTAATGTGTCACGCACAAAATCAATATCAATGTGACCACCTTTGAAGTCTTTCATCGCTTTCACACGGTTTAAGGCACCTTCTAATTCACGAACATTGGTGCGTAAGCGTTGGGCAATAAAGAATGCCACTTCTTCTGGCAGCTCCATATTATGTTCTTCTGCTTTTTTCAGCAAAATCGCAACACGAGTTTCTAAATCAGGTGGCTCAATCGCAGTGGTTAAACCCCAGCCGAAACGAGATTTTAGGCGTTCTTCAATTTTCTCAATTTCTTTTGGATAGCGGTCAGAGGTCAAAATAATTTGACGACCAGTTTCAAATAAACTATTGAAAATATGGAAAAACTCTTCTTGTGTTTTTTCTTTTTCGGCGAAGAATTGAATATCATCCACTAATAATGCATCAAGAGAACGATAGAATTTTTTGAATTGATCCATTTTATTATCACGCATCGCTTTTACCATGTGCTGCATAAAATTATTAGCATGGATATAAAGCACTCTGGCATTCGGTTTATTCGCTAAAATGCCATTACCGATTGCGTGTAATAAGTGAGTTTTACCTAAACCTGTCCCCCCATATAAAAAGAATGGGTTTGCGGTTGGTTCACCAGGTGCAAGGGCAAGTTTTTGCCCCACTGCACGAGCAAGCTGGTTTGATTTACCTTCAACAAAGTTTTCAAATAAATGTTTACGATTTAGATGTGATTCAAATTTAGTGGATGAATCAGATTCTTGGTGAAAACTCACCGCACTTTCTTGATGATTATTCGTTTGAATTGGGGCTTCAACTGCTTTTGGAGCTGGTTTTACCCCTTCTTTTACGATAATTTGTAAATTTGGATTTTTAGCAAGGGCTTGGCAAATTTGATGAATTTGGGCCAAGTAATGATTTTCTACCCAGCTTTTCACAAACATATTTGACGCATATAACACCACTTGATCTTGCGAGATGACATCCGCTTGTAATGGGCGTAACCACGTGCTGAGATCCATCGGGGAAACCTGATCTTGTAGTTGTGATAAGCAATCTTGCCATAGGGTAGAAAGGCTCACGATAAATTATCCTTATGTTATATGCGTATAAAATAAAAGCCGCAAAAGTGCGGTAAAAAATCGAAGAGAATTTTACAATAATTTAGGCAAAAGATCTTCTGTTGGTCGTCAAAAAAAGACAAAAAGGTTGCTTGAGATTTTGTCCAAAATCCGTATAATCCCCACGATTTTAGAAGAAACGGAAGATTATTTCGGAATTTTCTCTTTTCTTATTTGACGAAAGCCCAATTTATGATTAAAATTGCGGTCTATTTTTTATAACCCTTGTTGTGTTTTGAATATCAAAACAGTAAACCATTTTGATTTAGGTAGATTACAATGAAACGTACATTTCAACCTTCTGTATTAAAACGTAGCCGTACTCACGGTTTCCGTGCTCGTATGGCAACTAAAAACGGCCGTCAAGTTTTAGCTCGTCGTCGTGCTAAAGGTCGTAAGAGTTTATCTGCATAATCACCGTTTTTAGTGATTAAGCTAAACTTCTCTCGGGAGTTACGATTGTTAACTCCCATTCAATTCAAAAATGTCTTCGAACAACCGTTTCGAGCAAGCACCCCTGAAATTACCATTCTCGCACGCAAAAATAATCTTGAGCATCCACGCTTAGGTTTAACTGTGGCTAAAAAACATCTTAAACGAGCGCACGATCGTAATCGTATTAAACGTTTAGTTCGTGAAAGTTTTCGTTTATCCCAACATAATTTGCCCTCTTGTGACTTTGTCTTTGTGGCGAAACGTGGCATTGGTCAGCTTGATAATAAAACGTTTTTACAAACTTTGGATAAATTATGGGCACGTCACATTCGTTTGGCACAAAAATCCTCATCGCTTTAATTAAGTTTTATCAAGTAGCGATTAGCCCTTTAATCGGGCCACGTTGTCGTTTTGTGCCAACCTGTTCTTGTTATGGTATTGAGGCGTTAAAAACACATGGATTGTTAAAAGGTAGTTGGCTTACGCTAAAACGTGTATTAAAATGTCACCCCTTAAGCGCCGGTGGATTCGATCCTGTTCCGCCGAAAAAGATTAATAATAACGATGAGAAAAAATAATGGACTCAAGACGTAGCCTATTAGTGCTTGCACTACTCTTTATTTCTTTCCTTGTTTATCAGCAATGGCAACTTGATAAAAATCCACCTGTTCAACAACAGACCACGGAACAAACAACAGCCGCCTCTTCTGATGTCCCGGCAAGTTCTTCTTCATCTGCTGAAGTAGTGGCAGATTCACAAACAAAAGGTCAAATTATCACATTAGAAAATGATGTACTCCGTTTGAAAGTGGATACATTAGGTGGTGATGTAATCAGTTCTGAACTATTAAAATATGATGCGGAATTAGGTTCAAAAGAACCTTTCGTCTTGTTAAAAGATACAAACGAGCATGTTTACATTGCACAAAGCGGTTTAATTGGTAAAGACGGGATCGATACAAAAGCAGGTCGCGCGCAATATCAAGTTACGGGTGATAATTTCAAATTAGCAGAAGGTCAAAATGAACTTTCTGTGCCATTAACATTTGAAAAAGATGGTGTGACTTATCATAAAATCTTTGTGTTAAAACGCGATAGCTACGATGTAGGGGTTAACTTTGAAATTGTGAACCAAAGTGGTAGCACAATTGAAGTTGAACCTTACGGCCAATTAAAACACACATTAGTTGAAAGCAGCGGTAACGTGGCAATGCCTACTTATACCGGTGGTGCGTATTCTTCTTCAGAAACCAATTACAAAAAATACAGCTTCAGCGATATGAAAGACAAAAATCTTTCTATCGATACCAAAGCAGGTTGGGTTGCTATTTTACAACACTATTTCGTATCAGCTTGGATCCCAAATCAAGATGTAAATAACCAACTTTATAGTATTACAGACAGCAAAAATAACGTTGCGTCTATTGGTTATCGTGGTCCAGTCGTTTCTATTCCAGCAGGTGCAACAGAGACTATTACCAGCTCATTATGGACAGGTCCGAAATTACAAAACAAAATGGCTGAAGTGGCTAACCACTTAGACTTAACTGTTGATTATGGTTGGGCATGGTTTATCGCGAAACCATTATTCTGGTTATTAACGTTCATTCAAAGTATTGTATCTAACTGGGGTGTGGCAATTATTTGTGTCACCTTAGTGGTTAAAGCGATTTTATATCCGCTTACAAAAGCACAATACACTTCTATGGCGAAAATGCGTATGTTGCAACCAAAAATGCAAGAAATGCGTGAACGTTTTGGTGATGATCGCCAACGTATGAGCCAAGAAATGATGAAACTTTACAAAGAAGAAAAAGTAAATCCACTTGGCGGTTGCTTACCATTAATCCTCCAAATGCCAATTTTCATTGCATTATACTGGACGTTTATGGAAGCGGTTGAGCTTCGCCATGCGCCATTCTTTGGTTGGATTCAAGATTTATCGGCACAAGACCCTTACTACATTCTCCCAATCTTAATGGGCGGATCAATGTTCTTGTTACAAAAAATGTCACCGACACCAGTTGCCGATCCAATGCAACAAAAAGTGATGAACTTTATGCCGTTGATCTTCATGTTCTTCTTCCTCTGGTTCCCGGCAGGTCTAGTACTTTACTGGTTAGTGTCTAACTTAATCACTATAGTACAACAACAAATGATCTACCGTGGTTTAGAGAAAAAAGGGTTACATACCCGTAAAAAATAACAGATAGAAGGCATCGAAAGATGCCTTTTTTCTATCATTGATTGATATATAATCACATGGGCGTATTAATGCGCCCTCTCATTTTTTTATCGCAGATAAAAGTGCGGTCAATTTTTAGTGAGTTTTTATGAAAGAAACAATCGTCGCACAAGCGACAGCGCCTGGTCGTGGCGGTATTGGTATTTTGCGTGTATCAGGCCCAAAAGCGGTTGAGGTTGCACAAGCGGTACTAGGTAAATGTCCTAAACCACGAATGGCAGACTATTTACCTTTTAAAGATGCTGATGACACAGTTTTAGATCAAGGTATTGCGCTTTATTTTAAATCACCTAATTCCTTTACTGGTGAAGATGTATTGGAATTACAAGGCCATGGTGGACAAGTGGTATTAGATTTGTTGCTAAAACGAATCTTACAACTTGATGGCGTTCGTCTTGCACGTCCAGGTGAATTTTCTGAACAGGCTTTTTTAAACGATAAATTAGATTTAGCTCAAGCGGAAGCCATTGCTGATTTGATTGATGCGACTTCGGAGCAAGCTGCTCGTTCAGCATTAAAATCGCTACAAGGTGAATTTTCTAATAAAGTGAATCAGTTGGTGGATTCCGTGATTTATCTGCGTACTTATGTGGAAGCATCAATTGATTTCCCTGATGAAGAAATTGACTTTTTGGCAGATGGTAAAATCGAAGCAAAATTACGAGAAATTATCACTCAGCTTGATTTAGTCCGTAGCGAAGCAAAACAAGGCTCGATTTTACGTGAAGGAATGAAAGTGGTGATTGCCGGTCGTCCAAATGCAGGTAAATCAAGTTTACTGAATGCTTTAGCGGGCAGAGAAGCGGCTATTGTGACAGATATTGCAGGAACAACGCGCGATGTGTTGCGTGAGCATATTCATATTGATGGCATGCCTTTACATATTATTGATACCGCAGGGCTTCGTGAAGCGACAGATGAAGTTGAACGTATCGGGATTTCGCGTGCCTGGACGGAGATTGAGCAAGCCGATCGTATTATCTTAATGTTAGACAGTAGCGATCCTGATAGCCAAAATATCGAAAAAGTGCGGTCAGAATTTTTATCAAAATTGCCAAATAATATGCCGGTGACTATCGTTCGTAATAAAGTAGATTTAAGCGGCGAGGCAGTTGGGCTAAAAGAAGAAAATGGAACAACGACCGTTTGTTTATCAGCCCAAACACACCAAGGCGTAGATTTGTTGCGTGAGCATTTAAAACAGGCGATGGGTTTCCAAACAGGGATGGAAGGAGGTTTCTTAGCGCGCCGTCGTCATCTTGATGCCTTAGAAAAAGCAGCTGAACATTTACAAATTGGATTAGTCCAATTAACCGAGTTTCATGCAGGTGAATTATTGGCGGAAGAACTTCGTTTAGTTCAAGCTAATCTGAGTGAAATTACGGGACAATTTACCTCGGATGATTTGCTCGGTAATATTTTTAGTTCTTTCTGTATTGGAAAATAAACGTTAGTTTATGACTTTTCATATGTTGTGGGTCATTGCGCTTGGTCTCTCGATGGATGCCTTTGCCGTATCCATCTCTAAAGGCTTAGCAATGCGCGCTTTTCGATGGAAACAAGCATTGGCTATTGCATGCTGCTTTGGATTATTCCAAGGCATCATGCCTGCGATAGGCTATGTTGTCGGACTGCAATTTAGTCAGATGATTCAAAATTGGGACCACTGGATTGCCTTTGTTTTGCTTGCGTTCATCGGTGTGAATATGATTCGAGAAGGACTTAGCTCGGATTATGAACCCGCTCTCTCATTGATTAGTTTAAAACACTTGCTAACACCTGGCGTGGCAACGAGTATTGATGCATTAGCCGTCGGTGTTTCTTTTGCTTTTCTTTCCGTGGACATTTTATTGGCTGTCTTCATCATAGGTTTTACAACCTTTGCCATCTCTTTTATTGGAGTAAAGAGCGGTCATTTTTTAGGGAAAAAATTCAAAAGCAAAGCTGAGATTTTTGGCGGTTTAGTGTTATTAGTCATGGCTGTGAAAATCCTACACGAACATGGTGTTTTTTAAGTGCGAATTTTCGCCTTTTAGATTATAATCTTACGAACTTTGTCTTTTTTAAAAGGGTAATAATTGAATGTTAATTGAAAAAATGCATGGCATCGCCCATAGCTTTATCGGAAAAGCGATCTTTGCTTTAATTCCAGTTTCATTTTTGATTGGTGGGATGTCAGGTTATCTGTATAGCAGCAACGATAGTTTTGCGGCAAAAGTAAATGGCGAGACTATCTCTCAACAAGATTTCTTAAATCGTTATAACCAAGAGTTTGAAGCGCGAGCTCAACAAGAAGGCGAGAGCTTCCTAGCGAAAACTGACTCTGTGGAATTTGTGACTGCACTTCGTCAAAATTTAATTCAACGTTTGGTGGATCAAGAATTAATCCGTCAATATGCGAAAGAATTAAAATTAGGTGTAAGTGATGAGATGATCAAACGTGCGATTGTAAGCGATCCTAACTTACAATCTAACGGTAAATTTGATAACGCGCGCTATCAACAATTATTGACTCAAAATGGGTTAACATCTGATACTTATGCGGCTATTTTACGTAATGCATTAACACTTGAACAAATGCAAAACGGTTTGGCAGATAGTGAATTTGTTGTGCCGGCTCAAGTAAAAGATAACGCACAAGTCTTTTTCCAAAAACGTATCGCTCGTCTTGCAACTCTTCCATTAGCCGATGAAATTGCAAAACAAAAAGTGACGGACGAAGAAATTAAAGCGTATTACGATGCGAATGCGAAATCACTTGTTCAACCTGAACAAGCGAAAGTGCAATATATTAGCGTTTCAGCAGATGCATTAGGTAAATTACAACCTGTAACTGAAACACAAATTGCACAATATTATCAAGAAAATAAAGCACAATTCATTAGCCAAAAATTAGCTCATATTCAATTATCAACTGAGAAAGAAGCGGATGCCGTTTATCAAGAACTGCAAAAAGGTGCTGATTTTGCTGAGTTAGCAAAAACAAAATCCCTAGATAAACTTTCTGGTGCTCAAGGCGGTGAATTAGGTTGGGTAAAAGACAACGAATTACCGAAAAACTTTGAAGATGCAGCATTATTGTTAAATGTTGGTCAATACAGTACACCGGTTAATGTGGATGGGGCTTACCATATTATTTTAGTGCAAGATCGTAAAGAACGTACTTTAGAAGAAGTGAAAGAACAAATCGCAGAGACTGTACGTAAAAACTTAGCAGAAAGCCGCTTCCAAGCAGTAGAAAAAGCGGTTCGTGAAAAAGCAGCAGAAAGCAGTGATTCTTTAGCTGCGGTAGCAGAAGCAGCAGGCGTGAAAGTGGAAGAAACAGATTATTTCGGTAAAAATAATGTCCCTGCGGCGTTAAATTTCCCAAATGTGACTTCTGCCATTTTTGAATCAGATATTGCAAACGGCGGCGCAAATTCTGAGCCATTAACTGTGGGTGAAAATGAATTTGTTGTGGTGCGTGTCGTGGATCATAAAGCTGAAGGTTTACAAAGCCTTGATGAAGCGAAATCAACGATTGAGCAGTTCTTAAAACGTGAAAAAGCCGATAAAGTATTAGCTGAAAAAGCAGAACAAGCAGTTAAAGAACTATCTGCGAATCCTGCTAAAGTTCCAGCAGGTATTAGTTTTAGTGAACCACAAACCTTTACATTAATGGATAATAAAGATCCAATGCTTTATGAAGGTATATTTGCTATTGCTAAACCACAAGATGGTAAAGTAGCTTATCAAGTTGCTCGCAACAGCAAAGGTGACGTAGTTGTGGTTGCTCTTGAACGTGTAGAAGAACCTACTTTAACTGAGCAAGAATTAGCGAAATTTAGCACTCAACTTCTTCTTGCACGTCAAGGTGAATTGCAAGGACAGTTAATGCAAGCATTACGTGAAAAAGCACAAATTGAGATTAATAACACCTTTATTAATCAAGATGATTCAGAAGAAGGTGCCTCTCACTAAGTTGATTGAAATATCATTCATCATCAATTTCTGATGGAAAATAAAAGCAAAGTGCGGTAAATTTTGACCGCACTTTTTTATATAAAATAAGGAGAAGACTATGGCTCAAGAAACCATTTTTAGTAAAATTATTCGCAAAGAAATTCCTGCCAATATTGTTTATCAAGATGAATTAGTGACTGCATTCCGTGATATTTCACCACAAGCGAAAACCCATATTTTGATTATCCCAAATAAAGTGATTCCAACGGTTAATGATGTGACGGAACAAGATGAAGTTACCTTAGGTCGCTTATTTACGGTCGCAGCTAAAATTGCTAAAGAAGAAGGCATTGCCGAAGACGGTTACCGTTTAATTGTGAATTGTAATAAACATGGTGGACAAGAAGTATTCCATATTCATATGCATCTTGTTGGTGGTGAACCTTTAGGTAGAATGTTGGCGAAATAATGAAAAAGATCCTCATTACAGCAACGGTATTATTTTTGACGGCTTGTTCATCCGCACCAAATATTGTGGGAACCAATAAGCCAATTTTAAATATGACGGCAAATTTAGCGCCGGCTTTAGATGTCGATTTGTCGGATAATACCGCGGCTTTAAAAAATAAAACTACGCAACAGCTCAATGTGCTTTACCATCTTTATTGGTATAACACACAAGGTGTAACGCAAGTTTGGCCGAATCAGCAAGAAAGCCAATCAGGCAATATTTTATTGCAACCGCAAGAAAAGAAAGTGTTTGAACTACCAAAACCAAGCACAGAAAGCACCAATTATCGTCTTTATTTACAATAGTTTATGTCCACATTATTGATTGACCTTGAAGGTCATGAGCTCAAACAAGAAGAAGTTGAATTACTGGAACATCCTTTAGTTGCCGGTTTGATTTTATTTACCCGCAATTTTTATGATCGTCAGCAAGTTCAAGCTCTAATTAAATCCATTCGTCAACGAGTGAAAAAGCCTTTATTGATCACGGTCGATCAGGAAGGTGGTCGCGTTCAACGTTTCCGTGAAGGTTTCACTCAGTTACCCGCAATGCAAGCTTTTGCGGCATTAGTTAAGGATTCAACTCTGCAAAACCAAATAGCGAAAGAAGCGGGTTGGCAAATGGCAGCTGAAATGGTGGCGCTAGATATCGATTTGAGTTTTGCTCCCGTGTTGGATTTGGGGCATGAATGTCGTGCGATTAGCGATCGTAGTTTCGGCTGTGATGTAGAAAGTGCGATCAATTTGGCGGCTGCTTTTATTGATGGTATGCACCAAGCAGGCATGGCAACAACGGGAAAACATTTTCCAGGACATGGTCATGTTTTAGCCGACTCTCATCTTGAAACACCTTATGATGAGCGTGCAAAAGAAGTGATTTTTAATCATGATATTTTGCCATTCCAGCAATTAATTCAACAGAGTAAGCTTGATGCAATTATGCCGGCTCACGTGATTTATACACAATGTGATAGCCAGCCAGCAAGTGGTTCGACTTATTGGTTAAAAGAAATTTTGCGTGAACAGTTAGGCTTTCAAGGGGCGATTTTCTCTGATGATTTAGGCATGAAGGGCGCAGGTTTTATGGGTGATTTTGTGGCTCGCAGTGAAAAAGCCTTGAAGGCTGGTTGTGACTTATTATTGCTTTGTAATGAACGTGAAGGTGTTATTCAAGTGCTTGATAATCTGAAGTTAGAGGAAACAACAGAGCATTTCGCAGCACGCCAAGCTCGCTTGAAATCGCTCTTTAAACAAAAATCCTTTGATTGGTCAGAACTCACAAAAACTTCGCGTTGGATTGAAAATTATCAAAAACTGACCGCACTTCAACAAGAGTGGCTTGCTTCTAAATGATTAATTGCCATCATTATCAAAAAGGCAATTGCCGTTCTTGTCAATGGCTTGAAATGCCTTATGAACAGCAACTCGCCAAGAAAGAAGAGCATCTAAAACAACAACTTGCCAAATTAGATTGTGATAATTTAATTTGGCATCCGCCTTTTTATTCCTCCGAGTCGGCCTTTCGTAATAAAGCGAAAATGGGTGTAAGTGGCGCGGTGGAACGCCCCATTCTAGGTATTTTACAAGACCCGAATGATCCACAAAGTGCGGTGGATTTATGTGATTGCCCGCTTTATCCACAACGCTTTGCTGAACTCTTTCCGATTCTAAAAGATTTTATTGGGCGCGCTGGTTTAGTCCCTTATAACGTGGCTAAGCAAAAAGGTGAGCTCAAATATATTCTGCTTACAGAAAGCCAACATACAAAAAAATTGATGTTGCGTTTTGTATTACGTTCAGAAACTAAACTATCGTTAATTCAACGTGAATTTGCAGGGTTATTGGAAAAATTACCACAACTTGAAGTGGTGAGCGTGAATATCCAACCTAAACATGCGGCGATCTTAGAAGGTGAGAAAGAAATCTTTTTAACGGACCAGCACACCTTATCAGAGAGCTTTAACGGTATTCCGCTATTTATTCGCCCTCAAGGTTTCTTCCAAACGAATCCACTGGTAGCACAAGGGCTATATGCAGCAGCGCAAGATTGGGTGCAAGATTTGCCGATTACTAAACTTTGGGATCTCTTTTGTGGTGTTGGAGGTTTTGGACTTCATTGCGCTAAAGCTTTACAGGATAAACATCAGCAAGAAGTGGAATTGACCGGGATTGAAATTTCGCCATCTGCTATTCAAGCGGCGACTCAATCCGCTCAGGTCTTAGGGCTAAACAACGTTAAATTCCAATCTTTGGATGCGGCTAATTTTGCTTTAACACAAGATGAAAACAAACCCGATTTGGTGATCGTCAATCCGCCTCGTCGAGGTATCGGAAAGGAACTCGCTGAGTTTCTCAATGAAATGCAACCGCACTTTATTCTTTATTCCAGCTGTAACGCGATTTCCATGGGAAAAGATTTGCAACACTTAACCAATTATAAGCTTACTCAAATTCAATTATTTGATATGTTCCCGCATACAGCGCATTATGAAGTACTGATATTATTAAAACGCAATGGTTAACAAAAAAGCTAACAGAAATGTTAGCTTTTTTATTTAGAAATTTAACCGCACTTTTATTTTGCTATAAATTAATGCTATTAAGAAGAACGCTGCTTGTAGCAAAATAATGCATGCACCAGTGGATGCATCAAAATGATAGCTAAGTAGCACGCCTAATAGACTTGCAGTTACAGCGCTGATGATTGCGATAACGAGCATTTTATCGAAGCGATTGGTCAGTGTTAGCGCGGTGATGCCAGGCGCAATTAGCATCGCTACAACCAAAATAACCCCAACGACTTGCATCGTACTCACAATAGTGAGCGCGAGTAATGTGAGCAAGCCATAATGTAATAATTTAGGCGAGAGACCCGCAACACGAGCATGGCTAGGATCAAAGCAATAAAGCAGAAAATCACGACGCTTTAATCCAAGTAAAATAAAAATGATCAAGGCGATGATAGCCGTTTGAATCAGCTCTTGTTGGCTTACACCCAATACGTTTCCGAATAATATATGTGTAAGATGTTGTGAGGTTTGGATTTTAGTGAACAGAACCAAACCAATGGCAAACATGCCAGAAAATACAATCCCCATTGCGGTATCTTCTTTGATACGGCTGTTTTCTTTTAAATAACCCACCCCTAAGGCGCAGGCAATACCAGAGACAAATGCACCAATCACTAATGGAATACCCGCTAGAAAAGCCAAGACAATGCCAGGTAGGACAGCATGAGAAATGGCATCCCCCATCAATGACCATCCTTTCAACACCAAATAGCAAGAGAGTAGCGCACAGATCACGGCAACCACTAATGCGGTGAGTAGCGCATTTTGCATGAAGGCAAATTGAAATGGCTCAACGAAAATAGTGAATATTTCACTCATGGGCCACCGCCTTACGTCGTTTTTGACTCATCAATCCGTATTTAGGCGAGAATAGAAAAGCCAGTAAGAATAAAAAAGTTTGTAATGTTACGATGACACCACCTGTTGCGCCATCCAGATAATAGCTTAAATAGACACCGACGAAACCAGTGATTGCGCCTAATGCTACGGCAATTTTGATAAGAGTTTTGAACTTGTCAGTAAGTAAATAGGCAGTTGCACCTGGTGTGATTACCATCGCAATCACCAAAATCGCCCCGACAGTTTGTAATGCGGCAACGACACAAGCACTCAAGAGTGTAAAAAAGAGGACTTTGTAAAAAAGTGGCGAAAGACCTACTGTAATTGCTTGCGTTTCATCAAAGAAAATCAGTAACAAATCCTTCCAAAAAATAAGCAATAAGACCAAGCAAATCAACATAATGATGGCTACTTGATAAATATCTTCATCGGCAATCCCGAGGATATTACCGAGAATAATATTTTGCACGTTTATTGAGGTTGGATTTAGAGAAATAATCAGCAATCCCAGGGCAAAAAAGGTACTGAAAATAAAGCCGATAACGGCATCTTCTTTGAGTTTTGAGATAGATTTGATCCATAAAATGGAAAGTGCGGCCAAAATTCCGGCAAAAAAAGCACCTAAAGCATAGGGGAGTGAAAAGGCATAAGCTATCGCCACACCCGGAACCACGGAATGAGAGAGCGCGTCGCCAATTAATGACCAACCTTTCAACATTAAATAGGCAGAAAGAAAGGCACAAATGCCACCGACTGCGGTACTTATCCACATGGCTTTTTGCATATATTCATAGGAGAAAGGTTCCAGTAAATATTCAAGCATAGCTTATTCCTTGTCAGACGGAGGCAGACGACAAGATTTTACAGCCGTTGCTGGCGGATCATTTTTGGTTTCGCCATAGAAGACAACAGGACGTTCATCATCCGTAAGCACGGTGACTGCACGTTTATCTTCATCATTATGCAGATCTTCACCCAATAATTTGATGTGTCGTAATACACCACCAAAGACTTTTTCCAAATTATGCTGATTAAATGTATCTTCTGTTTTACCCGCTGCAATCACAGTACGGTTAATCATCACCACTTGGTCACAGAAGTCTGGTACAGAACCCAAGTTGTGGGTAGAAACTAAAATTAAATGGCCTTCAGCACGTAATTGGCGAAGGAGTTCCACAATAGCATTTTCAGTTTTAACATCCACTCCTGTAAAAGGCTCATCGAGTAAGATAATCTTACTTTGTTGTGCTAATGCTCGAGCCAAAAATACGCGTTTTTTCTGTCCACCAGAAAGCTCGCCGATTTGTCGTTCAGCTAAATGCTCGATGTTTACTCGTTGCATCGCTTCGAGCACTTTTTGTTTATCTTCCGCTTTTGGAATACGCAAAAAGTTCATATAGCCATAACGCCCCATCATGACAACATCATAAACGGAGACTGGAAATTGCCAATCGACTTCTTCCGCTTGCGGCACATAGGCGACCAAATTTTGTTTCAATGCTCGATTAATTGGCAAACCACAAAGCGCAATATTGCCTTGCTGTGGTTTAATTAAGCCCATGATGCTTTTGAATAGCGTTGATTTTCCGCTCCCATTTACGCCGACAAGAGCACAGATGGTTCCCCCTTGTAATGCAAAGGTCACATCATAAATTGCAGTGTGCCCGTTGTTGTAACGAACGGTTACATCATTAACGGAAATAGAAGCGGAAAGTTCAGTCATTATTTTTCAAATCCTTTGACTATGGTGGATACAGTGACATTCAGTAAGTCAATATAAGTTGGTACAGGACCGTCAGCGGCAGAAAGAGAATCGACATAAAGTACGCCACCGTACTTAGCACCGCTTTCTTTTGCTACCTGCTGAGCAGGTTTAGCTGATACAGTACTTTCACTAAATACCACTGGAATGTGATTTTTTTTCACTAAATCGATAAGTTTACGCACTTGTTGAGGCGTGCCTTGTTGTTCAGCGTTAATTGGCCATAAATAGCCTTCTTTGAGATCGTAATCTTTCGCTAAATAACTAAAAGCGCCTTCACTGGTGACTAACCAACGTTGGTCGGCAGGAATTTGTGCGAGTTTTTCACGTAAAGGTTTATCGAGTTGTTTGATTTTTTCCGCATACGCCGCTGCATTTTTTTGATAAGTATCAGCATTTTGCGGATCGTATTTAACTAATGCATTTTTAATATTTTCGACATAAATCAACGCATTAGATGGCGACATCCAAGCGTGTGGGTTAGGTGCATCTTTATAAGGGCCTTCATAAATAGACAGTGGCGTGATGCCTTCGGTTACCACAACGGCTGGTTTGTCTTTGATATTTTGGAAGAAACGCTCAAACCAACGCTCTAAATTTAATCCGTTCCATAAAATTAAATCAGCAGATTGAGCTTTTACAATATCTTTAGGGGTCGGTTCATACTCGTGAATTTCTGCACCAGGTTTGGTGATAGATTCCACCGTCGCGGCATCGCCCGCAACATTTTGTGCGATATCCTGAATCACAGTAAATGTGGTCACCACTTTAAATTTCGCTTCGGCTTGTAAAGCGGCTAAACCTAGAGCGATAACAGATAGGCTTTTAAATAAATGCTTCATGAGATCTCCTTAAAAATAATGATCGATTAGCATTCTGCAGAATAATATCATTTTTTATAAAGTTTTCAAATGAAAATAATTATCAAATCGATAGGTGATTAAAATTAAAAAGCGGAAAATTTTGTGCAAAATTGACCGCTCTTTTTTGAAATAATTAACCACCAACTTGCTGTATTAGACGATCCATGCCGCTTTCATCATAGGCTTCTTCGTATTGGGCTTCATCAGCGGTAAAGTTTTGCATGCTACGTCCAGCAGTACAACCATATTGTTCTAATTTTCCTTTCGTAAAGTTACTACGAAATGCGGATGAATGGTTATTTAAACTGATCACACCGATGGTAGAGTGATTACATGGATTCTTATTCACGAAGACTAGATTATAGCCAGATTCGCGAATATAGCCGGTTTTATTAATTGCCGCATCGAAGACTTCTTCACGCACTAATTTATTGGTATTTTTGACGAAAACACTGCGTCCACCTGCTTGAATGAAGGCGCTTGGCATATTAGAAAGATTTTTAATTTGAGCTTTGTTGAGCGAGTATTTGGCTAGCTTAACCAAATCCATTGCACTTGAAATGTTGCTGTCAGATAAACCTGAGCTGTCTGAAAAGCGAGTAGAGCGCATGCCTAATTCTCGTGCTTTTTCATTCATTTTTTGGATAAATTGCAAACGACTCATACCTGCAGAACGAGAAAGTGCATGAGCAGCATAGTTATCAGAATGAACAAGCATTGCTTTTAACAATTCATTACAAGAAATTGGCGTATATTTAGGTAATTTTGTATGAGTGCCTTTAATGTAATCGAAATCATCGTCAGTAATCGATGCAGTACAGTTTGCGTTTCGATTATTTTCAAGGAACACATTCGCCGTCATTAATTTGGTGACCGAGGCGATAGGTTGAACATGATTGGGAGAGCTACTTTCTAATACTCTATCATGGGTGAAGTCATACACAATGTAAGATTGTGCCGTTGCGACGGCGGGCACTAAACACAATACAGAAAGAACTTTTTTTAACATATCTTCAATATAGCTAACTCAGAGAATAAAACGAAGTGCATATTCTATCAGTTTTTGTGGGGCTTTGGGATGAGTGAAAGAGAAAAAATTTGAAGTTTTTTTAACCGCACTTTTCCCTTTCATTTTTTTGATTTTTGCGATGCTGATCGCACAGAAGTGCGGTCAAAATTTTCGTTGTTTTTCAAATCTGCTAGCTTATCCGTCGGTAAATCTGTAAAATCTCGGCTCATTTTTAATATGCGAATTTTTTGTTGCTCAATTCTGAGTAACATCATCGCCGTAATGTGTAATAACGAGGCTTTATGTTAGAACAACCCCTTTCATCCGAAACGAATACAAAAAAGATTAACTTAATGGATTTAACGCGTCAGCAGATGCGTGAGTTTTTTGCTGAATTAGGCGAGAAACCATTTCGTGCAGATCAATTAGTAAAATGGATTTATCATTTTGGCGAAGATAACTTCGACAATATGACCAATATTAATAAAAAATTACGAGAAAAATTAAAAGCGGTCGCGGAAATTAAAGCGCCAGAAGTCGCAGTTGAGCAACGCTCTGCGGATGGCACCATTAAATGGGCGATGCAGGTAGGTGAACAACAAGTTGAAACGGTCTATATTCCTGAGGCGGATCGCGCAACACTTTGTGTTTCTTCTCAAGTAGGCTGTGCCTTAGCTTGTACCTTTTGTTCGACAGCACAGCAAGGCTTTAACCGTAATTTAACGGTGTCTGAAATTATTGGGCAGGTTTGGCGTGCATCAAAAATTATCGGTAATTTTGGTGTGACGGGTGTTCGTCCGATTACCAATGTGGTGATGATGGGCATGGGTGAACCTTTGTTAAATGTGGCCAATGTTGTACCCGCGATGGAAATTATGCTCGATGATTTCGCGTATGGATTGTCTAAACGACGCGTGACGTTATCTACTTCAGGTGTCGTGCCTGCGCTCGATATGTTACGTGATAAGATTGATGTAGCATTGGCCATTTCACTTCACGCACCTAATGATGAATTGCGTGATGAAATTATGCCGATCAATAAAAAATATAACATCAAAATGTTGATGGATTCGGTACATAGATACTTAGAAGTATCAAATGCTAACCATGGCAAAGTGACTATTGAATATGTGTTGTTAGATCACGTGAATGATGGTACAGAACATGCGCATCAATTAGCTCAAGTGTTAAAAAATACCCCGTGTAAAATTAACTTGATCCCATGGAACCCGTTCCCAGAAGCGCCTTATGGTAAAAGCTCAAATAGCCGTGTCGATCGTTTCCAAAAAACCTTAATGGAATACGGTTTTACGGTGATTGTGCGCAAAACTCGTGGTGATGATATTGATGCCGCTTGTGGTCAGTTGGCGGGGGATGTGATCGACCGAACCAAACGTACAGCAATGAAACGTAAGTTTGGCGAAGGTATTGACGTAAAAGCTGTTAACTAAGCTAAATATAGCAATACTTGTAAAGGGAAAATGGCCTGGAGAAGAGTGATAAGATAGAGGAGTGATAAGATGAAATTAATCTCAATTAACATTCTAAGTGCGGTCATTTTTCCTTTTGTTTTTTCTGCTTGCGTCTCTCAGTCTTCAGTTGACTTTAATAAACAACAAGCAGCAAAAGCCCGAGTTGAATTGGCATTAGGCTATCTGCAACAAGAGGATTTTGTTCAAGCAAAACTGAATTTAGATAAAGCCTTTGAACATGATGACCACTATTATCTTGTGCACTCGGCACTTGCGCATTTTTATCAATTACAAGGCGATACGGAAAAAGCGAAGCAAGCTTATTTACAGGCGATTAAGTTAGACGATAAGCAAGGTGATGTGTATAACAACTTCGGTGCTTTTTTATGTGGGCAAGGTGAGTTTGAACAAGCTTATTCACAATTTAATGCGGCACTCGCTGCACCGAATTATTATCATCAAGCTGATACTTACGAAAATATGGCACTTTGTGCTTTTGCCGGAAAACAAACCGATGTTTATCAACAAGCGTTGGATAAATTACGCCAAGTTGATCCTTCTAGAGCGGAAAAGCTCCGTTCACTCAAATAATCATTGCCAAAAGCCCCTTTCGACTTTAGAATTTAGCATTTAGTTTTTTATTGCTATTTCTTTATTTTATACCTATGAATACAATCCTTGAACAAACCGAAAAAACAGACATCTCCTTTGGGGATAAACTTCGTCAAACTCGCGAAGCATTAAATCTTTCTCTGGAAGATGCTGCAAAGGCGATATCTTTGCGCCCAAGTATTTTGGAGCAATTAGAAAATAATGAATTTGTCCAAAAAAATGTGCCATCAACTTTTATGAAAGGGTATGTGCGTAGTTATACAAAATTTTTACGCATTCCTGAGAGTGAATGGGCGCATTTGACCTTTGGTGAAGCATATAAAAACGATTTAGGTAAGAATGCACGCGCGACGCGTTCAGTAAACCAATACTCATCTCATAGTCGCTGGGTCGGCACACTTACAACCATTATTTTACTCGCGGCTGTTGGGATGACTGGCTTATGGTGGTGGCAGAATTATCAAAAATCAAACGAAGAACGTGATAATTTAGTGCAAACCTACGTTGAAAAAGAAAAAACAGCAGAGGCACCGGCTACTCATTCGAATGAAATTCCAGTAACAGTAAATAGTCAGCCTGCGGTGTCAAGCAATGAAACTACGTCTGTAGCGGAAAAAATAAATAATGCTACTGAACCCGCTGTTTCAACGACTCAAGAAAATCAAGTTCAACCAGTAAGTGCAGAAGCTTCAACTGTCGCAACTTCAGCACCTACCGTTGAACAAGCTCAAGCACCTGTTGTGGAACAAACATTACCTAATACAGAACCAACAACAGAGCCAACCGTACCAGATGCGCAAAGTGCGGTTGAAAATCCAGCCATTTCTGAAGCGCCAACCACAGCGAAAGGCGATCTCGTTATTGAGATCACAAAGAATTCAAGTTGGATTAGTGTGAAAGACCAAAACCGTAAAGTATTAGCGCAAAAAGAATATAAACAAGGCGAAGTCTTAACCTTTAATGGTAATGACTATGCATTGATTATTGGTGCGCCGGGTAACGTTCGCATTACTTATAAAGGCGAAGCGTATCCTCTTACCGTTGATGGCCGTGTGGCTAAATTTAAATTACCAAAACCTTAACGAATAATTTACGAAAGAATGTCAGCAGTAAAACCTACTATCAAACGTCGTGAATCGACAAAAATTTATGTGGGCAATGTACCAATCGGTGGTGATGCGCCGATTGCCGTACAATCCATGACAAATACTCGCACAACTGATGTTGAAGCGACCGTTGCACAGATTAAATCGTTGGAACGTGTCGGCGCAGATATTGTGCGCGTTTCTGTTCCCACCATGGATGCCGCCGAAGCGTTTAAAATCATTAAACAGCAAGTGAATGTGCCATTAGTGGCGGATATTCATTTTGACTATCGCATTGCGTTAAAAGTGGCTGAATATGGGGTGGATTGCTTACGTATTAATCCAGGTAATATCGGTCGTGAAGATCGTATTCGAGCAGTGGTTGATTGTGCACGCGATAAAAATATCCCGATCCGTATTGGTGTCAATGCTGGCTCATTAGAAAAAGACATCCAAGAGAAATTTGGCGAGCCAACACCTGAAGCCTTATTAGAGTCAGCATTACGCCATGTTGAGATTTTAGATCGTTTGAACTTCGATCAATTTAAAGTGAGCGTAAAAGCATCTGATGTCTTCCTTGCGGTGGAATCTTACCGTTTACTGGCAAAAGCCATTAAACAGCCGTTGCATTTAGGTATTACGGAAGCAGGTGGTGCACGTGCCGGTGCGGTGAAATCTGCAATTGGTTTAGGTATGTTGTTAGCGGAAGGTATTGGTGATACCTTGCGTGTCTCTTTAGCCGCCGATCCTGTAGAAGAAATCAAAGTTGGCTTTGATATTTTGAAATCGTTACGTATTCGTTCTCGCGGGATTAACTTTATTGCTTGCCCAACTTGTTCACGTCAAGAGTTTGATGTGATTGGCACGGTGAATGCACTGGAACAACGTTTAGAAGATATTATCACCCCAATGGATGTGTCTATTATTGGTTGTGTGGTAAATGGCCCTGGTGAAGCATTAGTGTCTGACCTCGGTGTTACCGGTGGTAATAAGAAAAGTGGTTATTATTTAGATGGCGAGCGTCAAAAAGAACGTTTTGACAACGACGCGATTATTGACCAATTAGAAGCAAAAATTCGTGCCAAAGTAGCACAACAAGATCCAAAAAATCGAATTATTTAAGGAAAACTCGTGGCAAAAAATATTCAAGCAATTCGTGGGATGAATGACTGTTCCCCAACTGAATCTCCACTTTGGCAATGGATTGAAGGACAGGTTCGACAAATTTTAAGCAGCTACGGCTATTCAGAAGTGCGTATGCCAATCGTAGAAAGTACGCCATTATTTGCTCGTGCAATTGGTGAAGTCACAGATGTCGTCTCAAAAGAAATGTACACATTTTGGGATAATGATGAGCAATTAACGCTTCGTCCAGAAGGTACGGCAGGATGTGTGCGTGCTGCGATTGAGCATGGTTGGATTTACAACAATGAACAACGTTTATGGTACATGGGACCGATGTTCCGTCATGAACGTCCACAAAAAGGTCGTTATCGTCAATTCCACCAAGCGGGTGTAGAAGTATTTGGTATCGCAACCCCTGAAATTGATGCGGAGCTAATTATTTTAACGGCTCGTTTGTGGAAAGCATTAGGTATTGATCAACATGTTTCTCTTCAATTAAATTCGATTGGTTCATTAGAAGCACGTGCAAACTATCGCTCTGCATTAGTGGCCTTCTTAGAAAATCACCAAGATTTAATGAGCGAAGAAGAGAAAGAACGTCTTGTAAAAAATCCATTACGTATTTTGGATACTAAAAATCAAGCATTACAAGATGTATTGGACGGTGCGCCAAAATTATTGGATTATTTAGACGATGAAAGTCGCGAGCATTTTGCGCAGTTATGCGGTCTATTAGATTCGGTTGGCATTCAATATGAAATTAATCCAAAATTGGTTCGTGGCTTAGACTATTATAATAAAACCGTATTTGAATGGGTGACTTCAGCATTAGGTGCACAAGGCACCGTATGTGGTGGTGGACGTTATGATGGCTTAGTTGAACAACTTGGTGGTCACGCAACAAGCGGAGTCGGTTTCGCAATGGGCTTAGAGCGTTTAGTGCTACTCGTTCAAGAAGTGAATAAATCGATTCCGGTAAAAAGTGCGGTAGATATTTACGTTGTTTATCAAGGTGAAGGCACAACATTAGCCGCATTCCAACTCGCTGAAAAACTTCGCTCAGAATTACCGCACTTAAGCACCATGTTGCATTGCAGCGGCGGTAACTTTAAAAAACAATTTAAACGCGCTGATAAATCAGGTGCAACCCTTGCCCTTGTGCTCGGTGAAAGCGAAGTGCAAAATAATCAAGTAGTGGTAAAACACTTACTTGGCGCAGCTGAGCAACAAACCATTGATGTGACCAATTTAATTGAACACGTGAAAGCTCAATTTTAATTTTAGAAGGATAGGAAAATGGCATATACCATTGAAGAAGAACAAGAACTGAATCAGTTAAAAGAGTGGTGGAAAGACAATGGCAAAGCCATTATTGCCGCTTTTATTCTTGGCGTAGGCGGGATGTTGGGCTGGCGTTATTGGCAGTCTTATCAAGCTAATCAAATCATGCAAGCGTCTGCTGAATATGATGCTCTAGTTTATACTGCAAACAAAGATGCCGCAGCACAACAAGCTAAAGTGGCTGAATTTGTGAAAGCACATGATAAAACCAGCTATGCGGTATTTAGCTTATTAGATGAAGCAAAAGGTTTCGTTGCAAAACAAGATTACGCTTCTGCTGAAAACAGTTTGAAACAAGCGATTGCTCAATCACAAGATGATATCTTAACGTCTCTTGCGGCACTTCGTTTGTCAGCCGTGCAATTCCAACAAGGTCAATTTGATGCCGCATTAGCAAGTCTAAATCAAGTGAAAAGCCAAGGCTTTAGTGCGCGTAAAGATCTTTTAGCGGGCGATATTCAAGTCGCAAAAGGTGATGTGAATGGTGCTAAAGCAAGTTTTGAAAATGCACAGAAAAACGGTAACCCGTTAGAAAAACAAATGGCGCAGATGAAATTAAATAATCTGTAATATTTTAATTAGCCCGAATTGTTCGGGCTTTTTTATTGGATTTTTGATCTTATGATTCAGAAACCTATTTTGCCGCCACCTGTTATTTTTCTTGGTTGTGCACTTATCATGGCATATTTGCCTAATCTTTATCCGTTATCAACCAATGTACTCATTGCTTATTTGATGGTATTGGTTTCTTCTGTCATCGCTTTTTTTAGTCTTTGGCAATTCTATAAAAGAAAAGCAAATATCAATCCAATTCACTTAGAAAAAAGTGATGTGTTTGTGGCAAATGGTATTTATCGTTTTAGCCGTAATCCCATGTATTTAAGCTTAGCGGGTTTGTTAGTGGCATGGGCGGTTTATTTGCAAAGTGCGGTCAGTTTTCTCGGTGTTTTTCTGTTTATTTATCTCATCACACAATGGCAAATTAAGCCTGAAGAATACTGGTTAGAGAAGATGTTTGGTGAGTCTTATTTAGCTTATAAGAAAAAAGTCAGACGTTGGATTTAACCAATAAAAAAAATCGCCTAAAAAAAGGCGATTTTTTACATTTTGAAAAGCGATTATTTAGCTGAACATCCGCAGTTTGCTAATTTTTTAGCTAAACGCTCTGCCACGAAATCCCAGTTCACTACGTTCCAGAATTCTTTGATGTAGTCTGGACGACGGTTTTGGAATTTCAAGTAGTAAGCGTGTTCCCAAACGTCTAAACCTAAAAGTGGGAAACCTTCACAACCAGCGATTTCTTTACCCATTAATGGAGAATCTTGGTTTGCGGTAGAAACAACAGATAATTTACCTTGGTTAATCACTAACCATGCCCAACCTGAACCGAAACGAGTCGCTGCTGCTTTTTCAAATTCAGCTTTGAAGTTTTCTACAGAACCGAAATCACGTTCGATAGCTGCTTTTAAATCACCTTGTAAAGTTGTGCCTTTTTTCAATGATTTCCAGAATAAGCTGTGGTTTGCGTGACCGCCAGCGTTGTTACGTAATGCAGTACGTTTTTCAGCTGGGATTTTATCTAATTGGCTGATTAATTGGCCTGCACACATTTCAGAAAATTCAGCGGGTAAAGTTTCTAACACGGCATTTGCATTATTTACATATGCTTGGTGGTGTTTAGAGTGGTGAATTTCCATTGTTTGTGCATCAAAATGTGGTTCTAACGCATCATAAGCGTAGCCTAATTCAGGTAGAGTATAAGACATAATATGTTCCTTTTTTAAATGAAGTTAAGGTAATGTTTTTGATAAAACAACATCAAAAAGTAACTAAATAGTAGCAGAAAATTTGATTTAGATCAGTAAATCTTTTAATTATTTGATTATCTGATGAAAAAGCTAGGAAAATTTAGTTTGTTTTAAATCAATAAACACACCGATCTACTTCTAAATAGTTATACCTTTTAGCCCTTAAAATCTCGTCAAAATTTCCCCTTGTGGTAGAATACCCGCTGATTTTTCACAAGATTTTATTTTTAAGGCTGAGACTATGTTTCCTGCTCATCAACTTCAATTAGAACAATTAGCGTGCCAACGGGGCGATCGCGTGTTGTTCACTGATCTTTCACTGCAATTTCAAAGCGGTGATTTCGTGCAAATTGAAGGGCACAATGGTATCGGTAAAACAAGTTTATTGCGGATTTTAGCCGGCCTTGCACAACCTGTAGAAGGTAAAGTGCGGTGGAATTCAGAAGAGATTACAAAACAACGCGAAGAATACCATCATCAGTTACTTTATCTCGGCCATCATTCTGGTGTGAAACCTGAATTAACGGCATGGGAAAATTTAAAATTTTATCAGCAGATTAGTCAAAGCCAGCAAGGCACCGATATTTTATGGGATGTGTTGGAAACAGTAGGTTTACTTGGACGTGAAGATTTGCCGGCAGCTCAACTTTCAGCGGGTCAGCAAAAGCGCATTGCCTTGGCGAGATTATGGATCTCGGAAGCACCACTTTGGATTTTGGATGAACCTTTTACAGCAATAGATAAAAAAGGGGTTGAAGTTTTGACCGCACTTTTTGAAAATCATGCTAAAAAAGGTGGAATAGTGATTTTAACGAGCCATCAAGAAGTGCCAAGTAGCTTATTGAAGAAAATTAATCTTGCTGATTATAAATATAACCCTTAGATTTTTATGATATTTTTACAGATTATAAAGCGTGAGCTGAAGATTGCGACCCGTAAACAAGCGGAAATTTTAAATCCGCTTTGGTTCTTTTTGATTGTCATCACGCTATTTCCATTAGTCATTGGGCCGGATCCTAAATTACTTTCTCGCATCGCACCTGGCGTTGCTTGGGTGGCAGCATTGCTTTCTGCATTGCTGTCTTTTGAACGCTTATTCCGAGATGACTTTATTGATGGCTCTTTAGAACAATTGATGCTCACGGCTCAACCTTTAGCGCTAACGGCACTCGCAAAAGTTATTGCGCACTGGCTATTAACTGGTTTGCCGTTAATTTTACTGTCACCCATTGCCGCTTTATTGCTCTCGTTAGAAGTGAATATTTGGTGGGCATTGGTACTTACACTCTTAGTAGGCACACCGATTTTAAGCTGTATTGGTGCAATTGGTGTGGCATTGACAGTGGGGTTGCGTAAAGGTGGCGTATTGCTGAGTTTACTTGTGGTACCATTATTTATTCCGGTTTTAATTTTTGCCTCAGCAATTTTAGATGCCGCCGCGTTAAATCTCCCTTATGGTGGACAACTTGCTATTTTAGGCGCAATTTTGGCTGGTGCAATAACGTTATCACCTTTTGCGATTGCCGCTGCACTACGAATTAGTTTAGATAATTAATCATCATGATGGTGAAAGTGCGGTCAGATTTTTAACTGTTTTTTATTTTTTGGAATTAAGGATCTTTTATGTGGAAGTGGTTACATCCTTACGCAAAACATGAAACCCAATATCATTTATGTGGCAAATTGAGCCCATTTTTTGGTGTGATTGCGGTTTTATTATTGGCTGTTGGAATCGTTTGGGGTTTAGCTTATGCGCCGGCAGATTATCAGCAAGGCAATAGTTTCCGAATTATGTATGTGCATGTGCCGGCGGCGATTTGGTCAATGGGCGTATATGGCTCGATGGCGATTGCTGCGATTATTGCGTTAGTTTGGCAAATTAAAGCTGCACATCTTTCGATGGTTGCCATGGCGCCAATTGGTGCGATGTTTACCTTTATCGCGTTAGTCACAGGTGCAATTTGGGGTAAACCAATGTGGGGAACCTGGTGGGTGTGGGATGCGCGTTTAACCGCAGAACTCATTCTTTTCTTCTTATATATCGGTGTATTAGCCCTTTATTCTGCATTTTCTGATCGTGCGGTGGGCGCAAAATCAGCGGGAATCTTGTGTATTGTTGGCGTAGTGAATTTACCAATTATTCACTTTTCCGTAGAGTGGTGGAATACTTTACACCAAGGGGCAAGTATCACGAAGTTTGAAAAACCTTCAATTGCAACGCCAATGTTAATTCCACTGATTTTATGTATTTTGGGATTTTTATTTTTATCCATTTGGTTTACGCTTGTGCGTTACCGCGTTGAATTGCTAAAAGAAGACAGCAAACGCCCATGGGTAAAAGAGTTAGCAAGTAAGCTGAAATAGTTTTTTATTTTTATTTTAGGGAGCGGAAAATGTTTTTCCAAAGTTGGAGTGATTTTATCAATATGGGAGGCTACGGTTTTTATGTGTGGCTTTCCTATGGCATTAGCCTTGTGGCAATGATCATTTTGGCGATACAAAGCGTCAAGGGTCGTAAAGCAGTATTAAAAGAAGTGTTACACGAGCAACAACGTGAAGCTCGTTTAAACCAAGCAAATAAAGGGAATACGCTATGAATCCAAGACGTAAATCAAGACTCTCGATCATCATCTTTGTGATTTTAGGTATTTCGATTGCGACAGGTTTGGTGCTTTATGCACTTCGCCAAAATATTGATTTATTTTATACCCCTTCGGAAGTTGTAGAAGGGAAAGACGGAAATCCTGATCAAAAACCTGAAGTTGGGCAACGTATTCGTGTTGGTGGTATGGTGGTTGAAGGCTCTGTTAGTCGAGATCCGAAAAGTCTCAAAGTTCGCTTTGATGTGAATGATATTGGTCCATCAATTACAGTTGAATACGAAGGTATTCTGCCGGATCTTTTCCGTGAGGGACAGGGTATTGTTGCGCAAGGCGTGTTAAAAGAACCAACCTTATTAGAAGCAACAGAAGTGCTTGCTAAACATGATGAAAATTATGTGCCGCCAGAATTAGGTGAGAAAATGCAGAAAATGCATAAACCAATGGGGGCAGAACTAAAAGGCGAGAGTGAAGCCGATCGTCGTTATAAAGAAACCCAGCAAAAATCGCAAGAAGGTCGCTAATGATTGCTGAATTAGGAAATTATGCGCTTGCTTTAAGCCTTGCCGTTTCATTCTTTTTAGCCATTCTCCCATTATGGGGGGCTGAAAAAGGTCATTCTCAACTCATGTCATTGGCTCGTCCAATGACTTATGGTTTATTTTTCAGTTTAACCATTGCTTTTGGAGCATTATTTTACCTTTTTGCCGTTAATGATTTTAGTGTGCAATATGTGGTAAATAACTCTAACAGCAGCTTGCCGATTTATTATCGTTTATCTGCGGTGTGGGGTTCACACGAGGGTTCGTTGTTACTTTGGATTTGGCTATTAACCCTTTGGGGGGCAGCGGTTGCCTTATTTAGCAAACACTTACCACAAGAAGCGGTGGCTCGCGTGTTGGGTATTATGGGGATTATTAGCATCGGCTTCTTACTCTTCGTATTATTTACCTCAAATCCATTTACCCGTACATTCCCTGACTTCCCAGTAGATGGTAGAGAACTCAACCCAATGTTGCAAGATGTGGGCTTGATTTTCCACCCTCCATTACTTTATATGGGATATGTTGGTTTTTCTGTTGCTTTTGCCTTTGCGATCGCATCATTAATGACGGGTAAATTAGACTCCGCTTGGGCTAGATGGTCACGTCCTTGGACGATCGCTGCTTGGGTATTTTTAACACTCGGGATCGTGCTCGGTTCTTGGTGGGCCTATTATGAGCTAGGCTGGGGCGGCTGGTGGTTCTGGGATCCAGTAGAAAACTCTTCTTTAATGCCTTGGCTTGCAGGAACCGCATTAATCCACTCTTTAGCGGTTACTGAAAAACGTGGCTCTTTTAAAGCTTGGACTGTGCTTTTAGCAATCCTTGCTTTCTCACTTTGCTTACTGGGTACGTTCTTAGTTCGTTCCGGTATCTTAGTGTCAGTACACGCCTTTGCTTCAGATCCTACACGTGGTTTATATATTCTTGCTTATTTGGTTGTGGTAATTGGTGGTTCTTTAACCTTGTACGCTTACAAAGGCAACCAAATTCGTTCGCGTGATAATGCAGAACGTTATTCTCGTGAAACCTTATTGTTACTAAATAACATCCTATTAATGACCGCACTTTGTGTGGTGTTCTTAGGAACGTTATTGCCGTTAGTTCACAAACAATTAGGTTTGGGGTCTATTTCGATCGGTGCACCGTTCTTTGATCAGATGTTCTTGATTATTATGACTCCATTTGCCTTATTACTGGGTATTGGACCGTTAGTAAAATGGCGTCGTGACCAGCTCTCTGAAATTCGCACACCGGTTGTTGTGAGTGTGATTGTGATGGCGATTACAGGTTTTGCTTTACCGTATTTCCTACAAAATAAACTCACTGTCAGTGCTGTGCTTGGCACTATGATGTCCGTCATTATTGTGTTACTCAGTCTCTATGAAATGAAACAACGTGCAACACACCGTGAATCGTTCTTTAAAGGTATGACCAAACTTTCCCGTTCCCATTGGGGGATGATTTTGGCTCACCTCGGTGTGGCGATGACGGTTTGGGGAATTGCCTTTAGCCAAAACTTTAGTGTAGAACGTGATGTGCGAATGGCCGTGGGCGATACGGTACAGATTGCTAACTATGACTTCAAATTTGCAGGCGTGAGTGACGCAAATGGTCCTAACTATATGGGCGGTAAAGCACAAATTGATATTTCAAAAGCGGGTAAACCGGAAGCAACATTATTTGCCGAAAAACGCTTTTATACCGTCAGTAAAATGCCAATGACGGAAGCGGCAATTAATTGGGGCTTTACTCGCGATCTTTATGTTGCCTTGGGCGAAAAAATAGATGATAACTCATGGGCGCTACGCCTTTACTATAAACCGTTTATCCGCTGGATTTGGATTGGTGGCTTGTTTATGGCGCTAGGTGGCTTGCTCTGTATGTTTGACCGTCGTTATCGTTTTAGTCGTTTGGTAAAACAGTCTTAATTGTAATAAGGGGCCTATTGCCCCTAGAAATAGATGTAAAATTGATAGTGTTATGAATAAAAAACTACTTATCCCACTTATTGTTTTTCTTGCCGTGGCGGCAGCTTTTTTAGTTCAGCTAGGACGCAATGCGCAAGGTGATGATCCAAAAGCGTTAGAATCTGCTCTTGTGGGGAAACCTGTGCCACAGAAAACATTAACGGATTTATTGGAAAATAAAACCTACGGTAATGAAATTTTCCAACAAGGTAAACCGATTCTCTTGAATGTGTGGGCGACTTGGTGTCCAACTTGTTATGCAGAGCATCAATATTTGAATCAATTGGCTAAACAAGGCGTAACAATCATTGGTATCGACTATAAAGATGAATCACCAAAAGCTGTAAAATGGCTAAAAGATTTAGGCAATCCTTATAGTCTTGTGCTTAAAGATGAAAAAGGTTCTTTTGCATTAGATTTGGGTGTTTACGGCGCCCCGGAAACATTTATCGTGGATGGTAAAGGCGTGATTCATTATCGCTTAGCGGGTGATGTGAATGAACGCGTTTGGAATGAGACCTTAAAACCGATTTATGACAAACTCGCGGAGAAACCATAATGAAAAAATCATGGCTTTTTTTAACCGCACTTTTTGTGAGTATCTCAGCGACAGCCTCTATTGATGCATTGAATTTTGCCTCATCGGAGCAAGAAAAGGACTATCATCAATTAACACAAGAATTGCGTTGTCCTCAATGTCAAAATAACAATATTGCTGATTCGAATGCAACCATTGCAGTAGATATGCGTGGTAAAGTGTTTGAGCTGTTACAAGAAGGTAAAAATCGAAATGAAGTGGTGGATTATATGATCCAACGCTATGGCAATTTCGTGACTTATGATCCACCAATGACGATGTCAACAATCGTTCTATGGATTGCTCCAATTTTGTTAGTGTTGATTGGCATTCTATTTGTATTTAAACGTAAATCTAAAAGCCCAAGTGCGGTCAATTCTGACGCGATTTTAAATGATGAAGAGAATGCACGTTTATCGGCTTTACTCAAAGAAAAGGATAAATAATGAATTTTGCATTAAGTATTATTGCGCTCACTTTAGTCGTGGCATTGATTTGTTTTTATCCCTTGTTACGTTCTGTTAAAGCTAAAGAAGATAAAAAGCGTGATGAATTAAATAAAGCGTTATATTTTTCTCGTTTGCAAGAGATTGAGCAAGATAATCAACAGGGTTTAGTTGAAAATGTTGAACAACTCAAGCAAGAGCTACAAAAAACATTATTGGAAGATATTCCTCAAAAAGAGACTCAAACCATCGATAAAAATGCTAAAAATTACGGTAAGTTGTGGTTTGTTTCTGGTTTATTAGGTTTGGCCATTATTGCTGGTGCGGCTTATTTCCCTCTGGGTTCTTGGAAAGCCGAAGATATGATGGAAAAGACATTGGCAAAATTACCTTATTTCTTTGAACGGATCAAAGAAGAAGACACAAACCCAATGACAGATGCAGAAATGCAGCAATTTTCGACCGCACTTCGTTTGGATTTACAAAAAACACCAAAGGATGCTAAAAAATGGTGGTTGTTAGGTCAGGTAGGGATGAATTTAGGTAATGGAAAATTAGCCTTTGATAGTTATCAACAAGCGAATAAACTTGAGCCGGATAATTTAGATTATAAGCTTTCTTATGCGCGTATGTTAATGTCTTCTGAAGATCAAACGGATAAACTGAAAGGTAATCAGCTTTTACGCGAGATTATTCGTCAAGATCATTCTAATCCTGAAGCATTAAGTTTACTTGCTTTCAGTTATTTTGAAGGTGAGGATTATAAAATGGCAGCCGTTACCTGGGCAATGATGCTACGTTTATTGGAACCAGATGATCCTCGCGTGCCAATGCTTGAAAAGAGTATTCGTGCGGCACGTGATGCTCTTGCTTTACAGGAAGAAGAAAAAGCAAAAAGTGTCACACCGGAGAAATAATGAAACCTCAATTATTAGGTTTTCACCATATTGCAATTATTGCTTCGAACTATGCTCGTTCGAAGCATTTTTATATGGAGATTTTAGGGGCAAAACAGTTAAATGAAACTTATCGTGAAGAGCGAGATAGTTATAAATTAGATTTAAGTTTTCCTGATGGGAGTCAAATAGAGCTATTTTCTTTCCCAAATCCGCCTCAAAGAGTAACTAGCCCTGAAGCCTGTGGTTTACGGCATTTGGCATTCAAAGTAGAAAATATTGATGAGTATGTCGCTTATCTTTTTGAAAATAGCATTGATAGTGAACCAATTAGGGTTGATGAATTAACGGGAATGAAGTACACTTTCTTTAGAGACCCAGATTATTTACCTATTGAGTTATACGAAAATAATTATTAACGTAGAAAATCAAATTATTATGAGTCATATTAAGAAAAAAATTGGGATTTACTCTTTTTGTATTTTAGCATCGTCAGTTGTTTTAGCCGAAGGTAGTAGTGTTGTATATGCAACAAAGGTAAAAACGCCTGAAAATAATCTTTCAGTTAATGTTTCTGAAAGTAATATTTCTGAAACAGTGAAATATATTGATGGAAAAGGGCAAAGAAGTTTAGATCCTAAATCTGAAAAAGATATGGAAGAGCTTGCTAATAGTGTTGAATTTGAAGTATATAAATTTAACGAAGTTGCGGCATCCAAAACAACGTTTCTTTCACCAGCGGGAATCTGTAGCGGTTTTAAAAGTACAGATGGTGTAGATGTAACAAATTCTAGTAATTATTACATTAAGCCAAATGATGCCAGTGAATATTATGGAAGCGTGTTAGGGGCAACAATTTATAAACAGAGCGAAACGAAAACTTCGCAGTATGTGCCTGTTTATGCAATAAAGAATGCCAATGTAGCGAAATACATTGAAAATAACGAAGATCCGAATGTTAGAAGAAAAGCGAACGAACGGATCAAAGAAGGCAGAGAAACACTTAATAAAGTGGTTTGTAACAAAAGGTAAAATTTATGAAAAAATTAATCTCTATTGCAGCGTTAGCTGTTTTAACTGCGTGTACTGCACCTCAGGAAGCTTCAAGTATTGGTAATGGCGCAGCTGCGTATGATATGAATACTGTACAAGATTATAATGCTCGAGTAACAAGTGGTAATACTGTTACTGCTCGAGAAAAAGCGAGAGTCGAACAAAGAGATAGCGTTCCAAATGAAGTGAATGCAAGCGATCATCGTCCAAAAATGACAGGCTATTCTCGTTATCCAGTGGCCATTATGCCGGCATTTGGCTATTGTCACCATTGCTGGTAATTAAATAAAGAAAAAATAACCGCGCTTGAAAAAGTGCGGTTATTTTTTTGCTTGTTTATAAGCCTAAAATTGATTTCACAAAAGGAATCGTCAGATTTCGTTTGGCTTGTAGTGAGGCTTCATCGAGTTTTACTAATGCTTCTTTTAGTGTCGCCATATCACGATCTAAACGCGTGAATATAAAATTGGCAGTATCATCTGAAAGTATGATACCTCGTTGATGGGCATTCTGTTTCAATACTGCAAATTTTTGTTCATCGCTGAGTGGAATCAATTGATAACTTTCTCCCCATTTTAAGCGAGAAGCAAGATCCGGTAATTTAACGGGTAGGGCAGTTGGAGATTGATCGGCACTGACAACTAATAAGGTTTTACCATTAGCCTTAATGCGATTAAAAAGATCAAATAAGGCAATTTCCCATTCTGAATTTCCAATAATTGTTTGCAAATCGTCTAAGCAAACCAGTTCTTGTTGTTCTAAATTCTCAAAAACCACCGTGGAAAAATATTGTGATTTACTCAGTGGGACATAGATGGCACTTCGTTGTTGCTGAATATATTCATTACAAAGTGCGCGCAAAAGATGGGTTTTCCCAACGCTTTGGCTGCCCCAAAGGTAGAAGAATTGTTGTTGTAAATCAGTCATGTTTTGACGTAAAGAATTAAGCAATAATGCATTATTATCGCTATAAAAATTCTCAAGCGTTTCATCATCAATTTGATGAATAGGTAAAGAAAGTTGCTGATTCACGGATTAACGAGTTGATTTAAAATAAAAAGAAAGGGCTAAATTTTCATTTAACCCTTTTGTTTGGGAAGTTTTATTCTACTTCATTTTTTGCTTTTGGCAAAATCAAGTTCAGTACAATGGCAACGATGGCACAAAGGCTAATTCCTTTTAGGGAAACAACATCGCCTACGTTGACAAACATATTACCGATACCGAAAGTCATAACTACCGAAATGATACAAAGGTTGCGAGGTTCGGTCACATCTACTTTACCTTTAATTAAGGTGCTCATCCCGACAACAGCAATAGAACCGAATACCAACATCATAATGCCACCCATTACGATGGTTGGAATTGTAGAAAGGAATGCGCCTACTTTACCACAGAAGGAAATCGCAATTGCCCATACTGCCGCCCAAGTCATAATATTTGGATTAAAGTTGCGAGTGAGCATTACAGCACCGGTTACTTCTGCATAAGTAGTATTCGGTGGACCACCTACTAATGACGCTGCAGCAGTTGCCACACCATCGCCTAATAGGGTGCGATGTAAGCCTGGTTTTTTAAGGAAATCTTTACCTGTTACAGAACTGATTGCCATAATACCACCCACGTGTTCAACGGCTGGTGCAATAGCAATTGGTAGCATATAAAGAATCGCTTCTAGATTAAATTCTGGTTTGGTTAACTCAGGTAATTCAAACCATTTTGCATCTAAAACAGGTTGGAAGTTAATTAATCCTAGGAATAAACAAACCACATAGCCAGCAACGATACCAAACATAATTGGAATCAGTTTCATCATACCTTTAGCAAATACCGCAACAGAAAGGGTAGTGACTAAGGTGATCATCGAAACTAATACCGAATGCTCATAGCTATATGTGCTGTTTTTACCTAATGCCATATCAACAGCAACAGGTGCAAGCCCCATACCAATAATGATAATTACGGGACCCACAACAACAGGCGGGAAGATGCGTTCGAGCGCAGCACTACCACGTAATTTCACTAAGGTTGATAGCGCGAAATAGACGAAGCCTGCGCAAGCAAGTCCCCCCATTGTGGTTGGAATGCCCCAAGTTTGTACGCCATATTGAATAGGCGCAATAAAGGCAAAAGAGGAGGCTAAGAAAATAGGAACCTGTTTACCGGTACAAAGTTGGAAAAGTAGTGTACCGATACCTGCGGTTAGAAGGGCTGTATTAGAATTTAATCCGGTGATTAAGGGAACTAATACTAAGGCGCCAAAGGCCACAAATAACATCTGTAAACCGACAAACGCTTGTTTGCCCATGCTTTGCACCTCAACAGGTGCGGTTGTAGTTTGATTACTCATTTAGTTTCAACTCTCGGTTTGAATTAACTGAAAGTGCGGTCGGTTTTAATGCTTTTTTAGCTTTTGTGTTTTCACGCACGGAAAAAAGACGGCCATAAATGCCGTCTTATTAAAAGGGAATTATTTCGTCCCAAAAATCTTATCGCCTGCATCACCCAAGCCTGGAATGATGTAGCCTTGTTCATTTAAGTGATCATCAATCGATGCACAATAAAGTTCGATATCTGGATGTGCTTTTTCTAATGCTTTGATCCCTTCTGGTGCTGCTACTAATACTAATACTTTGATATGTTGGCAACCTTTTGCTTTTAATAGATCAATTGTAGAGATCATTGAACCACCCGTTGCAAGCATTGGGTCTACAACGATAGCTAAACGTTCTTCTAAATCGCTCGCGAGTTTTTGGAAATAAGGGACGGGTTCAAGGGTTTCTTCATTACGATAAATCCCAACCACACTGATACGAGCACTTGGAACATGTTCTAATACACCGTCCATCATGCCTAGGCCAGCACGTAAAATTGGTACAACAGTGACTTTTTTACCTTTGATACGTTCAATTTCAACTGGGCCATTCCAACCTTCGATAATCACTTTTTCTGTTTCAAGATCGGCAGTGGCTTCATAGGTAAGTAAGCTGCCAACTTCAGTGGCAAGTTCACGGAATTTTTTGGTATCAATATCAGCTTCGCGCATCACGCCTAATTTATGTTTAACAAGCGGATGTTTAACTTCAACAAGTTTCATCTTTTTTCTCCCTTTTAAAAAACAAATCGGAGAATTCTATATCAGAAATATTGAATTTCCTAGTGTTTTTATTATGACAGTTCGGTATAAAAACGGTGATAAAATTGACCGCACTTTGATATTAAATACATCCACCACAGCTACCACAGCGCCAGTCTTCTTTATTCACCGCTTGATAGAATGCTCGCATGGTTTCTTCTTCTAAAGGGATATTGTGCTCGATAAAAACATCAGAAAGCAAATCGATGTTTTCCACAATCCAATCATCTTCCATTAAGCCTTCTCGGTAAAGTTCATCTTCGGGATCCATGAAATTATAAATATTATTTGTTCCCATATCTTTATCTCGACGTTCAATTGGCAGTACCACAGGTAAACCGAGATAAGTAATATCCCAATGACCTAGACATAGCGTATTGCCTTTTGATGACCAACTAGCGTTGAATGGATTGTCACTCATGTTGAAATGTTATAAGAAAAGTTTAAAAGTGTAGAAAGTATAGATCTAAAGACGAATTTAATCATACTTAAAAGAAGGTAAATGATTTGATAGAGATCAAAGTGCGGTCAGAAAATTTAATGGATTTTTTATAAATAAAAAGCGGCTAATGCTTAGCCGCTTTTGCATTATTATTAATTACGCTGCTTTTTTCGGTTTAAAGAAAATCATCGTAAAGATTTGCCAGAAGAAAGCTAATGCACCGAAGATGAAGACAACGTCGCCACCGAAACGAACCCAACGTAGGGTATCGAATAGAGGTTGTTGCATAAATTCTTCACTACGAGCATACCATAAGCCTTCAGAGATACTGGCATAACCTTGAATAATACCGATAGGTAATAAGCTTGATACGATCATTAACACTAAACCGCCATTTAACAACCAGAAGCCCCATTTCATTAATTTATCGTTAAATGGTGTATCTGGGCGTAAATAACGAGCGATTAAGAAGACGAAACCTAACGCTAAGAAACCATACACACCGAATAATGCGGCGTGAGCATGAACGGCAGTGGTATTTAAGCCTTGGATATAGTAAAGCGAAATTGGTGGATTGATTAAGAAACCAAATACGCCAGCACCTAACATATTCCAGAATGCCACTGCAACGAAGCAGTAAAGAGGCCATTTTAAGCGATCCATCCAAGGTGTTTTTTGTTGCATCGCCCAGTGTTCCCAAGCTTCATGGCCTAATAATACTAATGGTACCACTTCAAGCGCAGAGAATGATGCACCAACTGCGATAATTGGTGTGGTTGCACCTGCGAAGTATAAGTGGTGGAATGTACCTGGAATACCACCGATTAAGAATAATGCTGCTTCAGTAATGGTTGCCACAGTCGCAGTACGACGCGAAACTAAACCTAAACTTACGAAGATGAATGAGAGTGCCGCTACAGAGAATACTTCGAAGAAGCCTTCTACCCATAGGTGAACTACCCACCAACGCCAGTATTCCATCACGGAAATGTGAGTATGCTCGCCATAGAATAATGCTGGACCATAGAATAAACCGATCGCAATTACTGAGGCGAAGAATAATGCCAATAAGTTTTTATCACCTGGTTGTTTGAACGCATTCACTGTACCGCGAAGCATTAAGACTAACCAGAATAAGATGCCTGCGAATTTCACTGCTTGCCAGAAACGACCTAAGTCAATGAATTCATAGCCTTGGTGACCAAACATGAAGCTCCATTCTTCTGGAAGAATATGCGCAATCGCTAAGTAGCTACCAGTGAATGAACCGACGACTAATACCACTAATGCCCAGTAGAGAACATCTACCCCCAATTTTTGGAATTTAGGATCTTTGCCGCCATTAATGATTGGCGCAAGGAATAAACCACCCGCTAAGAATGCCATTGCAATCCAGAATAAGGCTGCTTGAATATGCCATGTACGCACTAATGAATACGGGAAGTATTGAGAAATATCAATACCATAGAATTCTTGACCTTCAACCGTGTAGTGTGCAACAACTGCACCTAATGTGACTTGCAAGAGGAAAAGTGCAAGCACAGTGAAGAGGTATTTACCTAATGAACGTTGAGAAGGGGTAAGTTGTAATTTTGTGAGCGGATCGAACTCAGGTGTAGGTGGTTCTTTTTCATCTTCACGTTTTTTGAATGACCAAATCCATACTACGAAACCAATACCTGCAATGAGGAATACCACACTCGCAATAGACCAAATGACGTTTTCTGGTGTTGGCACGTTATTAATTAACGGCTCGTGTGGCCAGTTGTTGGTGTAACTTGCGTGAGTATTTGGTCGTTCAGCAGATGCCGTCCATGCGGTCCAGAAGAAGAATTTAGCTAAGTCTTTACGAGCTTGTAAATCAGGAAGAGTATTATCCTTCATCGCAAAGTGTTCACGGGTCACTTTGGTTGCAGGATCATCACCATATAAAGAGATGTAGTATTGTGCTGTTTTTTCCATTGCCGCTAAACGGGTGTTTGAAAGCACAACGGTACCGTTTTCAACTTTGCTACCACGATATTCTTTGGTTAGACGCGCTTTTAATAACGTTTGTTGTTCATCATTTAAATCAGCGAAGTTTTTACCAAATTCTTGATTCGCTGTAATATCCAACCAGTTAGTTAATTCACGGTGAAGCCAATCTGCCGTCCAGTCTGGTGCTTGGTATGCACCGTGTCCCCAAACAGACCCCACTTGCATACCACCAGTGGTTTGCCAAGCGGTTTGACCATGTAAAATATCATCGTGAGTAATCACTTTTTCGCCAGATTCAGAAACATATTGTTGCGGAATCGGTGGTGCTTCACGATAAACTTCGAACCCATAGTAACCGAGGATGGAGAAGGCTCCAATCAATACGGCGACTAATAGGTACCAGAACTTTTTATACTGTCCCATTTTATCACTCCTAGATTATTAGAAAATATCACTTCCTGATGATTAAATGTCGTAGATAATCATCAGGACCTAGATTTTACGCCAAGTAAAATACTTGAGCAATTATATCGGCTATCGATTGATGAAAATATTACCTAAAACTGAGTAATTTAATCAGGTAATAGGAAATGCTGAATAAAAAGATAAAAAATACGGTCAAAAACCTATTGATTTTTGACCGCACTTTATTTGAAGAAGGAATTAACGTTTAAACATACCGCCTAAACCACCAAGGCCACCTAAGCCGCCTCCGCCCATTAAGCCTTGCATGCCACGCATCATTTTCGCCATTCCACCTTTGCGCATTTTCTTCATCATGCGTTGCATTTCGTCAAATTGTTTCAGCAACTTATTCACATCTTGAACTTGAGTGCCAGAACCTAATGCAATACGACGACGGCGAGATCCTTTGATAATATCTGGATTGGCACGTTCTTTTAAGGTCATGGAATTAATGATGGCTTCCATTTTGATGAACATTTTGTCATCTACTTGATTTTTGACATGATCCGGTAAGTTTTTCGCACCCGGTAATTTTTCAAGCATCGACATCATGCCACCCATTTTTTTCATTTCGCGAAGCTGTTCACGGAAATCGTCTAAGGTGAAATCATCGCCTTTCTTGAATTTTTGCGCCATTTTTTCCGCTTTTTCGCGATCGACTGAACGTTCCAGATCTTCGATAAGGGAAAGCACATCGCCCATGCCTAAAATACGGGATGCTACACGATCAGGATGGAATGGCTCGAGGGCTTCTGTTTTTTCACCCACACCAAGGAATTTAATCGGTTTGCCTGTGATTTGACGGATAGATAAAGCTGCACCGCCACGCGCATCACCATCCACTTTGGTTAAGATAACCCCGGTAAGTGGCAAAGCTTCATTGAAGGCTTTTGCAGTATTTGCCGCATCTTGACCCGTCATCGCATCAACCGTGAAAAGCGTCTCAATTGGATTTAATGTCGCATGAACTTGCTTGATTTCATCCATCATCTCGCTATCAACGTGTAAGCGACCCGCGGTATCTACGATTAATACATCGTAAAATTTGAGTTTAGCGTCAGCAAGTGCCGCTTTTGCAATATCTACCGGTTTTTGTTTGACATCAGATGGGAAGAAGTCCACGCCAACAGATTGTGCTAAGGTCTCAAGCTGTTTGATCGCCGCTGGACGATATACGTCAGCAGATACCACGAGCACTTTCTTTTTATAACGTTCGCGTAAGAATTTCGCTAATTTACCCACGCTGGTGGTTTTACCCGCACCTTGTAAACCCGCCATTAAAATAACTGCAGGTGGTTGTGTCGCCAGGTTTAAGCTTTCATTGGCTTCCCCCATGGCTTTTTCGAGTTCACGTTGAACAATTTTTAAGAACTCTTGGCCTGGTGTTAAGCTTTTATTGACTTCTTCGCCTAATGCGCTTTCTTTTACTTTGGCGATAAATTCACGTACGACAGGCAACGCAACGTCAGCTTCTAACAATGCCATACGCACTTCGCGTAGGGTTTCTTTAATATTATCTTCAGTTAAGCGACCTTTACCGCTAATGTTGCGTAGCGTTTTAGAAAGGCGATCCGATAAATTCTCAAACATTTTAAATCCTGTTTTTTCTTAAAAAATTGCCGTGATTATACCGAAATTTGGGCGTTTTTCATCATTTCAAATAAAATTATGGCGATCTAGAGAAAAGATCCGTTAAAATAAGAATAATTCCTAGTAAAGAGAACGCATTATGTGGTTTGCCCTTTTTTCGATTATTTTTTATATTCTTAGTCTATTGCTGATCGCTCCATTTTTGATGAACTCATCAGAAGGGAAGTTGAGTCGAAGAAAAACTCCATTTTTTCTGACCGCACTTGCTGCAATTATTCTGCATGCTGTCAGCACTTTCCCTTTGTTAGAGGATTTGGCCTCAGGGCAGAGTTTTACGCTAATGGAAATCGCTTCCTTAATGAGTGTAATTATTGCTGCCTTAGCGACGCTTTCAATGTTTCTGGTTTCCACGATGTGGTTTGTTTTACCTATCGTGTATGCGTTTTCGATCATTAGCTTGATCTTTGCGACATTCTTATCAAGCCATATCATTCAGATGCTTAATCAAAATACATTGATGCTGTTCCATATCGGTTTGTCGCTGTTTACCTATGCAGTTTGTTTTATTGCAACGCTTTATGTGATTCAGTTGGTCTGGTTAGACCGTAATTTGAAAAAACGTAAAATTCAATTTTCGCCAGCAATTCCACCATTAATGGCGGTAGAACGTCATTTCTTCTGTTTATTTGCGATGGGAGAAGTTTTACTCACGCTGACTTTAATTTCGGGTACTTATCATGTATTACAAGCAGTAACCCTAGAAAATCTGCACAAAGCGATTTTCTCTTTCCTTGCTTGGATTAGTTTTGGTATTGCTTGTTTTGGTCATTGGCGACTAGGTTGGCGTGGAAAAAGGATGATTATTTACGCAATTTCAGGTATCATTCTGCTCACGATTGGCTATTTTGGTAGTCGTTTGATTTAATCAAAATCAAAGAACAGGTAAAAAGTGCGGTGAAAATAACCGCACTTTTTGTTGATTAACGAACAAAAGGATTTACCCTTGGACAGTATTCCCCTTAGTACTTTATTTATTACACTCATTATTTGTTTAGTTTTATCAGCCTATTTTTCCGGCTCAGAAACCGGATTACTCTCTCTCAATAAATATCGCCTTCGTTTTATGGCGGAACAAGGTAATAAAGGTGCGCAAAAAGCAGAAAAACTGCTTGAGAAGCCAGATACCTTGTTAAGTTTTATTCTGATCTTTAATAACCTTGTTAATATCAGTGCTTCAGCTATTGCAACCATGATTGGTATGCGTTTATATGGCGATGCGGGTGTGGCTATTGCAACAGGTTTATTAACCTTTGTGATGCTTGTTTTTTCTGAAATTTTCCCTAAAACTGTCGCGGCAATGCATCCTGAAAAGGTGGGATTATTTTCAAGTCATATCTTGGTCTTGCTATTAAAAATATTTTATCCGTTAGTTTGGTTAATGAATATTTTCACGAAAACGTTAATGCGAATGGTGGGTTTAAAACCCGATATGCAAAAACAAGTGATTAGCCGTGAAGAACTTCGTAGTATTGTATCGGAAGCGGGAGAAGCTACACCGGATGAACAGCATCCACAAATGTTGCTCTCTATTTTAGATATGGAAACCGTGACCGTCGACGATATCATGGTGCCACGTAATGAAATTGCTGGGATTGATATTGATGACGATTGGAAAGCCATTATGCGTCAGCTTAATCATGCACCACATAATCGAATTGTGTTGTATAAAGGCAGCCTTGATGAGCAAGTATTAGGTATTTTGCGTGTGCGTGAAGCGTTTCGTTTGTTATTAGAAAAAAATGAATTTACTAAAGAAACCTTATTACGTGCCGTCGATGAAGTGTACTTCATTCCAGAAGGGACACCACTAAAAACACAATTAGCGAATTTCCGTACGAAAAAAGAACGTATCGGATTAGTGGTGGACGAATATGGTGACATTAAAGGACTCGTCACGCTTGAAGATATTTTAGAAGAAATTGTGGGTGATTTTACAACCACTACTGCACCGACTATTGAACAAGAAGTCGTTCAGCAATCTGATGGTTCGATGATTATTGAAGGTTCGGCAAATCTTCGTGATTTGAATAAAATGTTTAGTTGGGAATTAGATACAGAAGATGCACGCACCTTTAATGGTTTGATTCTCGAGCATCTTGAAGATATTCCTGATGAAGGAACTGTTTGTGAAATCAATGGCTTAAGAATTACCATTTTAGAAGTCAGCGATAACATGATCAAGCAAGCAAAAGTGGAGAAGTTAGCCTCTTAAATACGGCTTTTTCTGACCGCTCTTTTTGTTTAAGAAATACGTTATTTTAACAAAGGATTGAATATGACGGATGAGATTCGTTTAACACAATACAGCCACGGCGCAGGTTGAGGCTGTAAAATTTCGCCTAAGGTGTTAGGGACAATTTTACAGACTAAACTCGAAAAATTTGCTGATCCCAATTTATTAGTGGGAAATGAAACAGCGGATGATGCAGCGGTTTATGATCTTGGTAATGGTACTGCAATTATCAGTACCACGGATTTCTTTATGCCGATTGTGGACGATCCTTTTGATTTTGGACGTATTGCCGCAACCAATGCCATTAGCGATATTTTTGCAATGGGTGGTAAGCCGATTATGGCAATTGCCATTTTAGGTTTCCCTATTAATAAATTACCGGCAGAAGTGGCACAGAAAATTGTTGATGGTGGCCGTTTTGCTTGTCATCAAGCGGGGATTTCACTGGCTGGTGGACACTCGATTGATGCGCCAGAACCTATTTTTGGTTTAGCCGTAACAGGCGTTATAGCAACGGATCGTGTAAAACGTAATGCCTCAGCGGAAGCAAATTGTAAGCTTTATTTAACCAAGCCATTAGGTATCGGTGTGCTGACTACTGCTGAGAAAAAAGGCAAGTTAAAACCAGAACATCAAGGATTGGCAACGGCAGCCATGTGTCAAATGAACCTGATTGGTAGCCAATTTGCGGAAGTTGCTGGTGTAACTGCCATGACGGATGTCACTGGCTTTGGTTTATTAGGACATTTAGCTGAAATCTGTGAAGGCTCAAATCTTAATGCGGTTGTGCATTTTGATAAAATCAAATTATTAGATGGCGTAGCGGATTATATTGCTGAAGGTTGTGTACCAGGTGGAACCAACCGTAACTTTGAAAGCTATGGTCATAAAATTGGTCCTCTTACGGATTATCAAAAGGCGGTACTTTGCGATCCTCAAACTTCAGGTGGCTTGTTGATTGCGGTTAAACCTGAAAGTGAAGCGGAAATCTTAGAGATTGCGAAAAAAGCCGGTATTGAGCTTAGTGAGGTTGGCGTATTGAAACCTCACCAAGAAGGTGTGCTGGTAGAAGTCGAATAAGTCATTTTCGTTAAAATAAAAAGTGCGGTGAAATTCACCGCACTTTTTTTATTCTTTATTTTCCTTGTTCTCTTTATTGTTGGAATACATCGAATCAATGATATGACGATAACGTTCCATAATTACTTTTCGGCGTAATTTGAGCGTAGGCGTGATTTCACCAAGTTTGACGCTAAATGCCTGAGAGAGTAGCGTAAATTTCTTCACCTGCTCAAAGTGTGCCAGTTCTTTTTGAAGACTTTCGATACGTTGTTCAAACATTTTGATAATGTCAGAGTGTTTGAGTAATTCCATACGATCTTGATACTTAATATTCAGTTTTTTCGCATATTCTTCTACGTTATCAAAACAAGGTACGATCAACGCTGAAACATATTTTTTTGCATCAGCAATAATCGCAATTTGTTCGATAAATTTATCTTTTCCAATTTTACCTTCGATATATTGTGGCGCAATGTATTTGCCGTTAGACGTTTTCATCAACTCTTTAATACGGTCGGTAATGAATAAATTACCATCAGCATCAAATTCACCAGCATCTCCCGTTTTCAAGAAGCCATCTTCAGTGAAGGCTTGAGCCGTTTCTTCAGGTTTTTTATAGTAGCCTTTCATTACCATGCCACCACGCACCAGAATCTCGTTATTTTCACCAATTTTAACTTCTGCGTTTGGCATTAATTTACCAATAGAATTCGGATTAAAATGATGATCATCCCAGCAAGAAACGGTAGCCGTGGTTTCTGTCATGCCATAACCGAGTTTGATATTAATCCCAATGCTATGGAAGAAAAGGCCAATGGTTGGTTCTAATTTTGCGCCACCACAAGGCATCATTTTGATACGCCCGCCTAACAATGAACGCAGCTTAGACAGCACCAGTTTATCGGCAAGCGCATAACGTTTTTGCAAAAAGAACGGGACTTTTTTATTTTGAGAGAGAAGATCAAAACGTTTTTGCCCCACTGCAATCGCCCAATGGAAAATCATCTGACGAATAAAAGGCGCTTTTTGGACTTTATCAAGCACGGCAGAATAAATTTTTTCATAGAAACGCGGTACAGCACACATAAAGGTCGGGCGCACTTCCGTTAATGCTTCACGTACTTGATTGGTATCTTCGAGATAACAAAGGATTGCTCCGCGATGTAACACATAGGCAACCCAAGCACGCTCAAAAATATGGCTAAATGGTAAAAAAGAAAGTGAAACCTCATCTTGATTAACATCTAATGCAATATCATGGGCTTCAAGTTGATGTGCCAAGTTATTGTAATCGAGCATTACGCCTTTCGGTTCACCTGTTGTGCCAGAGGTGTAGATGATCGTGAATAAATCATCCATCGTTTTATTTGCTAAGCGAGTTTCAAATTCAGTCTGAAATTCGGCTTTACCTAATTGAATTAAATCGTCCCAATGGCAGGAAAGGGTAGTTTCTGTCAGTTGAATTTGTTCTTTCATGGCCACAATTTTTTGTAATTGTGGACACTGATGTGCAATTTCTAACGCTTGGTCATATTGTTCTTGATCACCAACAAACAGAATTTTGACATCGGCATGATTTAAAATAAATTCAGCTTGCTGTGCCGTATTGGTTGCATAAATTGGAACAGTGATAGCTCGGACTTGAAGCGCTGCAATATCAGCGATTGTCCAACGTGACATATTGTGTGCAAAAATCGCAATTTTATCTTGTACTTGAATATTGCAAGCAAGAAAAGCTAATGAAAGCTGATCAAGCTGTTGTTGGAATGCGTTCCACGAAATATCTTTCCACAAGCCATTAATTTTATGACGAAGTGCGGTTGCATTTTGACGAGTTTTTGCCTGCTGGCGAATTCGATTGACGAAATGACGTTCTAAATTCATATAAGCCTTATTTGAGCGAACAACTGTACGCTAATATAAACGAAATAAATTTAAAATCTAGTAAAATGTTATTATTTTGTGAATATAGAATAAATGATAGACATATTATTTTTCTATTTTTATATTGAAATGAGCAATAAAGAATATATAAAGTATTGAGAAAATTTAAATTGATTAGAAATAAAAAACCGCTCTAAAAAGAGCGGTTAATTTTTTAGCTATTTTGATTAGCCTTTGTAGTTGTATACGTGTGCAACTAAGTCTAATACTTTGTTTGAGTAACCAGTTTCGTTATCGTACCAAGATACTAATTTAACGAAAGAGTCAGTTAATGCGATACCCGCATCAGCATCAAATACAGAAGTTAAAGCACAACCGTTGAAGTCTGTAGAAACTACTGCATCTTCAGTGTAGCCTAAAACGCCTTTTAATTCGCCGTTGAAAGTTTTACCTTCAGCTGCATCTTTGATTGCTTGTTTGATTTGTTCGTAAGTTGCTGGTTTTTCTAAGTTTACAGTTAAGTCAACTACAGAAACGTTTGGAGTAGGAACACGGAACGCCATACCAGTTAATTTACCGTTTAATGCTGGTAATACTTTACCCACAGCTTTCGCAGCACCGGTAGATGAAGGGATGATGTTTTGTGATGCACCACGACCACCGCGCCAGTCTTTAGCTGATGGACCATCAACAGTTTTTTGAGTCGCTGTTGTTGCGTGAACAGTAGTCATTAAACCATCTTTGATACCGAAAGTTTCGTGAACAACACGTGCTAAAGGTGCTAAACAGTTTGTAGTACAAGAAGCGTTAGACACAATGTCTTGACCTGCGTATGCACCGAAGTTTACACCACGTACGAACATTGGTGTGCTATCTTTAGAAGGACCAGTTAATACGACTTTTTTCGCACCAGCAGTGATGTGTTTGCGTGCTGTTTCGTCAGTTAAGAATAAACCTGTTGCTTCAACTGCAACATCAACGCCGATCGCACCCCAGTTAAGGTTTGCAGGATCACGTTCAGAAGTAACACGGATAGTTTTACCGTTTACGACTAAGTTACCGTCTTTAACTTCAACAGTACCGTCAAAACGACCGTGAGTTGAATCGTATTTCAACATGTAAGCCATGTATTCAACGTCGATTAAGTCGTTGATACCTACAACTTCGATGTCATCGCGATGTTGTGCTGCACGGAATACGATACGACCGATACGGCCGAAACCGTTGATACCAATTTTAATAGCCATAAGATTTTCACCTTCTATTTTTTTAAGTTAAACAAAATCGTTGCTCTAACGAGTTCCCGTGGATTATAGCATGGGCATTTTGATAAAAAAAAGGGTATATACCACTTTTTTGTGATCTCGATCACTTTTTAACAATTTGGTAAAACAAATGAAAATTTGACCGCACTTTTCATTTTCTTTTTGTATAATAAAAACAAACAACAAGAAGAGGTTTCAATTATGTCTCAAGGTAATTTATACATTCTTTCTGCACCAAGTGGGGCGGGCAAGTCATCATTAATTTCCGCATTATTAGAAAAAAATCAAGGCACGAAAAAAATGGTGTCTATTTCACACACGACACGTTCTCCTCGTCCAGGCGAAAGTCATGGTGTGCATTATTATTTTGTTTCAGTAGAAGAATTTGAAACCTTAATTGAAAAAGGCCATTTCTTAGAATATGCAAAAGTGTTTGGTGGTAATTATTACGGCACTTCATTGCCAGCAATTGAAGAAAACTTAGCAAAAGGCATTGATGTGTTTTTAGATATTGACTGGCAAGGTGCGCAGCAAATTCGTCAAAAAGTACCTTCTGTAAAAAGCATTTTTATTTTGCCACCATCATTGCCTGAATTGGAGCGTCGCTTGGTTGGGCGCGGACAGGATAGCAAAGAGGTTATTGCTGAGCGAATGTCAAAAGCAATCAGCGAAATTTCGCATTATGATGAATATGATTACGTTATTGTGAATGATAATTTTGAGCAGGCATTGGCAGATTTGCAAAGCATTTTGCAGGCAGAACGCTTGACCAAAGCTTACCAACAAACAGAAAATGCAGACTTAATTCAACAGCTACTAGCAAAATAAGCTTGAATTGAGTACAATATTTCCCCTTTATAGACATTATTTTTAACATCGGAGTAAAACATGGCTCGAGTGACTGTGCAAGATGCAGTAGAAAAAATTGGTAACCGTTTTGATTTAATTTTAACCGCCGCTCGTCGTGCGAGACAATTAGAGTTACATCAAAGTGAGCCGTTAGTGCCGGAAGATAACGATAAACCAACTGTAATCGCATTACGTGAAATCGAAAAAGGGTTAATCAACCAAAAAATCATGGATGCAAAAGAGTATTTAGATGCGGCAGTTTCTCAACGTAACGAAGAAGTGGCTGTAGCGTTAATCGCAGAATAATCTCATTAAAGTGCGGTTAAAATTAGAGCTATTTTGATCGCCTAGTCTTTCTCTCTACAAAAAAGTCAGGTGTCCTTTGGAATTGTTTGCAGATTTAGATCGAATTATTCAGGGGTATTTGCCCGCCGATAAAATTGAATTAATCAAACGTGCATTCGTCATTGCGCGAGATGCTCACGAAGGACAATTTCGCTCAAGCGGCGAACCTTACATTACTCACCCTGTCGCAGTAGCTTCAATTATTGCGGAAATGCATTTAGACCATGAAGCAATCATGGCAGCATTATTGCATGATGTTATCGAAGATACTCCTTATACCGAATCCCAATTAAAAGATGAATTTGGTGCTAGCGTAGCTGAAATTGTTGACGGCGTATCGAAACTAGATAAATTGAAATTCCGTACCCGCCAAGAAGCGCAGGTTGAAAACTTCCGCAAAATGATTTTAGCGATGACTCGAGATATTCGCGTCGTCTTAATCAAACTGGCTGACCGTACCCATAATATGCGAACGTTGGGAGCACTACGTCCAGATAAACGTCGTCGTATCGCAAAAGAAACTCTAGAGATTTACTGTCCATTAGCCCACCGTTTAGGCATCGAGCATATCAAGAATGAATTAGAAGATTTATCTTTTGAAGCAATGCATCCTCGCCGTTATGAAGTACTTAAAAAATTTGTCGAACAGGCGCGCGGTTCTCGTCAAGAATTAATCCAACGTATTTCTAATGATATTTCACAACGTCTTGAGGATGCGGGTATTCCAAGTCGTATTTGGGGACGTGAAAAACATCTCTATAAAATTTATCAAAAAATGCGCATGAAAGATCAAAAATTCCATTCTATTATGGATATTTATGCTTTCCGCGTTATTGTGAATTCGGTGGATGATTGCTATCGCGGATTGGGACAAATGCATAGTTTGTATAAGCCTCGCCCGGGTAAAGTGAAAGATTATATTGCCGTGCCACGTGCAAATGGCTACCAAGCTTTACAAACCTCGATGATAGGCCCTCATGGTGTACCCGTAGAAGTTCATCTTCAGACTGAAGAAATGGAACAGGTTGCTGAAATGGGGATTACCGCTCATTGGGTGTATAAAGAAGGTGGTAAAAACGATAGCACCACCGCTCAAGTACGTGCACAACGTTGGTTACAAAGCCTAGTAGATATTCAACAAAACGTCGGTAACTCCTTTGAGTTTATTGAAAATGTAAAATCTGAGTTTTTCCCGAAAGAAATCTATGTCTTTACGCCGAAAGGTCGCATCGTTGAATTACCAATGGGCGCAACAGCTGTTGATTTTGCTTATGCCGTGCATTCTGATGTGGGAAATCATTGTGTTGCTGCAGTAGTAGAGCATAAACCTTATCCGTTATCACAAGCTTTAGAATCTGGTCAAACCGTTGAGATTGTGACCAGTGAAAATACTCATCCAAGCGTTAGCTGGTTAAACTTTGTAGTGACGGCTCGAGCAAGAACCCGTATTCGTCATTTCTTAAAATTATTACGTGCAGATGATGCGGTTCAGACGGGCAAAAAACAGCTAGAAATGGCTTTGAAACCTCATTATCTCTCTGAAGTTTCTGAAGAGAAAATCCAAGCGTTACTAAATGAATTGAACCTCTCAAGTCTCAATGAGCTTTTTGAGGAAATCGGTGTAGGCAATCAAATGTCGAGTGTCATTGCGCATCAATTAATGGATGAAGCTATTGAAATTGATGTGGATGGCGTTTCTGAAAACACACAAAGTACGCTAACGTTAAGCCGAGATGGCGAAATGAAAGCGTCTTTCGCGCAATGTTGTCATCCAATTCCGGGTGATCCGATTGTGGCATTAAGTACTGCGAAGAAAGGTGTGGTTGTACATCATCAAGCTTGTTCTAATTTAACGTCAAGCAATGCCAAAGATTTCACCGCGGCAAAATGGGAAGAGGCTGAAAGTGCGGTCAATTTTGATGCCGAATTACACATTGAAATGCTTAATGAACAAAATGTATTAGGTAGTCTCATGACAGCCGTCGCGACTTGTGAAAGTAATATTCAAAGTATTTGGACGGAAGAATTAGAGAATAATGTGCTATTAGTCATTATCCAAGTTGGCGCGAGAGATATCTATCATTTAGAAAACATTATGCGAAAAATCAAACAAATTACCAGTGTGATTCGTTTGAAGCGCAATATTAATGAAGCATAATGAGCACACAACTTCTTGATGCCGTTCCTCTAACCACTTTATCGGGTGTAGGCGTGGCAATCTCTGATAAATTAAGCCGTCTTGGAATTCATAATCTCCAAGACTTGCTTTTTCATTTACCTATCCGTTATGAAGATCGCACGAGAATTACGCCTATTGCCGATCTTCGTCCTGAACAATATGCCACCATTGAAGGGGTTGTCCAAACCTGTGAAGTTGCCTTTGGGCGCCGTCCTATTTTAACCGTAAGTCTTTCTGATGGAACGAGCAAGATTATGCTCCGATTCTTCAATTTTAATGCAGGGATGAAAAATAGTTTTCAGATTGGTACGCGTGTCAAAGCGTTTGGTGAAATTAAACGCGGCCGTTTTATGACGGAAATTCATCATCCTGAATATCAAATCATACGGGATAATGCACCATTGGTTTTAGAGGAAACGCTCACGCCTATTTATTCCACAACGGAAGGTCTAAAACAAAATTCATTACGTAAGCTAACCGATCAAGCATTGGCTTTACTCGATAAAATCCAATTAACGGAAATTTTACCTAATGAATTTAATCCACATCCTTTTAGTTTAAAGGAGGCTATTCGATTTTTGCATCGTCCACCGCCAGATATCTCATTAGATGTTTTGGAGAAAGGACAACATCCTGCACAGCAACGACTTATCTTTGAAGAGCTTCTTGCACATAATCTTGCGATGCAAAAAGTGCGGTTGGGTACGCAGCAGTTTTTAGCGTTGCCATTGCATTATCAAACCGATTTGAAGCAACGTTTTCTTGCATCTTTGCCTTTTCAACCAACAAATGCCCAAAATAGAGTCGTGGCGGATATTGAACAGGATTTAGCGAAAGATTATCCAATGATGCGCCTTGTTCAAGGGGATGTAGGTTCGGGGAAAACATTAGTGGCAGCCTTAGTGGCCTTATTAGCGATTGATAATGGCAAACAAGTGGCTTTAATGGCGCCAACAGAGATTTTAGCGGAACAGCATGCAAATAATTTCCGCCGTTGGTTAGAACCTTTTGGTATTGAAGTAGGCTGGTTAGCGGGTAAGGTGAAAGGAAAAGCTCGCCAAACCGAATTGGAAAAGATTAAATCAGGTGCTGTGCAAATGGTGGTGGGTACACATGCTTTATTCCAAGAAGAAGTGGAATTTGCTGATTTAGCCTTGGTGATTATTGATGAACAGCATCGTTTTGGTGTGCATCAACGTCTAATGTTGCGAGAAAAAGGCGAAAAAGCAGGATTTTATCCACATCAACTGATTATGACAGCAACACCAATCCCAAGAACATTAGCGATGACGGTTTATGCTGATCTTGATACGTCGATTATTGACGAATTGCCACCAGGTCGAACGCCGATTACGACAGTGGTTATTTCTGAAGAGCGTCGAGATGAAATTGTTGCTCGAGTCAAGAATGCCTGTATTAATGAAAAACGTCAGGCTTATTGGGTATGTACTTTAATTGATGAATCTGAAGTATTAGAAGCGCAAGCAGCCGAGGCAATTTGGGAAGATTTAACGAAAGCCTTGCCGATGCTTAAAATTGGTCTTGTACATGGGCGAATGAAACCGCAAGAAAAACAAGATATTATGGCTGCCTTTAAAAATGCAGAACTCGATTTGCTTGTGGCCACAACCGTAATCGAAGTGGGCGTAGATGTGCCGAATGCCAGTCTAATGATCATTGAAAATGCAGAGCGTTTGGGCTTATCACAACTCCATCAGTTACGTGGACGAGTAGGGCGTGGCAGCACGGTATCTTTTTGTGTCCTAATGTATAAACCGCCATTGGGTAAAGTATCGCAAAAACGTTTACAGGTACTACGCGATAGCCAAGATGGCTTTGTGATTTCGGAAAAAGATTTAGAAATTCGCGGACCTGGTGAAGTGTTGGGCACTAAACAGACGGGTATCGCCGAATTTAAGGTGGCGAATTTAATGCGCGATCGTAAAATGATTCCAACTGTTCAACATTATGCTAAAGCATTAATAGTGAAATATCCGGATGTGGCAGAAAGTTTAATCCGCCGTTGGCTAAATAATCGAGAAATTTATTCGAATGCCTAAAGTGCGGTTATTTTTGAAAGAGTTTTATAAATGAATAAATCAACGGTACTTTTCTTTGATTCTGGAATGGGTGGCTTAAGCGTTTATCGGGAAGCGAAAAAGCTCATGCCTGATAACCATTATTTGTATTGCTTTGACAATGCGGGTTTCCCCTATTCAGAAAAATCAGAAGAAACAATTATTCAGAGAACATTGGATATTTGTAAAAAAATTAATCAGGATTATCCACTTGATGCCATTGTGATTGCTTGTAATACCGCGAGTACGGTAGTGTTACCGCCTTTACGCGAGCAATTTTCTATTCCGATTGTAGGTACCGTGCCAGCTATTAAGCCTGCAGCAGAAATCTCACAAACGAAACATATTGGGCTGTTGGCAACAAAGGGTACAGTTAAACGCCCTTATGTTAATGATCTTATTCATCAGTTTGCCTCCCATTGTATAGTAGAACGATTAGGCTCGACTAAATTGGTTGAAATCGCAGAGCATAAAATCCAAGGAAAATCGGTCGATTTGATTGCATTGAAAAATGAATTAACTCCTTGGGCCTCAATAGAGAATTTAGATACGATTTGTTTAGGCTGTACCCATTTCCCTTTAATTAAAGATGAAATTCAAATTTGCTTACCTCAAGTGAAGAATTTTATGGACCCTGGATTCGCTATTGCCAAACGGCTACAATTTTTACTTGATAAATTAGAAGTGCGGTCAAAATCTGAGATGAAAAATCAGGTTTTTTGTACGCAAGATGTAGAGAATAAATACCAATTAGAACAAGCGTTGGCTCTCTGGGGATTTGATGGAATTACCGTTTTAAAATGATTTTTTCTTGTCATGTTGGTGCGTTTGTAAGCAAACAGCAAAAAAATTTACATTTTTTTACAAAAAGATCTTGCAAAGGCGTCTGAAATGCCTATAATACGCCCCACACAACGACGCGCTGTTGTGAATCTTAAGAAAAACCAGTGCGTCGTTATTTTTTGCTCTTTAACAATATATCAGACAATCTGTGTGGGCACTTGTTGATTGACTTGTTTTAAAAATATTTTTTAATTTTGAAGTCTTAATAGGTGCTAACTAGAAATTCATAATACTTTTTTAAG
>NZ_QEPQ01000004.1 GCF_003252795.1 Haemophilus parainfluenzae
GTTTAGTTTCCTAGAAAATGCTCTATAAGCCATTCGACTTATAGAGCGGATTGTTACAAAAAATTATTTTTTACGCGCTTCAATTACTGCAGCAGCAACACTTGTTGGCGCTTCAGCATATTTTAACGGTTCCATTGAGTATGATGCACGACCTTGAGTTTGTGAACGTAAGTCTGTTGCATAACCGAACATTTCAGAAAGTGGAACTTCTGCATCGATTTTAACAACGAATTCGTTCGCTTCTTGACCGTTAACCATAGCACGACGACGACTTAAGTCACCGATTACATCACCCACATACTCAGGTGGAGTTTCTACTTCAACTTTCATGATTGGCTCAAGTAGAACTGGGTTTGCTTTAGCGAACGCTGCTTTAAATGCTAAAGAAGCCGCTAATTTAAACGCTAATTCTGATGAGTCAACATCATGGTATGAACCGAAGTGTAAACGTACACCAATATCTACTACCGGATAACCCGCTAATGGACCAGATTTAAGCTGTTCTTGGATACCTTTATCAACTGCAGGAATGTATTCACCAGGGATTACACCACCTTTGATTTCGTTTACAAATTCGTAACCAGGACCTTCTGGATCTAATGGGTATAAGTCAATAACAACATGACCATATTGACCGCGACCACCAGATTGTTTTGCGTGTTTACCTTCCACATCGTTAACACGAGTACGGATAGTTTCACGGTAAGATACTTGTGGTTTACCGATATTAGCTTCCACTTTGAACTCACGTTTCATACGGTCAACGATGATATCTAAGTGTAACTCACCCATACCAGAAATAATGGTTTCACCAGATTCTTCATCAGTGTGAACACGGAATGAAGGGTCTTCTTGAGCTAGACGACCTAATGCAAGACCCATTTTTTCTTGGTCAGCTTTAGTTTTAGGTTCTACTGCTACAGAGATTACTGGCTCTGGGAATTCCATACGCTCAAGGATGATTGGTGCTTCGATTGCACATAATGTATCACCCGTAGTTACATCTTTTAAGCCGATTGCTGCAGCGATATCGCCCGCACGAACTTCTTTGATTTCTTCACGTTTATTAGCGTGCATCTGTACGATACGACCAAAACGTTCACGTTTTTGACGTACAGAGTTTAATACTGTATCACCAGAGTTAATTACACCTGAGTACACACGGAAGAAGGTTAAGTTACCTACGAATGGGTCAGTTGCAATTTTGAATGCTAATGAAGAGAACGGCTCATCATCGCTTGCATGACGTTCACCTTCAGTTTCATCTGGGTTGATACCTTTGATTGCTGGAATATCAGTTGGTGCTGGTAAGTATTCAACAACTGCATCAAGCATCGCTTGAACACCTTTGTTTTTGAATGCAGAACCACAAGTTACCAAGATGATTTCGTTTGCTAATACGCGTTGACGAAGACCTGCTTTGATTTCTTCTTCGCTTAAGTCTTCACCACCAAGATATTTTTCCATTAATTCTTCAGTTGCTTCAGCTGCTGCATCAACAAGGTTTTGACGCCATTCTTCGCACGCTGCTTGCATATCTGCTGGAATATCTTCATAAGTGAAGGTCATACCTTGGTCAGCTTCGTTCCAGTTGATCGCTTTCATTTTGATCAAATCAACAACACCAGTGAAACTTTCTTCTGCACCGATTGGAAGTTGAAGAGGAACAGCATTCGCACCTAAACGAGTTTTAAGTTGTTCAACAACACGTAAGAAGTTAGCACCAGTACGGTCCATTTTGTTTACGAACGCAATACGTGGAACTTGATATTTGTTAGCTTGACGCCATACAGTTTCAGACTGAGGTTGAACACCACCAACTGCACAGTAAACCATTACCGCACCATCAAGAACACGCATAGAACGTTCTACTTCAACAGTAAAGTCTACGTGTCCCGGAGTATCGATAACGTTGATACGGTGTTGTGGGAACTGTTGTGACATACCAGACCAGAATGCGGTAGTTGCCGCAGAGGTAATGGTAATACCACGCTCTTGTTCTTGTTCCATCCAGTCCATTGTTGCTGCACCATCGTGTACTTCACCAATTTTGTGACTTACACCAGTGTAGAATAAGATACGTTCAGTGGTAGTAGTTTTACCAGCATCAATGTGCGCACTAATACCGATATTACGATATCTTTCAATAGGGGTTGTACGAGCCATTATTATAACCTTGTTAAGTTTAATATCTGTTTATATAAGGGTAAGGCTTCATCGAGGATGAAGCCCTTAAATTTTAAAAGCGTATTACCAACGGAAGTGAGCAAATGCTTTGTTAGCTTCAGCCATACGGTGAACGTCTTCACGTTTTTTCACAGCTGCGCCTTTGTTATCTGATGCATCAGATAATTCATTTGCAAGACGTAAAGCCATTGATTTATCACCGCGTTTACGTGCAGCTTCAACGATCCAACGCATACCTAATGCGTTACGACGAACTGGACGTACTTCAACTGGCACTTGGTAAGTAGAACCACCAACACGACGAGATTTAACCTCAACAGTTGGACGAACGTTTTCAAGTGCAATTTCAAATGCTTCTAAAGGTTCTTTACCTGTGCGTTCTGCAAGTTTGTCTAACGCACCGTAAACGATGGTTTCAGCAACGGATTTTTTACCGTCTACCATTAATACATTAATAAATTTTGCAAGTAACTCTGAACCGAACTTCGGATCTGGAAGAATCTTGCGTGGTTCAACACTACGACGACGTGGCATTGCGAATTTCTCCGTATATTTAATCTTCAGGATATCCAAAACTCTATAAAAATTAACCGCACTTTAAAGTGAGCTAATGTGATACTGGAGTTTCTGATTTAAATTTTTACTAATTTAGACGTTTGGCCTTACTTAACGGAGTTCCATTAAGCTTTAGGACGTTTAACGCCGTATTTAGAACGACCTTGTTTACGATCTTTAACGCCTGCACAGTCTAATGCGCCGCGTACAGTGTGGTAACGCACACCCGGTAAGTCTTTAACACGACCACCACGGATAAGCACAACACTGTGCTCTTGAAGGTTGTGACCTTCGCCGCCGATGTAAGAAGTTACTTCAAAGCCATTAGTTAAACGAATACGACATACTTTACGTAATGCTGAGTTCGGTTTTTTAGGTGTAGTTGTGTATACACGAGTGCACACACCACGTTTCTGCGGGCAAGCCTCTAATGCAGGAACGTTACTTTTTACAACCTTTTTCACACGCGGTTTGCGTACTAGCTGGTTGATAGTTGCCATTAAAAAAGCTCCAGTTTAAATGTTATTCATAATAGAATGTTTGTTACAAAATCTATCTCTCTATCCAATAGACAGAATAAATAGACGCTGAATTTTAATGGTTTCGTCTAGCATTGTCAATATTTAAACAGAAATAGGATCGCAAAGGATCGCTTAGCAAAAAATTCAGATAAAACAGACTGCACTTTGCCAAATCAATTGCATGCCTGAAGCCAGGGTTTTATAATTCCAAACAGAATTATTTTGTTGGCAATCATTATGTTACGTTCATTTATTTTTCACTTACGTTATTTCTATCATAAAAAACTTCGACAAACGCATCGTATCTCTCATAAAACACTCGAGTTTGTATGTTTACTGATTGGTGCGACGTTTGTTGCCCTCTTTTCCTTTGGATTTGCCAAGCTAGCCGATATCGGACTTGAATTTAATGCCTATTGGTCTGCTAAATACCCTCTCGCCGTTTGGATCGTTTTACCGCTTGGTCTTGCATTTCTCACCTGGTTTACCGCCAAATACACGCCTTATGTTGGTGGCAGCGGTATTCCACAAGTGATCGCCTCCATTAATATTCCTTATAATGGTTATAAAACAAAACTGGTTGAATTTCGCCAAACTATTTGGAAAATTCCGCTTACTTTCTTTGCAATGGTTATCGGTGCTTCTGTTGGACGAGAAGGCCCTTCTGTTCAAGTTGGTGCTGCTGTTATGCTGAGTTGGGGAAATTTCTGTCGTAAATATAACTTTGCTTTCCGCGGATTAAGTACGAATGAACTCGTTGCAACGGGTGCAGCAGGCGGTCTTGCTGCCGCATTTAATGCCCCTTTGGCTGGCGTAATTTTTGCCATTGAAGAATTAGGTCGAGGTGTGATGTTACGCTGGGAACGCCGCGTGTTGCTCGGTGTATTAGCGGCCGGTTTTATTTTAGTGGCGATTCAAGGCAATAGCCCTTACTTTCCTGTTTATAAGGGTACGACCTCCATTCCTTATTTATATCTTTGGCTTGCCATTTGTGGCGTCATCTGCGGCGTACTGGGTGGTATATTTGGACGACTCCTTGCCAAAGGGCTTGCGGGGCTGTCTCCAATCAAATGGCGTGATTGGATCCGTAAACACCCTATTTATATTGCCTTATTACTTGGTTTATTGCTTGCGGCTATGGGCACCTACAGCGAAGGACAAACCTATGGAACAGGTTATGATGTTGTTGCAAGAGCATTAGAAGGACAACTTGTTTCACCTGAAGTGGGGATACTAAAACTCTTCGCAACGGTTACGACGTATTGGAATGGCATCGCGGGCGGAATTTTTACGCCATCTCTCACTACTGGCGCGGGTATCGGCACCATGTTATGGGAAATCAGCAACGGCATGGTCGATCAACGCTTTTTGGTCATTTTATGTATGGCAGCCTTTTTAGCCGGTGGTACACAATCCCCTGTGACAGCCAGCGTAGTGGTGATGGAAATGACTGGGGCTCAACCTGTGCTGATTTGGCTCTTGATTTCCAGTATCATTGCCTCCATAATTTCGCGCCAATTTAGTCCGAAACCTTTTTACCACTTTGCGGCTGGACGTTTCCGCCAACGAATGCAGGAACAACAAGCAGAAGATCTTCGCCGTAACGAGATTCAAGAGAAATAAAATATGTCAGAAAACCAACCGCACTTTTACCGTGGCCGCTTTTCCGTTGCGCCGATGTTAGATTGGACGACACGCCATTGTCGCTATTTTCATCGCCAATTTAGTAAACATGCGTTGCTTTATACTGAAATGGTTACGGCTCCCGCCATTATTCATGCGAAATACGATCATTTAGATTTTTATTTGCAAGAAAACCCAGTTGCCCTACAACTCGGTGGAAGCGATCCTGCTCAGCTTAAACATTGTGCCAAATTAGCCGAAGAAAGAGGCTATCATGAAATTAATCTGAATGTGGGTTGCCCTTCCGATCGCGTGCAAAATGGTATGTTTGGTGCTTGCTTAATGGCAAAAGCAGATTTAGTAGCAGAATGTATTGCAGAAATGCAAAGTGTCGTGAATATTCCTGTCACCGCGAAAACGCGTATTGGCATTGATGATTTGGATAGCTATGAATTTCTCTGCGATTTTATCGAAAAAGTCCATCATGCAGGCTGCCAAGAATTTATTGTTCATGCACGAAAAGCCTGGCTTTCAGGATTAAGCCCGAAAGAGAATCGCGAGATTCCCCCTTTGGATTATGAGCGTGTTTATCAATTGAAAAAAGACTTTCCGCAGTTGACCATTGCAATTAATGGAGGTATTAAAACCATCGAAGAAATGAAACATCATTTGCAATTTGTGGATGGTGTGATGGTTGGGCGTGAGGCTTATCAAAATCCGTCGTTATTGGGCTATATTGATCAAATGCTTTTTGATACTAATGCGGATATCGTCACACCAAGACAAGCGGTGGAAGCCATGTTCCCTTACATTGAAAAACAACTGAGCCAAGGTGTTTATCTAAATCATATCGTTCGACATATGCTCGGTGCATTTCAAAACTGCAAAGGGGCAAGACAATGGCGACGCTATCTAAGTGAAAATGCCTTTAAACAAGGCGCAGGAATTGAAGTGGTTGAAACGGCATTAAGCTTTGTGGAAACCAATTAAGACTAAAATGCAAAGTGCGGTCAGAATTTAACAGATTTTCTGACCGCACTTTTGTTTTCTGAGTATTTGATTAGCAATGATGTTTTTGACGATATGCCACTAAATCTTCAATCGTTAACACCGCATAACCAAATTTTTTCGCAAATTCGATAATTTCTGGTGCGCGAGCCATGGTGCCATCATCATTCGTGATTTCACAAATCACACCAGCCGGTTTAAAACCGCTTAAACGTGCTAAATCAACTGAGGCTTCAGTATGACCGCGGCGTGCTAAAACACCGCCTTCTGCAGCACGTAATGGGAAAACATGTCCAGGTCGGTGAAGATCTGTGGGTTTCGCCTGATCTGCAATTGCCGCTTTGATTGTGGTGACGCGATCTTGTGCTGATACACCTGTTGACACACCTTCTGCCGCTTCAATCGTCACAGTAAATGCGGTTTTATTCACGCTATTGTTATGCTCAACCATCGGAGGTAAATCAAGCTGTTTGCATTGTTCATCGGTGATACATAAACACACGATACCACTGCCATAACGAATAAGTTTTGCCATTTGTTCTGGGGTAATAGTTTCTGCTGGGAAGATTAAATCGCCTTCATTCTCGCGATCTTCATCATCCAATACTAATACGCCATTACCTTGTTTGAATGCGTTCAGTGCATTAATTACCCGTTCTTCGCCGGTCGCACCAAATGCAGATAAAATTGACTGATTCATCGTAATTTCCTTTGTTGTTACGTTAAAATTAACCAGAATCAGGGCTGAGAAATGCAAATAAATAGAACGGAATTGGGAACCCAATCCGTTTTATTCTCTTTCATCCAGACTATACTGTCGGCTTTGGAATTTCACCAAATCTGCTAACCTTAAAAGTACAAAGCGAAACAATTTTGTTAAAACACAATCAAAATTGACCGCACTTTTAAGTGCTCGTGGGCTGTCACCACCGGTAGGGAATTTCACCCTGCCCTGAGAATGCAGGCCGTAGTATAACGCAAAATGTCACGGTAAAAAATCATTCAATGAAAAATGTTTTTATTTGCACAAAGATTGCATAAAATAGGACTATACTGCCACTATGCAGTGGCGATTTAGCGAAGGATACATTATGTCGAACAAACACGATAAAAAAGTGGGTGTGATTTTTGGGAAATTCTACCCTGTTCACACCGGCCATATTAATATGATTTATGAAGCATTCAGTAAAGTGGATGAACTTCACGTGATTGTCTGTAGCGATACCGAACGCGATTTAAAGCTGTTTTATGATAGTAAAATGAAGCGTATGCCGACGGTACAAGATCGTCTTCGCTGGATGCAGCAAATCTTTAAATATCAAAAAAATCAAATTTTCATTCATCATTTAGTTGAGGATGGCATTCCAAGTTATCCGAATGGTTGGCAAGCTTGGAGTGAAGCGGTAAAAAATCTATTTGAAGAAAAACAATTTACCCCGACGATGGTATTTAGTAGTGAGCCACAAGATAAAGCGCCATATGAAAAATACTTGGGTCTCGAAGTTTCTTTAGTGGATCCTGACCGCTCTTTCTTTAACGTATCTGCAACGAAAATTCGTACTACACCTTTCCAATATTGGAAGTTCATTCCGAAAGAAGTTCGTCCGTTCTTTGCGAAAACCATTGCCATTTTAGGTGGTGAAAGCAGCGGTAAAAGCGTGTTAGTCAGCAAACTGGCTGCCGTATTTAATACCACTTCCGCATGGGAATATGGCCGTGAATATGTCTTTGAAAAATTAGGTGGCGATGAGCAAGCTATGCAATATTCTGACTATCCACAAATGGCATTAGGTCACCAGCGTTATATTGATTATGCCGTGCGTCATGCTCATAAAGTGGCGATTATTGATACTGATTTCATTACCACGCAGGCTTTTTGTATTCAATACGAAGGCAAAGCCCATCCATTCTTGGATTCTATGATCAAAGAATACCCATTTGATGTCACCATTTTATTGAAAAACAACACAAAGTGGGTGGATGATGGCTTACGTAGTTTAGGTAACCAAAAACAACGTCAACAATTCCAACAATTATTGAAGAAATTGTTAGATAAATACAAAGTGCCTTACATCGAAATTGAATCACCAAGTTATTTAGACCGTTATAACCAAGTCAAATCTGTCGTAGAAAAAGTATTAAATGATGAAGAACTTGAAGGTTTACCACATACTAAACGCATATTAACCACCGAGAAATAAAATGCTTTTATTCGCAGGCGATCCACACGGAAGTTATGAACATCTTTATCCTTTCGTGCAAGAAAATGATAACGTTGCCCTGATTATTTTGGGCGACTTGCAACTTTCTTCGCCTGATGAATTAGATAAACTCGCACAACATTGTGATATTTGGTTTATTCACGGTAATCATGACAGCAAAACCGTTGCCGCATTTGATTCGATTTGGGGCACTCATTGGAAATCGCGTAATTTGCATAATCGTGTTGTTGAAATTCAAGGACAACGCATTGCAGGCTTAGGAGGAGTATTCCGTGGGCAAATCTGGATGCCACCCAATAAGCCAATGTATTTTGATCCTATCCACTATTGCCAATATAGTCCACAAGAAAAAATTTGGCGTGGCGGTGTACCATTACGCCATCGCACGTCTATTTTCCCTTCTGATATCGAAGCCATTGAAAACGAGCAAGCCGATATTCTAATTTGCCATGAAGCACCAAAGCCTCACCCAATGGGATTTCGTGTGATTAATCAACTTGCTGAAAAATTAGGGGTAAGACACGTTTTCCATGGCCATCACCACGATAACGTCGAATACAAGACAAATTTCCCTTATAAAATCACGAATGTCGGTTTTAGAAGTGTCACAGACGTACAAGGAAATTATTTATTAAAAACTATTGATGATCGAGAAAAATGATCAAATAAAGCGTTAATTGTTTTTGATAAAAAGAAAAATTTGAAGAGAAAAGATGGCGCACCCGAAAGGATTCGAACCTTTGACCGCTCGGTTCGTAGCCGAGTACTCTATCCAGCTGAGCTACGGGTGCGTAGTGATGTTTTATCCTTCGTGACCATTTTATCTGATAGAGCCGATTTAAAATGGCGCACCCGAGAGGATTCGAACCTCTGACCGCTCGGTTCGTAGCCGAGTACTCTATCCAGCTGAGCTACGGGTGCAGAATAAATAAAACTAACAACAAATGGCGGTGAGAGAGGGATTCGAACCCTCGATGGAGTTTTTGACCCCATACTCCCTTAGCAGGGGAGCGCCTTCAGCCTACTCGGCCATCTCACCACATTCGGTGTGTGGGCGGTATAATACGTTTTTTTGAAAATATGTCAAATCATTTTTTGAAAAAGCGATGTTGGTTGCTTGATTTATCTACATTTTGCATAAATAAAGTGCGGTTGAAAAAACAAATATATTTCTCACCGCTCTTTAATTTTTATCATCTCTAGCCTTTTAAAATTGCCCGCAGACGATCAAGCTGACTAGAAGTTTGTTGTTGCTTCTGCTCTGCCGTTAATTTGGGCTTATCTTTTTCCCATTGCACATCATCTTGTGGCAACTCAGCCAAGAAACGACTCGGCTCTGGACGAATTAACTCACCAAACTGACGCCGTTCACGACAAAGAGAAAAAGTCAGCGTTTGTTGTGCTCGCGTAATGCCCACATAGGCTAGACGGCGTTCTTCTTCCACATTGTCTTCATCAATACTGGTTTGATGCGGCAAAATCCCCTCTTCCATACCGATTAAATACACATGAGGGAACTCTAAACCTTTGGAGGCATGCAGCGTCATCAATTGCACTTGATCGCTCTCGTCATCATCTTCACCGCGTTCCATCATATCGCGCAAGGTTAAACGGGTAACCACTTGATTTAAAGTCATCGGCTCATTCACGTCATCGCCTTTGAGCATCTCCTCTACCCAGCTAAATAAGGTTGCCACGTTTTTACTTTGCATTTCGGCGGCTTTCGGGCTGGTGGCATACTCATACAAATATTCTTCGTAATGTAATGAAGAGAGCAAAGAACACACAGCCGTTTCAGGATCAGAACGTAAACTTTGATCATTCAACTCCACAATCCAACGACCAAATTTTTGCAACGCATCATAGGCTTTTGGCGTGACTCGTTGCATGAGTTCAAACTCAAAAATCGTCTCAAATAAGCTGATATGTTTTTCTTGTGCCAACTCACCTAATTTTTGCAGTGTTGCAGTACCTATTTCTCGTTTTGGTGTATTCACTATACGTAAGAAGGCTGCATCATCATCTTGATTTACCACTAAACGCAAGTAGGCCATCATATCCTTAATTTCAGCGCGGGAGAAAAAAGATGTCCCGCCAGAAATTTTGTATGGAATACGGTTTTGCATCAGCACTTTTTCTAATAGACGGGATTGATGATTACCGCGATATAAAATCGCATAATCCTTAAATTTAGTTTTACGGCTAAAACGATGAGCGATCAATTCTGCCACAATTCGTTCAGCTTCATGCTCTTCATTTTTTGCTTCAATGACTTGCAGTTTTTCACCTTCGCCCAAGTTGGAAAAAAGCTTTTTGTCGAACACGTGCTCGTTGTTATCAATTAAAATGTTGGCACAATGCAAAATACGATGAGTGGAACGGTAATTTTGTTCTAATTTGATGACTTGCAAACGCGGAAAATCATCACGTAATCGCACCATATTTTGCGGTCGAGCACCTCGCCAAGAATAAATGGACTGGTCGTCATCACCCACTACGGTAAAACAAGCTCTCTCACCGACGAGTAATTTGATGAGTTCATATTGGCTAGTATTGGTATCTTGATATTCATCCACCAACAAATAGCGGATTTTCTCCTGCCATTTTGACCGCACTTCTTCGTTCTGTTTGAAGAGTAAGGTCGGCAACATAATCAAATCATCAAAATCCAATGCATTATAAGCACGGATTTGCGCCGCATAACGCTCATAACATTTTGCAAAGGTTTGATATTTGGCATCTTTCGCTAAGGCATAAGCTTGTTTTGGCGAAACCAAATCATTCTTCCAGTTGGAAATAACGGAAATTAATTCACGCAGTAAGTCTTTATCTTCCTGCAGCACATCTGCCGTCAGTTCTTTTAGTAAGGCAAGTTGATCGTGCTCATCAAACAAGGTCATATTCGATTTAAAGCCTAAAGCTTTATATTCCCGTTTGATAATGTCGAAACCTAAGGTATGGAAAGTGGAAACAATCAATCCTTTGGATTTTTCTTTACCAATGGAATGGGCTACACGCTCTTTCATTTCACGAGCGGCTTTGTTGGTAAATGTCACGGCAGCGATCTGTTTAGGTAAATAACCACAGTGTTCAATCAAATGAGCAATCTTATTGATGATCACGCGAGTTTTGCCAGAGCCTGCGCCAGCTAGCACCAAGCAAGGCCCGCTGACATATTCGACAGCCTGTTGTTGTTGAGGATTGAGTTTCATATCTTAATGCAAATTAATTTGACCACGCATAAGGCAACAATGCAGTATCTAATAAAAATGACAGTGGCAAATCTAAAATAGGTAAGCCCCATTTTTGTGCCATCTCTAAATCATAAGCCGCACCCGCGTAAGGTGTGTATTTCTCGGATGGATCGATTAATTTCACCACCGTACCACAACCTGTTAATGTTAAAAGTGCGGTTAAAATCAGAAGTGTTTTTTTCATTCACGACGTGCTTTTAAAGCTAAATAAACGGCTTCCGGCACCAGTTCTTTCACATCGCCATGGTGCAAATAAATTTCTCGTACAATCGTGGAAGACACAAACGCCCATTTTTCTGTTGGTGGGAAAAACAAACTATCCACACCATCGGTTAATAAACGGTTTAACGCGGCCAATTGTAATTCGTATTCAAAATCTGTCGTTGTACGCACACCACGAATAATCGCAGTAATTTTTTTAGCTTTAATTTCATTTGCGAGTAAATCAGAGAATCCAAATACTTCCACATTGGGTAAATGAGCGACCGATTGACGTACCAGCTCAACACGTTCGTCCAATGAGAACAATGGCTTTTTGCTCGGACTATTCGCAACCGCAACAAAAACTTTCGGGAAAATGACCGCACTTCGCGCAATGATATCTAAATGCCCGTTAGTAATCGGGTCAAACGTGCCAGGGTAAATTACGCTTGTCATTTATTGTTCTCCGAAATATTGGTTAAATAAGGATGAAGCAAATCTAAAAGACGCTGTAATGCACCTCGATTTTCGATTAATACCTCATAGCCGGCATTACCTAAACGCTGACGTGCCTCTTTTGAATTCAATAACTTATCAATAATTTCTGCCAATGCTTTCTCTGTTGAGTTGATTTGCAATACCCCTTGCACCTCTAACAGCGAGGTAAAAACTTCAGGGAAATTGAAAGTATACTTTCCGCTCACAACGGGTAATTTAAACGCCAAAGGCTCGAGCGGATTATGTCCCCCATGTTTGACCAAACTTCCGCCTACAAACGCAATATCAGAAATACCATACATCAACATCAATTCACCCATGGTATCACCCAGAATCACTTGGGTATTCTCTGAAGGAATCTCACCCGTTGAACGGCGGATAAAGTTAAAGTTGGCTTTTTCAATTAAATCTGCCACAGGATTAAAACGCTCAGGATGGCGAGGCACCAGCAATAACAATAAGTTTGGATGTTTTTTTAGTAACAAATGATACGCTTGTAAAATAAGCTCTTCTTCCCCTTCATGGGTGCTTGCCGCAATCCAAATCTGACGGTCTTTCGCCCAGCTCTCATGAAGTGTCGCAATGTCTTTGAGTAATTCGTCACTGACCACAAGATCATATTTAATATTGCCGGTTAATTGCAGGCGATCTTTCTCATAACCTAACTCTAAATAACGCTTTCCACTAATACTATCTTGCGGTGCAATTAAGCTGATTTGAGAAAACATTCGTTGTAGATGTTGTTTGACTTTGCCATAACGTCTCGCTGAACGCGCAGAAAGACGAGCATTCGCCACAATGAAAGGAATATTTCGACGAGCCAAACAATCAATCAAATTTGGCCAAAGCTCCGTTTCAATCACGATGAATACTTTAGGTTGAATAAAATCAATAAAACGATTGATAACACAAGGTAAATCGTAAGGCAAATAACAATGCGTCACACTTTTCCCGAATGCAGCTTTTACACGCTCAGAACCTGTTGGTGTAACCGTTGTAAACGTAATAGGTAAATGTGGATATTCCTTCTGAATACGTTTTACCAAGGGCGTAGCGGCAATTACTTCACCGACTGATGCGGCATGAATGACGATCCCATCTTGTGTAGGCTTAACAAGATTCGCATAAATCCCATATCGCTCTCCTAAACGCTTACGATAATTCGGCGCCTTGAGACTTCGTAGCAACATGAAGAACAGGACAAAAGGCTGAATCAGATACATCAGGCAGGTATAAAAAAAACGCCACATAAAATAAATTCGGTTATACTTACAAAAATTTCGGCTAGTATAGCAAAAAAAGGATCAAAATATGCCAACAATTAGCGTTGCCATGATTGTCAAAAATGAAGCGGCAGATCTCGCTCAATGCCTCGATACGGTAAAAGATTGGGTAAATGAAATCATTATCGTCGATTCAGGCAGTACTGATAATACCCAAGAAATCGCTGAGCAATATGGTGCAAAATTTTATTCGCATCCTGATTGGCCAGGCTTTGGCAAACAACGCCAACGTGCACAACAATATGTCACCAGTGATTATGTTTTGTGGTTAGATGCCGATGAACGCGTCACTCCGAAACTTCGTGAATCCATTCGACAAGCGGTTCAACAAGATACGCCAAATACGGTTTATGATATTCCTCGTGTGAGTGAAGTGTTTGGGCGTGAGATTCGTCATTCTGGTTGGTATCCGGATTATGTGGTGCGTTTATATCGCACAAATTATGCTGGATATAATGATTCTCTGGTACATGAAAAAGTGGTTTATCCTGAAAATACGAAAGTACAGAAATTAACTGGAGATCTAGAGCATTTCACCTATAAAAGCATTCATCACTATTTGGTGAAGTCCGCGGGCTACGCTAAAGCTTGGGCTGACCAACGCCAAGCCAAAGGGAAAAAAGCAACGTTATGGCAAGGTATTAGTCATGCGATTGGTTGCTTTGTCAAAATGTACATTTTAAAAGCAGGCTTCTTAGATGGAAAACAAGGTTTTCTGCTTGCAATACTTTCTGCCCACTCCACCTTTGTGAAATATGCTGATTTGTGGGAACGCAATCAACATTAATCAAAAACAAAAAGTGCGGTTAAAATTAACCGCACTTTTTTTATCTCTTTTAGAACAAGAAAATTAGCTTTTCACTGCTGCCGCTGCTTTCACGATTACTGCAAACGCAGGCGCTTTAAGTGAAGCACCGCCCACTAACGCACCATCAATATCTGGTTGAGTGAATAATTCTGCTGCGTTAGCATCATTTACTGAACCACCGTATTGAATGATCACTTGATCTGCTACAGCTTGTGATTTTGCTGCAATGTGGCCACGGATAAATGCATGAACAGCTTGAGCTTGTGCTGGAGTTGCTGATTTGCCCGTACCGATTGCCCAAATTGGTTCGTAAGCAATCACTGCACCATTAAATGCTTCTACACCTAATGCATTGATGACTGCATCAATTTGACGCGCACATACTTCTTCAGTTTTACCTGCTTCGTTTTCAGCTTCAGTTTCACCGATACATAATACTGGCACTAAACCTGCTTCTTTTAATGCGCCAAATTTTTTCGCCACAAATTCATCGCTTTCTTTATGGTAAGTACGACGCTCAGAGTGACCGATAATGATGTATTTTGCACCAAAATCTTTTAACATTTCAGTTGAAATATCACCGGTGAAAGCACCTTTAACATTTACATCAACGTTTTGTGCACCTAAAGCAATTTGGCTGCCTGCAAGTGCGGCTTCAGCTGTACCTAAGTACATAACAGGTGGGGCGATTGCCACATCACAACCTGTTACACCTTGTAATTCAGCTTTTAATCCTTCGATTAATTCTTTGGTAAAGGCTTTGGAACCGTTTAATTTCCAGTTACCCATCACTAAAGGACGACGTGCCATTTTTGTTTCTCCATATTGAATAAATAAAAAGTATGTTTACTATACCAAACTTTGAACAGATTTCTTTGTGCAAAATCACATTTTGAAAATTTTTTTGGGGAAATGATGATTATTTTGTGCTAAAAAGCTACAATCTACTGTACGGAACCGATAAAAAATAACCAATTTTATAAATAAACGGAAAATAGGTCTGGTAACAATGAAAATTTTCAAAGCCGAACAATGGAATATAGAAGTGCTTGCTCCACTCTTTGAAGCCTATCGACTTGCCAACGGAATGAGTGAAAATCCTGACCGCACTTTAACCTTTCTAACAAATCGTATGCGTTTTAATGAGAGCATGTTTTTTATTGCTGTAAACGAAAACGCACAGGCGATTGGCTTTGTTCAACTTTATCCTCGCTTATCCTCTTTACAATTACAACGCTATTGGCAATTAACCGATATTTTTGTCAAAGAAGATAAACATCAAGCCGAGATTTATGCAGCGCTTATTTCTAAAGCAAAAGAGTTTGTCCGTTATACACAATCTAACCGTTTAGTGGCGGAATTGAGCCAAGCTCAACAGAGTATTTTAGAACGCGAAGGATTTAAGCTAAACACGAAAAAAAGTTTGTTTGAATTAACTCTCTAATGCATACGCTCCTCAATCAATATTGGGATTACTTGCGAATTGAACGCCAAGTAAGCCCACATACCCTCACTAATTATCAACATCAACTGGATGCGATTTTAGCAATTCTCGCTGAAAAAGGTATTCAGCACTGGCAGCAAGTAAATCCAAGCGTGGTTCGCCTTATTTTGGCGGAAAGCCGTAAGCAAGGTTTAAAAGAAAAGAGTCTGGCATTACGTTTGTCTGCCCTTCGTCAGTTTTTCAGCTATCTTGTGCAACAAGGGCAAATGAAAGTGAATCCGGCAACAGGTATTTCAGCGCCGAAACAAGGCAAACATTTACCAAAAAATATTGATGCTGAACAGGTCCAAAAATTGCTTTCAAATGACAGTAAAGATCCAATTGATTTGCGAGATCGCGCCATGATGGAGTTAATGTATAGCTCAGGGCTTCGCTTATCTGAATTGCAAGGCTTAAACCTCAATAGCATTAACACGCGAGTACGCGAAGTCAGAGTGATTGGTAAAGGGAACAAAGAACGTATTGTGCCTTTTGGACGCTATGCTTCTCATGCAATTCAGCAATGGTTGAAAGTACGCCCCTTATTTAATCCAAAAGATGACGCCCTTTTTGTGAGCCAACAGGGAAATCGCCTTACTCATCGTTCTATTCAAAAACGAATGGAAACCTGGGGCATTCGCCAAGGATTAAACAGCCATCTCAATCCACACAAACTACGCCACTCTTTTGCTACTCACATGCTGGAAGCGAGTTCAGATTTGCGTGCTGTTCAAGAGCTTTTAGGGCACAGCAATTTGTCCACCACGCAAATTTATACACATTTAAATTTCCAACATCTTGCAGAGGTGTATGATCAAGCCCATCCTCGAGCAAAACGAAAAAAATAAACAAAGTGCAGTCAAAAATCATCGTCTTTTTTAACCGCACTTCTAAACAAAAAGGCTACCTTCAGGTAGCCTTTATTCATTTAACTATAAGCTAAACGCCTGAATATAAGGAAGTTTCCCTTTTTCTAGCATTTCTTCGATACCGCTTTGGTGATCATTTTCACCTAAACCGCGTAATTCAAAGGTAACACCAATGCTATTATCATAAACTACTTGATCGTCACGTTGATTCTGGCGACTCGTCACATAACGTCTCGCCCCTACGCCAACAGACCAACAGCACGAGTTATATTGCACCCCCACATATTGCTCAACTGGTTTTTTCAACGCAATATCTTGATAATATTTTCCCACAAGCGCCCAGTTGTCCGACACTTCCCATGCCGCCACAACACCAATCTGTTTAATGTCTTGTTGGTAACGGTTAGCAGAAGCACCCAAATTTTGGTTAATGTACTCTTTGCTCGCATAGCGATAATTTAACTGAATCAGATTATTCTTCATCGGGTTAAATTCCAAACTGCTATTCGCCAATGAGGCTTTATCTAGCAATGTATCGTATTGGTAGCTACCACGCCAATTCCATTTATCACTAATTTTCCAGTTAGACTCCAAGGCCCAAGAAGAAGAGGATTTTGGTGTACGATTATTTGGATTATCATCAATTTTTGATGCCATTAAATAATAAATTTGTCCTGCAGAGAAGTTAAAACGTTCATCAGAATTCTTATCATAAAAACGAGTTGTTCCACCAAGCGTTATTTGATTAGCTGATGAAATACGATCTAAACCACTATAACGACGATCACGGAATAATGAATAATAATCTTGTTGGACTAACGCAGAATCATAGCCAAAACCAAGATAATCATTCACTCGTTTTGAACCGATATTACTTTGATCTTTGTATGGTCGATACAGATATTGAACATGAGGTTCAAGCGTTTGTGTATAACCATCAAATAAAGTTTTATTGCTCGCTAAAACCGTTTGTAAATCTACTTTTAATTGTGGCAATACACGATTTACCGATTTTTGTACGTCTTCCGCCGAAGAAGAAGAGCCTTTTTTCTGATTATAATGGGTCGCGTAAAGTTTAGTCTCAATATTTAAGCTACCATATTTATTTGACATCGCTGTTGCCAAACTTGGTTCAACATGAAAACGCCATGCTTTTGGCATCAAAGCACTATCATTATCAAAGCGTACTGCTTGCGAAAATAATTTAAAATCGACCCAACCATTCGCCAAATCATTTTTGTAATAATTGAAGTCAATTTGTGGCATCGCACGATAAGGCCCGATATCGACTTCATCAAAAATCTGGAACTGACGTGCAGAAATCGCGAAGTTGTAATTAGGTTTATAGTAAGCAATACGTGCGTATTGATTTGCATAACCATCAGTACTGTCACCATAATCTGAATCAAAATCGGTGAAATAACGTTTATCACTTACCTTAGTGTAATCAACATTTAAACGCCAGTTTTCAAGAAAAGAGGAATTATGGTTCCAATAGAACAAATGACGCTTACGATTATCACTGGTATATTCATCATAACGATCACGTCCTAAATATTCTCCTGCCAGTCTACCTTCACCAACGGGTGTTAAATAACGGAACTCACCATTTAATTGCCAGCCACGACGAGACATATATTTAGGTGCAATTGTGGCATCATAATTTGACGCAATGTTCCAATAAATTGGTTGTTTATACCAATAACCATCACGGCTGGAATGACCAACTGTTGGCATTAATAAACCTGAACGACGGCGTTCTCCAATTGGTAATTGCAAGTAAGGGGTATAGAACACTGGCACACCTAATACTTTAAAACGCGCATGCCAAAATTCGGCATATTCTTCTTTAATGTGCTGACGAATCTCAGAAGCATCTACTGCCCAGGCATTATCATCTGGCAAACAAGAGGTAAATGTTGCATTTTTCATTACGCGGTAATTATCGCCCAACTCGATTTCTTGTGCTTTACCACGACCTTGGCGTCCTACAAGTTGGTAGTCTGCATCAGTGACGTTACCGTTTTTGCTATCTAAATTAAAACTCGCATCATTACCTAATAGATTAATTTGATTATCTTTGTAGTCAAATCCGCCTCGCAAATAAGCCCAGCGTTGAGTTTGATTGCCCTCACCTGTTTGCTTGACTTCAACTGAATTCCCTACCAAATGGCGGTTTCCTTGTTTCAAATCCACATTGCCTTGATAAATTGCCTGAGTTGGCTGATTAATCTCTGCTTTATCTGCTTCAATATAAACTGGCAAATTATTGGCATCACCTTTCACGACCTCACCAGTAAAATGAGGCACACCAAGCAAACATTGAGAATGCAGATCGGCCAAACTTTGTTGACTATAAAGTGCGGTCAGAATTGAGATTGAAATTAAGGTATATTTTTTATTCATAATTCAGTTCTTATTCAGATGAAATTAGGGGGATTATACTGGAATATCACTTACAACAACAGCCATTTATATGGTCGTTAACTAACCCCATAGATTGCATAAAGGCATAACATGTGGTTTCCCCAACAAAGATAAAACCACGTTTCTTCAACGCTTTTGACATTGCTTTTGAGATTTCAGTTCTAGCGGGCACCACAGAAATATCGGGGACATCATTGATAATCGGTTGATGATTCACAAACGACCACACAAAATCACTGAAATTTTCACCGCACTTTTCCATGGCTAAATAGGCTTTGGCATTTTTCACAATGGCTTCCAGTTTTGCCCGATGGCGAATAAGTCCGGCATTTTCCATGTAACGATCAATATCCTGTGCGGTCATTTGCGCGATTTTGGCAGGATCAAATTGATGGAACGCAGCCCGATAGGCTGCACGTTTTTTCAATACGGTGATCCAGGAAAGCCCCGCTTGTTGCCCTTCTAAACAAATTTTTTCAAACAGCTTTTGGCTATCAAATTGTGGTTTGCCCCATTCCTTGTCGTGGTAGTCGATATAAATTGGAAGTTCACCCACCCAAGGGCATCTTGTACTCATGCCATATCCTTTTTGAGTTGTTCATAGATTGCGACAAAATCGGGCATTACCCCACGCCACAAATGGAATGAATGGGCCGCTTGAGCTACCAACATACCAAAACCATCGCTGACATTATTCAGACCTAAGGATTTACAGTAGGCAATAAAAGGCGTGTCACTACCTTTGGCATATTGCATGTCATAACAGGCGCGGGACAACGATAAGATTGATCCATCAACAGCGGCGGTATGTCCGCTTAATCCGGCCGAAGTTGCATTGATCACTAAATCGTAGGTTTGCGCGGGAATCGCATCCATCGCGACAGCTTCAATTGTGCCGTAAGACTTGAACTTATCTGCCAATTGTTGTGCTTTTTCTAGCGTGCGGTTAGCCAAGACAATTTGCTGTTGTGCTTCCAATAAAGGCAGTAATACCCCTTTGGTTGCTCCACCGGCACCTAAAATTAAAATGCGTTGTTGTGGTTGAATCCAACCTAAGCGTTGTAAATCCGTCACTAAACCAATGCCATCGGTATTGTCCGCATAGAGTTTGCCGTTAGCCAATTTTTTTAATGTATTACAGGCTTCTGCCAATTTCGCCCGTTCGCTATGTTCCTCAGCGAGTGCATAGGCGCGTTCTTTAAATGGTGCGGTGATATTGCAACCTTGCGCTCCTTCAGCAAAAAAGACTTTTAATTGCTGCTCAAAATCCTCAATATCACCTAATTTGGCAACATATTCCATCGTTTGCTGGGTTTGTGTGGCAAATAAGCGATGAATCAACGGGGATTTACTTTGGGCAATCGGATTGCCCCAAACGGCATAGTGCTGCATGTTTTATCCTTGTCTGAAAAGTTGGTTTGTGAGCAAATCGCGGATTTCCGATGGATTTTGTGCTTGCCCGACTGCATCATCGAGTACGGGGAAATCTGCCCCAAATTGGGAACGCACGGCATCTGCGCTGCGGCAAGGTGATTTACCAGTTAAGTTGGCGCTGGTCGAAGTGAGGGCAAAGCCTGTTTCTTCGCATAAGGCTTTGACGGCAGGATGAGTACATAAACGCACCGCAATGCTGTTAAATTGCCCCGTCAGAAAATGTGGGACTTCTGCCTTTGTCGGCACCACCCAGGTGATTGGATGTTCATATTGTGCCTGTAAGCGTGCAAGCTGTTCGTCAGACAAATGGGAAAAATCGATAAATTGCTGTAAAAAATGCAAGCTCGACGCGACTAAAATAAGGCCTTTTTCAATCGGACGCTGTTTTAAATTAAGCAATTTTCTGACCGCACTTTCACTTAGCGGATTACAGCCCAAACCGAATACCGCCTCAGTAGGATAGGCAACGACTTCGTCTTGCATTAAACGAGCGGCAATTTGTTGTATATTCATTTTTCGTTCTCAAAAATATGTCGACAGCCTTTATTCGCGCATTGCCAGACTTGCTGTTCGGCATTTTCACTTTTTAATAGCGCAAGTGGAAAATGGCATTGTGGACAAGGCATGGCGTAGGGTTTTGCCGGTAAGGAAAATTTGCAATGGGGAAAGTTATCGCAACCATAAAAGATTTTCCCTTGTCGTCCGCGACGGGCAACTAAATGCCCTTTATGGCATTCCGGGCAATCAATGGCTTGTTCTTCATCCTGTTGCTCATGCACCACAAAATCACAATCGGGATAATGGCTGCAACCGATGAACATGCCAAAGGCACCTTGTTTGAGTTGGAGTGGGTTGCCACATTGCGGGCAGGTTTCATCAAGCTCTTTCAACACCTTATGTTCCACCTTATGCAAGGGGCGCAAATAATCACAGGCGGGATATGCTGTACAACCTAAAAACAGTCCTTTTTTCCCCTGTTTCACTTGCAAAGGCGCGCCGCATTGTGGGCAATATTCTTCGTGTTTTGTGTGTTGGAAAAGACTTTGACTCATACGCTGTCCCTATGCTTGTAGCATTGCTTCCAATTCTTCCTGGGCCGCTAACCAATCCATTTCAACTTCTTCCAAGGCTTTTTTCACCTCTACTTGCTGCGCCAAAAGTGCGGTCAATTTTTCTTTATTTTCTGCGCTGTATAGTTCGGAATCTGCCAATTGGTTTTCAATCTCCGCAAGTTTGGAGGCATGTTTATTCATTTTTTCCTCCAGTTGGAAGATTTTTTTGCGAAGAGGTGCAGTTTGTTGGCGAAGTTCGGCCTCACGACGTTTTTGTTCCTTGCGATTTTGCATGGAATTTTCATTGTCGTCATTTTTCTCCGAGGATTTATTTTCTGGTGCACTGTTTTGTTCGTTAAGCCATTTTTGATAATCCTCTAAGTCGCCTTTGAATTCTTCCACTTTTTTATCGTGTACCAAATAGAATTCTTCCACGGTATTACGTAGTAAGTGACGATCATGGGAAACCACCACCAAAGAGCCCTCGTAATCCACTAGCGCTTCGGTTAATGCCTGACGCATATCCAAATCCAAATGGTTAGTTGGCTCGTCAAGCAGTAATAAGTTTGGACGTTGCCAAACAATCAGCGCGAGCACCAAACGGGCTTTTTCTCCACCAGAAAAAGATTTCACCGCTTGATTAACTTTGTCGCCATGGAACGCAAAACTCCCGAGGTAATCCCGTATCTGTTGCTCCGTTTGCTCCGGTGCAAGTTTCTGCATATGCCAGAGAGCGGATTCATCTGCACGTAGTGTATCAAGCTGATGCTGAGCAAAATAGCCGAGTTGTACGCCTTTAGCTAATTGCACAGTGCCAGAAAGTGCGGTGAGCTCGCCGGCTAACAATTTAATCAACGTTGATTTCCCCGCACCGTTTTTCCCGAGCAAACCGATGCGCGAACCCGGCACTAAATTCAACTTAATTTTAGTTAAAATTTCTACCGCATTTTCACCATTGCCATAACCTGCGCTCGCCTGTTCAATCATCACCAAAGGATTCGGCAAAGATAGCGGTGGACGGAATTCAAAGGTAAAAGGATTATCCACATAAGCCGGTGCAATTAGCTCCATGCGCTCTAAGGCTTTCATGCGGCTTTGTGCTTGTTTGGCTTTGGTCGCTTTGGCTTTAAAGCGGTCGATATACTTTTGTAAATGAGATATCTTTTGTTGTTGCTGACGATACATGACCGTTTGTTGTGCCAATTTGGTTGCCCGTTGCACTTCAAAGGAAGAATAATCGCCCGTGTATTCGTTGAGCTTCTGATTTTCGATATGAAGGATTTTCGTCACAATTGGATCGAGAAAATCACGGTCGTGGGAAATTAGTACCAAGGTGCCTTGATATTGCACTAACCAACGTTCTAACCAAATAACTGCATCCAAATCCAAATGGTTGGTTGGCTCATCCAGTAATAATAAATCCGATGGGCAAAGCAATGCCTGTGCCAAATTTAAACGCATCCGCCAACCACCGGAGAAGGATTTTACCGGTTGAGTGATTTCGTCTTGGCTAAAGCCTAAACCATGTAATAAGGAAGCCGCACGAGATTGGATCGTCCAAGCATCCAAGGTTTCTAACTGCCCGTGAATGCGCGCAATCGCATGACCATCATTACGCTCATTGGCTTCGTTTAATTCCTGCTGTAAGCGGCAATATTCGCGATCTCCTTGAATCACATAATCAATGGCGGGAATATCCAATGCTGGCGTTTCTTGATTCACCCAAGATACCCGCCAGTTGGATGGATAAGTGACCTCGCCGCCCTCTGGCGTTAATTCTTTTTTTAATAGGGCAAAAAGAGAAGACTTACCACAACCATTCTTCCCCACCAAGCCGACTTTTTGTTTCGGATTGATGGTCGCCGTGGCATTCTCGAGCAATTCGGTTTGCCCGCGCTTTAGGGAAATATTATTAAATACAATCATTTTTTCGAATACATCTGAATTTGTGCTTATTTTGCAATATTTTTCCTTTTCTCGGAACAGTCTATTCCAATTTTATCGATATTTCTGCCAGAAAAACCAAGTATAATAACGCTCACAAATCAATTATGAGGAAATAAAATGAAGCTCTCTATTCTTAATCTCGCCCCCGTTCGGGAAGGGCAAACTTATTTGCAAGCGGTTGAGTCTATGGTAAGCCTTGCAAAACATGCTGAGAATATTGGTATTGAACGCTATTGGATTGCTGAGCATCATAATATGAAAAATTTGGTGAGTTCAGCGACCGCACTTTTAATTCAGCATACGCTAGCCAATACAAAGACCTTGCGCGTTGGCTCGGGCGGCGTGATGTTACCGAATCATTCGCCTTATGTGGTGGCCGAGCAATATGGCACACTGGAGACGCTTTATCCAAACCGTGTTGAACTCGGTTTAGGACGTGCGCCAGGAACGGATATGCAAACGGCTGTAGCACTTCGTCGTGGACGAAACAGTCTGGACTTCCCTGCGGAAATTGCGGAACTTCGCGGCTACTTTAAAGATTGCAACCCGGTTTCTGCTTATCCTTCCGCGGGCTTGAATATACCGTTTTATATTTTAGGATCGAGTACCGAAAGCGCGTATCTTGCGGCAGAACTTGGCTTGCCTTATGCCTTTGCTTCACACTTTGCGCCACGCATGATGGAAATGGCGGTAGAGATTTATCGCAAAAACTTCAAACCATCGACCTATCTTGCTGAGTCTTATGTCATCTTAGGTGTGAACGCGATTGTTGCCGAAACCGATAAAGAAGCGAGAGAACTGGCGACAACACAAACACTATTTTTCTTAAACGTAGTGACTAACGCGCAACAAAATTTACAACCACCGATGGCATCAGAAGAAGATGTTTGGAAAGCTCAAATGCACGCCCAAAATAAACCGCACTTTGGCCCAGTCGATTTCGAGGAGATCCCGATTTACAACCAAGAGCGTGCCGTAGTGGAACAAATGACCGCTTGTTCGCTGATCGGTAGTCCTGAAAGCGTGGAATTTCAACTCAAGCAATTACGTGAACGGGTACATTTTGATGAAATTATGGCTGTCAGCTATATTTTTGATGAACAAAAGCAAGCCCAATCTTATACGATGTTAAAATCGATTGTGGATAAGCAATAGCGAGACAAAAAATAAAAAGTGCGGTAAATTTCACCGCACTTTAAATCAAAAAAATATTAATAAGCCGTTTCTATCGGTAAACCAGCTTTTACCCAACCATCAAACCCGCCAATGACACTAAACACATTTTCATAGCCTTGTTCAACGAGGAAAGTCGCCACATTTCGGCTGCTCACGCCATGATAACAACTCACGATAATCGGGGAGTCAAAATCCACCAGTTCTTCAAATTGTAAAAAGCTTTGGTTAGTTAAATGAAATGCCCCTTTCGCATGGGAATAGGTAAAACGTTGAGGGTCCCGAACATCAGCAAGCATGGCGCCATTTTGCATCATTTCCCAAGCTTGTTCTGGGGTAATTTCTTTAAACGACATGGTTTGTTCCTTTTGCGCGCTGTTTATACACGCCATCAAAAATAATCAGGCTCATCGCCAATACTAAACAAATGAATAACGGATAGCTGTTCGCATCCATTTTCTCTCCAATTAAAAATGAAATAATTACCATCAAAATGGTTTCAACATAGCCTAAAAGGCCAAGTAAATTCATCGGCAGCATATTGCTGGCAATCACGTAAGCAATCAATGCAGAGCCACTAATGAGCCCGAGCAATACCAATAACCCCCAAATATTAGGATTCGATTCCTGCACGGTGGCAAAATCGGTTTGAAGGGCAAAGTAAACGCTAACTGGCAATAATGCGATCATTTCTAAGCAAAAAGCACCAAGATCGGTATTTTTTAAGGCTTTTCGTATCGAGAAGTAGGTGGTGTAACCCACACAGATAACAATGGCCTCCCAAGATAATCCGCCTTTTAAAACGATGTTAGAAATCACTCCGATTGCTGCAATTAACACCGCAATGAATTTCAATGTTGAAATTCGCTCTTTAAAAATGATCCGTCCCGCAGCCACCATCACAATTGGCAATAATAAATAACCGAAAGAAACACTTAAGGAGCTACCATTATTGGGGGCCCACAAAAAGAGCCACATTTGATACCCCATTAATGCGCCACAAATAATATAGGAAAGGGCAAAGAGCGGTTGTTTTTTAATGCGTTTTAAATGCTCTGCCAATGCCTGCTTTTGTTTAAACATGATGACGGAAAGGGCAACGAAAGGGAATGTAAACAGCATTCGATAGCCGAAAATATCCGTGCCACTGAGCGGTTTCAGTAACGTGGAAAAATAATACATATAGCCAAATAAAAGCGAGGCTAAAAGTGAAATAAGTATGCCTCTTAACATAATAAATCCTTAGGTTAATTCTGCTTATTATTTTAGTCTAACATCTCCCAAAATGCACGAATTAGGGGATTCGCTAAATTTCTTTTTTGCACACAAACACCTAAATCAAACGCCTCAACGGGATTATCTAAATTTAACCGAGACACGTCTTTTGACATAGGATTATTATCAATCACCACATCCGGTAACATCGCTAATCCAAAACCAAGCGCCACCATTGGCACAATACCTTCGTGCCCCGCCACTGTGGCATAAATTTTGGGATGTTTAATGTGTTTGCTACGTAGCCATTGTTCAATACGCTGGCGTGCCATTCCATCTAACGGCAAAATAAAAGGCATCTGTTGCCAGTTGATAGGGTCTTCCTGTAATAATTGTGTCGCTAAACAAGCGACTCGTGGTGCAATTAATGAAAGGGAAATGTCATCAATCTTATAAAATTCCAATCCCGTCGGTAGATTATTGGGTTTCCCCGCCAAGGCAAGATCCACTTGTTCTGATTGAATAAATTGCACCGCAGAAGCTGGGTCACCAGTCGTCAGTTGAATTTCAACTTTCGGATAACGAGAACGAAATTTGGCTAACACCTGTGGCAAGTGGCTATATGAAGCTGTTACCGAACAAAATAAGCGCAACTCTCCGCTTAATTCCGCTGAATTATCTCGCAGCTGACGCTTAAACTCTTGCCAGTTTTGCCATTCTGCTTTCGCAAATTGCAGAAATTTCTCGCCTTGTTCGGTTAAGCGCACTTGTCGATTATCACGAATAAATAAAGGTTGTTCTAATTCTTCTTCCATGCGTTGAATTTGGCGTGAGAGCGTAGAGGGTGACATATAATTTTGCGTAGCGGTTTTAGCAAAATTTTGTGTATCAGCAAGATGAAGAAATATTTGGAGGTCTTGAAAGTTCATATGTATCGTTAAAAGCAAATTACATTGCAAAAATTGCAACACTAAGTGCAAATAATATCACTTTACGCAACAACTAAAAACCTTATAATCCACTTCACAACAAAAAACTATATTCAAACACAACCTCATACACATTAATCAACATCATAGAAAGGATGAAAAATGGCTAACTATTTCAACACATTAAATTTACGTGAAAAATTAGATCAATTAGGTCGTTGTCGTTTTATGGATCGCAGCGAATTTGCTGACGGTTGCAACTACTTAAAAGGCAAAAAAATCGTTATCGTAGGTTGTGGTGCGCAAGGTTTAAACCAAGGTTTAAATATGCGTGACTCTGGCTTAGACATTTCTTATGCATTACGTCCAGAAGCGATTGCAGAAAAACGTGCTTCATTCCAACGTGCAACTGAAAACGGCTTTAAAGTGGGTACTTACCAAGAATTAATTCCAACAGCAGACTTAGTGATCAACTTAACACCAGACAAACAACACTCTAAAGTGGTGGCTGATGTAATGCCATTAATGAAAAAAGATTCAGCATTCGGTTACTCACACGGTTTCAACATTGTTGAAGTAGGTGAGCAAATCCGTGAAGACATCACTGTAGTGATGAGTGCACCAAAATGCCCAGGTACTGAAGTTCGCGAAGAATACAAACGTGGTTTCGGTGTGCCAACATTAATCGCAGTTCATCCAGCAAATGACCCACGTGGTGAAGGTATGGCAATTGCGAAAGCATGGGCTGCAGCAACTGGTGGTGACCGTGCAGGCGTATTAGAATCTTCATTCGTTGCAGAAGTAAAATCTGACTTAATGGGTGAACAAACCATTCTTTGCGGTATGTTACAAGCAGGTTCTATCGTATGTTACGACAAACTTGTTGCAGATGGTAAAGATCCAGCATACGCAGGCAAACTTATCCAATACGGTTGGGAAACCATTACTGAAGCATTAAAACAAGGCGGTATCACATTAATGATGGATCGCTTATCAAACAGCGCAAAATTACGTGCATTTGAACTATCTGAGCAAATCAAAGAAAGCCTTGGTTTCTTATATTACAAACACATGGATGACATCATCAGCGGTCACTTCTCAGCAACCATGATGGCAGACTGGGCGAACGGTGATAAAGACTTATTAGCATGGCGTGAAGCAACTGGCAAAACTGCCTTTGAAAATGCACCAAAAGCAGACGGCATCAAAATTTCTGAACAAGAATACTTTGATAACGGCGTATTAATGGTAGCAATGGTGAAAGCGGGTGTTGAATTAGCCTTTGATGCAATGGTAGCAAGCGGTATCTATGAAGAATCAGCTTACTATGAATCACTTCACGAATTACCGTTAATCGCTAACACTATCGCGCGTAAACGCTTATACGAAATGAACGTGGTAATTTCTGATACTGCAGAATACGGTAACTACTTATTCTCTAACGTAGCAACCCCAATTCTTGCTAAAGAAATCATCCCAACCTTACAAAAAGGTGACTTAGGTGAACCAACACCAGCTGTCGCTATCGACAACATCACCTTACGCGATGTAAACGATGCAATCCGTAACCACCCGGTTGAATTAATCGGTCAAGAGTTACGTGGCTACATGACAGATATGAAACGTATCGCAGTTGCGGGTTAATACTTAAACCTATAAAATTTCGAGCCGATTTGCACAAACAAATCGGCTTTTCTTATTTTTAGTTAATGTTTATAAAATTAATAATTTAGGTAGTATTTTTTTGAAAAAAATCTCAAAAACGAAAACATCTTTTTCATCAAACACTCCTCAGAAAAAAAGTCATAGGGGAACATATCGTCGTCCACGTGTACTTTCTATCGCGGAAAGTCAGGTTATTTTATTTAACAAACCATTTGATGTACTGACACAATTCACCGATGAAAACGGCCGAGCGACATTAAAAGATTTTATTACCATTCCTAATGTGTATGCGGCAGGGCGATTGGATCGTGATAGCGAAGGGTTACTGATTTTAACGAATAATGGTGAAGTGCAACATCATTTGGCAGATCCTAAGTTTAAAACAGAAAAAACGTATTTTGTGCAAGTGGAAGGTATTCCTGAAGAAACGGACTTAGACAAACTCCGCAAAGGCGTTGAATTGAAAGATGGAATGACAAAGCCGGCAAAAGTGCGGTTGATTTCAGAACCTGATTTTCTCTGGCCTCGCAATCCACCTATTCGTGAACGTCAAAGTATTCCAACGAGCTGGTTGGAAATCAAAATTAGTGAAGGACGAAATCGACAAGTGCGTCGAATGACCGCACATATCGGCTTTCCGACATTGCGTCTCATCCGTTATCAAATGAGTCATTTAACGCTTGATGGATTAGGCAATGGTGAATATCGCCGTTTGAATGAAGAAGAAATGCGTGCGTTATTCAAACAACTTCATTTAAATAACGCACGTTAAGATTAGAAACGTTGAGCGGGTTGTGCGTTTTCTACTTGCACGAAGAAACCTTTATCATTCAAGATAATGCTGTAATCCGTAACATATTTAACGCTGTTGGTTTCCACGATCGCATTACAGCTGCGAATGCCTTGTTGTGGATAAGATTGCGTTTCACGGGCTTGCGAGATTTGTTTTACCGTCATTTGGGTGTTAGTGGCTGCACCTTGTTTTTTGAAGGCATCAGATAATACCGCAAAAACTTTTGAATCATTACATCTTGGTACGACGACGGATTTTGTCACCATACTCGCTGTTTTTTGTGCGACAGTATCTACTTTCTTTTCAGTCACTTTTTCAACGGCTTTGGGTTCCGCTTTCTTCACTTCAGTTTTAACTGCGGGTGTTTTTTTAGCAATCACCTTTTCAGGTTTAGCTGATTCTTTAACGGCACTTTGTTTGCTTTTCGCTACCGTCTTTTTGTCTTTTAATGCAGTTTGTTTAGTTTTTTCTACTGGCTGTTTGCCTTTCGTTTTTGTTGGCTCGGCTTTAGCGGCTTTAGTTGTCGTTTTATTTTTTATTTTTTCTTTTTTCGTTACCGCTTTTTTCGCTTCGACAATTTTAGCTGGCTTTTTCGCTTCTGCTTTTTTGGCATCGCCTTGCTTTTTCGCTGTTTTAGCTACGGCTTTAGGCGTAGTGGCTTTCTTGGCTTCCACTTTTTTAACTGCCGTTTTCACTGACTTGGTTTGAGTTGATTTTGCCGTATGATTTGGCGATGCAGCAAAGGCCAAAGCAGGTAACAAGGCAAAAATCACTGCGAGTAATTTTTTCATCCGTTATTCTCCTTAAACAAAAAGTGCGGTCAACATTAACCGCACTTTGAAATTATTTATAAATTTAAAGATAGTAGTGTTCTACGTAGTTTAATTTATCATCAAGTTTTAACACTAACGGTTGACCCGTTGGGATTTCAAAATCCATGATTTCCGCATCAGAAATACCGATAATGTGTTTTGCTAATGCACGAAGTGAGTTACCGTGCGCCACCACTAAAACACGTTTACCAGAAAGCATTGCTGGAGCAATTTGATCTTCCCAGAATGGTAATGCACGTTCTAAGGTTAATTTTAAATTTTCTGCGTTTGGTACAACATCAGATGGGATGTTTGCATAACGACGGTCGTTATGAGCAGAGTTTGGATCTTTTGGATCTAAATCTGGAGGAGAAATATCGTAAGAACGACGCCAGATATGAACTTGTTCGTCACCGTATTGTTCTGCGGTTGCTTTTTTATCTAAGCCTTGTAATGCACCGTAGTGACGCTCATTTAAACGCCAGTTTTTCACTTGAGGAATCCATAATTGGTGAGATTCTTCTAACACGATGTTACAGGTTTTGATTGCACGAGTTAAAACAGAAGTGAAGGCAATATCAAATTCATAGCCTTTCTCGAACAATTTTTTACCCGCAGCTTTTGCTTCTTCTACGCCGCGCTCGGTTAAATTCACATCACGCCAACCGGTGAATAAATTTTTTGCGTTCCACTCACTGAAACCGTGACGAATGAATACTAATTCCATAAGGATCTCCTAAGTATTAATAAAAAAATGAATGGCTCTTTTATAGCAAAAAATCGTTATGTTTAAAAGCAAAAAGGCGGTATTTACTGATCTTTCGCAAAAAAACGTCTGTAAACTTTTAGCCACTCAAAAATAATGCTAGTATTTAAGCCTTATTCGTCCCTTAATTTCTCTCAAGTTTAGATGTATGCAGCAAAGCAATCGTAGAAAAAAAATCTTATCAAAACTGACCGCACTTTTGGCTTGCGGTCTGCTTGGCTTTTCATCTTTCGCGCAAGGCAACGATCTCAACCAAATTCAAAAACAAATTAAACAACAAGAGTCGAAGATCGCCGAACAAAAACGCGCACAAGCTAAACTCCAAGCTAGTCTTAAAGACCAAGAAAGCAAAATTAATAGCGTTGTCGGTGAATTACGTGAAACAGAATTAAGTTTGCAAGAAATCCGCAAACAAATGGCGGAAACCGAAAAACAAATCAAGCAATTAGAAAAGCAAGAACGCGTTCAAAAAGCGAAGCTCGCGCAGCAAGTAGATGCTATTTATCGTTCAGGGGTAAATCCTTCTACCTTAGAAAGAATGCTTTCGGAAGATGCGAAAAAAGCAGAACGCATGAAAGTGTATTATCAGCACTTAAATCAAGTTCGCATCGATATGATCAATAATCTGAAAGCGACACAAGAGAATTTAGCGAAACAACGCGAAGCGATTTCAGGCCAACAAAAAAATCATCGCGATCAGCTTTCTACGCAAAAGAAACAGCAGCAAGAATTACAAAAAGCGCAACAAGAACGTCAATCTACGTTAAATGAACTCAACAAAAACTTAACCAAAGATCAGAATAAGCTGGAAACGTTAAAAGCGAACGAAAATGCCCTTCGCCAAGAAATTCAACGTGCTGAACAAGCCGCTCGCCAACAAGAACAACGTGAGCGTGAAGCCCTTGCTCAGAAAAAACAAGAGGAAGAAAAACGTACCTCAAAACCTTATCAACCAACTGATCAAGAACGTAAGTTGATTAACAGTACCAGTGGTTTAGGTACGGCTGCACGTCAATATAGTCGCCCTGTTTCCGGCCCGACGTTGTATTCCTTTGGTTCAATCCAAGCGGGCGAAGTACGTTGGAAAGGCATGGTTATCGGCGCACCAACGGGTACAGCGGTAAAAGCCATTGCAAGTGGTCGTGTCATTCTCGCCGGCCATCTTAATGGCTATGGTTATATGGTGATTGTGAAACACGGCGACAGCGACTTGAGCTTATATGGTTTCAACCAAGCGGTATTTGTAAAACAAGGTCAGCTGGTGTCTGCGGGACAAACCATTGCACAAGTGGGTAATACGGGTGAGCTATCTAAACCGGCACTATACTTTGGTATCAGCCGTAAAGGGGTGCCTGTAAATCCAGCTGGGTGGATTAAATAATGGCGGCATTCTTTCAAAGTGCGGTCAGAAATACGATCATTTTTTCAACCGCACTTTTCTCTGCGTTTACTTTTGCACAAGGCAAACTGGCTATTGTAATTGATGACATTGGCTATCATCCGAAAGAGGATGCTGAGGTTTTAGCCATGCCCAAAGAAATCTCCGTTGCGATCATTCCAGCAGCACCCTATGCAAAAATACGCAATCAAGAAGCGAAAGCACAAAATCACGATATTCTCATTCATATGCCGATGCAACCGGTCAGCAATATTAAAATTGAAGAAGGTGGTTTGACTTTAGGCTTGTCTGAAGCGCAAGTGAATGAGCGAGTGAAAAAAGCGAAAGCTATTGTGCCCAATGCTATCGGAATGAATAATCATATGGGCAGTGCAGCCACAGCCGATGCAACATTAATGACCTATTTGATGACAGCACTTCGCGAGCAGCATTTATTCTTTTTAGATAGCCGTACTATCGGGAAATCAGTTGCGGGAAAAATAGCAAAAGAACAAGGCATACGTGTATTAGATCGCCATGTGTTTTTAGATGACAGTGATAATTTGGCAGATGTTCAACGCCAATTTCAAAGTGCAATTCAATATGCGCGTAAACAAGGCACAGCCATTGCTATTGGACACCCTCGCCCAAATACTGTGGCTGTATTAAAAGCGGGAATAAAGAATTTACCCGATGATATTCAATTAGTCGGCATGGGAAGCTTGTGGCGAAACGAAAAAATCTTGCCACCTAAACCATTTATCTTAATTTTTAATGATATTCCTGCGCCAACCTCAGTTGCGCCATTTGAACCAATCCCTTTATTAAGGGGGGTGCCGAGATAAATAAAAAGTGCGGTCAATTTTGACCGCACTTTTTTACGTTTTGAAACTTGCCTATCGACCATTTCGTTCAAAGAATAAGACAGTTGCCGCAACACGTGAATGCACGTTAAGTTTACGCAGTAAATTACGAATATGGACTTTAACTGTTTCTTCAGAAATGAAAAGCTGACCTGCAATTTGTTTGTTGGATAAACCTGTCGCGATTAAACGTAACACATCCATTTCACGATCAGTGAGTGAATCCATTGGATCAACAGTATGTTTACGTTCTAACAGTAAATTCTTGATCGAATCACTTAAAATCACTTCACCTTGTGCAATACGTTTAATTTGCTCAAGTAACACATCTGGCTCAGTATCTTTCAATAGATAGCCATCTGCCCCCGCATCGATGAGAGTGAAAATATCATTTTTCGCATCAGATACCGTCAAGATCAAAATTCGCGCATCAACACCTTCTGCACGCAAGCCTTTGAGCGTATCTAAACCAGAAAGACCTTTCATATTAAGATCTAAAATGATTAAATCTGGGGATTCTTGAATCGCAATAGAAATACCTTCGGTACCGCTTCCTACATCAGCGACGACTTCAAAATTCTCTTCTAATTCAACTAATTGCTTGATACCACGACGCATTAATGGGTGGTCGTCGATAATTAATACTTTTAATTTTTCTTGCATAATATTCTCCAAGAGATAAGCAGGCGCACATTTTATCGCCCGAAGGCAAAAACGTCTACCGCCTTAGATTATTTCTCAATAGATTTTCGGACGAGGGATTCTATCGGGATTTTGCTTATCTTCCAATGCATAATTTGCAGATAAATGAGTTTTATCCCAAACAATGCTTGTTTTGATTTAGCTATTAGCAAGTCCTTTTGCTTTTAAATTTGAACGGCATAATACGCATGCCGCTTTCTGTCGGATGCAATTGATAAAATTGCGGGTAATTAAAATTCCGTTGCACCATTTTATACGGATTTTCACAATCTTTCGAACCAAGCGATTGATAAATCTGATTTATTTCACGTACTTTATCATCTTTCGAACCTTCACATTGACGATAAATTTCGAGACGATTTTTTTCATCTAACAAATAGACGTTAAAACTATCATCCACATTATCTTCAAAAAAGAACTGTAAAAAACCTTCACTGGCAAATAAATCAATTTCAGGCGGGTATCGACGGGCCTCAGGAATAATTTCTTTTTCTTCCAACTGAGTCGGTAAAACGTCCTCAAAATTGACCGCACTTTCTTTTCCGCCTTCAATAGGTTGCAAACTGATCCCTTTTTCCTCAAAAAAGAATTGCCAGTTTTTTCCTGCTACACGTAAACGAGAATGGGTTGTTGGACGACTATCTCCCAATTGAATACTAATACAACGATTGACTAACGCACTCACTAAGTTTCGCAACGTACGATTGTAGTGTTTACTGTAACAGAAAACCTGTACAGAACGCGGCTGATTTACACCCTGATCAATTTTATTAGAAAGCACTTTTAAGGCAAGCAAAATCGCATTCTGCCCTTCAAAATGTAGAGTTCGAATTTCATTCCATACGTTACGGTAAGTGAAATCAATGCTACCCACCAAACTCTGTTCTAATTGACCAAAACTGAACAAATCACTTGGCGAAATATTGGATTTAAGTTCTTCCACTTGTGCAGTTGGGTCATTTACTAAGTTCACAGCGATAAATAGATCACGGATTTCACATTGGGACGAAAGCGCCTCATTTGTAGGCGCTTGGCCATTGGTATGCGGGAAAAATAACCGTAAATCGGCAACAAAATTACGCAAAGTCAGTTGGTCGATATTTTGACTAATTAGATGTAAACGCGTTTCAGCTGTTAGCAAGCGATTAAAATAAGCCCATGCGACCACTTTATTTAAACTTTCCCCATATTCAATCACGCGTTCTTTCGAAAACATAATATGATTTGGTGGCTGATTCACCAGATACCACCCATCCTTAAAATTCTTATTACCGTGAACTTCGATAAATGTGAGGTGATCTTCTGCTAAATTATGCGAAATCTGTGGATTCAGTAGAGTGATTTTACCGGGTAATTCTTCAAAAGCAGTATAAAGTTTGCGAGACAGCACCGTGATATCTTGCGGAATCACGCTAGAATTAATTTTGTGTTTGCGTGCAAAATCTACCAGATTTCGATAACTCATCATCAAGAAGGTCACTAAATTAGTGTGACTTTCTTTCACCCGTTTGACTTTCCAATTTGGACGTTGATCCAATTCTTCAATGCATTCTTTTGACCAGCCCCACTCTTGCGCCATCATTTTCATATAAGAAATACGCCAATTTGAAGCGTGGTATAACGCAAAGTCTTCAGTGGCTTTCACATAAAAACAAGAACGGACAAAATCAAGGCGCTTAAACTCTGAATGTGCGGTCAAATATTGGCTAATTCTCTCTAGAATCGCGATATAAGGGTCAAAATGGTGTGCAGCGGTACTTCGACCGGACAGTAAATCTTCTTTAAATTGACGAGCAATTAAATGGGCATTTGGGTATTCTTGGGCATAGGTTTCTAATAATAAGATTTTCATCACCGATTTATACGGTGAATCAATACCTTTATACAGTTGCCATAAACTCGCACCGAAATATTCGCTCGCAGAGAATTGCCCCAATCCACCAAAATCCACCCAATCATTTGGATCAAGTTCACCAGCTTCCACTAAACGCGAAACTTCGGCTTCATATTGTTTTTCATCTTCCACCCACAAGTGGAGCCACAATAATGGCTTGCCCGAAAGGCGTACAGCAGAACGATAAAATTCTTCCAACAGCAACATATATTGAGCAGAACCGCTATTTTCTTTGGTTAATGGATCGGAATAACGCTCATTACGGAAGCGTTTTTGCGTCATCAAATAAAAATGCATTTCCACATGAAATGTGGATGCCCATAGGCTGATTTTCTTCGTTTTTTCCGCCAAACGTTGCTGATCTTGTTCAGATAAATCATCTTGATGGCAGATCCAAATATCCAAATCCGAAGCTGAAGTTTGGCTAATGGAGCCAAAACTGCCCATCACATAAATACCTAAAATCGGAGTAAAAACAACATCAGAATTGACTGCACTTTGCACGTCTTCGACAAGTTCGAGATGTTCTTTTGAGAGAAAATTTTGCTGATAATTGGAAAGGATAAAATCGGCAATGCCTGCAGGGGCATCTTCCACATAACCCGGCAGAGCTGGATGATTAAGATGCAACAACAGCGGCACCAAAGAGACGATGTGTCGGAATGCATCACCAGAGCCCAATAATGCACGATCAAAACGACGTTTATCTAGAGTTTCGATACATTTTCGGGCTTGAGTGAGATCGTATTTCAAGGCTTCCTACCTATGACCATATAACTGATATTACTGTACCACTTAGCTCATCAGAAATCAAAAATTTAAATGATCTGACTTTTTGCCCTAAAAATGGTAGGATAGGGCATATTTCTATTTAAAATCAGCGGTATTTATGGCAGTACTTAAAACCTTAAAAATAGCGACTCGTCAAAGCCCTTTAGCCCTTTGGCAAGCGAATTTTGTAAAAGATCAATTAGAGAAATTTCATCCAACGCTTTCTGTTGAATTAGTTCCAATGGTGACAAAAGGCGATGTCATCCTGGATTCTCCTTTAGCTAAAATTGGCGGAAAAGGCTTATTTGTTAAAGAGTTAGAAAATGCTTTACTCGAAAAACGTGCCGATATTGCCGTCCATTCAATGAAAGACGTACCGATGGAATTTCCAGAAGGTTTAGGGTTAAGTGTAATCTGTAAACGTGAAGATCCGCGCGATGCTTTCGTCTCCAATACATACCGTTCATTAGATGAATTACCACAAGGTGCTATTGTTGGAACATCAAGCTTACGTCGTCAATGCCAATTGAAACAATTACGTCCTGATCTTGATATTCGCTCTTTACGTGGCAATGTGGGCACCCGATTAAGTAAATTAGACAATGGCGAATACGATGCCATTATTTTAGCCTCAGCCGGCTTAATTCGTTTAGGACTAGCAGAACGCATCGCCTCATTTATTGAAGTAGAACAATCTTTACCGGCTGCCGGACAAGGTGCAGTGGGCATTGAATGTCGCTTTAATGACGAAGAAGTGAAAGCGTTACTTGCTCCACTTGCAGATGCGACCACGACGACTTGTGTTTTGGCTGAGCGTGCAATGAATACCCGCTTACAAGGCGGCTGCCAAGTACCAATCGGTGGCTATGCCATTGAGCAAAATGGCGAAGTTTTCTTGCGTGCACTCGTCGGAGAAACCGATGGTTCTGCGATTATTCGTGCAGAAGGTAAAAGTGCGGTTGAAAACGCCGAAGCATTAGGCGTGACCATTGCAGAACAACTTCTAGCACAAGGCGCAGATAAGATTCTGGCGAAGATTTATTCAGCATAGGAAATTACCATGGCCGTACTAGTCACTCGCCCCGATGAACGAGGAAAAGCCCTAGTTGACCAGCTGAATCAAGCCGGTGTGGTTGCCTTGCATTTGCCTTTGTTTTCTATTGAGGCGGGTGCTGAGTTGGCACAATTACCAACGAAACTTAATCAGCTAAAAAGCGGTGATTATGTGTTTTTGGTATCCAAAAGTGCGGTCGATTTTGCGGATAAAACCCTGAAAGATATTGGCTTTAGCTGGCGTCAAGATTTACAATACTTTACAGTTGGACATAGAACGGCACAGCATTTTTCCTGTCAAACTGAATGTACTGTTCGTTATCCAATCACGTCGGAAAATACGGAAGGCGTGCTAAATTTACCGCAAATGGCAGAATTAACAGATAAAAACTTGTTAATTTTACGCGGCAACGGTGGACGAGAATTATTACGCGAACAGGCCACACTACGCGGTGCAACTGTTGAGACAGTCGAATGTTACCAACGCACGCCGATTAGTTATAATAACGAAGAGCAAACCAGTATTTGTATTCGTTCTGGTGTACAAACCCTTGTAGTAACAAGTCTTGAAATTTTGCAGGCGTTAATCGAATTTGTGCCTGAAAATGAACAAAATTGGCTAAAAAATTGCTGTTTAGTCACGGTAAGTCAACGCATTGCGGATGTTGCAATACAACAAGGTTGGCATAATGTGGTGGTTTCCGCCGGTGCGGACAATCAAAGTTTACTTAATACCTTACTTAATGAAGTAACTCCCCTTTCTCACTAAGGAAAAGATATGGCGAAAGAGAAATTAACCCCTGAAACGACAGATGAAATCCAAGCAACAGATGCGGTGGAAATTCAAACTGAAGATCGCGAGCCTGTTGCGCCACGTACACAAACCGTTGTGAAGAAAAGTGGTACTGGATTAAGTTTATTGGCTATTCTCATTGCACTTGGCGTGGGTGGTGCAGGTTATTATTTTGGCCAACAACAGGTGGATGAATTCCAACAAAAATTGACCGCACTTGAAGCTCAAATCAATAATAAAACGGTGGTTTCAGCACCTGCTCAAGACGTAAAATTTGATACTACACAGCTTGCTCAGTTAGAGTCTGCAAATAAAGCAACGCAAAACAAAATTGCGCAAGTAGAAGAGCTAATCAATGCCAAATCACATGAGTTAGTTGGCTTACAATCACAAATTAATAAAGTGAGCGCTCAAGCTAATGCTCAACAACCTACAGATTGGTTATTCTCAGAAGCGGATTTCTTGCTCAACAATGCATTACGCAAATTAGTATTAGATAATGATGTGGACACAGCGGTTTCACTCTTAAAACTCGCTGATGAAACTCTTGCTAAAGTGAATAATTCACAATCCGCGGCTATCCGTAGTGCAATCAATCAAGATCTGAAACAACTTCTCTCCGTAGCTGGCGTTGATCAAAATGCGGTGATGCAAAAATTATCGCAATTAGCCAATACGGTTGATGAGTTACCTGTGTTAGATGTGAATTTCGGTGATGATCAAAATGCAACAAAATTATCGGATTCTCTTTCAGATTGGGCTGAAAATGCAGAAAAAAGTGCAACCTCATTCTTAAATCACTTTATCCGTATTTCACCGAAACATGGTGCGGATCGCAAAGAATTATTAGCGCCAAACCAAGATATCTATTTGCGTGAAAACATTCGTTTACGCTTACAATTAGCGATTATGGCAGTGCCTCGTCAACAAAACGAGCTTTATAAACAATCTTTGGAAGCCGTCGCATCTTGGATTCGTAGCTATTTTGATACCAATGCTGAAGTAACTCAAAGCTTCTTAAAATCAGTGGATGAATTATCTGAATTGTCCATCTATGTGGATGTGCCAAGCCAATTACAAAGCTTAAGCATGCTTGATAAATACTTAAACCGTACACCTTTAGATGTGCAAAAAGTGGAAATCGAAGCAGAAAAAGCAGTGGATAATTCACCAAGAAAAGAAGAAGTAAAACCGGCACCTGAAGCGAAAGCAGAAGAGCCAAAAGCGGAAGAAAAACCCGCTGAAGCACCAGCTGCACAACCGGCAACTGAACCCCAACAATAAGGATAGATAATGTTTAGAGTTCTCTTTTTAATGATCGCCTTACTTGCCGGATTGATTGCAGGGCCTTACCTCTCCGGTCAGCAAGGTTATGTCAGAGTTGAAACGGCAAACACCGTGTATGAAATGTCACTTACCACATTAGTCATTCTCTTTGTGGTCGCACTTGCAGTGATTTATACATTAGAGTGGATTGTTACCCGTTTCTTCCGTTTAAGTAGCAATACCTATAACTGGTTTTCTCGCCGTAAACGTGTGAAAGCACAACGTCAAACCCTTGAAGGCTTGATGAAAATGAATGAAGGCGATTATGCCAAGGCAGAAAAACTAATTGGTAAAAACGCGAAACACTCTGCAGAGCCAGTATTGAATCTGATTAAAGCCGCAGAAGCTGCTCAACAACGCGGTGATGAATTCAGCGCAAACCGTTATTTGATTGAGGCGACGGAGCTTGCCGGTTCAGATAATCTATTAGTCGAAATTGCCCGTACTCGTATTTTATTACAACAAAATAAATTACCGGCAGCGCGTAGTTCTGTTGATAGCTTGCTTGAAATGTCAGATCGCAACAAAGAAGTGTTAAAACTTGCGGCTGAAATTTATAGCCGTTCCAAAGCTTACCAAGCACTTGATGGCATCTTAGATTTAATCGAAGGTTCTGGTTTATTCTCAGCAGAAGAATTTAAAGCGCTTCAACAAGAAACAGAAAATGGCTTGTTAGATGAGAAAATGAATGAAGAAGGCGTTGAAGGCTTGCTCGCATGGTGGGAAGCTCAGCCACGCCGTCGTCGCAATGATTTAGAGTTAAAAACCGCTTTAATTCAACGTTTAATTGATTGTAACGATCATGAATCGGCTTATGAATTCACGCTTGAAATCATGAAGAAATTGGGTGATAACACACCAATTAGCCCTGAACTTTGCACGCAAATCACTCGTTTACAAGCAGAAGATAACAGCAAGCTGCTCAAACTCGTGGAAAAACGTGCGAAACGTGCCGATGAAAGCCAACGTTGTTGTCTCAATCGTGCATTAGGCTATCTTTATGTGCGTAATAACGATTTTGCTAAAGCAGCAGAAGCATTTAAAGAAGTGACTGCTTGCCCAACTCAGCTTCAACCAAATGATGTTATGATGGCGTCTTATGTGTTTGAACAAGCTGGTGACAAAGAAGCAGCTAAAAAAATTCGTCAGGATAGTTTAAAATCAGCCATGTCTATTCAGGACAAACCCGCTGAAACACAAACTGAAGCAAAAACAGACGAAGAACCAACCGCACTTATCGCAAAACGTGATTAAAATAAACAACGACGGGGCTAAGTAAAGCCCCGTTTTTTATTACTTCACCCTCACTGATCTCATTTAAAACACATCTCTTATTACATTTCATTATAAATAATGCATTTCCATTCTTTTCTCGTCGTTTCAAAATTTTTTACTATATCGTCAAGCAAACGATTAAATTATAAAAAATGAATTGGGATTATATTTTAAGCGTCACTCCACGTTTTATCCACGCCACGCTGATGACGCTTCATCTTGCCTTTTGGGGCATTTTATTGTCGCTGGTGATTGGTGTGATTTGTGCTGTGATTACCACCTACAAAGTCAAATCATTAACTTGGCTCGTAAAAGGTTATATTGAGCTTTCTCGTAATACGCCTTTATTGATTCAAGTGTTTTTTCTCTATTTTGGGCTTTCTAAAATTGGCCTGAAATTAGATGGGTTTACTTGCGGTATTATTGGCCTGGCATTTTTAGGTGGAAGCTATATGGCAGAAGCCATTCGCGGAGGCCTAGAAGCGGTATCAAAAGGACAAATTGAGTCAGCCTTAAGTATTGGTCTAACCCCTTTTCAAGCTTTTCGCTATGTCATTTTCCCACAAGCCTTTGCGATTGCAACACCTGCAATTGGTGCAAATTGCTTGTTCTTAATGAAAGAAACCTCTGTGATCAGTGCTGTCGCAGTTGCGGAACTCATGTTTGTCGCAAAAGAAGTCATTGGGCTCGATTACAAAACCAATGAAGCCTTATTTTTATTAGTGGTATTTTATTTGATCATTCTATTACCGATGTCTCTGTTCATCAGTTATTTAGAACGCCGTACTCGGAGAGCAAAATATGGGGCTTGAGTTATTATTCCAAGGCAGCAACATCGAACGCTTGCTTAATGGTTTATGGGTAACATCTGAAATTGCATTCGTTTCTGTCTTCTTCGCCTGTATTTTAGGTGTCATTTTTGGCGTAATCATGACAAGCAGAAATCCAATTATCAAAGCCATCTGCCGCTTTTATTTAGAATTTGTACGCATCATTCCATTATTAGCATTACTTTTTCTCGCTTATTTCGGTTTAGCAAAATGGTTTGATATTCACTTAGATGGCATTTCTGTATGTATTTTAGTGTTTATTTTCTGGGGAACGGCAGAAATGGGCGATTTAGTGCGTGGTGCATTAACTTCCATTGAAAAACATCAAGTGGAATCAGCCTACGCTTTAGGTTTAACGCCGTTTCAAACCTTTGTGTATATTTTACTTCCGCAAAGTTTAAAACGTGTGACACCAAGTGCTATTAACCTCTTTACTCGCATGGTAAAAACCAGCTCTTTGGCGATGTTAATTGGTGTAGTCGAAGTGATTAAAGTCGGTCAACAAATTATCGAACATTCATTATTTAGTAATCAATCGGCAGCGCTTTGGATTTACGGTGTCATTTTCGGTTTATATTTTGTGATTTGTTACCCACTATCCTTATTTTCCCGTTATTTAGAAACCCGTTGGGAAAGTTAATTTTAATTAGGAAAACACATGGCGTTATTAGAAATTAAAAACCTCGTCAAAAATTACGGTGATGTAGAAGCACTCAAAGGCATCAATCTTTCTATAGAGAAAGGCGAAGTTGTCGTGATTTTAGGTCCATCGGGTTGTGGTAAAAGTACTTTTTTACGCTGCCTAAATGGACTAGAGGAAATAAAGAGCGGTCAGATTTTGCTGCAAAATGCAGGCGAATTAGGCAAAGACATTCCTTGGGTCAAAGCGCGTCAACGCATTGGGATGGTATTCCAAAGTTATGAACTCTTCGCTCATTTATCAGTGATTGACAATATTTTACTCGGCCCTTTAAAAGTACAAAAACGCGATCATGCTGAAGCTGAAAAACAAGCCGATGAGTTACTTAAACGCGTAGGCCTATATGACCGAAAAAATGCCTATCCACGTGAATTATCCGGTGGACAAAAACAGCGAATTGCCATTGTACGTTCACTTTGCATGAACCCTGAAATTATTCTGTTTGATGAAGTGACTGCTGCCCTTGACCCTGAAATGGTACGTGAAGTACTTGATGTGATCTTAGGTCTCGCCAAAGACGGCATGACGATGCTCATCGTTACCCACGAAATGAACTTCGCCCGCCAAGTGGCTAATCGCATCGTGTTTATGGATAAAGGGCAAATTATTGAACAAGCAAAACCGGAAGATTTCTTCACGAATCCAACTACGGATCGTGCGAAAACATTCTTAAATATCTTAAATTATGAACCGAGAGGGACAAACTATGAAGAAAACATTTAAAACATTGACCGCACTTTTAGCTACTGCCACCTTAGCATTAGGCTTAACTGCGTGTAATGATAAAGAACCAGCTAAAGACGGGGCAAAAACGGTTTCAAGCCTTGAGCAAATACAAAAAGATGGCAAAGTGCGCATTGGTGTATTTAGCGATAAACCACCATTTGGTTATGTTGATGCACAAGGCAAAAGCCAAGGCTTTGATGTTGAAATTGGTAAAGCGATCGGTAAAGACTTATTAGGCGACGAAAACAAAGTGGAATTTGTTTTAGTGGATGCCGCAAACCGTGCTGAATACTTACTTTCTAAGAAAGTTGATATTATTCTCGCCAACTTTACTGTAACTCCAGCACGTAAAGAAGTGGTGGATTTTGCGAATCCATACATGAAAGTGGCACTCGGTGTCGTTTCAAAAGATGGCTCAGTCATTACTAATCTTGAGCAATTAAAAGGCAAAACTTTGATCGTGGATAAAGGTACCACGGCCGATATTTTCTTCACCAAAAACTATCCAGATGTGAAGTTATTAAAATTTGAACAAAATACCGAAACCTTTGAAGCCTTACGTGATGGCCGTGGTGATGCATTATCTAACGATAATACCTTCTTATTCGCTTGGGCAAAACAAAATCCAGGTTATACCGTAGGCGTAAAAAACTTTGGTGATCAAGATGTTATTGCACCAGCTGTTCGCAAAGATGCACCTGAATTGCTAAATTGGTTAAACAACGAAATCCAAACCTTAGGCAAAGATGGTCGTTTAAAACAAGCTTACGAAAAAACCTTATTGCCAGTTTATGGTGATACTGTTAGCGAAAGCGATATCGTGGTTGAATATAAATAATTCTCCCACATTCACTTCTCCTTTAGTCCAACTCAAGGAGAAGTGAAAACTTACTAAGTTTTGACCGCACTTCCAATTTTAAATGCGAAATATGTTTTTTCTAGATATATGCCTATTTTACCCTTCAACAGCATTTCTTGTATTATCACTTTATAACACCTAAATTTGATAATAATTCTTATTTATGGCAATATTCTGATGTTTTATTCAGACAGGAGTTTATATGCAAAAAAAATCAACAATTCGTTTAATTTTGGCCGTTCTATTACTGACTTTTGGTATCACTACTCAAGCAGAAATAAAAACAATCAAAGATGTATTAGGACGAGAAGTTAACGTTGATGTGCCCGTAAAAAATGCCGTGTTAGGCTTTTACTATCCTGATTACATTGCTGTTACGGGTGTTGAAAATTTTAAATATGTTAAAGGTATCTCACGTGAATTTTGGGAAAAATTTAATCCAGGAAGTTGGGCATTGTTTTCTGAAAAAATGCCTGAACTCAAAAATATTGCTGATATTGGTAATGTAAATACAGGAACTTTCTCAACCGAAAAAACCTTGGCATTAAAACCTGATGTATTGATTCTTGCAGAATGGCAATATCAAACTATTGGTTCCGAACTACCAAAGTTAGAACAAGCTGGCGTTCCAATTATTGTTGTCGATTTTAATGCTCAAAGTGTAGAACGACACACCCAAAGCGCAAAGATTTTTGGGCAACTTGCAGGTACCGAAGAACGAGCAAATAAAATTGCAGATGAATATGCTCAAGGCATTACTGATATTCAAAAACGTGTAAAAGAGGCTAACCTACCTAAACCTAAAATCTATGTAGAATTTGGCAATAAAGGTCCTAGTGAATATAGCTTTACCTTTGGTAAAAATATGTGGGGTGCTATTGCTGAAACTGTTGGCGGGAATAACGTAAGCGCGCCTTTTGTCGAAAATTGGGGACCAATTAATCCAGAACAACTTCTTGCCGCACAACCTGAAGTGATTATGATTTCTGGCACAGAAATGGGGCATGAAACTAACGATGAAATGATGGCGATGGGAATAAACATCAATGAACAGGATGCACAAAAACGCCTAAAAGGTTTCTTAACCCGTGCAGGGTGGCAAGATTTACCTGCAGTTAAAAACCACCGTGTTTACGGTATTTATCATACGGCTTCTCGCTCACTAAGTGATCTAGCAGCCGCTCAATTTATGGCAAAAGCACTTTACCCAAAACTTTTTGAAGACATAGACCCACAAAAAACCTTTATGGATTTCCATAAAAACTATTTGCCTATCATACCTAGTGGTACGTTTTTTATTAAATTGAAAGATTAAACTATTCATAAGGTGAGCGATGCTCACCTTTTTTATATTCTCACTGCCTTTCATAAGTGAAAACTCCTTTATTTTTGACCGCTCTTTGGAAGATGCGGTGTAAATCTCGCCTTTAATGGCATTCGTTCCAGAATACGTTCCCGATTAATCTGCAATGCAGCCTCTGTGGCCTCATAGTCCAACCATAAACTTGGGTCATCGGGTAATGTTTCATTCCAAATATACTGCACGTTAAAGCCTCGGGCTTTACATTCCGCATGTAATGCATCATACCGTTTCTTTAAAAACGCCAATTTATTAAAGAAAAAACGCACATGCCCTTCACCTAACTTATATTCTGCAGGCTGTCCTTTTAAGTGATATTTACCTTTCGCTACGGCATTAGGAATACGGGTTAATTCACGATGTTCAGCTAAAAGATGCTGATCACACAGCTCCGCTGGCGGAACAAGATTAATTCGAGTCATAATCGATACCAAAGAAAAAGAAACATAGTACGGGGCATAAATGTATTTGTCTATTATTTGCTTATCTCTTTAAGAAAAATAAATTTTTAAGTATTTACTACTTTTGAGACGTTACAAATGAGAACGCTACTCTTTTTAACACATTTCGCCATGTTGTTATTTAGTGCTTATTTCTGGTACAACTTTAGCGTTCACTGGTTGCAGGTTAGTGATTATGATTTAACGTTAAACGACCAAGCCACTAAAAACCTAACGCATTCTATTGATATCTATTACTTATTGCTATTACCAGTTTCAGCTATCTCTTTTTTGCTATTTTTCAACGTTTTTATCGCAGCTTTGCGATGTTGCTATGGATTGCCAAAGTTGGAGTATTCGGGAAATATTTATTTGAATGCACTATAAAGCACTAATTATGATGGCGTATTCCAAACCTCATCAGTTTATATTTATTTTTTATGCCCATTATTGCTAAGTTTGTTATCCTACCTTTATTGTAAGAAATAAAACTAGTAAACTCATAACTTAGCAATTCAAAAGGGTTTGTAAGCAGTTAAATTTGAGGAATTTTACCAATCTCTCTATTCAATAAGGAATTCAACATGAAAAAGTCCCTTATCTTAACGATTCTTTGTCTTCCATCTATGGCTCAAGCTAACGACAGTACGGGAACAGTCTCTACTGGTGGTGTGGAATATATTAAAAATGAACATATTGCGATGCAAAAAGAAAACCTATTTATCAGCCAAGATAAAATTAAGGTGGAATATGAATATCGCAATCTGACCGATAAAGACATTACTGAGACGGTGCTATTCCCATTACCGGAAGTGATGCTGCACGATTACGGTGATTTTGCTGACACCCAAAGTTTAATCAATTCTTTTAAGATTTATGCGAATGGCAAAGAAATCAAACCGATGACTCATGTACGCGCGTTCTTTTACGAAACCCAAAATGTAGATGATGCAGAGAAAAGAGAATTTGTTTCTCATGATGTCACGGACATTCTTCGTGCCTGTGGTTTAACTGAAGAAGAGTTAATGGAGCCTTGGTTGCGTAAATCTGATTCGGCAAATAAGAAAATCTTGAAATGTCAGGATCCACGTCTTGCTAAATATTCATACAAAGACTCTGAGGATAGCCAGGATATCACTTGGGGTGGACAAATTATTTATAGCTGGCAACAAACCTTTAAAGCCAATTCGATTACTCAAATTCAGCACGAATATGCCCCTCTAGTCGGGGGGGGGGTGGGGCTTCCTGAACTCGTGAACATTAAAAAGTTTGCCGATACCTTTTGTATTGATCCCGCATTCAAAAAATCAGTAAAAGCAAAATCGCAAGGAATATATTACCACGAATTAGGCTATATTCTTAAAACTGGGGCAAACTGGGCAAAACCTATTGCGGACTTTACGCTTACCATTGAAAGACCAAAAACACAGATCGTTTCTTTCTGTTGGAAAGGTAAAGGCGAAGTGAAAAAAGTGCTGCAAAACGATAAAGTTGTGCAATATCAAGTAAAAGAAAAAGACTTCTTACCCCAGCATGATTTAGAGGTGCTATATGGTATAGATGCAAGGTTTGTTGAGTAGAAACTTATTACTAAGCGACATGCTTTTACAAGGAATAAAAATGATAAAGACTAAAAAATAGATTTATTCCTGTACTCACATAAAAAAGGGTTCGAATCCTTATTAAACTTATCCCCCTTTAAGGAAATAGTCATGTCTGTAAAAACATTTGAAAAATTGACCGCACTTTTAGATAAACATCAAGCACGCTATCGCGTGGTTAAACATCCGACTGCAGGGAAATCTGAGGAAGTGGCTAAAATCCGTGGTACAGAATTAGGGCAAGGGGCAAAAGCGCTAGTATGCAAAGTGAAAGGAAATGGCGTAAAACAAGCGGTATTAGTTATATTGCCGGCCGATCAACAATCTGATTTGAGCAAAGTAGCGGCCTATTTAGGTGGCACGAAAGCCTCGCTTGCCAGCCCAGCAGAAGTAGACACCCTAACTGACTGTGTATTTGGTGCAATTCCACCTTTTAGCTTTCATCCTGATTTGTTGCTAATTGCTGATCCTAGCTTACTGTCTCGTTATGATGAATTAGCATTTAATGCAGGCACCTTGGAGCGCTCTATTATCCTTAATACCCAAGATTATGCTTCAATCGTTCAGCCCACATTAGTGGATGTAATAAAAACCGAATAGAGAAAAGATTGGTTCTCTGTCATTTGATTGATACAATGCTTCCGTTTTTCTATTAATTGGACATCTCATGAAAAAATATCTTAAAGCATTTATTCTTTTTCCATTGATTATTCAAATTATTGGCACTGTTGCCTTAACATTCTCGAATAATGATACTGCTCAAATTCAGAGCTCGCTGCTTTCTGTCTTTATTGTGGCTGCAGTACCGACTTTTCTCATTACGCTTTGGGCAGCATTTCACCGTTATGCAAGCTACAACGTAAAAGCTATTGCATTAATTGCAGGATTAATCGGATTTAGTTATACCGTCGTGGCAGGATTCTTTTATGCTACACTCGTTAATGACACGGGGTTTGGCGAATGGTTACGCGCAGGAGGATTAGAAATTACCTGCTTAATGGCCGCAGGTTTAGCACTTTATTCTGTTATGGTATTACCGCTCTTGTTACCGAAAGAACGCCCACTATAAGGCGATTTGAGGCGAATATTGAGCAGTTAAATCCACCAAATCTGTTAATGAAATTGACCGCACTTGATTGTTTTCTGGCAAAAGTGCGGTTAAATTTCGGGCTAAAACATCCTGTTCCAACATAAAACATTGCCCTTTGCATTGGGTAAACATTTCCCCGTACTTTACCGCTAGCAACACGCCATCTTGCCATAAAACCACTGCATCATTTTCCGTGGTTTCAGTCAAATAACGTTGAAGTTCTGTCTCAGAATAATGAGCTTGAGAAAAGGTATAAAGCATAATATTCCTTAAAACGTAAACACTTTTTCTGCTTGGTTAAGTTTATTAATCAGCGAAGTGCGGTCAATTTTTTCAGCAGAAATAATGAGTTGTTCTGTTTGCAAATTGTATTGGTCGAGCGAATCGGCGCAGACAAAGCGCTGTTCAATATCGTATAAATCTAATAATTTAAAGGTACGAATAAAATCTTTTTGTAACAATAACTCAGGATTTTGCCCATCGAGTAAATTCAACACACCATCATCAATAAAAAAAACACCGATTTCCTCTTCATCACAAAATGCTGTTGCCGCAAGCAAAGCATCTAAGCCTTCTCGAGAAATTGCGTTTCCATGTGGCGCGGTACGAAATAAGAATGCCAGTTTCATAATGTCACCACCCGATCCGCTTTTAATGCCATCGCCATAAACTCGCCTAAACCTGCAATCTCAAAACCTTCTGCCAAATTGGTTTTATCAGTCTCTTTTGCCGTAAGTGAATCCACTACGCCACGACGTTGTGAAGCGGCTACACATAAATGCAAAGGAATATGATGTTGCGCTGAAAAGGCTTGCCAAGCTTGCGTGAGATTAAATTCATCATTGGCAGGATAAACCAAGCCATTGCCATTACTCACACCGTCTTGGAAAAAGAAAATTTGGCTAATGGCATGCCCTTTTTCGAGTAAAGCTTGGGCAAATTGATAGGCAAGAAAAGCCCCTTGTTTTCCATAAACGGGACTTTTCACGGCGAGAACATAGTTCATTACTCTTGCTCTTGTTTGATTTGACGAATATACAAATACACGGTGTGGCGAGAAATCGCGAGGCGATCAGCCACTAAATTGATCGCATCTTTAATATCAAAAATGCCTTTTTCGTAAAGTGAAATCACAATCTGACGGTTCTTATTATTATTCGAAACCGAGCGATCAGCATTCACTTCTTCAATGGTTTTTTCTACCGTTTGTGCCACCAATTCTTCCACTGAACTTGCAAAATTGACGGAAGAGGTTTCATTTTGCTCCTGCGTTGGCATAAAGGCCTGCATAAATTGAGAAACTGGCACATCCAAATTAATATTGATACAAAGTAAACCAATAATACGCTGCTTGCTATTTCGAATGGCGATGGTCACAGACTTCATCAACACATTGCCTTTCGCACGCGTGAAATAAGGCTTAGACACACTCTCACTTTGCATATTACGCAAGGATTTTAAGGCTAAATCCGTAATCGGGGAACCCACTTGGCGATTAGTATTATGCCCATTGGCAATACAAATCGCAGAATGCTCAATATCTTCCAAAGAATGTAATACGATTTCACAATGCTCGCCAATCAACGCGCTCACGCCATCAACTACCGCTTTATAGGAAATCAGAATAGCACGATCTTCATCAGTGAAAGGTTGTCTATCGGTTAGTATCATTTTTCAAATCTGGTAGGGAAAATGACCGCACTTTGGACAAAGTGCGGTTAAATTAAGGATTATTTTTTAGGATTAACGTCTAATACTTCAACTTCGAAGTAAAGCGTTGCATCAGGTGGAATTGAATCGCCTGCACCTTGTTTACCGTAAGCTAATTCAGGTGGAATCACTAATTCGATTTTACCGCCTTTTTTCACTAACTGAAGACCTTCAGTCCAGCCTTTGATCACTTGGTTCAATTTAAACTCAACCGGTTGACCACGTTCAACAGAGCTATCAAATACTTTACCATCTGGTAATTTACCGGTGTAATGTACTTTTACAGTGTCTGTTGCTTTAATTGCATCACCTTTACCTGCTTCAGTGATTTTGTAAAGTAAGCCATCTTTGGTGCTTTTCACGCCATCTTTTTTCGCAAATTCAGCGCGGTATTTATCGCCTTCTTCTTTTGCAGCTTTCGCTTGTTGTTCTACTTTTGCTTTCGCTGCAGATACTAATTGTTCTTGAATGCCATCTAAGGTTTTTTGAATTTTCTCGTCTTTACGAACATCAACTTTACCTTCTAATGCATCTTTTAAGCCATCTAAAATACGCGCATTGTCGTATTGAATAACTTCTTTTTGAGCATCCACTAAATCTTTTACTTGGTTACCCATTAATGCACCTACAGCATAAGACGCATCACTTGCGCTTGGCGCTGCTTTATCTTCTGCAAAAACAGAACCTGAAACAACCGCACTTACCATAAGCGCAGCAAGAGAAAGCTTTTGAATTTTCAACATTTTGCTTGATCCTTTATAATAGAAACGGAATAGCGAATAGGTTAAATCGGATTGACCAAATTCACAACATTTTTTTAAAAATTAGAGAAATTTTATGCAAAATCAACAAATTTTAGAAGATCGCATTGCTGAACTTGAAATGAAAATTGCATTTCAAGAACAACTTTTAGACGAGCTAAACCAAGCATTAGTTCAACAACAGTTTGATATGGATAAAATTCAACTTCAACTCCGCTATCTCGCCGGCAAATTAAAAGATATGCAATCTTCTAACATTGCTAGCCAAGCAGAAGAAACACCTCCTCCGCATTATTAAACAATAAACCGCACTTTAACGTGCGGTTACTTTTATAGGTTAATAATAAAGTGCGGTCAGTTTTAACCACATTTACAACCAAACAAAATAAGTCATGCTGCCGATGATAGCGATACAGAATAGATTGAGAATCAAACCGACTTTAGCCATATCAAGTTGTTTCACATTTCCTGTTGCAAATACAATAGCATTTGGCGGTGTAGCGATTGGCAACATAAATGCACAACTTGCCCCACAAGCGATAATTGCTGCTAAAGCGATAGGCGGTAAATTCATGGATTGCGCCACTGAAATCACAATTGGCATAATCAATGCAGCACTGGCGGTATTCGATGTGAATTCTGTTAAGAAAATAATAAATGCGGTTATCACAAAACAAAGCACCCAAAGTGGTTTGGTTTGTACAAACTGAACGATACTATCCGCCATAATCTTACTGGCGCCAGAATCTTTCATCACGATACTGAGTGTTAAACCACCTCCGAATAAAACGAGCACGCCCCATTCAACACGCTCTTGAATTTCTTTCCAACTCGCGACCCCTGAAACACAAATAAAGATCACCACACATAACGCAATCACCGTATCGAAGTTTTCGATTTTTTTCGGTAATTCAAGGAAAGCACTAATCCACGGATTCAAGAGGGAACTGAAAAGCAACATAATCGCCATACCGATAAAGATCAGCAAAGTAATGATATTTTTTCGATTAAAGCTGACTTTCTCAAGTGACGGATTAAATTCCACAGAAAAGTCTGGACGTAAAATCACCCATAAAGAAAAAATCATTGAAGGCACAAGCAGTACCATCACTGGGAAACCGTAACCTAACCATTCCGTGAAGGTCACTTGAATTTGAGACGCCAAAATCGCATTCGGCGCACTTCCTACTAATGTACCAATACCACCGATACTGGCACTAAATGCCATCCCTAACAAGACAAAAGCATACAATCGATGATTTTTCTCTGCATTGATACCTTTTAGCATGCCCATCGTGAGCGGTAACATCATCGCCGCCACAGCGGTGTTGTTAATCCACATGGAAAGGAATGTCGTTGCGGTGAAAAGGTAGGTAATAGAAAGTTTTAAGTTTCCTTTGGCCAAACGAATAATGTAATTCGCAATAATCTTATCTAGATTCTGAATTTGCAGCACTGCAGCCACCACAAATCCCCCAAAGAACATATAAATAATTGGCGTGGAGAATGGGGCAAGGGCTTTTTGTGTATTAATCAAGCCTAATCCAATAGCAACAACAGGCACCATGAGGGATGTCACGGTAATATTAAAGGCTTCAGTTAACCATAAAATCCCAATAAAAATCAGCAAGGCTAGCCCGCGATTCTCTTGAGCAGAAAACGGCAGTATTTTGATTAACACCAACATGAAGACAAAGTCTAAGGCAAGAATAATGAGACTTTTATATTTAGAGAGAAAGGTTTGTTGAGTTTGCATATACAATCTCCTATAAAACGATAGGGGAGATTATTAATTAGCATTTAACAGAGAAAATTGAAACATATTTTTAACAAATTTGTGATGCGCTTCAAACTATTTTTGTATAAACAACAAACCGCACCTAAAAGTGCGGTCTGTTTTGCTTTCGTTTTTTATTGTTGCATGCGTGCTTGAATACGTTCTGGCAATCTTAATCCAACGAGAGCAACAAGGACAATTGTCCAGAATAAGGTCACATACACAAGAGCTGAACCAAGTCCTACTCTTTCGCTAAGTGCGGCGGCTATCACTGGAGACACCCCACCGCCGATTGCGGCAAAGTTATAAATGAAACCAATACCTGTGCTTCGCATTTCAGCAGGGAAGAAAGTCGCCATATATTTTGGTACTAAACCAGCAATCCCTAGGTTAGTTGCAAGTAAGAAGAAGAGCAATGCACCAAGCGCTAATACATTATTTTCTGGCAAATAGAATACTGGGAAGAGGAAGAAAAGTGATAACAATAAGCTATATACAAAGGTTTTCTTCTCACCCAATTTATCCCCTATAAAGCCAGCAATTAAAGTACCGATAAGGATACCAAAGCCCGCCCAGAACATCAGTGATTTCACATTTTCAGCGTAACCGTTTTCTTTGAGGTAAAGTGGAAGTAAACCTACTACCGGCCAGTTTACGGAGAAAATTGAATAGCAAACTAAGAAAATAATTAAGGTGATTGGTAATTGTTTTTTAGTGAATAGGTCAGTAAGTGGAACTTTATTCACTTTACCCGCCGCTTTTGCTTGCGCCCATTCTTCACTTTCAGGTGCATGGCGACGAACGTAGAGCACTAAAGCGACTGGTGCTAAACCAATGAAGAAAGCCATACGCCAACCATAAGTTTGAGACACCCAAGGAATCACTTGAGAAGCAAGAATATTACCAATGGAGAAGCCGCTCACTAAGAATGCACTGGCTTTTGTACGTAAATGTTGTGGCCAGCTTTCAATGGCATAAGAGGAAGAACACGCATATTCACCAGCCATCCCCATACCGATAATCATACGGAAGATGAAAAGCCAAATATAACTGGTGGATAAACCGCACAAGAATGTGCCGACGGAATACGTAACAATGGAAACAATCATTGCTAAACGACGACCATATTTATCGGCAAAGCTACCAAAAATCGCTCCACCTAATGGACGTGCGACGAACGCTGCAAGTAATAATGTGGATGTTTCCGTTGTGCTCATGGCGAATTCTTTTTGAATATCCAAAAGCACGTAAGTGATAAGCATATAATCGAAGCCATCAAAAACATAACCTAACCAAGCCGCAAATAACGCTTTTTTTTGCGTAGGACTGACTTCTTTATACCATGGTAATGATGTTGCCATAACAACCTCCTTCCTTGTATTTGAGAATTTTGTGGTATAGATCACAGAATTTAAAATCACTGCTAATTTCTGCTTGCATAAATAAAGATAAGACGTATGATGTCTTATGTCAATTAGAGAGAATGAGAGCTGGATCACAAATTCAGAAAATAGATTAGAAAATGAGAACAGAAATGAAAAAAACAAGTAAAAAAGAAGCAAGTCTCGTTTTGCAGGATAAGATCAAATCGCTCATCATCAAACAAAATCTTAAATCCGGCGATTTGATGCCAACAGAAAATGAGCTGATTGAACAGCTTGGTGTGAGCCGTTCCAGTTTACGTGAAGCCATTAAATCTTTAGAGGCGCTACACATTTTAGATATTCGCCATGGCGTCGGCACTTTTGTGAGTGAATCATCTCTTGTGCCAATGATTCGTGGATTAAGCTTTCACACCCAACTGAATTTGCATAATGATCATAATCAGCTAATTAATATTTTGGATATTCGGGAAATTTTGGAATACGGTTTTGCTCCGATGGTGTTGGGAAAAATTAGCCAAGAACAGACCGCACTTTTGCAAAAATCAGTCGCAAATATGGAGAAAAATGCCCGTGAGCAAAAATTTTCGCCTAAAGATGAATACCACATTCATTTAAAACTTTATGAACCATTAAATAACCCGTTACTGATTCAATATTTAGATGCGTTTTGGCAAATTTATCAGCAAGTAGAAAAAAGCTTACCGCCACCAATACTTTCTCCTGAAAAATTAGCCATGCAACATCGTGAATTAATTGATGCGGTAGAAGCACATGATTTGGTACGGATGCAACGCGCGATCTTGCAATATTTCCAAAGTATTCGCCAACGCTTACAACAAGGAGGGCATAATGCAAACTAATGGATTAAACATTGCCTTAATCGGCTGTGGCTTTTTTGGCGTTCAGTTGGCTTCAGCATTTGATAAAGCCCAAGCAAACTTAATTGCAGTGACCGATATCAATCCTTCTCTTGCACAAAAACTTGCAGAGCAATACGATAGCCAAGCCTTTTTTAGTGTGGAAGAAATGTTGACCGAAACCAAACCTGATTTAGTGGTTATCGCCACACCAAACTATGCTCATTATTCCCCAGCTATTTTGGCGTTAAATGCCGGCTGTCATGTCTTTATTGAAACGCCTTTTACCTTAAGCTCTTCTCAAGGCCAACATTTACGCCGTCTTGCCGAAGAAAAAGGCAAATTAATTTTTGTAGGCCATTTAGAACGTACTTTACCTGGCATGTTGAAAGTCAAAGCGGCTTTAGAAAAAGGAAAGTTAGGCAGAATTACGGTCGCGAGAGCCATGCGTCAGCGTTGGATTGAAAACCTACCAAATAAAGAATGGTGGAAATTAGATGCTAATCTTACGGGCGGTGAGCTTTTCCACCTCATTCACGAACTGGATTTACTCTGTTGGTTATTGGGCGATATTGAGGCGGTCTTTGCTCAAGCGGCTAATCAAGCGCATCACGATACACCTGATAGCCGTGATGTATTGCAGTTGCTATTACGTTTTGAAAATGGCGTATTAGGTTCGCTAGAAATGGGCACCGCTTATCGATTACACCAATGGGGCATTCAAATTCATGGTGAAAATGGTGTGATTGAAGTCAATTTCTTTACCTCAAGTGTCACATTTAATTATCTAGATGGAAAAATAGAACACGTTGATTTATTTGATGAATTTGAGGCTGATTTATCTTTACGCGAAAGTGCCAAAGGCACACAGCAATATAATGTCACCCACGCACCTTGCCAACTTTGGTTAAGCCGAGCCGCTGAAATCGAAGTGCAAAGCGTGGTAGAGCACTTAACGCAAGGAAAAACCAGCCCATTAAGTCTATGTTTAACTGAAGCCATCGAAGTTGCAGAAGCAGCGAAGCAATCCATGGTAACGGAAAAACAAATCTCAGTGAAAAAATAAGGAGTTTATTATGATGCGATATGGTGTTGTTGGCGTTGGCTATTTTGGTGCAGATCTAGCACGCTTCATGAATGAATTTGATGATGCACAGATTACCATGGTATATGACCCTGAAAATGGTGAAACCATTGCTCAAGAATTACAATGCGTAGCGGCAAAATCTCTTGAAGAATTGGTCACTTCACCTGATGTGGATTGCGTAATTGTCGCCACTCCAAACTACTTACACAAAGAACCGGTAATCCTAGCAGCGAAAAACAAAAAACACGTTTTCTGTGAAAAACCAATCGCCTTAAGTTATCAAGACTGTGACGACATGGTGCGCGCTTGCGAAGAAAATGGCGTTACCTTTATGGCTGGCCATGTGATGAACTTCTTTAACGGTGTTCACCACGCCAAAGAATTAATCAATCAAGGCGTGATCGGTAAAGTGCTTTACTGCCATACCGCACGTAATGGCTGGGAAGAACAACAACCGACTATTTCATGGAAAAAAATCCGTGAAAAATCTGGCGGTCACTTATACCATCACATTCACGAATTAGACTGCGTACAATTCATTATGGGTGGTATGCCAAAAACCGTTACCATGGCAGCTGCCAATGTTGCACACAAAGGCGAAAAATTCGGTGATGAAGATGATATGATTTTTGTCACCATGGAATACGATGATAATCGCTTTGCTGTTCTCGAATGGGGCTCCGCTTTCCGTTGGGGTGAGCATTATGTATTAATTCAAGGGGAAAAAGGTGCGATCAAACTTGATATGTACAATACCAAAGGTACCCTTCGCGTGGATGGAAAAGACACCTATTTCCTCATTCACGAAACCCAAGAAGAAGATGATGACCGTACCCGTATTTACAACAGCACAGAAATGGACGGTGCGATTCAATACGGTAAACCAGGTAAACGTACACCGCTCTGGTTGAGTTCTATCATGAAAAAAGAAATGCGTTATTTAAATGACATTCTCCATGGTATGAAACCAACTGAGGAATTTGTAAAATTACTCACCGGTGAAGCTGCTCGTGCCGCCATCGCCACTGCCGATGCATGTACTCGTTCTCGTTACGAAAACCGCAAAGTTGATTTATCAGAAATCATCGGTAAATAAAAATAACGTAAAAATTAACCGCACTTTGGTTGAAAAATCAAAGTGCGGTTGTTTTTTAGCATGTTTTTAAGGAGTTTATGGCGATAACCGCTCTCTTTCCCATTTTCCACCATTGTATAAATAACAAATTCGGTCATGTAAACGACTTGGGCGACCTTGCCAGAATTCGATGCGATCAGGAATCACAAGATAGCCACCCCAATGTGGTGGACGAGGTACGTTTAATGGGTGTTTTGCTGCAATCAGTGCCGCTTTCGCTAATAAAGATTTGTGGCTAGAAATGACCGCACTTTGCTCACTGGCCCAAGCGCCAATTCGGCTAGTGTAAGGGCGAGTTGCAAAATATTCATCTGATTGTTCAGGCGAGATTTTTTCGGCTTTGCCCTCAATACGCACAGAACGTTCTAATTCAGGCCAAAAGAATGTCAGGGCGACGAAAGGATTATGTTCTATGGCACGACCTTTTCGGCTGTGATAATTTGTGAAAAATACAAAACCTTGTTCGTTCACTTCTTTCAACAGCACCATTCGACTTGTTGGACGCCCCTCTTCATTGACCGTCGCAACATTAACACCTGTCGGCTCATTGACTTTAGCCGTAATCGCTTCGTTGAGCCATTTTTCAAATTGTTTTATCGGATTGGGATCGCAATCATGCTGAGAAAGCGCCTGTTTGCAATAATCCTCACGAATATCATGTAAGTCCATTTTCTTTCTCCTTTTGCTTGAAAACAAAAAGCCCTTGCAGTTGCAAGGGCTAGTATAGTCCGTTAATTATTTACCATCAACACTCACGCCATAAAACGCATCATAGCCAAATGGGCTTTGTACGTAGCCTTTTACGCGAGGGCTAAGTGGTGCGAAACCAACTGAGTGTGCAACTGGAATCCACGGTGCTTGATCATGGAAAATTACTTGTGCTTGTTTATAAAGCGCCGCACGTTCTTCTTTATTCGTTAAGCCAATCGCTTTATCTAATAAGGCATCAAATTCTGCATTTTTGAAACGCGCAAAGTTTGAGTTACCAGCGTTAGCACTTGCAAGTAACGGAGAAAGGAAGTTATCCGGATCACCGTTATCGCCTGACCAACCGAAAATACCAGCTGTTAATTCGCCTGCTTTAGCACGTTTTTGATAGTCAGCCCATTCAAATGTGACTGGATTTGCTTTTACGCCAACTTTCGCCCAGTCTGCCATCACAAGTTCAGCCATACGTTTTGGATTTGGGTTAGACGCACGTACCACCGGTTGAATCCAGAAATCCGTTTCAAAACCGTTTGGATAACCCGCTTCCGCTAAAAGCTGTTTCGCTTTCTCTGGATCATACGGATAATCTTGGATTTCGTCGTTATAACTCCAAATTGTTGGTGGTAATGGGTTTTTCGCTGCAGTGCCTGCACCTTGATAAACCGCTTCAATAATTGCTTTTTTATCCACTGCATAGTTTAATGCTTGGCGCACTTTCACGTTATCAAATGGTGCTTTTTCCGTATTGAATGCGATATATGCCACGTTCAAACCTTTTTGTTCCAAAAGCTGTACTTTTGGATCGGTTTTCATTTTGGCTAAATCCGCCACGTTCGGGAATAAAATTAAATCACAAGAACCCGCTTGTAACTTCGCATAACGCGTAGTTGCATCTGGTACGATACTGATCACCAAACGATCAAGCGGTGTACGACCTTTCCAATAGGTTTCATTTGCTACGTATTGTGCCGCTTGGTCAGTTTTGTAATCCACAAAAATAAACGGACCTGTACCTACCGGTTTGTTATCGATCGTTTCTGGTTTACCCGCTTTCAACATCGCATCTGCATATTCAGCTGAGTAAATAGAGATAAAGTCCATACCTAAGCTTGCTAAGAAAGTCGCATCTTTTTTATTCAAGGTGATACGAACGGTGTTGTCATCCACTTTCTCAACTGATTTTAATAAATCTGGGAATTTCATTGCTTTGAAATACGGATAAGTCCCTTTTGATACATTGTGGTAAGGGTGGTTAGGATCTAACTGACGTTGGAAAGAAAAGATCACATCATCCGCATTAAAATCACGTGTTGGCGTAAATTCTTTTGTCGTATGGAATTTCACCCCTTTACGTAAATGGAAAGTATAAGTTAAACCATCGTCACTGATCTCCCAGCTTTCAGCCAAGGCTGGCTCAAGATCAGTAGAGCCTTTTTTGAATTCAACCAAACGGTTATACACTTGTTGTGAACTTGCATTGTAAGATGTGCCTTCCATTACCAATGCTGGGCTAAAGCTAAGTGGTGCTTTCGCTGTACAGTACACAAATGTATTATTACCTGAAGGTTTTGCTGTTTCTGCTTTCGCATTTTCTTTTGCCGCAGAACCAGATTGATCACAAGCTGCTAAAAACAAACTGGCAGCAATAAGCGTTAAGGTCGCTTTTAATTTCATAAGTTTTCCTTCTTTAATCGGGTGAAACACCCAAACATGAATATAAAATTTCACCTAAGATATAAGCAAATCAAACTTTTACGAAATAAGAAAAAGATCTTTCTTATAACCAATTAGACTAAGACATTCAATATCAGCGTTTTTTCCGTAAATGATCCCCGTCTGTTTTGTGCAAATAGCTCAATATCCAAACTAATGCGATAGCAAAAATGGAAGTCGTCAGAAACGTATAGCTGAAAGCATGTTGTAATGCGTCGCCGTCGTTACCCATAAATTGACGATATAACGTCAAAATAATAGATGCCACAGCGATACCAAATCCGATACCCACTTGTTGCACAATGCTTAGTACCGTTGAGCCTACACCGCTTTGAGCCTGTGATAGATCGCCAACGGTAAGTGTATTAATTGAGGTAAAAATCATCGACATGCAGGCACCATACCACATCAGATTACATATGATCCACGTCGTTGATGATGAGGTATCAAGCCATGACATGGAAACCGTTGAGCCTGCCATTAAAAGTGACGATAAAATTAACGTGGTTTTATAACCTAAGATATTTAAGATATGCCCAATAAAACGTTTAAATACGACAGACATTAGCGCAATGGGTGCAAGCAACCAGCCTGACTCTTCAGCTGAATAGCCAAAAGAAAGTTGGAACATTAATGGCAATAAGAACGGCACAGCCGAACCAGAAAGACGGATAAAGATATTGGCTGCAATGCCTAATCGGAATGTTCTTGTATTGAAAAGAGATAAAGGCAAAATGGCACGTTCATTACCTTTTGCATAAAAATAATAGGCCACCAATAATGCAATACCAATCGACAATGCACTATATGTCGTCATATTGTCACGGTGACTTTCGCCCAGTAAATCAAGCCCGAGCGTTAAACCGACTAAACCAAATGCAAAGAGTAAAAAGCCTGTCCAGTCTAACTTATTCGCATTACCCTTATGATTTCCCATCACTTTAGCGGCAGCCCAGAAGCCTAACATACCAATAGGAATATTGATTAAGAAAATCCAATGCCATGACGTATGTACAACAAGCCAACCACCTAAAATCGGGCCAAGAATCGGGCCGATGAGTCCTGCTGTCGCCATTAAATTCCAGGCATTAATTAATTGATTTTTCGGTACTGTTTGAATAATCGCAAGGCGAGCGACAGGCATCATAAATGCCCCGCCAATACCCTGGAGAATCCGTGCAAGCACAAGGGTCTCGAGAGACGTAGCCATCGCACAAGCGACTGAACCCAATACAAAGGTAAAAACTGCTGAGCGGAAAACCGTAAGTGTACCAAATTTAGCTGCCGCCCAAGCGGTTAAAGGAATAAATAAAGCAACGGTAAGAGAATAGGCGATAATCGCCATTTGCATTTCAAAGACAGGAGTTTGCAGATCTGTTGCGATGGTGGGTAAGGCAGTATTTAAAATAGTCGCATCCAAGCTTTGCATAAACAAAGCCATGGAAGCCACCCAAGCCAGCCCTTTATAATGCTGACGTTCTATTACTGTGTCTTTTTCCACCATTGATAAATAAACTCAGCGATCTGTTCAATGTGATTAATATCTAATAAAGTGCGGTCAGTTTCAAGCGAATAATCTGTTGCTAAAGCCAACACGTTTTCATCTAATTCCGGCAAAGGTTTTGTCATCTCTTGTCGATGCAACAGAATCTTTGGAATAGGTTCTTGTTTAAATCCTTCCACCAAAATTAAATCCGTTAAATGACAATCAAATTGTTGGCTTAAATAGGATAATGAAACCGGCTCTTGAGGGGTTTCTGTCATCAATGCCCAACGATTATCACAAGCCATAATAACTTGCGCAGACCCCGCCTCTTTCATGCGCCAACTGTCTTTTCCTTCTTTATCCACATGAGCGTTGTGATGGCTGTGTTTAATCACTGAAACACGTAGACCTTTTTTAATTAATTGAGGAAGCAATTTTTCCAGCAATGTGGTTTTGCCACTACCGCTGTAACCTGTGATGCCAAGAAGAGGAAGGGGATTATTCATTGTAAAAACCTTAAGAAAAATGACCGCACTTGATAAAACAAAACCCCGCAGGACGGGGTTTAGCTATCAAAATCCATTAGGTGAAGAAAGTATAGCAAGGGGAAACAAAATAGCAACTTTCTCACTGCTACTGAATTATTTTAGGAATGTTACACCTTGTACAATTCGTTTAGCTGCGGCAATTGGAAGCTGTCCGATAAAGGTAATTTCTTTATCGCCCATGACTTCACTGTAAATCGTGTAAGCCCCTTGTTTCCACGTGTTTTCTTTTGCAGCAGTGCTATCCGCTTTATTGATATAAAGTGTGAAAGTGAAAAGACCGTCACTAAATAACGCATTTTCAATCACTTCACCGTCTATCACATCTTGATTTTGACGAATTAAATCAAACCCTTGCGGTAACCAATCAGTTTTCCAATTGATTGAAAGCAATGATTCTTGTTTTCCTTCATTTAAAAGTGGCGGCACTGATACCTTATTAAGGTAATCGGTTAAACCACGTAGACGATCATCGATATATAACGTCACCACGCGGAATTGATCCAATAACTTGCCTTCGCGATCAAGCATATCGCCACGCAATAATAAACCATTTTCTTCATCTAAGAAAACGAGGTATTGATAGCGAAAATCATCTTTTGGCACAATACGAATAGTATCAACGAATCGGCCTGCAATTCGGTCTTTTCCAAGCTTAATAAAATCATAATTCTGGCTCAGCTTGCTAAAATCAGTACGAATCACTGCTGGAAGTGCATCCACAATCTCACCACTGTTAATCGTGAAAGCACGTGACCCTGGCTGGAAATAGCTGACTAAATTACCGCGCTGGATGATCTCTTGTTGCTCACCATCTAATGTCACCAACTGTGCATACACTTTTTGCCCTTGCTTAATATGGCGATAGCGGAATGAGTCCATATTTGTTGGTGTCGTTTGCACAAAAGCAATCTCATAATTTAAATCTCGCATGGCTTGCGACATTTTATTTAATGACTGAATTGGCTCTTCTGCAAATGCCGTGAAAGGCAAGAAGAATAAGCCTAAAAGTGCGGTTAATTTAAGAAACGTTTTTTTCATAAATAAATCAATTGATCCATAAAAAAATTCACCACGCCTAAGGTGGTGAATTATCGATTAATTGCTGTAATTATTTCGCTTGGTTGCTACCCACATTTAAGCTGTCTGCATGCATACGACGCTGTAATTCATAGTTTTGTAACATCGTACCAATACGGCGATTTTTTTGTTCAACCTGTTCCGAAGTGGCTACATCTTTGGTCGGAGCGTTGTAACTTACTTCTTGAACAGAATTGTTAAATGGTAAGGTTTGTAAAACTGGGTTTTCAGGTGTAACCGACGTGCTTTTCGCATTAAATGATTGCACACCTACTACTGCCACTAAACACACACCTGCAGCCACTGCAATTTGTGTCATTGGTGCAAAGAATGCTTTTAATTTTTGCACGAATGGTAAACTGTCTGCTTCTTCTGGTGTTGGTTGAGAAACAGTAATCTCAACGTGTTTTACTTCTTCTAATTCAATTAAATCAGCCATTTTCGCAGTAAAATCAGCACCTAATAATACTGGTGACTCTTTACGCATAACTGCTCTTACTGTGTGATACGCCGCCCAAGACTCTTGTGAATCTTTATCCTGACAAAGTTGTTCCGTCAACTCGGCACTGACTTCTTCTCCATCCATATAGGCTGAAAGTAACTCTTTTTGCATTTTATAAACTCCGACTTTATTTTAACGTTGCATAAGCGGTTGTATTTTGTTCTCAATCACTTCCCGAGCACGGAAAATGCGAGAACGTACAGTGCCTACTGGGCAATCCATTATTTCTGCGATTTCTTCGTAGCTTAACCCTTCAAGCTCACGCAAGGTAATCGCGGTTCTTAAATCTTCTGGCAAACTGTGAATAGTATCAAATACCACTTTTTCTAATTCGCTAGATAACATTTCATTTTCAGGGGTATCTACATCACGTAGATGGGTTCCCACATCGTAGCTTTCGGCATCTTCAGCCAAAATATCTTCGCTCGGTGGACGGCGCCCCTGTGCCGTTAAGTAATTCTTTGCCGTATTAACGGCAATTCGATATAGCCAAGTGTAGAATGCACTATCGCCCCGAAAGGATTCAATGGAACGATAGGCCTTAATAAAGGATTCTTGTACAACATCTGGAATGTCGTTATGAGAAATGTAGCGGGTTAAAAGTCCGGCTACTTTATTTTGATAACGAGAAACCAATAAATTAAAGGCTTTTTTATCGCCTTGCTGCACTCTTTCTACCAAAGCCTGATCTGTTAGCTGTTCAGCCATATATCTCCTATGCTACGTCTAACACGCCTTCATATATTCAAGACAGCAAGCTATTGTTGCTTTATCAGACAGAGTTAAAATTGAAAAGTTCCTTATGTATAAAAAATTTCAAAAAAATTAATGGACATTCGTTTTCTGCACATCTTGGATATATTCAACCATCGCTTGCACTTCGGCATCGTCTGATTGACTGCCATTAAAAAACCACGAAAAAAGTTGTAAATCCGTGGCGGCAAGTAAACGAATAAAAATATCTTTTTTGTCGTCAGTCAGTTGGTCAAAATGCGCTTTATAAAAAGGCATGATGATTTTATCCAACTCAAGCATGCCTCGACGACAATCCCATTCAATGCGGAGTTTATTGTATTTATCCATAATTTCTCCCTAAATCATTGTAATTATACCTGATAAATGAAAAGTGCGGTTAAAAATTACCGCACTTTTTTAATCAAAGAATTGGCTATTCTGTCGCCTTTGGTTTAATCACCGCGTAAACCACACCGGTTAATAATGCCCCCGTTGCAATTGCACCTAAGTAGAGTAATGGCTCAGAAACAAACGGAATGACAAATAAACCACCATGTGGTGCTTGCAGAGAAATATTTAATGCCATTGAAATGGCACCGGCAGTTGCTCCACCGATCACCGAGCTAATAATAACACGCAATGGATCAGCAGCCACAAACGGTAATGCCCCTTCAGAGATAAAGCACAAGCCTAAGACAAAAGAAGCTTTACCTGCATCACGTTGATTACTGGTAAATTTACTGCGTGCAATCCAAGTTGCAATCGCCATCCCAATTGGTGGCACCATACCGGCTGCCATAGCAGCGGCCATTGGGGTGTGAACTTGAGAGGCCAACATTCCCACAGAGAACGTATAAGCTGCTTTGTTTACTGGACCGCCCATATCAATACACATCATGGCACCGATAATCGCACCCAATACCATCGCATTGACTTCCCCCATGGATTTTAACCAATCGCTTAAGGTTGTCATAATTTGTGAAACCGGTGGGTTAATCACATAAATCATGGCAAGGCCAACAATCAAGGTACCAAAGAGCGGGAGAATTAAAATCGGTTTTAAGGAGGTTAAACTCGCCGGCAATTTAATGGTTGCATTTAATCCTTTCACCACATAACCTGCTAAGAAACCCGCAATGATCCCACCTAAAATCCCAGCGCCTGCTGTGGTGGCTAACATACCGCCAATAAGACCTACCGCAAGCCCTGGACGGTCTGCAATAGAAAAGGCCACATAGCCGGCAAATACTGCAATCATCAGATGGAATGCTGCACCGCCGCCGATATCCATTAAGGCTTTTGGAATACCATGAAAAATTGTTTCATCTTTGAAGGCTTCGATACCAAACATAAAGGAAATCGCGATTAATAAACCACCGGCAACCACCAATGGCAACATGTGCGATACACCAGTCATCAAATGTTTATAGACGCCTTTTTTCTCACCGCTTTCTTCTGATTTCGCAGAAGATTTTGCTGCGCCACCTTCATAAATTTTCGCTTCTTTAAATGCCTTATCGAATTCCTGTGCCGTTTTCTTTAAAGCCAAACCGGTCGAAGTACGATACATCGGTTTACCTTGGAATTTATCTAACGGCACATCAATATCCGCCGCAACAAAGACTAAATCTGCAGCAGCGACTTCTTCTGGGGTAATTTCATTACCTGCGCCCACTTGACCACGCGTTTCTACTTTTACCTGCCAACCTTGTTTTTTTGCATAGGTTTCAATAGCTTCAGCAGACATAAAGGTATGCGCAACCCCTGTCGGACAAGCTGTCACCGCGACAATATTTTTGACGCCAGAAACACCGCCAAACCCAACCACACTTTGAGTAGGTTGAACATAGTCCACTGCTTGATTAAGTGCATTTGTCAGCGTGACTTCAGGGGAAGCAATCGCCGCATCTTCATTGACTAAAAAGACTTTTTTGCCCACAAGTTCAGCAGAGTTTGGCAAACTAGATCCGAAAACAATCACTAAATCCGCCTCTTTGGCTTGCTCAACCACAGTATGATTGGCTTTTTTCGCTGCCATGCTCAATGCTTGGCGAAGTAAATAGGATTTTGCCGCACCAATTTGCGGAGATTGAGTTAAAAACAAATTCATTACATTATCCTTCAATCACAGAAATTTTGACATTCGCCAGAATTGGCTCAAGCAAGGCGATATCGCTCACGCCCACATTACTTTGAGAAACCGCAAAGGCGGAAACTGCACTCGCAAACGCTAAAGTTTCCGCTTGAGACAAGCCTTTTTCGATACCATAAATTAAGCCAGCCACCATGGAATCACCTGCGCCTACAGTGCTCACCACATTTTCACATTTAGGTGGTTGAGCTTGAATAACAGCTTGATCATTCAACCATAAAGAACCATTCGCGCCCATCGAAATAATGACGTTAGCAATGCCTTCTGCTTTAAGTTTTTTAGCCGCCGCAATAATTTCATCAAGAGAATTTAACGGATGACCAATCCACGCTTCTAATTCGCGATGATTTGGTTTTACCAACCAAGGATGGGCTTTCAAACCTGCTGTGAGTGCCGCATTACTGCTATCTAATACGACTTTCACACCGGCTTGATGCAACTGATTAAGCCAATCCGCGAACAATTCAGGACTGACACCACGCGGTAAACTGCCACAAACCGCAACGATGTCAAAGTTTTGACAATACGCTAATGAATCTGCTGTAAATTGCTGCCAAGCTTCTGGAGTAATTTGATAACCTAAGAAATTTAGGTCCGTCACATCAGCTTCGGTTTCCGTAATTTTTACATTAATACGAGTTTTACCTGCTACACGATGAAATTTGTCTTCCAAGCCTTGTTTTTTAAATAGCGTTTCGAAATCACCCACGTTGTCTTCACCTAAGAAGCCACCAACTGCCACCTCTACGCCCAAGTCTTTCAACACTTTAGCGACATTGATGCCTTTACCGGCAGGGAAAAGACCAAGGGCTTCTACGGTATTCACTTCGCCAATTTCAATACGCGGCAAACGCCCAACTAAATCGTAAGCGGCATTTAAGGTAATTGTTGCTACTTTTGCCATCACTTACTCCTTACCTTCACCTAAACCGCTTTCAATGACTGCACCGATACCGTCAATCGCTTGTTGAGCTTCTTCACCACTCGCCACAAAACGCAAGCGGTGACCTTTCACAATGCCTAACGCCACAATTTTCATCAGACTTTTCGCACTGACTAATTGGCTATCACGATCTAAGTTTTGTACCGCAACCGACGCATTGTATTTTTTCACTTCATTAACCAGTACCGCACTTGGACGAGCATGTAAACCGTGTTCATTACGAATCATAAATACGGCTTCAATGGCATCGGCTGGTAAACCTGTTTTTTCTTCGTGAATTTGTGGTGCATGCTCACTGCTGACTTCAATAGTATCCGGTTCAGCAGGTGGCACAGCAGAGACAGTTTCGCCAAGCCCACTCGCAATGATCTTACCTAAGGCTTCAATGGCTTGTTTCGCATCATCCCCTTCTGCAACAAAACGTAAGCGATGACCTTGAGTGACACCTAATGCCACAATTTTCATCAAGCTTTTTGCACTAACTGGTGCGGTTTCTCGAGTAAGATTTTGTACCGTAATCTTGGAGGCGAATTTTTTCACTTCATTGACAAGCACGGCACTTGGGCGAGCATGTAAGCCATGTTCATTACGAATCGTAAAGGTACCAATCACTGCACCTGTCGCAATTTGGTCTTCAGATTGAGCCACTGCTGCAGCGGGCACTTTACCGCCATTAAGTGCGGTCAAAATTTGCTGCGCATTACCACTTAATAAAATATTTTGGACTTCATCATCCAGTAAACGCGCTAATGTCTCATTGATTTGGTCATTGACAGCCGAAATCGTCAATACGCCTTTCACCGCTTTGCCATTATGATTAAAAATAGTTTTCGCACGACTGAATGCCAAGGCATTTTTCACGTTACCTGATACAGCATCGGTTACCCATAAACCTTTGCCTAGTGGCAGAGCAGAATTGGAAACCACTTCAGAAACAAAGCTATTTTCAACCGCACTTTGCTGTTGTAATTTGCCTGCATTGATGGCTGTAAGTATGAGCAAACTTTGCGTTTCAATATCTAAACTTAATGTTTCATCAGTAATACTAAAAGCATCACTTTCACCCAATAAAATAGCACGGAATTTTTCAACATCTGTTAATGTCGCTAACTGTGCTGCAGTGTCTTCATCACCTAAAACATGCGTTAATTGACGAAGTAAAGCAAGATGTTCATCAGAACGGGCCGCAATACCAATTACAACATAAGCAATATTGCCTTCTCCCCACTCAATACCTTGTGGGAATTGGAAAACTTGCACACCAGTTTTTTTTACCATCGAACGGGTTTCTAATGTACCGTGTGGAATCGCAATCCCATTGCCTAAAAAAGTGGAGGTTTGTTGTTCTCGTCCAAGCATGCCTTGCAAATAGCCTTGTTCAACATTGCCAGCTTGCTCTAACGCACTTGCAGCCATTTCAATAGCTTGCAGCTTATTTGTTGCTGTAGCATTTAAATGAATGTTGCTTTCCGAAAGTTCTAACATTCTTGCTCCTTCACATCGATGATTTTAAAAAAGAAAAGCTGCTGATGAGATCGCTCATCAACAGCTCAAATTGATTATTGGCCGGTACAGGCTTTGAGTAGCATTTCGCTACCTTGGGAAATGTAAGCGTCATTTTCACCGCGCTCTTTGCCTTTTTGCAAATCACGCATTGCATCGTAGATCCCTTGTGTCACACTTGGTGAATCCACTTTTTGCCAACAATTCGCGCTTAAGCGGCTGAAGTTGGTTTGTAATGCCTCTGCATGCAACACACCACTGTAGTAAGCATACACATCAGAGTCATGACCACCTGTGTAGAGTTTATCTTGAATTTGTTTGATTGGCACCACAATACGACCGAGATACCAGTCATTTGCACCACTTGCAAAATTATCCACAAAGAAATTTTTTGTTACACGATCTTTATACGTTGCCACAGTGGCTTCATAAGCTGCCGCATAAGATTTTTGGTCGATTTTATCTTTATCTAAATCAATGACCTTTTTGTCTTTACCCATAAACGGAATGTAAGAGGTCATATCTGAAATCGAAGAACAACCTGCAAGCATTACTGCCACAAAGAATACCGAGATTTTTTTAAACATTAAATTTTCCTTATTTATAGGCGGTTAAAAACGCCGTTAATTATACTTAGAATGGGGGATTAAGCAAGGAAACGCCTAGCACTACGCTGATTCTTTGCTCACACCGCTATCTTTGACAATAGAAACTAAAATTTGATCAATTTTGAAGTTTTCGGTATCAATAACTTCAAATTTATATTTATCGTATAACACAAAATCAGTTTTTTTCGGGATTTTGCGTAGCATATACATCATAAAGCCACTGATGGTTTCATAGTTTTCTTCATCTGGGAAAGATTCAATATCTAAAGCACGCATCACATCTTCAAGCGGCGTTGCACCATCGATTAACCAAGAGTTTTCATCACGGCTAACGATTTGCTCCTCTTCATTAGAAACCAATTCTCCCATCACAATACTCATCACATCATTTAAGGTAATTAAACCCATCACAAGTGCATACTCATTGACGATAATCGCAAAGTCTTCACCTGTAGACTTAAATAACTCCAATACCTCATATAAGGACAATGTATCTGGGATAAATAACGCTTTACGCAATAAACGGCTATCCGTTAAATCTACCACTTCTTGTTGAAGATAGAGTGTTAATAAGGTATGTGATTCCACATAACCTAAAATCTTATCCAAACCATTATCACAGATCACTAATTTAGAATGAGAGTCTGCCGATAAGGTATTCAACACTTCTTGACGAGTGAAAGTGCGGTCTAAAAATACGATATTTTCACGGGTCGTCATGGTTGAAGACACAGTGCGTTCTTGCATTTCAAAGATATTTTCAATTAGATAATGCTCTTGTGTTTTTAGCACGCCCGCTTCAGCTCCAGCTTCTACGATCGCCACAATGTCTTCTGAAGTCATGTTATCTTCACGTTTAGTGGATACGCCCATTAAATGGAAGAAGATATTAGAAAGACCATCAAAAAACCATACAATGGGTTTCAATAAGAAAATAAAGGCTTGCATAATGCCAATAGTCCGCAGTGCAACACCTTCAGGATTAATCAGTGCGAGACGTTTCGGAATTAAATCGGCTAATAAAACAAATGTTATGGTTACCATGAAAAAGGCAATCCAAGAGGAGGCTGGCTCAACCCATTCAGCCGTGGTGTATTCATGTAAAAAACTCTGTAAGTGAAGACTAATGGTTGCTTCACCAATCACACCACCGAGTACGGCGACCATATTAAGTCCAATTTGGACCACAGTAATAAAGCGACCAGGCTGTTCCTGTAACTTTAAGACTTTCTCCGCTTTGATATTGCCTTCATTGGCCAACGTTTGTAACTTAATGCGTCTCGCACCCGCGAGAGAAATCTCGGCTGATGACAAGATTGCACTGATAATAATTAATACGATTAAAATTAAAATCGCTGCAGATAAACTCATAATGTTCTCTTTATTGGTTTTAAAGTGCGGTCAATTACCGCTGGTTTTTAGGTTAGAAATGTTATTATTAAATTGTTAGGGCGTTCTATGACGCCCTATTTGAGATACGCTAATTTTCGCTGTCGAACCAGCCGCGTACAAATTGTACTGAAAGGAAAAGGGTAACTAATAGGAATGCATAGAATACCCAAGATAAAATTGGATGGCTTGGTGTGATATCGTCGCTGATTTCCTTCACCGAAACCGCATTACGATATTCATCAAACATCGTCATACGCCAACCGTAATACTTGATTTGTACTAATTTATTTTCATTACCAAAGGCTTGAGCTTGAGCCTGTAAGTTAGCTGAACCAAATTTGAAATAGAATGGAAAACCCCAACGGGTATCTTCATTACGATATACCATGATTTTTCCATCATCATTTTGTGTATTAATAAAATACACATCACGCGTTGGACCATCAGCCGGATTCGATTTTGTAATCGGGCCATCTTTATCAACACGTTTCACTTCCACACCCGTTACTCGCGTTACATCATAGTGTGGGAAAACGTAGTCCACCACAGCAAACATAAAGCCGTGAAAAACAAAGACCACTAAAAATAAAAAGTATTTAAAAAACTTACGCATAAAACTCTCTCATTTAAATCGATGATTTATTGTACATTAATTTTAAATAAACGCTCGAAGTTTTGTGTACTAATTTGTGCAAATTCTTCCATAGACAGCCCTTTTAACGCTGCCACATATTCACACACCTCTCGCGTATAGGCAGGTTGGTTCTCTTTGCCACGATAAGGCACGGGCGCTAAGTAAGGCGAATCCGTTTCAACTAACAAACGATCTGCTGGTACATAACGAATGGCTTCGCGAATACTTTCCGCATTTTTAAAGGTAATAATACCCGAACAAGAGATGTAAAAACCTAAATCAAGCGCCTTTTTCGCAAAATCTAAGGTTTCCGTAAAACAATGAATTAATCCACCGCACTTTTCAGCCTGGTGCTCACGCAACATAGCAATGGTATCTTCCGGTGCTGAACGCGTATGAATAATCACGGGTTTATCCACTTCATTAGCAATTCTGATTTGATCCGCAAAAACCGTTTGCTGCAACGCTTTATTATCCGCGCTGTAATAATAATCCAAACCAATTTCGCCAATTGCGATCACTTTTTTATCTTGGGATAAACGTAATAAACGATCGGCATCGTAAGGTTCTTCTTCAAGATCTAATGGATGCACGCCGCAAGCTAAAGACACATTCGGAAATTTTGCTAACTCAGGGTAAGCTTTTTCAAAACGGCTTAATGTTACGCCAATCGCCAAAAAATGCTTCACATCTCGTGCTTGGGCTTTGGCCACTACATCAGCAATATCTTTGTGTAAATTTTCATAATCCAATGCATCTAAATGGCAATGGGAATCTACGATAAACATAATTTATTTAGTCCTTAAATACGTCGGTAATTAACTTCGTCAAACCATCTAATAACATTAATTCTGTGTTAACGCCGTTGATAGTGAGTAAATCCGAGCGTACTTTTTGCATAATTTTATTTGCGGTTAATAACCCAAGCGCTGTTTGCTCGTCTGCAAATTGAATTACACCTGTTTTAAGATCAAGTGTTTGCCAGCCACTTTGTATTTCGAGTTTGTATTTAATGGCATCGCTTAAAAACGCTAAAATCCAATCTACTTGCTGTACGGTGCGTTCTTTTTCAAAGAAAGGCAAAATTTCCAAAGGCGAACGACGACGATAAAACAGCCAAAATTGGCGTAGGAAATTCTTCCGTTGTTCAATTAATCCTTGTTGGAGAGTTTCCAATGCTAACAGTGGGCGCCCCAAATTCATCGCAAGTGCGGTCAATAATTCAGATGTTTCTGCCTGAAATTGAGAAGAAAGCCAATTTAGGGCTTCCGCCTCTGCTGGCAAAGGCACATTCCACACTTGGCAACGACTGTAAATAGTCGCTAACAATGAAGAGGAGGGTTCTGTTTGCAATAAAAAATACGTATTCGGACGCGGCTCTTCCAAGGTTTTGAGCAACGCATTAGCCGCAGCCTCTGTAAGACGCTCTGCATCTTGGATATACACTAATTTATTGCCATTTTGTTGCGCATGTTGGCTGACAATCTCATTAATTGCCCGCACCTGATCAACACCAATATCTTTGCCTTCTTGAGAGGCTAAAACATGAAAATCAGGATGGCTGTGCGCTGCCATTAAATGACAAGCATGACAATGGCCACAAGGTGCATTATCTGGCGTTTGACACATAATGTGTTTTGTCAAAGCCTCAAACAAACCTTCAGCACCGAGACCTTGATCAGCTTTAATCAATAATGCATGATGCCCCAAACCTTCGCTAAAAGTTTGGCTAATTTTGTGATAAGTAGGCACTAACCAAGGATAAAGTTCGCTCATTTTGCTTGTGAAACCCACCAATTTTTGACCGCACTTTGTATGTCAGCTTGTACTTTTTCCAAAGGCTGACCTGCATTAACAACGGCAGTTTTTGGGTTGTTCTGTACTAATTCCAAATAACGTTGGCGGGTACGATGGAAGAAATCGAGTCCTTGTTGTTCAATGCGGTCTAATTCACCACGACCTCTAGCACGAGCCAGCCCTTCTGCAGGATCAATGTCTAAATACAGTACAAAATCAGGCTCAAAATCGCCTAATACCATATTTTTTAAATTCGCCATAAGTGTTTGGTCAAACTGACGCCCACCGCCTTGATAAGCCTGTGAAGACATATCATGTCGATCGCCAAGCACAATTTTACCTTCTGCTAATGCTGGCTTAATCACATTTTCTACCAATTGAATTCGTGCCGCATAAAGCATCAATAATTCCGCTTTATCCGTAACAGGTTCTTCTGTTTCATGTTTAATTAAATGGCGCAATTTTTCTGCTAACGGCGTACCACCCGGCTCACGAGTAAATACGATATCATTTACACCAAGAGATTTTAATGTATCCACCACCGTTTGCATGGCGGTACTTTTACCTGCACCTTCCAGCCCTTCAATCACGATAAATTTGCCTTGCATTAGTTGGCTCCTTTTTGTTGGCTACGATACCAACGTAAATATTCTTGCACTGCTTTATTATGCTCGTTCAGATTACGAGTAAATTTATGACCGCCACTTCCATCGGCAACAAAATAATAAAAGTCCGTTTTTGCTGGATGCGCCACGGCCTGCAAGGCACTTTCACTCACCATCGCAATCGGTGTTGGCGGTAAACCCTCAATCATATAGGTATTATACGGAGTTATCGTTTCCAAATCTTTCTTACGAATATTGCCGGTATAACTCTCACCCATTCCATAAATCACCGTTGGGTCAGTTTGCAGTTTCATATTGGCTCTTAAGCGATTAATAAATACGGAAGCCACTTGTGGGCGCTCCGCCGCAACACCCGTTTCTTTCTCCACAATAGAAGCCAAAATCAGCATCTGATACGGATCCGCTAATGGGAGATTTTCATCACGTTCATTCCACGCTTTATCTAAGGCTTTTTGTAAACGAGTAGTTGAACGTTTTAATAATTCAAGATCAGTTGAGTTTGGCGTGTAATTATAGGTATCTGGATACAACCACCCATCCATGTTATTCCATTCGTAAACGGCTTTTGCAACGGCTGGAATATCTAATAACGCCATAATTTCTTTATCACTTTTACCTTGCAAGGTTTGTTTTAAGTGCGGTGCGCTTTCAAGGTTTTTACGCCATTCCTTGAACGTCTTACCCTCAATAAACTTCACACTAAATTGCGCTTCCTTGCCGGAATTAATCATATCCAATAAATCTTGCAACGTTTTCACGCCCGTTAAAGAATAAGTCCCTGCTTTCACTTTGTTGAACTGCGGTTGTAATTTCAATAACCACGGTAATAAATCGGCATGCTCAAGAATTTTTTCTTGCTCTAATAAAGCTGCGAGTTTACTGCCAGTAGTGCCTCGCTCAATTGTAAGCAATTGATCTTGCGTGACATTCACCGGCGTATCAACAAACTCCGTTAGTTTTTGATAACCCCAAAAACCAACACCACCAAGAATTAGCAAAAGAATCAGTAAAAAGACAAAAAATTTTTTCATGCGTCACTCATTTTATAAAAACGACAAAAGGGGCAAAAATGCCCCCTTATTCTAACGGTTTCTGTTACTTATCGAAATATTGAATATCAGCATTTTTACGTAATGCTTTCACCCAGTCTTTGGTTGCATCTTGTAATTGGCTATTCACGATTTGTTCGTAAGCTTTTTGACGATAGGCATCTTCTGTTTTATCGCCATCACGACTACCGGTTACTTCGAGAATATGCCAACCAAATTCAGATTTAAATGGAGCAGAAATAGTACCTTGTGGGGTTGTTTCAACCATTTTTGCAAATGGGCCTACATAAGCTTCAGGGAAGGCATAGCCTAAGCTGCCGCCATTCGCACCAGATAAATAATCTTTAGAATATTTTAATGCGGCATCGGCAAATGTCATTTTGCCAGAAATAATCTCGCTACGAATACGTTCTAATTCTGCTTTAGCTTGTGCATCGTTCAGTAATGGGTTTAATTTTAATAAAATATGACGAACTTCATACTCTTTACCCATCACTTTTTGTGCGGTACCTTTTGCTTTCGCTTCATCGAGCATTTGTTTACCCAATGCATCTACTTGCTCACGAGTCACATCTACGCTGTTTTGAATGGCATGGTTACGCACACCCGCCATTAACATTTGACGAGAGATTTGTTGTTTAAATGCATTTAAGGAAATCCCTTGATAATCCAACGCATCTAAGAATTGACCATAAGTTAAACCATTTTTCGCCGCAATATCTTCTACGATACGGTTTACTTCCGCTTGGTTTACTTTTACGCCTGATTCTTTGATAGCCTTATCAGTCAGCATATCATCAATAATCTTATCTAATGCTGCACGTTGGCTACCTTTCTTGCCCATCACAGCATTCACTTGGCTTTGTAAAATTGGTGTACCATTTACGGTCGCCACAACGCGCTCTTCTGCTTGTACTTGAGAAAAAGTAAACAGACCGATCATGGCAAATAAAAGAGATTTTAACATTGATTTTTTCATTTTAGTTGTCTTAAAAAATAATAGGATAATGCTCGTTAGATTATCAATTTTATCAAAGGTTCACAATAGGTCGACAGTTATTTAGGCAATAATGCCACTTCATAACAACCATCGTATTTTAATGTACGCACCTGAACTTGTTCATCACGAGAAGTCGGCACATTTTTACCTACATAGTCTGCCCGAATCGGCAATTCACGATGCCCGCGATCCACTAAAATCACCAATTCAATTTTAGCTGCTCGACCAAAATCTGTTAACGCATCCATCGCAGCACGAATGGTTCTACCAGTGAATAACACATCATCGATCAAAATGACTTCTTTACCCTGAATATTCATATAACTGGAGGCACCGCTATACACAGGCGTCGGATTTTCAGGTTCAACATACTCTAAGTCATCGCGGTAAAATGTGATATCCAATTCCATCATTGGAAGCGTTACACCATTCAACTCTTCAATACGGCGTTGAATCAATTCAGCAATTTCTGCACCACGGCGTTTCACCCCAACTAAAATGACATTATCGAAATCTTGGTGCTTCTCAATAATTTCATGGGAAATACGTGAAATGGTGCGTAAAAATCTGTCTGCATCAATAATGATTTTTTCCATTTTATCTCTCGCTTTATTTATATCGCTTAAAGTGCGGTTAAAAAACACGGATTTTTTGACCGCACTTTGACTGGAATATTAACCGAATTCTAGCTCTACCGCATTTTCACCGAGCAAATTCACCAATTCTGTTAGAATTTCATCCGTTGGTGTAATCGACCATTGAATCCCTAGACGCAATAACGCACGGCCTTTTGCACTTTGATAATATACGTTAATTGGTAAAGTGCCGCCACTAACAGGTTCTAACATGTCTTTCAGTTTCTTAATAAAACTTGGGCTAATCTGTTCCTCTGACAAACTGATAGCCAAAGATTTCGCATAACGGGAACGCGCCTCATCTAAAGTCATCAAATCCCGTACTGACATTTTTAATCCGCCTGAAAAATCGTCAAAACTTACCTGACCAGATACCACCACAACCGTGTCTTTTTGCAGTTTTTCACCAAATTGGTCTAAGCTTTCGCCAAATAGGGTTAAATCCAAACGTCCAGAACGGTCGTCAATAGTGGCGATACCAATTCGATTGCCTTTTTTCGTCGTCGCGAAACGTGTTGAGACCAACAAACCAGCTGCCGTGCTAATTTGTCCACGGCGGTTTGGCGTGAGATCTTTTAATCGCGTAGAGCTATAATGAGAAAGCTCTTTCAAATAACGACTTACCGGATGGCTGCTCAAATACAAGCCAAGTGTTTCGCGCTCACCATCTAAAATTTGTTTTTCTGTGTAAGGTGGCGTGTGGGCATAAGCATTTTCCACTTCTTCATGCGTTTCTGTCAGCACACCGAACATATCGGCTTGTCCCATAGCCTCATCTTTTGCATGCTGATCTGAAGCTTTGAGTGCATCTTCGAGATTCTTAGATAACGCCGCACGGTGTGGTCCTAGCTTATCAAATGCGCCCGACATGATCAGACTTTCAAAGGTACGACGGTTAATTTTCTTCAAATCAACGCGAGCACATAAATCAAATAAATCTCTGAAAATCCCACCTTCATTACGTGCAGTAATCAATGCCTCAATCGGACCTTCCCCCACACCTTTAATTGCGCCGATCCCATAAACAATTTCACCATTTTCATTCACGCTGAAATGATGTTTCCCTACATTGATATCTGGTGGGGTAACTTTTAAGCCCATACGTAAACATTCATCGTATAAGCCGACAATTTTATCCGTATTATCCATTTCCGAGGTCATTACTGCTGCCATAAACTCAGCAGGGAAATGGGTTTTCAGCCAAAGGGTTTGATAAGATACCAATGCGTAGGCGGCGGAGTGCGATTTATTGAAACCATAGCCGGCAAATTTTTCCACCAAGTCGAAAATCTTCATGGAAAGTTCGCCATCAACGCCATTTTTTTCAGCGCCTTCTTTAAATACTGAGCGCTGTTTCGCCATTTCTTCCGGCTTTTTCTTACCCATCGCACGGCGTAATAAGTCCGCACCACCAAGAGTATAACCCGCTAACACCTGAGCAATCTGCATAACTTGCTCTTGATACAAAATAATACCGTAAGTTGGCTCTAGAATCGGTTTAAGGCTTTCATGTTGGTAGTTTGCATCAGGATAAGACACTTCCTCACGACCATGTTTACGGTCAATAAAGTTATCCACCATGCCTGATTGTAATGGACCAGGGCGGAATAATGCCACCAACGCAATAATATCTTCAAAACAATCTGGCTGAAGACGTTTAATTAAATCTTTCATCCCGCGCGATTCCAACTGGAATACGGCGGTCGTCTCAGACCGTTTCAGCAACTCAAAGGATTCGGGATCATCTAATGGAATAGCAGCAATATCGACTGCTGGTTTGCCTTCACGAGTAAGGCGGGCATTAATCATATCTAGTGCCCATTTGATAATGGTGAGTGTACGCAAACCTAAGAAGTCAAACTTCACTAAACCCGCATATTCCACGTCATTTTTATCGAAGTGAGTAACCGGATGAAGCCCCTCATTGTCACAATAAAGTGGCGCAAAGTCTGTAATCAAAGAAGGCGAAATTACCACGCCACCCGCGTGTTTACCTGCATTTCGCGTGACACCTTCTAGCTTACGCGCCATATCAATTAGGGCTTTGACTTCTTCATCTGAATCATATGCCACTTGTAACTGTGGTTCAGCCTCAAAAGCCTTGGCTAAAGTCATGCCGGGATCAGGAGGAATCATTTTCGAAATACGATCTACGAATCCATAAGGATGGCCTAATACACGACCCACATCTCGAATTACCGCTTTGGCCGCCATGGTACCAAAGGTAATAATTTGTGATACCGCACCACGACCATAGGTTTCTGCTACATGATCGATAACACGATCCCGTCCATCCATACAGAAATCCACGTCGAAATCGGGCATGGAAACACGCTCTGGATTGAGGAAACGCTCAAAAAGAAGATCGAATTCAAGGGGATCCAAATCGGTAATTTTTAATGCATAAGCCACCAATGAACCCGCACCAGAACCACGTCCAGGCCCTACCGGAATATCATTGTCTTTTGACCACTGGATAAACTCCATGACGATTAAGAAGTAACCCGGGAAACCCATTTGGTTAATCACATCGAGTTCAACTTGAAGACGCTCATCATATTCTGGTCGTCTTTCTGCCCGCACTTTTTCATCGGGGAATAAAAACGCCAAACGCTCTTCCAAGCCTTCTTTGGCTTTCATCACCAAATAATCTTCCGTGCTCAGCTCGCCAGTTGGAAATTGAGGGAGGAAATATTGCCCCAAACGCAAAGTCACATTACAGCGTTGAGCTATTAATACCGTATTTTCAAGTGCAGAAGGAATGTCCGCAAATAAGTCGCACATTTCTTCTTCTGAACGGAAATATTGTTGCTCGGTATAACGTTTTGGACGTTTCGGATCGTCAAGGGTATAGCCATCATGAATAGCAACTCGAATTTCGTGTGCCTCAAAATCATCAGGTACGAGAAAGACAACATCGTTGGTTGCAACAAGCGGTAAATCATGTTCCTCAGCTAATTTTAATGCGGCTTGAATATAACGCTCTTCATCCGGACGACCCGTTCTAGACAGCGAAAGGTAAAAATGGTCAGGAAAAAATTCTTGATAAAAACTGACCGCACTTTCCGCTTCGGAAATATTTTCTTTAAGGAGTTTTTTCGCGATATCGCCTTGTGTGCCACCTGATAAAACAATTACACCCTCACGGTGTTCAATCAACCATTCCTGGTCGATATAAGGCAAGTCCACATAGCCGCGTTGATAGGCTTTTGAAAGCAGTAAAGTGATGTTTTTATAGCCTTCATTGTTCTTGGCAAGTAAAGTGAGGGTGAATAATTCCTCACCGCATAGCTCACTTTTAACATGAACATCTGCGCCAATAATCGGTTTAATCCCCGAAGAAAGGGTTTCACCATAAAAACGCACTACACCACAGAAATTGGTAAAATCCGTTAATGCCAACGCAACCATATTGTTTGCAGCACACGCTTTGACCAATGGTTTCACTTTCACGATACCATCGATCATTGAAAAATCGGTGTGTGTACGAAGATGTACAAAACGCGGTTGAGTTGACATTCAAATTCCTTGTTCAGTAAAAGTGCGGTTAATTTTAACGGGATTTTACAATTGGCTCAATAAACAAAATGCGAGGCTAAGCCCCGCATTCCCAACTCATATTTGTAATTATTTTCTTGCCAATGGTGGCACAAAAGTTAAACCTAAATCCCAAGGTTGTTCAATCCAAGTATTTTGTGGAATATCAATCACATAATCATCCACTAACTCAGCACCTGCAGGTTTTGCGAATACTGTGACGAATTTTGCTTTTGGATACATTTCACGAATTGCACGAGCAGTGTTGCCGGTATCCACTAAATCGTCTACCACGATCATTCCTTCACCATCACCACTTGCACGGTGTAATACTTTTAATGCACCTTGTTCATCGTGATCATAACTCGCAATACACACGGTTTCTACGAAACGAATATTTAATTCGCGAGCAAGTACCGCTGCTGGGAATAAACCACCACGGCTTACTGCGATGATACCTTTCCACTGAGTGGCAGGAAGTAAACGTTCCGCTAATTTGCGGGCATGCATTTGGAACATATCCCAAGTAACAACATATTTTTCGCTCATAACAAATACCTTAAACTTTGTCGCTAAATAAAAAAATTGCGGAATTTTAACCTGAATTGGCGTTTTATGCTATGATTTCCGCAAAAATTTTAATGAAAAAAGGAGTTCATTATGTCAGAAATTACCACATTACAACCGCAATTACTTTGGAAATGGTTTGATCAAATTTGTGCAATTCCACATCCTTCACATCATGAAGATGCACTCGCCACTTTTATTGTCAACTGGGCAAAAGAAAAACAATTCTTTGCAGAACGTGATGAAGCCGGCAATGTATTAATTCGTAAACCCGCTACTGCAGGAATGGAAAACAGCCAACCTGTTGTCTTACAAGCACATTTAGATATGGTGCCGCAAGCGAATGAAGGCAATCCTCATAATTTTACCCAAGACCCTATTCGTCCTTATATCGACGGTGATTGGGTAAAAGCGCAAGGTACGACACTTGGTGCGGATAACGGTATTGGTTTAGCCTCTACCTTAGCGGTATTAGAAAGTACCGATATTGCACACCCACCACTTGAAGTGTTACTCACCATGACTGAAGAAACCGGCATGGATGGTGCCGTACACCTTCGTCGTAACTGGTTAAAATCAGAAATCTTAATTAATACCGATACCGAAGAAATCGGTGAAATCTATATTGGTTGTGCTGGTGGGGTAAATGCTAATGTTGAGTTACCTGTTCACCGTGAAAACAATCCATTTAGCCACGCCCTACAAATTAACTTAAAAGGTTTACGCGGCGGCCACTCAGGCTGTGATATTCACACCACACGTGCGAATGCAATTAAAGTATTAGCACGCTTATTAGCAAAACTTACACAAAATCAACCGCACTTTGCCCTTGCAGAAATTCGTGGTGGCTCAATTCGTAATGCGATTCCACGTGAAGCGGCTGCAACCATTTGCTTCAATCATGATGTAGAAAGCGTAAAAAGTGCGGTCAAAAAATTTGAAGTTTTATTAAAAGAAGAGCTTGCTATCGCTGAGCCAAACTTAACTTTAACAGTTGAGCAAGTTGAAAATCCACAACAAACCTTCACGCTTGAAAGCACCCAAAAAGTGATTAATTTACTGAATGTGTTACCAAACGGTGTGATTCGTAACAGTGATGTAATCAAAAACGTCGTGGAAAGCTCATTAAGTATTGGTGTGTTAAAAACCCTTAAAGATAAAATCGAAGGCACGATTCTTATTCGCTCATTGATTGAAAGCGGTAAAGAATATGTAGAAGACACCTTAACCTCACTCGCTAAACTCACTGGTGCAACAGTTGAACTTTCAGGTTCTTACCCAGGTTGGAAACCAGTAAATGACACCGCAATTTTGACATTAATGAAAAAACATTATGCAGAAGTGCTTGGCAAAGAGCCTGAGATTAAAGTGATTCACGCGGGGCTTGAATGTGGTTTGTTGAAAGAACATTATCCAAATATTGATATGATTTCTGTGGGGCCAACTATTCGCAATGCGCATTCGCCAGATGAAAAAGTCCAAATTTCAACAGTACAAACATACTGGGAATTACTCACTAAAGTCTTAGCGGATATTAAATAATCTACAATAAAAAGGGCTAAATATTACATTTAGCCCTTTGTTTTTTTTATCTTTTATAAACTACGTAATGCTTCGATACGTTTTTCAAGCGGAGGATGGCTCATAAAGAGTTCGCTGCGTTTGCCGTTAATCATAAAGGCATTAAGTGAACCTTCCATCTCTTGTGGCTCATGAATTTGTTGTAAACGTTGTAATGCCGCGATCATTTTTTCTTTTCCAACAAGCTGTGCAGAACCTGCATCTGCACGATATTCACGATAGCGCGAGAACCACATCGCGATAATGCTCGCTAAAATACCAAATACAATTTCTAACACCATTGAAACTAAGAAGTAAATGCCTGAACTCCGACTTTCTTCATCACCATTACGGGAGCTCGCCACCACATTGGCAATCACGCGAGATAAGAAAATCACGAAGGTATTCAATACGCCCTGTAATAAAGTCATGGTCACCATATCACCGTTCGCGATGTGTGAGACCTCATGAGCCAATACTGCTTCAGCTTCTTCTTCCGTCATGGAGTTTAATAAGCCTGTACTAATCGCCACTAAAGAATTGTTTTTAGTCGCACCCGTAGCAAAGGCATTCGCATCATTAGAATGGTAAATCGCCACATCTGGCATTGGGATGCCTGCTTGTTGTGCTTGACGACGTACAGTTTCCACTAACCAACGCTCAGCCTGATTACGAGGTTCGGTAATTACCTCCGCGCCCACAGAGCGCAATGCCATGGTTTTTGATAAAAATAATGAAATCAACGATCCAGCAAAACCGAAAAGCATCGCCATAATTAAAATGCCACCAGTACTATTTCCTGCAATACCGGTCACATTTAAAATAATCCCTAACACAAGCATTACAGCAAAGTTAGTAGCTAAAAATAAAAGGATTCGCATCATAATAAAGTTCCTCAATAAAATAGAAAGTAAACACTGCAATAATGGAGAATTTTTTGCAAAATTCAAGATTTAACAAATAATTTATTGTAAATCTTCTAAGGTATTAAAATTTACAAATCGCCCCTCTCGTTCGTCAAATTGGACAGCAACCGCCCCATTTTTGTTCATAAATTGTAATAAGCGACGTTCGCCCTCGTTTAAATAAGCGCGTAACTTCTCTTTAAGCTGAACGGACATCAAACAAAATGTCGGGTGTTCACGCTCCTTATCTTTTGCATAAGCAATTAAAGTGCGGTCATTTTTAACCGCGCTTTTTAGTTTTTCTAATAAGTTTTGTGGAAAATACGGACTATCACAAGGCACAAAAAGTACAAAATCCGTTTTAGCTTTTTCGAGTGCTGTTAGCATACCGCTCAACGGCCCCTGAAAATCAGGCAATTCATCTGAAAATACGGGAAAACCCCATTGTGCATATTCCGTATGGTGGCGATTAGCATTAATTGAAATATCAATCACTTGAGGTTGTAAGCGTTCAATCACATGGCTAATTAATGGTTTATTTTGTAAAAGCTGCAAGCCTTTATCCGACCCATTCATTCTCCGTGCTTTTCCGCCAGCCAAAATAACCGCACTTATTGTGTATTCCATATTTTCTTATTGCCTTATTTGAAGTATGATCTAGCCTTATTTTTCTCCATTTAAAAGGAAATAGCAATGAAATGTAAGCGTTTAAATGAAGTTTTGGAACTTTTACAACCTTACTGGTCTAAAGACCCAGATCTGAGCTTGTTACAAATTTTGCAAAAAATTGCTGATGAAGCAGGTTTTGATAAACCCGTAGCAGAATTATCTGATGAAGTGATTATTTATCATTTAAAAATGCACGATACAGATAAACTTGAGCCAATTCCTGGCATCAAAAAAGATTATGAAGAAGATTTTAAAACCGCATTGTTAAAAGCACGCGGAATTATTAAATAAGGAAAACAAATGAAAAAAGTTTTATTTTTACTCGGTGCTTTATTTTCATTTAACGCATTCGCAGCTAATCTAGAAGAAGGTAAACAATACGTTCAAGTGAGCCAAACCGCTTCTGCACAGCCTGAAGTGATTGAATTTTTCTCTTTCTACTGTCCGCACTGCTATGCCTTTGAAATGGAGTACCACATTCCAAAACAAGTTGCAGAAAGCTTACCAAAAGGCACTGAATTTAAACAATATCATGTTAACTTCTTAGGTCGTCAATCTGAAAACCTCACTCGTGCATGGGCATTAGCGATGGCACTTGGTGCAGAAAGCAAAGTGAAAGCGCCTTTATTTGAAGCTGCACAACAAGATAAATTAAGCTCAATGGACGATATTCGTAAAATCTTCATTGATAACGGTGTGACTGCTGAACAATTTGATAACAACATCAACAGCTTTGCTGTAAACGGTTTAGTGAATAAACAAGTGAATGCGGCTGAGCAGTTTAAAGTACATGGCGTACCTGATTTCTATGTAAATGGCAAATATCGTGTAAACCCTGAAGGCTTAAATTACGATGATTTCGTCAAAGATTATGTAGAAACCGTGAAAGGTTTATTGCAAAAATAAAAAAAAATTGGTTTAATGCCTGCCGTTTTTAAATATAAAGAAGAGAGATGATTATGGCTGCTAGTTTCAGTGTTACTCGTCGTTTTTTTGACGACAAAAACTACCCACGCGGATTTTCCCGTCACGGTGATTATACAATCAAAGAATCCCAAGTATTAGAGCAATATGGTCAAGCGTTTAAAGCATTAGATTCAGGCGAACGCAAGCCAGCGACAAAAGAAGAAAAAGAATTTGTTGCTTTTTGCCGTGGTGAACGTGCACCGGAAACTTTCTTCGAAAAAACCTGGAATAAATATCGTACTCGCATTAACACAACAAAACGTGTTTACACCTTATCAGGTGATGTGAGCGAAGCGGCTTCTGGTGGCGAAGATTATTCTGGCGAATAATACATTTTAAAAGGCAGGCAGAAGCTTGCCTTTTGCTTTTTTACTCAATCCCCATGCTTGCCAAGGGCTGTGGGATATTTATCATTCAAACGTAAACATCAATGCAACTACCCATTTCCCAATATACCGAACTCCTGCAAAAAAAGACTGAAAAACTGACCGCACTTTTGCAGCCTTTTAACGCCCCAGAAATAGCCGTGTTTGATTCGCCAACCAGCCATTATCGGATGCGTGCAGAATTTCGTATTTGGCATGATAAAGGCGATTTTTATCACATCATGTTTGATCAAAGCACCTTGCAGCGCTATCGAGTTGATGAGTTTCCAATTGCCAGCAAACTGATCAATCACATGATGAAAGCCTTATTACCGTTGTTAAAAATGCAGGAAGTGCTACATAAAAAACTGTTTCAAATTGATTATTTGAGCACGCTCAGCAATAAAATTATTGTAAGCCTGCTTTACCACAAGCAACTCACGGAAGAATGGCAAAGCGCTGCAGCAAACCTAAAAAGTGAATTACAACAACTTGGTTTTGATGTGCAGCTGATTGGTCGTGCGAATAAACAAAAAATCTGTTTAGAGCAAGATTTTGTCGATGAAGTGTTACCGATAAAAGGACGCAATTATGTTTATCGCCAAGTAGAAAATAGTTTCACTCAGCCAAATGCAGCCGTGAATTGCAAGATGTTGGAATGGGCGATTGATTGCACTCAAGGTTCTCAGGGCGATTTATTAGAGCTGTACTGCGGCAACGGCAATTTCTCTATCGCCCTTGCACAAAACTTCCGTAAAGTGCTTGCTACTGAAATTGCCAAGCCATCCGTGGCTGCCGCACAATTTAATATTGCGGAAAATGGTATAGATAATCTGCAAATTATCCGTATGTCGGCAGAAGAATTTACCCAAGCAATGAATGGTGTACGTGAGTTTAATCGCTTAAAAGGCATTGATTTAAAAGCCTATCAATGCAATACGATTTTTGTTGATCCACCACGAGCAGGGCTTGACCCTGACACGGTAAAACTGGTGCAAAATTACGATCGTATTTTGTATATTTCCTGCAACCCACATACCCTTTGTGAGAATTTGCAAACCCTAAGCCAAACCCACCGCATTGAAAAAGCGGCGCTGTTTGATCAATTCCCTTACACAGATCATATGGAAAGCGGCGTATGGCTGGTGAAAAAATAAAAATTCAACTGCTTGCCGAAGCGGGAACATTGTCAGAATTGACCGCACTTTGCGCCCCTCTTGGTATCGAGCATTGTACTGAAAGCCCACTTGCATTGGTGCAAACTGAAACTCACCTAGCCCTACGCAAACTGGATGAACCCAAGTTGGGCGATGTATTTGTAGATTTCGTAGCTGGTGCGATGGCGCATCGTCGTAAATTTGGTGGTGGACGTGGCGAAGCTATTGCCAAAGCTGTAGGTATTAAGGGTGCAGAATTGCCAAGCGTGATTGATGCCACAGCAGGACTTGGTCGAGATGCGTTTGTTTTAGCTTCTATCGGTTGCCAAGTGCGTTTAGTGGAGCGTCATCCGGTAGTATATTTACTATTGCAGGATGGCCTCAACCGCGCTTATCAGGATGCAGAAATAGGTGAAATGATGCAACAAAATATGCGCTTACTAAATGTTCATCATATTGCCGAACTTAATCCACAAATCGATAGTGCTGATGTGGTATATTTGGATCCAATGTATCCGCACAAGCAAAAATCCGCCCTAGTCAAAAAAGAAATGCGTGTATTCCAACATTTGGTTGGTGCCGATTTGGATGCCGATGAACTCTTGACACCTGCGCTACAATTAGCCCGTAAACGCGTGGTGGTAAAACGTCCTGATTATGCGGAATTCTTAGCGCAAAAAGCGCCCCATGTTAGTCGTGAAACCAAAAATCACCGCTTTGATATTTATATGGGAGAAGCACGATGCTAAAAGAAAGTGCCATTGTGATGAGCTATGATGCAGAAACCGGTCTTGCTAAAGTGAAATGTCAGTCACAAAGCGCCTGTGGAGCTTGTTCGGCTAGAGAAGCCTGTGGAACAGCTTCCCTGTCTGAACTCAATGGAAAACGAGGCGAACATATCTTCACGCTCGAAACCATTACGCCACTGCGTACAGGTCAAATGGTAGAAATCGGTCTAGAAGAAAAATCCATGTTATTTTCAGCATTGTTAATGTATATCGTGCCGCTTTTCACACTATTGGTTGCAACATTACTTTCCAACTATATCAGTGAGAATGAACTCATTCGTGCGATTTTAATCTTTATGTTGACCGCACTTTCCTTTGTCATGGTTAAACGTTACACCCAAAAACTTGGCCAACAAACGGAATTTCAACCTGTATTGTTGAGAGTATTGTCCTAAATAAAAAGCGCGGTTAAAAACAAGTTAATTTTCAACCGCGCTTTTATACTTTAAGTTTATTGCAACTCGAAAGGCCTACATGAAGATGTAGGCTTCTCTTTTTTAATTTGCTTGTGATTTTTTAAGGTCAAATTTGTAAGAAACAAAACCATACAATGTCCAACCGATAAAGGTCACAATTGAACCATATAACATCGCTTGTTCACCAGCTGCATAAAGCGCATAGATACTATAGAGTGAACCAATAAAGGCAACAAAGACGGTTGTTTTATATTTTTGTGGCGCAACATTCTCTGCTTTCAATAACACGGCAAGTGCTGCCATTGAGAGCAAGTATGGAATAACGTTTGTTACTACCGCTAAATCCACCAACACATTGAATTGTTTATTTAATGATGGACTAATTGTCATCAAAGAAAGTAAAGTTTGTAATGCAGTAATGGTCACCATACCAACGATTGGTGCATCTTTACTGGTAACTTTTTTGAAGAATGCTGGGAAATAACCTTCTTCTGCTGAAGATTTAAATACTTGGGCAATTGTGAACTGCCAGCCTAATAATGAACCAAAGCAAGACATCACCATTAAGCCCATGATGACTTTACCGATTGTTTCATCAAACATATGAGCAAAGGCTAAACCGAATGGCGCTGTTGAATTAGCGAGTTCAAGGTTAGGTACAATACCTGCGATCACGTTAGTTGAAACGATATAAATTACCGCTGCCCCTAAAGTACCACCAAGTACTGCGATTGGTACGTTTTTCTCTGGATTTTCAACAGCATCTGCGTTTGCACAAGCTGATTCTAATCCTAAGAACGCCCATAATGTCATTGAAATAGATACACCGATCGCTTCAAAAGTAGGTACATTGTGTGGGTTCCAAGAATTTACATACATTGTACCATCAAACCATTTCCAACCAATGATTGAAATACCTACCACAGGAATGATTACGCCCCAAATGGTGAATGAACTGATATTACCAGTGATTCTTGCACCACCAAAATTAAGGACGGTTGCAAGCCAAAGGGTGAAGATGGTCCATAATGCGATAGAGAGTGGAGAAAGGGTTGCTCCAAGGAACTCTGAGCCATAACCCACCGCAGAAATTGCGATTGCTGTATTGGCAATAACTAATGATACACCGTAAGTGTAGTTTGCCATGAAGTTACCGGCTTTACCGAAAGAGTATTCCGCATAACCGCCCATACCACCAGATTTTTTACTAAACATACCGCATTGTGCGAATGCATAAGCTAAGGCTGTTGAACCAACGGCTGTTACAAGCCAAGAAACGATGGAAATAGTCCCAATTTCGGCTAATTTGGTCGGTAACATAATAATACCGGAACCCATCATATTAACCATGGTAAGAATGGTGAGTTGTACCACACCAATTTTATTACTTTTAGCACTCATAATTTATACTCCTACAAGTGCGGTCAAAAAATCAGATGTTTTTAACCGCACTTTTTTTGTTTGTGCTGAGAGGGTTATAAGGAAAAACCTCATAACCTCACTTTATTAATAGTCAGTTAAAACATAGCCATATGCACGAGTACGTCCATCAGGGTCTTTTTGTAAGTAAACCCCTTGGATTTCAGGTGCAAAGCCAGGTAATGTGTTAATACCTTCTTCTAATGCAAGGAAGTATTTTTGTGCAGTTGAACTCCATCTTTCTCCTGGAACCACACATAACACACCTGGAGGATAAGGTAACGCACCTTCCGCAGCCACACGACCCACAATGTCTGTTAATGGAACAAGTTCAACTTTGTTACGAACGAATTCAATATTCGCATCGTGTGGATTTAATGCATATTCCGGTAATGTTGCTTTGCGGAATAGGTCTTTTTGAAGTTGTTTTACATTACGGCTTACATAAAGGTCATGCATTTCTTGGCATAATTGACGGATGGTATAGCCTTTGTAACGGTCTTCGTTGTTTTTATACACAGTTGGCAATACATCTTTTAATAAAGAGTCTTGTTTAATGTGTTTTTCAAACAAGGCGATTTGAGCAACCAAAGTTTGCATTTTGGTGAGGGTTTCTGCCGGAGTGAGCAAGAATAAGATTGAGTTCAAGTCACATTTTTCCGGAATAATACCGTTTTCACGTAAGTAGTTTGCAAGAATAGTTGCTGGTACACCAAATTTTTCATATTCGCCGGTTTCTAAGCTGATACCTGGAGTGGTAAGCAAGAATTTACATGGGTCAACGAAGTATTGTTCATCAGCATAGCCTTCAAATTTATGCCATGTATCTGTTGGGTGGAATTTGAAGAATTCGAGATTAGTTGCAATTTCTTCTGTGTCATAATCTTGCCATTTTTTACCTTTAATTGTGGTTGGAATAAATGGACGAATTAATTCACAGTGATTTAATACTAATTTACGTGCTTCGATACCTACTTTCACACATTCATGCCATAAACGACGACCTGCTTCACTACCTTGAATTTTCGCATTCACATCTAATGCCGCAAATAATGGATAGAACGGACTGGTTGACGCATGTAACATAAAGGCGTTATTGAAACGTTTGTGGTTTACATAACGATCTTGACCTTTAATGTGTTTATCTTTTTTGTGAATTTGTGAAGTTTGTGAGAAACCTGCTTGTTGTTTATGAACAGATTGGGTCACTAAAATACCTGGGTCGTTTTCATTTAATTCAAGCAATAATGGAGAGCAGTCTTTCATCATTGGAATGAATTGTTCATAACCTACCCATGCAGAGTCGAATAAGATGTAGTCACAAAGATGACCAATTTTATCTACCACTTGACGTGCGTTATAAATTGTACCGTCATAAGTACCTAATTGAATAACTGCTAAACGGAATGGACGTTTTTGGTTTAATTTTTCAGGTGCGACTTCTTTAATTAATGATTTCAAATAATCTTCTTCGAAGCAGTGACTGTCGATACCACCAATGAAACCAAATGGGTTACGTGCAGTTTCTAAGTAAATTGGGGTTGCACCCGCTTGAATTAATGCACCATGGTGGTTTGATTTATGGTTATTACGGTCAAATAACACTAAATCGCCCGGAGCAAGTACTGCGTTTAACGCAACTTTGTTTGAAGAAGATGTACCATTTAATACGAAGTAAGTTTTATCTGCATTGAATACTTGAGCCGCATATTTTTGTGCATCACAAGCTGCACCTTCGTGAATTAACAAGTCACCTAATTTCACGTCAGCATTACAAATATCTGAACGGAAAATGTTTTCACCGTAGAAGTCATAAAGGAAACGACCTGCTGGGTGTTTACGATAGTATTGACCACCTTGGTGTCCCGGACAGTCAAAAGCAATATTACCCATTTCTACATATTCACTTAACATTTTGAAGAATGGAGGTAACATTTTTTCTTCATAAAGTCTTGCAGCAGTTTCGATTTGACGGCTATAAAGCTTAATGTCATAACCATTTAAATCTTGAATATGATAAATAGCATCATAGAATTTCGGATCAACTTGTTCTTCTTCAGTTTGAACAACAAATACTGGGATACCAAAATTTGTTGCTTGAATACGTTCAAGGTATTCACCTACATCCCCTGATGTCAACACAATAGCGGCAACATCAGTAAAGTCTGTTTTGGTAATTTCAACTAATTCTCTATTTGTAGAGAAATATTGTTCAACTTTTGGACTATATGCAATTTTTAAGTTTGGCATAATAAACTCCTTTTATTTATTTTTTTGACGTAAAGTTACCCTGCATTATTAATTTTAATAACGCAATAGATTTATTTAGAATAAAACAACCCGCTCTAGATTTTTATATAAAAAAACTAAAGTAAGAATTTTTTATTTTAAATTAAATAAGATTAAGTTAATTTCACAAAATATTTCTTGCCTGTTCTAGACAATACAAAAATATTCAGAAATTAATCTGTGGAGACTCTCTAAACAGAGAGAACAACTCTGTTTAGAGAGCCGTGTTGGATGGTTTGTTTTGAGAAGCAAATACTGAATATGAGAAGCAAGAACGATGCGATGGCATCATAATATGACGTGTACGACGGATATGCGCCATCAAAGAACGACCTTTTATCGGATTAAACCGTAAAAGTCTCAATACTTTCGTATGGACGTATCTGTGTATATATGTACGAAGTAGCATAGAAAAATTTCCTCTTTCTATCTAAACTAACCTTAGTTGGGTATATTCTCTGCTTGTGTAAATATCATGTCAATAATATTTTTCAAAAAATGTGATCATTATCAAAAAATAAATTTAATTTTTCACATAAAAAATAAAATCACAAAAAGTATGGAAATAAATTATTCTTAAAATAGATGATTAATAAATGTACTCATTTATCGAGATCTTTCCTAAGCTAAACTCGCTACCATGACTGCTTTAATCGTATGCATACGGTTTTCTGCTTGCTCAAATGCAATATTCATCGGCGATTCAAACACCTCTTCAGTCACTTCAATGCCGTTTGCTAATTCAGGATACTTTTCAGCAATTTGGCGACCCACTTTGGTTTCGCTATTATGGAATGCAGGTAAACAGTGCATAAATTTTACTTTTGGATTGCCTGTACGCTTCATGAGTTCAGGCGTTACTTGATAAGGAAGCAATAACTTAATACGTTCTCTCCAAGCCTCTAATGGCTCCCCCATTGAGACCCAAACATCAGTATGCACAAAATCAACGCCGCTTACAGCTTTATCGATATCTTCCGTTACAGTAATCCGCGCACCGCTTTCTTTAGCAAAACCCTTACACATTTCAATAAAACTGGCTTCTGGTAATAAGGCTTTAGGGGCGCAAATACGCACATCCATCCCTAGTTTTGAGCCTATCAGTAAAAGAGAGTTTCCCATGTTATTGCGTGCATCACCAATATACACATAACTAATTTGACAAAGTGGCTTATCACAATGTTCAGTCATCGTGAGAACATCTGCGAGCATTTGTGTAGGATGAAACTCATCCGTTAAACCATTAAACACCGGCACTCCAGCATAATCTGCAAGTTCTTGTACGGTACTTTGTTTAAAGCCTCGATACTCAATCGCATCATACATTCTTCCAAGTACTCGAGCTGTATCTTTCATGCTTTCTTTATGTCCAATTTGAGAAGAGTTTGGATCGATATAAGTCACTCGAGCACCTTGATCATAAGCTGCAACTTCAAAAGCACAACGAGTACGCGTTGATGTCTTTTCAAAAATAAGTGCGATATTTTTACCTTTAAGCTGAGGTTGCTCTGTTCCTGCATATTTAGCACGTTTCAAATCACGTGATAAATCTAACAAATAATTAATTTCGCGTTCTGAATGATGAACAAGACTTAATAGGTGTCTATTTTTAAGATTAAAAGCCATAGCGATCTCCTTATCGGATGCCATCAATAAATGCAGGCTACCTTACTATGAATGACTTAATTTCTAGTTGATTGGATAGCCTATTTTTGTCCCAAATGCAGAGTTTTGCAACCAAATTCAATCCTTTATTTTGTGATGCTCATCACACTTCATTCCAGAACTTTATATTGCGCTTTCTTTATATATAAAAGAGATTTAAAATCCCGTCGATTCTCACACAACAGGAGCACATATGATCAACAGAAGAGATTTCATCCAACTTGGCGCAAGCAGCATTTTAGCGTTGAGTGCGAGCCGTTTTGCTTTTGCGAAAAGCGACACACAAGTCGATTTACGTATCATAGCAACGACCGATATTCACAGTTTTTTAACTGACTTCGATTACTACAAAGATGCACCTACTGAGAAATTCGGTTTTACCCGTGCAGCAAGCTTGATTCGTCAAGCACGTAAAGAGGTGAAAAACAGCGTTTTAGTTGATAACGGTGACTTAATCCAAGGTAACCCAATTGCTGACTATCAAGCAGCGAAAGGTTATAAAGAAGGCAAACCAAACCCCGCTGTAGATTGCTTAAATGCAATGCACTATGAAGTGGGCACATTAGGTAACCACGAATTTAACTATGGCTTAGATTATTTAGCTGATGCGATTAAACAAGCGAAATTCCCTATCATCAATGCTAACGTAGTGAAAGTCGGTACTGAAGAGCCCTATTTCACACCTTATGTAATTCAAACCAAAGAAGTGGTGGATAGCCAAGGTAAAAAGCACAAACTAAACATTGGTTATATCGGTTTTGTACCACCACAAATTATGGTGTGGGATAAAGCAAATTTACAAGGCAAAGTTGAAACGCGCGATATCGTGAAAACCGCACAAAAATATGTGCCAGAAATGAAACAAAAAGGCGCCGATATTATTGTGGCACTTGCTCACACAGGCCCATCAGATGAGCCATATCAAGAAGGTGCAGAAAACTCGGCATTCTACCTTGCTGATGTACCACACATTGACGCGATTGTTTTCGGTCACTCTCACCGTTTATTCCCAAACAAAGAGTTCGCCAAATCACCAAATGCAGATATTGCTAAAGGAACCGTAAAAGGCGTACCTGAAAGTATGGCGGGCTACTGGGCAAACAACATTAGTGTAATCGACTTAACCCTTGCTCAACACAACGGCAAATGGTTAGTGGCTGATGGTAAAGCGGTACTTCGTCCAATTTACGATGCAGAAAACAAAAAAGCGACCACAGAAAGTGATGCCGAATTGACCGCACTTTTAAAACCTGTGCATGAAGCCACCCGTGAATTCGTGGCACAGCCAATCGGTAAAGCGACCGATAACATGTATAGCTACTTAGCCCTAGTGCAAGATGACCCAACCATTCAAATTGTGAACCAAGCACAAAAAGCTTACGTTGAAAAAGTAGCACCAAGTGTTGCAGCAATGGCGGGCTTACCAATTTTAAGTGCGGGCGCACCATTTAAAGCAGGTGGACGTAAAAATGACCCTACTGGCTATACAGAAGTTAACAAAGGTGAATTAACATTCCGTAACGCAGCAGACTTATACCTCTATCCAAATACCTTAGTTGTTGTGAAAGCAACCGGTGAAGAATTGAAAGAATGGTTAGAATGTAGCGCAGGTATGTTCAAACAAATCGATCCTACCAGCGACAAACCACAATCTTTACTTGATTGGGACGGTTTCCGTACTTATAACTACGATGTAATTGACGGCGTAAATTATGAATTCGACCTCACTCAACCACCGCGTTATGACGGCGAATGTAAATTGATTAACCCGAATTCACACCGTGTGGTGAATTTAACCTACCAAGGTAAACCGGTTGATCCAAAAGCAGAATTCTTAATTGCGACTAATAACTATCGTGCTTACGGTAATAAATTCCCAGGCACAGGCGATGCGCACATTGTTTACGCTTCTCCAGATGAAAACCGCCAAATTCTTGCGGATTACATCAAAGCAGAAAGCGAAAAAAATGGCCATGTAAACCCAAGTGCGGATAAAAATTGGCGTTTTGCACCGATTAAAGGTAACGATAAATTAGATGTACGTTTTGAAACCTCGCCAAGCGAACAAGCAGCGAAATTTATTCAAGACAATGCGCAATACCCAATGAAGAAAGTCGGCACCGATGAAGTGGGATTTGCGGTATATCAAATCGATTTATCGAAATAACAAAAAAGGGCGTGCTCAGCACGCCCTACTTATTTCAAAGTGCGGTCAATTTTGACCTTATTTTTCTTCTTTTGGAAGTCTGATTAAGGAAAAGATCAAGCCGCCCCAAATTACTAAAAGCGCCACAATCATCATTGTAATTGAAATACTTGTCATCTTTATTCTCCTTTTTCTTCAAGCTTGAAGTTGTCTTCATTTTTCCATTTTAAACGAGAAAGAATGAACGAAACCACCACTAGCGAAATTGCCATACCCCAACCAAAGATATTTACAAACCAGCTTGGATAGCCTTCATAACCTTCTGTAAATACTTTCGCACCCTCACTGAATAACATAAAGGCAAGAATACCGGTTGTGATGACAATACATAAACGCCATAGGAAACCGACTTTGAATGAAGAGCTTTGATTTAAGTGGTTGCCTAATAAGCCTAGTTTTTCATTTGCTACAATCACAATTAATGAAACAAATGCCACTGCTACAATACCGAAGTAGTTTACAAATTTATCGAATACATCAAGCATTGGTAAGCCGGTTGTCGTACCAAATAAAATGACTGACACCACCATCATTGGTAAACCAACAACAAAGGTCGCTTTTGCTCGACGTAAACGGAGTTTATCTTGAATCGCTGAAATAATTACTTCAATAACAGAGATAAATGAGGTTAATGCCGCAAAGGTTAATGAACCAAAGAACAATACCCCTAACACTTCACCGAATGGTGCTTTATTAATAATAGTTGGGAATGCAAAGAAAGCTAAACCAATACCACCTTTTGCCACTTCGCTCACTTCTACACCTTGTGCGGTTGCGATGAAACCTAATGCCGCAAATACACCGATACCGGCAAGCACTTCAAAACTTGAGTTCGCAAAACCAACAACTAAACCGCTACCTGTTAAATCTGAATCTTTTTTCAAGTACGATGCATACGTAATCATGATCCCGAAACAGATGGAAAGAGAGAAGAAGATTTGACCGTAAGCCGCAATCCACACGCTCGGATTAGAGAGTTTTGACCAGTCTGGTGTAAATAACGCGTTCAAGCCTTTTTCTGCACCTGGTAAGAATAAAGAATAAACCACCAATGCCACAAACATCACGACTAAAACAGGCATTAAGATATCTGAAGATTTAGAAATCCCTTTTTGAATACCTAAAGAAAGTACGCCTAAAGCCACTAACCATACGGCAATTAATGGACCAGTTACCATGCCGACAAACTCAAAGCTCACACCATTGCTGATATCGCCCATTTTTAAGAATTCGTGTAGGAAGAAATCAATCGGTTGGTCACCCCAAGCAGAATTAAGTGAGAAATAAGTATAGCTTGCCGCCCAACCTAATACTACCGCGTAGTAAAGACCGATGATGACGTTAACCATTACTTGCCACCAACCAAACACTTCAAAGTGTGGGTTAAAGCGACGATAAGAAAGCGGTGCACCACCACGATGGCGATGACCGATTGCGTAATCTAAGAAAAGTAATGGAATACCAGCGGTTAAAAGTGCAATAAGATAAGGGATAATAAATGCACCGCCACCGTTTTCATAAGTGGTATAAGGGAAACGCCAGATGTTTCCTAAGCCAACAGCGGATCCAATTGCCGCCATAATAAATGCTTTCCGACCAGAAAAGGTCTCTCGCTTTGCGTTTGACTGCGTCATATTAAGTTCCTTTTGAATGAAGAAAGATTTCAATATAATGAATTCTAAAACCTAGTCAAGAATTTGATTTAAAGTGCGGTTAAAAATAATGAATTTTTTTTTAAAATCACTGTCTAAAGGCCAAATTTAATATCTATTAACAACCAAAAGGAAACATTTATGGATCTCAATAGCATTTTAAATCAAGTTTTAGATGTCGCTAAAAACTCTGCAAGCAAACTTGAAACCGGCAACCAAACAATCGATTCTCTCACCAAAGTGGGGGGCGGTGCTGCGTTAGGCGGTCTTTTATCAATGATTTTAGGCCGCAGCGGTGGTGCAAGTTTAGCAAAATTAGGTTCACTTGCTGTATTAGGTAATCTTGCTTACCAAGCATACCAAAACTATCAAAAATCCCAACAAAATAGCCAACCAAACATTTCAGAAAATGCGTTTGATGTATTAAATTCATCAAGCCATGTCGATGCGGGTGAATTAATTTTACGTACTATGATCGCCGCAGCGGCAGCAGATGGTGAAATCACTGAAGATGAAAAACAAACTATTGCAAACGAAGCAGGTAACAACCCTGAATTAGCGCAATGGCTTGAACAAGAAATCCAAAATCCAATTTCTATCAATGAAATTGCACATCTTATAGGTAATGATACTGCACTTGCAAGCAATGTGTACTTAGCTGCTCGCTTAGTAAGCAAAGATTTATCTCGCAAAGAAATCATTTTCTTAGCAGATTTAGCTCAAGCATTAGGCTTAGACGATGCGCTTGTTGAACAATTAGAAAAACAAGCAGGCTTCTAATTTTGTGTAGAAAACATTATGTTTTCTGACCGCACTTCTTATCAAAAAACACGATAATCTTAGTTATCGTGTTTTTTTCGTTTGTTTTTTCGCGAAAACCTAACCAAAGGCGAAAAATTCCGCTACAATGCTGAACTTCAATATTCATAAAATTATTTAATAATCATAAAAACGGGAAGCAACATGACAGGCGCACAACTCATTATCGAATGTTTAAAAGCGCACGGTGTAACCGATCTTTTCGGCTACCCAGGCGGGGCAATCATGCCAACCTACGATGCCATCTATGACTCAGGTCTTGACCATCTTCTTTGCCGTAACGAACAAGGTGCCGCTATAGCCGCAATTGGTTATGCTCGCTCCACAGGCAAAGTCGGCGTTTGTGTCGCAACCTCAGGCCCTGGCGCCACCAATTTAATTACAGGTTTAGGCGATGCCTTTGCTGATTCTGTGCCACTCGTAGCATTTACTGGCCAAGTGGCTGCTCCTCTTATCGGTACCGATGCTTTCCAAGAAGCCGATGTTTTAGGTTTATCTCTTGCTTGTACCAAGCACAGCTATATTGTGCAATCTATCGAAGAATTACCCGAAATTATTGCCTCTGCTTTCCAAATTGCACAAAGTGGCAGACCTGGTCCAGTTCTCATTGATGTGCCTCGCAATATTCAAGTAAGTGATGTGCCTGAACATATCAAACCCATTGTCAAACCAGTCGTAAAACCAACTGCACTTTCAGAATTAAAATTAGCGGAAGCTAAAGCGTTATTGACGCAAGCCAAAAAACCGGTGCTTTATGTGGGCGGCGGTGTAGGTATGGCAAACTCAACGCAAGCGGTCAAAAAATTCCTACAAATCACCAAAATGCCATCTGTTTCAACATTGAAAGGTTTAGGCTCAATAGACCCAACCGATCCTGTTTATATGGGCATGATTGGTATGCACGGCACAAGAGCTGCAAACGTAGCCGTACAAGAATGTGATTTATTGTTAGTGTGCGGTGCACGTTTTGATGACCGCGTGACCGGCAAATTAGATAGTTTTGCTCCACATGCAAAAGTGATTCATTGTGATATTGATGCGGCGGAAATCAACAAACTCCGTGTGGCCAATGTTGCCCTTCAAGGTGATTTAATTCAAGCTTTAGAAGCTTTAAGTATCCCTCTTGCAATTGACGATTGGCGAGCACACATTCAAACATTGAAAGCCAAACTCGATTTCACTTATATTGACAATGCAGGCAACCGACCTATTGACCCTTGGTCGTTGCTCAACACGCTTTCACAGCGTAAACCTCAAAATGCGGTGATTTGCACCGATGTGGGTCAACATCAAATGTGGTCTGCACAACATATGCGCCATTTCGCACCAGAAAATTATATTACCTCCGCAGGTTTTGGCACCATGGGATTTGGTTTACCTGCAGCGGTGGGTGCAAAAAAAGCACGCCCTCATGATGAAGTGATTTTAGTGACAGGTGATGGTTCATTGATGATGAACATTCAAGAATTAGGCTCTATCAAACGCGGCAAATTACCGGTAAAAATTTTGCTGTTAGATAACCAACGCCTTGGTATGGTGCGTCAATGGCAAGACCTTTTCTGGAACAAACGCCGTTCTGAAACCATCTTAGAAGATAATCCTGATTTTGTGATGTTAGCAAAAGCCTTTGATATTCCAGCTGAACGCATTGAGCGTGCTGATGAGGTGGATACAGCACTTAATCGTTTATTAAATAGTGAAACTGCCTATTTATTGCAAGTATGCATTCCACCAGAGGAATGCGTATGGCCGTTAGTCCCACCAGGTGCGTGTAATGCCGATATGTTGGAGGAAATTTAAGATGAATCACTATACTTTTGAATTGACTGCTCAACATCGTCCGGAAGTATTAGAACGGATATTACGCGTTATTCGTTTACGCGGTTTCACTGTGACTAATATGGATATGGCATTGGTAGAAACCCAAGTGCAGATAAAAATCACTGTAAAATCTGACCGCACTTTTGATTTGTTGGTGAATCAGTTGGCGAAATTACCGGATGTATTAGGAATAAAATGATGAAAAAATTTATCTTACTTGTCATTTCTATTTTATTTGTATTTGGATGTACAACAACACAAGAAAAAGAAATATCTAAGCAAACAGAGGTGATTCAAGCCTTTTTTATTGCAAATAATAATATTTATGCTGTAGGAGATTTAAATAGCTATCAGTTCTCTTCTTCTAAATCAGAAGATGTGCGAAATTTCATTAATTTTTTAAATTCTAAAGATATGAAAGCTTTTAAAGAAGCACGCATAGATCGTATTGAAAAAAATAGTGAAGATAACAAAATTAAAGCATTGATATTTATTGAACTTGATAGCAAAAAATTGGCTAAAAAAGAGATAGAAAGTTTATTTAATAAACGTGATGTTTACAAATCATCTCAGGGAAATCCTGACTTACTTTTTGAAATAAGTCATGGTGAGCTTGTAAAACTTCAGAATAAAGATGAGATATTAATTAAAGGAAAACTATCTAAACCATTAAAAACAAATTTTATTGAATATAAAAAATCAACAAGTTTTGATTATGAAGGAACCACAGATGGAGCTTCAATGGCTTTAGTTTGGGGAGGTGTTGCTATTCTTATGATTCCATTAGCAATTATTACATTACCATTTCAAGCTGTAGATTCTTTATCTAAATAATTGTATTTATAAACTTAATTATATCGAATAATTCAACGAACCCTAAAAATTTACTTGGAGAGATTATTTATGCCAAAACTACGTTCAGCGACCAGTACTCAGGGTCGTAATATGGCGGGTGCACGTGCCTTATGGCGTGCAACAGGGATGAAAGAAAATGACTTTGGTAAACCGATTATTGCGGTGGTGAACTCTTTCACCCAATTCGTACCTGGGCATGTTCATTTAAAAGATATGGGACAACTGGTTGCAGCTGAAATTGAAAAAGCCGGCGGTGTAGCAAAAGAATTCAATACTATTGCAGTAGATGACGGTATCGCTATGGGTCACGGTGGGATGCTTTATTCCTTACCAAGCCGTGATTTAATCGCAGATAGCGTGGAATATATGGTTAATGCTCACTGTGCTGATGCAATGGTATGTATTTCCAACTGTGACAAAATCACCCCAGGAATGTTAATGGCGGCAATGCGTTTGAACATTCCAACTATCTTCGTTTCAGGCGGCCCAATGGAAGCGGGTAAAACGAAATTATCTGATCAGCTTATTCGCTTAGACTTAGTAGATGCGATGATTGAAGCGGCAGATCCGAATGTAAGCGATGAGCGTATTGATGCGATTGAGCGCAGCGCTTGCCCTACTTGCGGTTCTTGCTCAGGCATGTTTACCGCTAACTCCATGAACTGCTTAACCGAAGCATTAGGTTTATCTTTACCTGGCAATGGCTCGATGTTAGCGACTCATGCTGACCGCAAAGAATTATTCCTAAAAGCAGGTCGTCAAATTGTTGAGCTTTGCAAACGCTATTATGAACAAGATGATGAAAGTGTACTGCCACGTTCAATCGGTACATTTGAAGCCTTTGAAAATGCCATGAGCTTAGATATTGCGATGGGTGGTTCAAGTAACACTGTTTTACACTTATTAGCAGCTGCTCAAGAAGCTGGTGTAGATTTCAAAATGGCAGATATTGACCGCTTATCACGAGTTGTGCCTTGCTTAAGCAAAATTGCACCAAATACTAATAAATACCACATGGAAGATGTACACCGTGCAGGTGGCATTATGGGCTTATTGGGTGAATTAGATCGCGCCGGATTAATCCACCATAACACTAAAACCGTGTTAGGTATGACTTTAGAAGAGCAATTAAATCAATATGATATCATTCGTAATAAAGATGCAGAATTACACAAATTCTTCCGTGCCGGCCCTGCAGGTATTCGTACCACGCAAGCCTTCTCACAAGATTGTCGTTGGGATAGCGTAGATGATGACCGTGTAAGTGGATGTATCCGTAACAAAGAAAATGCGATTTCTCAAGAAGGCGGTCTAGCGGTATTGTTTGGTAACATCGCTAAAGATGGTTGTATCGTAAAAACCGCGGGTGTAGATGAGTCTATCTGGAAATTCACCGGTCGTGCCATCGTGTTTGAAAGCCAAGAAGATGCCGTTGCCGGGATTTTAGGCGGCAAAGTTAAAGAAGGCCATGTCGTCGTGATTCGTTATGAAGGCCCGAAAGGCGGCCCGGGTATGCAAGAAATGCTTTATCCGACCAGCTATTTAAAATCCATGGGCTTAGGCAAAAAATGTGCCTTGTTAACGGACGGACGTTTCTCCGGCGGCACATCCGGCTTATCTATCGGCCATGCCTCGCCTGAAGCGGCATCTGGCGGTGCCATAGGTTTAGTACATGATGACGATATTATCGAAATCGATATTCCAAATCGCGCGATTAATCTCAAAATCAGCGATGAAGAATTAGCAAAACGTCGTACCGAGCAAGATGCCAAAGGCTGGCAACCAGCTAACCGTGAACGTGAAGTGTCTTTTGCATTAAAAGTATTTGGTCACTTCGCTACTTCTGCGGATAAAGGTGCCGTTCGTGATAAAACACTTTTAAAATAGTGTCTGATTCTCCCTCTCTTTTATGAGAGGGATAAATAAAATAAAGAAAATTTAACCGCACTTCATCATAAACAACAAATATCATGAAAAACCTACTCACCAATCCTCAACCCTCTCAATCGGATTACATTAACGCGATTGTTAAACTTGGCTCCAGAGTATATGAAGCCGCTACTGTAACCCCGCTACAAAAAATGGGAAAATTGTCTGATCGCCTACATAATAATATTTGGATTAAGCGTGAAGACCGCCAGCCAGTAAATAGCTTTAAACTGCGTGGTGCCTATGCAATGATTTCCAGCCTTTCTGATGAACAAAAACAGGCTGGTGTTATTGCTGCTTCTGCGGGCAATCATGCGCAAGGCGTAGCATTATCAGCGAAACAACTTGGGCTAAAAGCATTGATCGTTATGCCACAAAACACACCAAGCATTAAAGTGGATGCAGTTCGCGGTTTTGGTGGTGAAGTGTTGCTACACGGAGCCAATTTTGATGAAGCCAAAGCTAAAGCTATTGAGCTTTCAAAATCTAAACATATGACATTTATCCCGCCGTTTGATCATCCATTGGTTATCGCTGGGCAAGGTACATTGGCGATGGAAATGTTGCAACAAGTTGCCGATTTGGATTATGTCTTTGTACAAGTCGGAGGTGGTGGTCTCGCCGCTGGCGTAGCCATTTTACTCAAACAATTTATGCCGGAAATTAAAGTCATTGGTGTCGAATCCAAAGATTCAGCTTGTTTGAATGCGGCCTTAGAAAAAGGTGAACCTACCGATTTAGCACACGTTGGCTTATTTGCTGATGGTGTAGCAGTAAAACGTATTGGTGACGAAACATTCCGTTTATGTCAAAAATATTTAGACGGTATGGTATTGGTAGACAGCGATGAAGTTTGTGCGGCAATGAAAGATTTATTCGAAAACGTGCGTGCTGTCGCAGAACCTTCTGGTGCCTTAGGATTAGCCGGTTTAAAGAAATACGTAAAACAAAACAATCTGGAAGGCAAAAATATGGCGGCAATTTTATCTGGTGCCAATCTTAACTTCCATACATTGCGTTATGTTTCAGAACGTTGCGAAATTGGTGAAAACCGTGAAGCTTTACTGGCGGTAACCATGCCGGAACAGCCTGGCAGCTTCTTAAAATTTGCTCATGTCATCGGCAACCGTGCGGTAACAGAATTCAGTTATCGTTATGCAGATAATCAAAAAGCCTGTATTTTCGTTGGTGTGCGCACGGCTAATGAAGCTGAAAAATCGGAAATTATTGCTGATTTAACGAAAAATGGTTTTGATGTAGAAGATATGTCTGATGATGATATTGCGAAAACTCACGTACGTTATTTAATGGGTGGACGAGTATCCAATCATCATGAACGACTTTATAGCTTTGAATTTCCAGAGCAAAAAGGCGCTTTACTTAAATTCTTAGAGATTTTGGGTAAACGTTGGAATATTTCATTATTCCATTATCGTGCACATGGAGCCGATTACGGTAATATTCTTGCGGCTTTCCAATTAGGCGAAAAAGATAACGTAGAATTTGAACAAGCTTTAGCAGAACTCGGCTATGTTTATGAAGATGTGAGTGAAAGTAAAGCATATCGATATTTCTTACGATAGAAAAATAAAAAGAGCGGTCAAAATAACCGCTCTTTTTTATTATCATTAACTTATCGTTTTGATTTAACGAGTTTTTCAGTAAGTTCGTAAGCACGAAGTTTCGCTAACTCTTTAGAAAGTTTAGCTACAAGTAAATCATGATCCACATCAACTGCGTGATTCACAATATTTTCTTCCGCTTTACGTTTTGCTTCACGAATACGATCTGCATCTAACTCGCTACCGCGAATTGCAACATCGGCAAGTACCGTTACTACTTTAGGTTGAACTTCTAAGAAGCCGCCTGAAACATAGATAACTTCTTCATTGCCATCTTCAAGGGTGAATTTAACAATCCCTGGCTTAATCGCCGTCATCAAAGGGGTGTGGTTTGGTAAAATACCAAGTTCACCTTCCACACCTGTTGCTTGGATTTGTTTAACAGCACCTTCAAAGATTTTTCGCTCTGCGCTGACTATTATTAGGTTAAATGTCGCCATTTTTGTTCTCCTTCAAATGACTTGAAGTGATTACATATTTTTGGCTTTTTCTAGCGCTTCGTCGATTGTACCGACCATGTAGAACGCTTGTTCTGGAATATGGTCGTATTCGCCGTTTAAAATACCTTTAAAGCCGCGGATAGTTTCTTTTAAAGAAACGTATTTACCTGGAGTACCGTTAAATACCTCAGCAACGAAGAACGGTTGTGATAAGAAACGTTCAATTTTACGTGCACGTGCTACCACAAGTTTGTCATCTTCAGATAACTCGTCCATACCAAGAATTGCAATAATATCTTTTAATTCTTTATAACGTTGTAAGATACCTTGTACGCCACGCGCTACATCATAGTGCTCTTGACCAACAACGAGTGGATCTAATTGGCGTGAAGTTGAATCTAATGGGTCAACCGCAGGGTAAATACCTAAAGACGCAATTTGACGACTTAATACAACTGTTGAGTCTAAGTGCGCAAAGGTTGTTGCCGGAGATGGGTCAGTTAAGTCATCCGCAGGTACGTATACCGCTTGAACAGAGGTGATAGAACCTGTTTTGGTTGAAGTGATACGTTCTTGTAACACACCCATTTCTTCTGCTAATGTTGGTTGATAACCTACCGCAGATGGCATACGGCCTAATAACGCAGATACTTCAGTACCAGCAAGGGTATAACGATAGATGTTATCCACGAAGAATAATACATCACGACCCTCGTCACGGAATTTTTCAGCCATGGTTAAACCAGTTAACGCAACACGTAAACGGTTACCTGGTGGCTCATTCATTTGTCCGTAAACTAATGATACTTTATCTAATACGTTAGAATCTTTCATTTCATGATAGAAGTCATTACCTTCACGAGTACGCTCACCTACCCCCGCAAATACAGAGTAACCTGAGTGCTCAATCGCGATATTACGGATTAATTCCATCATGTTAACGGTTTTACCTACACCCGCACCACCGAATAGACCCACTTTACCACCTTTTGCGAATGGACAAATTAAGTCGATAACTTTGATACCAGTTTCTAATAATTCCGTACTGTTAGATTGTTCTTCATAGCTTGGTGCCGGACGGTGAATAGACCAACTTTCTTCTGCGCCAATTTCACCGCGCTCATCAATTGGTTCACCCAATACGTTCATAATACGGCCTAACGTTTTAGTCCCTACTGGAACTTGAATTGGGTTACCCGTATTTTCTACTTTTAAGCCACGTTTTAAGCCGTCAGACGTACCTAATGCGATACAGCGAACTACACCGCCACCTAATTGTTGTTGAACTTCAAGCGTTAAACCTGATTCAACTTTTAATGCATCGTAAACTTTTGGTACTGCATCTTGTGGGAATTCAACGTCAATCACCGCACCGATGATTTGTACAATTTTTCCTGCTGACATTACCGTTCCTCTTTCATTAAATCGCTGCCGCGCCGGCGACGATTTCGTTTAATTCATTTGTAATACTTGCTTGACGGGCTTTATTGTAAACTAATCGCAAGTCATTGATTAAATTACCTGCATTATCAGTTGCCGCTTTCATTGCTACCATTCTAGCAGCTTGCTCGGAAGCAAGGTTATCTACCACAGATTGATACACTTGTGATTCCAAATAACGAGTAAGCAAACTGTCTAATAAGACTTTTGGCTCTGGCTCGTAAAGGTAATCCCAGGTGCTTTGTCTTTGCTCTAAATTATCGGTTTCTAATGCCGGTAATGGTATTAATTGTTGATAAACAGGTTTTTGTGCCATTGTATTAACGAATTTATTGTAAGCAATATAAACTGCATCTACTTCTTCGTCTTTATAGCTACCAAACATACCGTTTGCAACACCAATTAAATCTTCCATTGTCGGATTATCACCCAAACCGGAAAGTTGTGCACGGACAGGTAATCCTAATGAACGGAAGAAGCTAATGCCTTTTGAGCCAATTAAACCCAATTCAACATTAACACCTTTATCTTTCCATTGTTTGATTTCTGTCATGACGGTTTTAAACAAGTTAATGTTCAAACCACCACACATTCCGCGGTCAGTCGAGACCACTAAGATCCCGACTTTTTTTACTTCGCGTTGAATTAAAAATGGGTGTTTATAACCAACACTTGCTTTAGAGACGTGGCTGATAACATTTCGTATTGTTTCAGAATACGGACGAGAAGCCGACATACGATCCTGCGTTTTACGCATTTTCGAGGTCGCCACCATTTCCATTGCCTTTGTAATTTTTTGTGTACTTTGTACACTGGCAATTTTGGTTTTTATCTCTTTTGCACCTGCCATCTTATTTCTCCGTTACTTTTACCACGCGCTGTTGGCTTTAAAGTTATCCAAAATCGATTTCAATGATGCTTTAACTTCATCATTGTAATTACCGGTTTTGGTCAATTCAGCCATAAACTCGCTGTGGTTACGGCGAGCGTAATCTAAAAGTGCAGCTTCAAAACTTGCAATTTTTTGCAATTCCACATCTTCTAAATAGCCAAACTCAACCGCGAAAAGCAACACAGATTGCTCTGCTACGCTAAGCGGTACATATTGTTTTTGTTTCAATAATTCAGTGACTTTTTCACCGTGAGAAAGTTGTTTGCGGGTAGCATCATCAAGGTCAGATGCGAACTGAGCAAACGCCGCTAATTCACGATATTGAGCTAATGCGGTACGGATACCACCAGCTAATTTTTTCACTACTTTAGTTTGTGCAGAACCACCCACACGAGATACCGAAATACCAGGGTTTACCGCTGGACGAATACCAGAGTTAAATAAGTTAGATTCTAAGAAAATCTGACCATCGGTAATCGAAATTACGTTGGTTGGAACGAATGCTGAAACGTCACCTGCTTGAGTTTCAATAATTGGAAGAGCGGTTAAAGAACCTGTTTTTCCTTTTACTGCACCTTGAGTGAATTTTTCTACGTATTCTTCATTTACACGCGCTGCACGTTCAAGTAAACGTGAGTGTAGATAGAATACGTCACCTGGATAGGCTTCACGACCTGGTGGACGACGTAATAATAATGAAATTTGACGATAAGCAACGGCTTGTTTTGATAAGTCATCGTAAACGATTAACGCATCTTCACCGCGATCACGGAAATATTCACCCATTGCACAACCAGCGTAAGGTGCTAAATATTGTAACGCAGCTGATTCAGATGCTGATGCTGCAACAACGATTGTGTTTTCAAGCGCACCGTGCTCTTCTAATTTACGCACTACGTTTGCAATAGTCGACGCTTTTTGACCGATCGCTACATAGATACATTTAATACCTGAATCACGTTGGTTAATAATTGCGTCGATTGCTAATGCTGTTTTACCCGTTTGACGGTCACCGATGATTAACTCACGTTGACCACGACCGATTGGAACCATGGAGTCAACCGCTTTATAACCGGTTTGTACAGGCTGATCAACAGATTTACGATCGATAACACCTGGTGCAATCACTTCAACAGGAGAGAAACCATCGTTTTCAATTTCACCTTTACCATCGATTGGCTGGCCAAGTGTATTTACCACACGACCTAATAAACCACGACCAACTGGTACTTCAAGGATACGACCAGTACATTGTACTTCCATACCTTCCGCTAAATCTGCGTAAGGACCCATTACTACCGCACCAACAGAATCACGTTCAAGGTTAAGTGCCATTGCGTAACGGTTGCCTGGTAAGGCGATCATTTCGCCTTGCATCACATCGCTTAAGCCATGAATACGAATAATCCCGTCACTTACAGAAACAATAGTCCCTGTATTACGGGCTTCGCTCACCACGTCAAATTGAGCGATGCGTTTTTTAATCAATTCACTAATTTCAGTTGAATTTAGTTGCATCTTGTATTCCTCTTATAATTGCAACTCATTTGCGAGACGAGCAAGTTGTCCACGACTACTTCCGTCAATCACAAAATCTTCTGTACGAATCACTACACCGGCAATCAGTGAGCTATCTACATTGCAATTTAATTTCACTTTGCGAGCTAATCTTTTTTCCATTGCAGCTGCAATTTTTTCGATTTGTGTTGCATTCAATGGTTGTGCTGAAGTTACTTCAACTTCTGCAATAGCTTGATGTTCTTCCACATAATGTTTAAATTCTTCAAACACGGTAGGAATCGCACTCAAACGCTTATTTTCAGCCATTAACCGAATAAGATTTTGCCCATATTGATCCAATTGTTCGCCACAAATAGAAATTACTGTATCAGCTAATTTCTGTGCAGAAAGAGAACTACTTAAGTAAGCTTTTACCGTTTCATCTTCAGCTATGGCTGCAGCAAAACCTAACATTTCAGTCCATTTTTCAACCGCACTTTGTTCAATGGCAAAGTCGAATGCAGCTTTTGCATAAGGGCGAGCTATTGTAGTTAATTCTGACATAAGCTAAGCCTCTTATAACTCTGCAACTAATTTATCAATAATGTCATTGTTTGCCGCTTCATCAATAGAACGACCCACAATTTTCTCAGCACCCGCTACTGCTAATGAAGCCACTTTAACACGTAATTCTTCTTGAACACGTTTACGTTCTGCTTCTACTTCAGCATAACCTTGAGCAATAATTTTTGCTTTTAGTTCTTCAGCTTCTGCCTTCACTTCGTCTAACACTTCATTGCGACGTTTATTCGCAGCATCTAAAATTTCTTGAGCTTGTACTTTGGCAGATAAAAGTTCTTGTTCCACAAGATTTTTAGTATCTGCTTGCTCTTTTTTCGCTGCTTCAGCTGACGCTAACGCGTTCGCAATTTGGCTTTGACGTGTTTCAATCGCATTAATAATTGGTGGCCAAACAAACTTCATGCAGAACCACACGAAAAGTGCGAACGCAATAAGTTGACCAATCAATGTTGCATTTAAATTCACAACGTCCTCCTTACTATGCTTGTTTTACGTTGATAAGCAAATAAGGTGATTATTGTAATAAACCGATGAATGGGTTTGCGAAAATGAAAAGTAATGAAATACCAACAGCAATCATTGCAATCGCATCCAAAAGACCAGCCACGATAAACATTTTAGTTTGTAGGCTAGATGCTAATTCAGGTTGGCGAGCAGATGATTCTAAGAATTTACCACCTAAGATCGCAAAGCCGATTGCAGTACCTAATGCAGCAAATGCAAGAAGAATTGATGCACCAATGATTGTCGCTGTAATTACAGTTTCCATAATGTTCTCCAATAGATAGAAGTTAAGTTTAGCCCTAGAGCCGGTTAATAAAAAATTAATGTTCTGCTTTGTTATAAGCAATACTTAAATAAACCACCGTTAACATCATAAAGATGAATGCTTGTAACGTAATAACCAAAATATGGAAAATAGCCCAAGCTAGGTGTAATGGGATTCCCAATGCTGCAATGGCCACATTTGCAGAGTACATCACAGCGATAAGAATAAAGATTAATTCCCCTGCATACATATTACCGAAAAGACGGAAAGCAAGAGAAATAGGTTTAGCTAATAAAGTTACTGTTTCAAGAATAAAGTTTACAGGAATAAACGCCCAATGATTAAAAGGATGGAGTGTATATTCTTTCACTAAACCACCAAAACCTTTTGATTTAATTGTATAGAAAAGAATGAGGAAGAATACACAGATTGACATACCTAATGTTGCACTGATATCTGCTGTTGGTACTGCTCTTAAATAATGAATACCAAAAAGACCGGCAAATTGAGGAAGAAAATCAACTGGGATTAAGTCAATAGCATTCATAATGAATACCCAGCAGAAAATGGTTAAAGCAATTGGTGCGACCACATTACGCGGACCATGAAAGTTTTCTTTCACAATGCCATCAACCCAACCTACAACAATTTCAACCAAACATTGCATTTTACCTGGTACGCCTGTCGTAGCATTTTTTGCAACACGAGAAAAGATAAACAAGAAAATCACTGCCGATACAATTGAGAAAAAAAGCGTATCGAAGTGAACGTTCCAGAAACCATCACCTGTCTTCAAGAAAGACAAGTGGTGACTAATATATTCGGAAGTTGTTTGTCCAGACATAGTCAACCCTTTGTAGAAAAAATTAAGATCTATTTAACAAAAACGGAATAAAATTATTCAACGCTAATGCTGTAAAAAAACCAACAAAAAATAAAATAAAATGTGAGATAACAAGCCATTTAAAGGACACCCCCACAAGCACAATCGTTAGCATAAACTTTAACGCTTCACCACGATAAAATGCCGTTAATTTTGTTGAAAAATCTTGTTTGCGAAAAAAAACAATATAAGCAAAAGCACAAAATGGTACAAAAGCACTGATAAATCCTAAACTGAAATCTACCGCACTTTCACCTTGCCAAATTGCAAGGAATAATCCCAAAACAACAAGACAAATCGATTCAATGATTATCGCTTTTTGATATCGATTTTTAGCCTGTGTTAAAACCTTAGACATTATCTTATTTTTTTAAAATACAAAAACTATCTAATTATACCCGTGCTACGAAGAGTTTCAACTTTTAAACCACTAAAAAATGTTAAACAAATCACACTTTTAAAAAATTATTCACAAAATACTCATAAAAAAGTATGTTTTATTGTAAAACGATTAAATGTCGCTCACCTACAAGCTCAGGGACATGCAAAGTAATCACGTCTTTCACTTCGAATTTTTTGTCTAATTCTTGAACTTCATCTTCGTGATAAATGCCTTTCAAAGCATAAAAATACCCATTTTCTTTTGGCAAATGATGACACCAATCTGTCATATCTTTTAACGAAGCAAATGCACGACTTAATATACCGTCGAATTTTTGTTCAGGTTGGTATTCCTCAACACGGCTAAGAACAGGTTCTACATTTGTTAGTGCTAACTCACGTACTGCATTTCGAATGAAGCTAATACGCTTACCTAAACTATCTAACAAGACAAATTGCTTGGTGGGGTTAATAATGGCTAAAGGCAGGCCTGGCAAGCCTGGACCTGTTCCTACATCAATAAAACGATCTCCTTGTAAATGAGGACTAACAACAATACTATCCAAGATATGTTTTACTAACATTTCTTGTGGATCACGTACAGAGGTTAAATTATAAGCTTTGTTCCATTTATGGAGTAATTGTACCAACTGAATCAGCTGATCTTTTTGCAGATCGGTTAATTGAATTTCTGCTTGAGCCAGTAAATTTTCGAGTTTTGCTTTCATTTTTCTATCTATCTTGTCTGTTTGTCGTCATTCTACTTGAAAGTGCGGTTAAAATCCTTAGTGTTTTTATTTCAGCAAAAATTTAGCCTACCAATTACATCTTTTTAATTTGTAATATAAAAAAGTGCGATGAAAATTCACCGCACTTTTGCTTTCAATACCTGAGAAGTTTACTCCCCACGTTTTAGCATGCCTTGTTTTTTCAAATTAACCAGAATAATTGAAATTGCTGCAGGAGTAACACCTGAAATTCGGCTTGCTTGACCAATGGAAACTGGACGATGCTGTTCCAACTTCGCATGCACTTCATTAGATAAACCAGACACTTTGCTGTAATCAAAGTTAGCCGGGATAGCTGTATTTTCGTGGCGTTTTTGTTTTTCAATTTCTTCTTGTTGATGCTCAATATAGCCTTGATATTTAATGGCAATTTCCACTTGTTCTACGGCTTCTCTGTCTTCCATTGCCGGTTTATATGGCGTTAAAGAAGTCAAAATATCGTAGGTCATTTCCGGACGGCGCAATAAATCTTCACCGCTGGCCTCACGCACAAGTGGGCTGCCAAGTACTTTATTCGCTTCTTCTAAATATTCAGAGCGTGGATGCAGCCAAATGCTGCGTAAGCGCTGGCGTTCTTGTTCAATATTTTCCATTTTTTGATTGAAGCGTGCCCAGCGAGCCTCATCAATCAAACCTAATTCATGGGCAATTGGCGTTAAACGAATGTCTGCATTGTCTTCACGTAATAACAAACGGTATTCAGCACGAGAAGTAAATACACGATACGGTTCTTTGGTGCCAAGCGTGCAAAGATCATCCACTAATACACCTGTATAAGATTGATCGCGACGTGGATACCATGCATCTTTCTCTTGTACGTAAAGACCTGCGTTAATCCCCGCCAATAAGCCTTGTGCTGCCGCTTCTTCATAACCGGTTGTACCGTTAATTTGACCCGCAAAGAATAAACCCGAAATCGATTTAGTTTCTAACGTTGGTTTTAAGTCACGTGGATCAAAATAATCATATTCAATGGCATAACCTGGTTTAATGATGCGAGCTTTTTCCAAACCTTTCATAGAATTTACAATGCCCATTTGCACGTCAAACGGCAAACTGGTAGAAATTCCATTTGGATAAACTTCATTGCTGGTTAAGCCTTCTGGTTCCAAATAAATTTGATGTGAATTACGATCTGCAAAACGCATCACTTTATCTTCAATGGATGGACAATAACGTGGACCGATCCCTTCAATCACTCCAGTATACATTGGACTGCGATCCAAGTTATTACGTATCACTTCATGGGTTTGTTCATTGGTATGGGTGATATAACAAGGAATTTGTTGAGGGTGATCAGATACCGATCCCATAAAAGAAAATACAGGTAATACAGCATCACCATGTTGTTTAGCCAATATATCAAAATTGATCGTGCGTGCATCAATACGCGGTGGCGTACCCGTTTTTAAACGATCAACACGTAAATTCAGATCACGTAAACGATGAGAAAGTGTAACAGATGCCGGATCACCAGCTCGACCACCTTCATAATGTTCTAAACCAATATGGATCTTACCCGCTAAGAAAGTACCGGCTGTTAAAATGACTGATTTAGCACGGAATTTAAGCCCCATTTTGGTTTCCACTCCACAAACGCGATCTTGTTCAATTAAAATATCGGTTACTTCTTGTTGAAAAATATCTAAATTTGGTTGGTTTTCAAGTGCGATACGTACGGCTTGGCGATATAACACGCGGTCAGCTTGAGCACGAGTTGCACGTACAGCAGGCCCTTTACTGCTGTTTAAAGTACGAAATTGAATACCCGCCCTATCTGCAGCATGCGCCATTAAGCCGCCCATAGCATCCACTTCTTTCACTAAATGGCCTTTACCAATACCACCAATAGCAGGGTTACATGACATTTGTCCAAGGGTATCAACATTATGTGTCAATAACAGGGTTTTTAATCCCATACGTGCTGGTGCCAATGCGGCTTCTGTACCGGCATGACCGCCACCAACAACGATCACATCATAATTTTCGGTGTAAAACATATATATATCTCTTCGTCTTCAATTTGATCTTCGATCTAAAAATAGGCGCTATTCTACTGAAAATTACGTGTGCTTGAAAGCAAGAATTCAATTTGTGATAAGAGAAGATCGAGAGGTAATAAAGATAAGATCTATTTATATATAAAGATCTTACTATTGTTACTATTAAGATCCTTTTACCTTGTGAATAAGATCCTTTTCCTTTTTTAAATGAAGAAGTTAGATCATTTTAGACTGTGTTGAAATGTCGTCAGTTTGGAGGCTTTTTTTTGTGGATAACCTTTAATTTTATCCACAGCTAAAACAATCATCATATTTACTCAGTGGAAAAGAACAAGTTTTTGACAGGTTTTATCAAAGTTATCCACAGGTTATTTTTTTGGATAATGGATAAAGAAAAAGCGATAACTCAAATTATCGCTTTATTATGACTAAAGTGCATGAATAAATTGTGGTAGCCAATCTTCCGCAAATTGCTCTTGATCATCAACATGTAAGACATCGATTTTTAAACTCTCGCAAATTTTGACCGCACTTTTTTCACTTAATTGTGTTTCGACTTTATTCACGGCATGACAGAATGTATCGTAATCTGAATTGCCTAAGCCTACAACGGCAAAGCGGAGGGAAGATAAATCTTTATCTGATGCCGCAATTTGTTCAAAGAGTGGTTTCAAATTATCAGGCAATTCACCTGCGCCATGTGTTGAAGTGACAATCAACCAAATATTTTCATCAATCACATCATCAAGTTCTGGACCGTGGAAAAGTACGGTAGAAAAATCTTGTGTTTTTAACACCTCTTCTAAATGCTCCGCCACATATTCAGCGCCACCTAATGTGCTGCCTGAAATCACGCAAATATTCATATTGTTTCCTAATAAGAAAAAAGGCTTAGATTTTCTAAGCCTTTATAGTCATTATACGTTGTCGAATTTACCCAACAATGAACGAATGTGTTCTTGCCAGTTGCGGTGTTCATTTCTAAGTTGCTCGTTTTCATGTTGCAACGCTTCTACCGCTTGTTGAGATTGATTTTTTTGTTCTTTTAATTCTTCCACTTCAAGTTGAAGTAATTGAATGGTTTCTACTGCTTGTCTAATTTTTTCTTCAAGCTGATCTAAAATTTCTAAAGACATAGTGATTTCCTTTTTTAAAATAAGTCCGAAACGGCTTTATTCTACCCACTTAATCCTATTTTTAAAAGCCTCTTGTCAAAATTTATTATGCAAACGTTTGCTTAGTGATAAAATAGCGAGACTTTTTGCATTGGGAGAGAAAAATGAATCGTGCATTAGCTATTGAATTTTCAAGAGTAACCGAAGCAGCTGCATTAGCGGCTTATACTTGGCTTGGACGTGGTAATAAAAATGCGGCAGATGAGGCGGCAGTTAAAGCCATGCGTTATATGCTGAATTTAATCCATATGGACGGTGAAATTGTGATTGGTGAAGGGGAAATTGACGAAGCACCAATGCTTTATATTGGCGAAAAAGTAGGGTCAGGTAATGGTGAACTCGTTTCTATTGCGGTTGATCCAATTGATGGCACAAGAATGACAGCAATGGGCCAATCAAATGCGATTTCAGTATTGGCTGCTGGCGGTAAACGAACCTTCTTAAAAGCGCCAGATATGTATATGGAAAAATTGGTTGTTGGTCCTGAAGTGAAAGGCATGATTGATTTAAGTTTACCTATTGAACAAAATCTTCGCCGTGTGGCTTCTCGTTTAGGTAAATCCTTATCGGATTTAACCGTGATGGTGCTCGCTAAACCACGTCATGATGAAGTGATTAAGCAAATGCATAATCTTGGTATTCGTGTGATGGCTATTCCAGATGGTGATGTTGCTGCTTCGGTTTTATGTTGCTTACCGGATGCTGAAGTGGATATGGTTTATGGCATTGGTGGTGCACCTGAAGGTGTGGCAGCTGCCGCTGCAATTCGCGCATTAGGTGGGGATATGCAAGCTCGCCTTATTCCACGTAATGAAGTGAAAGGCGATACAGAAGAAAACCGTAAAATTGCCGCAAAAGAAGTTCAACGTTGTGAAGCCTTAGGTGTGAAGGTCAATGAAATCTTAAAATTAGAGGATTTAGTACGTGATGATAACCTTGTTTTTGCCGCAACGGGAATTACGCACGGTGAATTACTCAAAGGAATTTCTCACCGTGGCAACTTGGCAACCACAGAAACCTTATTAATTCGTGGTAAATCACGCACCATCCGTAAAATCCAATCTATCCATTATCTTGATAGAAAAGATTCTGAAATCTATGAGATTTTAAGAAATTAGTGAAAATAAAAGAGCGGTCATAAAAAACAATGAATTTTTTGACCGCTCTTTTTTATTTCTTACAGCATTTTCTTCAATTGATACAAATAAGCTAAGGCTTGTTTTGGACTTAATTCATCTGGATCAAGCTGCTCAATGGCTTCACGTAAAGCATCCGGTTCCGCTTCAAAAGCCAATTCACCTTGATGTTTATTTAACGCTCTTAAATGTTGAATTTGTTGATCACCATTTTGAGCCAACAATTTTTCTAACTGATGTAATTTTTGCTTCGCCAGTTTAATCACGGATTGAGGCACACCAGCCAGTGCGGCAACAGCAAGACCATAACTTTTACTTGCTGCACCGTCTTGAACAGCGTGCATAAAGGCAATGGTATTGTTATGTTCTAATGCATCTAAATGAATATTAGCAATGCCTTCAATTTGTTCTGGCAGTGCGGTGAGTTCAAAATAATGGGTCGCAAATAACGTAAGCGAACGAGTTTTCTTTGCCAACCATTCAGCACAAGCCCAAGCTAAAGAAAGCCCATCATAAGTAGACGTACCTCGTCCAATTTCATCAATCAGAACCAAACTTTGTGAAGTGGCTTGATGAAGAATATTCGCCATTTCTGTCATTTCCACCATAAATGTAGAACGACCGGATGCTAAATCATCAGAGGCGCCAATTCGAGTGAAAATTCGATCAATTAGCCCTATAACCGCGCTATCAGCCGGCACAAAACTGCCTATATACGCCATTAACGTAATTAAAGCTGTTTGACGCATATAGGTACTTTTACCGCCCATATTTGGGCCAGTAATAATCAGTAAATGACGCTGTTGATTGAGATTAACAGGGTTAGCAATAAAGGGGTCTTTTAAGACTTGTTCCACCACAGGATGGCGACCATTTTCAATTTTTACGCCAATTTCATCGCTAAATTGTGGTGCAACATAATTTAAGGTTTCTGCTCGCTCTGCCAAGTTAACTAACACATCCAATTCAGACAATGCCAAGCTCGCTAACTGTAATTGACCTAAATGTGGCAACAATAAATCAAATAATTCATCATAAAGTTGCTTCTCTAAAGCAAGCGCCGCTCCTTTTGATTTTAAAACCTTATCTTCATATTCTTTTAATTCAGGAATAATGTAACGTTCGGCATTTTTTAATGTTTGACGGCGAACATAATGAATCGGTGCTTTATGGGCTTGTCCTTGGCTAATTTGAATGTAATAACCATGCACCGCATTAAAACCAATTTTTAAGGTATCAATACCTGTGCTTTCTCGTTCACGTTGTTCTAAATTTTCTAAATATTGCGTTGCGCCAGCGGAAAGGGTTCGCCATTCATCTAATTCTGCATTATAGCCTTCAGCAATAACGCCACCATCGCGAATTAATAACGGAGGAGTTTCAATAATTGCTTTTTGAAGTAGGTCGATTTGCGCGGAAAAATCATCAATTTGTGCGGAAAGTGTGGTCAAATTTGACGATATTTTTGTATGAATCAGCGATTTTATCGGTTCAATTTGTTCTAATGCAGTACGTAAACGTGTGAGATCTCGAGGACGCGCAGAACGTAGTGCTACACGAGCAAGAATCCGTTCCATATCTCCCACTTGTTGCAAATAAGGCTGCAATTCGTGATACAAATCTTGCTCAATAATTTCACCAATGGTTTTTTGGCGTTTTAATAGAATGTCTGTTTGACGGATAGGCTGATGAATCCAACGTTTTAACAAACGGCTACCCATTGGGGTAACGCATTTATCTAATACCGAAGCCAGCGTGTTTTCTGTACCACCCGCAAGATTTTGAGTAAGTTCTAAATTTCGGCGTGTTGCGGCATCTAATTGAATATTATCGTTATTTTGAATAATACTGATGCTTTGAATATGTGGAAGAGAAGCCCGTTGTGTTTCTTTTGCATATTGCAATAAACAACCTGCTGCTGCCAAGCCAAGAGGGGATTTTTCTACACCAAATGCACGTAAATCTTTCGTACCAAATTGACGATTAAGTTCTGAAATCGCCGTACTGAGCTCAAATTCCCAAATAGGACGACGACGTAGACCTTTATAATGTTCGATAATGGCCATTTCGGCAAAATCTTCACAATAAAGTAATTCTACGGGATTAATACGCTGTAATTCAGCTTGTAAGGCTTCTTTTGAATGAGGTTCACAAAGCTGGAAGCGTCCAGATGTCATGTCTAATGTGGCTAGACCAAATTTTTCTTTTTCCTGATAAACCGCCACAATTAAGTTATCTTGGCGTTCTGGTAAAAGCGCTTCATCACTTACCGTACCTGGCGTTACAATTCGTACAATTTTTCGTTCAACCGGCCCTTTTGAGGTGGCAGGATCACCTACTTGCTCACAAATGGCTACAGGTTCACCTAATTGCACTAATTTTGCTAAATAACCTTCTACCGCATGATAAGGCACACCCGCCATGGGAATGGGATTACCTGCTGATTGCCCACGTTTCGTTAAAGAAATATCTAACAACGCTGCCGCTTTTTTTGCATCATCATAAAAAAGCTCATAAAAATCCCCCATTCGATAAAATAACAAAATATCAGGATTTTCTGCTTTTAACTTGAGATATTGCTGCATCATCGGCGTATGCTGCTCGAAATTATCTTGTAAATTCATGATGTTATCCAGTTTAAGTATTTAACTTTTGTCTAGCAAGTAGTGGTTTTACGATAGAAGTAATGTGTTACTTTAAGCTGATTTTAATTTTCTACATCCACACTCAAAACTTCATCTTCTGTTTTTAATAGCGTATAGACATCTTTTAGCATTTCATTATCAATGTTGTAGCATCGCACTTGCAAGCGAACTTCGCCACTTGCTTGGTCTTTTACTGAGATATTTTCAATGCGGTAGTCATGTTTCAATAATAAATCTGTCACTTTACTGATGCCGTTCGCAGAACTTAGTTGAATAGCCAATCGAGTACGTTTTTTATAGGTTTTACGACGAACATAACGTTGCACAATAGGGCTGATACGGATAGCGATTAAAATCATTAAAGTGGCAATAATGGCATCAAAAATAAAGCCTGCACCTGTTGCCACACCGATAGCCGCCGCTGCCCAAATAATGGCAGCTGTGGTTAAGCCTGAAATGGCATCATTTTTCTTGTGTAAAATTACCCCTGCACCTAAGAAACCAATGCCACTGATTACTTGTGCGGCAAGTCGCATAGGGTCAGTTCGAATATTATCTGAAACTTGCGCATAATGTTCTGCAGCTTGAATAGATACAATCGTCAGTACACAAGTCGTCACCGCAATAATGGCACAGGTTTTGACCCCAACCGGTTTGTGTTTAAGTTCACGTTCTAAGCCAATAATCCCGCCAAGTACAAGTGCAAGTAGCATTTTCCCTAGGATAAGTAAATAAGCCGTCTGTTCAAGAGCGGTCGAAAAAAGAAAAGAATTTTCCATGTTAATAATGAATATGAGTAAATAAAAAAAACGGGCATTATTCTACCTGAAAAAAGGACTTTAATGGGCAAATTTACAATCAATTTACCTTTAATTTATCGCCTTTCGGCTTGAAATTGAGTAAAATCTAAAGTTTTGAAAGATGATGATAGCTGAGAATAAATTTATGCAAAAATCAACGCCGAATATTGGCTTTGTAAGTTTAGGTTGTCCTAAAAATTTAGTGGATTCCGAACGTATTCTGACTGAATTACGTACTGATGGGTATAACATTGTGCCAAGTTATGAAAATGTGGACTTGGTTATTGTGAATACTTGCGGTTTTATTGATAGTGCTGTGCAAGAATCCCTAGAAGCTATTGGAGAGGCGTTGGAAGAAAACGGACGTGTGATTGTGACGGGTTGTTTGGGTGCGAAAGAAGATCAAATTCGTCAAGTTCACCCTAAAGTATTGGAAGTGAGCGGTCCTCACAGTTATGAAACGGTAATGGCACAAGTACACAAGTACGTTCCGAAACCTGAGCATAATCCTTACACCAGCCTTGTACCAAAACAAGGGGTGAAATTAACACCAAAACACTACGCTTATTTGAAAATCTCAGAAGGCTGTGATCATCGCTGTACATTCTGTATAATCCCTTCATTACGTGGGGATTTAGAAAGCCGCTCTATCACGCAAGTATTGGATGAAGCAAAACGTCTTGCTGATGCAGGCGTGAAAGAGTTATTGGTTGTTTCACAAGATACTTCTGCTTATGCGATGGATACACAACGCAAAGAAGGTGGCGTGAAAACTGCTTTCTGGAATGGCATGCCAATTAAAAATGACTTAATGACCTTGTGCAAACAGCTTGGTAAATTAGGCATTTGGGTGCGTTTACATTACGTTTATCCTTATCCGCACGTGGATGATTTAATTCCATTAATGGCGGAAGGTTTATTGTTGCCTTATTTGGATATTCCATTACAACATGCGAGTCCGAAAATTTTAAAAGCAATGAAAAGACCAGGAAAAATTGACCGCACTTTAGAGCGCATCAAGCAATGGCGTGAGATTTGTCCAGATTTAACCTTGCGTTCAACTTTCATCGTAGGCTTCCCAGGTGAAACAGAAGAAGATTTCCAAATGTTATTGGATTTCTTAAAAGAAGCACAACTTGATCGCGTGGGCTGTTTCAAATTTAGCCCAGTAGAAGGCGCACCTGCAACTGAAATGACTGACCAAGTGCCTGAAGATGTAAAAGAAGAACGTTTCCACCGCTTTATGCAGTTACAACAAGAAATTTCGGCTGAACGATTAAAACAAAAAATTGGCCAAACGCTTGATGTAATTGTGGATGAAATTGATAATGAAGGTATTATCGGCCGTACAAAAGCTGATGCACCTGAAGTTGATGGCTTAGTTTATATTGAAAATCTAAGTGGCACGCCTGTGAAAGTGGGCGAATTTATTAAAGTAACCATTACTCATTCAGATGAATACGATCTGTGGGGAACCTGTTAATTATTAATATTATTTATTTTTTACCAAAGGAATTAAAAAATGGCAGAAACACAAAAACAACCAAGTGTTATCCGTTTTGAACAAGAAGTTGCGGCAAAAAATTATGAAGCAGCTTGCGTAGAATTGCTCGATATTTTAAGCAAAATTGATACTAATTTTGGTGGTATTGAAGGCATTGAAATTGATTATCCTAGCCAATTAAATGATGAATTAGTACAAGATAAAATTAAGCATTTTTGTACCCGTGTAGCGGTAGCAATGAGCGAGCTATTTTCTGATCCTAAATTAGATATTTCTGAAGGTGGGGCGCAACGTTTCTTTACCTTACAACGTTGGATTAACATGATTTTCGCATCATCGCCATTTGTAAATGCGGATCATGTGTTGCAAGCTTATAACCGCAATCCAGATAAAACCAATTTATCCGATTTCCATTTAGACAATACGAGATCATCATTAATTAAATTCTGTATTTTCTACCTGCCAGAATCTAATGTGAATGTTAATCTTGATGCTTTATGGAATTTAGATCCAGAGTTATGCGCATCGCTTTGTTTTGCATTGCAATCACCACGTTTTATCGGTACTGATCAAGCGTTCTCTAAGCGTGGTACGCTTTTACAATGGTTCCCTGAAAAATTAGCGACGATTGAAAACTTAAATAATTTACCAAGTGCAATTTCACACGATGTGTATATGCATTGCAGCTACGATATTGCTGAAAATAAACACTGGGTGAAAAAAGCATTAAACCAAGTTATTCGCCGTCATTTATTGCAAGGTGGATGGACAGATCGCGATGTCACGAAATTAGGTGAGCGTAATGGCAAACCTGTCATGGTGGTGTTATTGGAGCATTTCCATTCATCCCATTCAATTTATCGTACGCATTCCACATCAATGATTGCTGCACGTGAGCGTTTTCATTTAATTGGTGTGGGTAATGAAGCAGTAGATGCGGCAGGCCAAGCGGTGTTTGATGAATTCCATTTATTAAAAGGCGATAATATTTTTAGTAAATTGAATGAATTAAAAGAGATTTGTGAGAAAAATGGTGCAGCCGTTCTTTATATGCCAAGTATTGGGATGGATTTAACCACTATTTTTGCAAGTAACACGCGTCTTGCGCCAGTTCAAGTAATTGCTTTAGGCCATCCTGCTACGACACATTCTGATTTTATTGAATATGTGATTGTAGAAGATGATTATGTGGGGTCTGAAAAATGCTTCAGTGAGCAATTATTGCGTTTACCGAAAGATGCCTTACCTTATGTGCCTTCAGCTCTTGCACCGCAACACGTAGAGTATCGTTTACGTGAAAATCCTGAAGTGGTAAATATTGGTATTGCTTCTACTACAATGAAGCTTAATCCCTATTTCTTGGCGGCATTAAAGGCTATTCGTGATCGTGCTAACGTGAAAGTGCATTTCCACTTTGCGTTAGGTCAATCTAGTGGCGTGACACATCCTTATGTTGAGCGTTTTATTAAGTCTTATTTAGGCAATGATGCGACAGCTCATCCACATGCGCCTTATGATCAATATCTGCGTATTTTGCATAACTGTGATATGATGGTAAACCCATTCCCATTCGGTAACACGAATGGCATTATTGATATGGTGACATTAGGTTTAGTGGGGGTATGTAAAACCGGTGCAGAAGTCCATGAACATATTGATGAAGGGTTATTTAAACGTTTAGGTTTACCGGAATGGTTAATTGCAAATACGGTAGATGAATATGTTGAACGTGCAATTCGTTTAGCAGAAAACCATCAAGAACGTTTAGCACTTCGCCGTCATATCATTGAAAATAATGGTTTACAAACCTTGTTTACAGGCGATCCAAGCCCAATGGGTAAAGTATTACTTGAAAAATTTGAGGAATGGAAAGCGGCAAATTTAGCTGAAAAGCCAAAGAAAAAAGCAACTAAATCCGCAACGACAAAAGAGAAGACTACGAAGTCTACTACAACAAAGAAAAGTGCGGTCAAATCTGAAGGTAAATCTGAGCCGAAAAAAACGGTAAAGAAAACCACGAAAAAAGCAGATAAATAATCAATAAATCCCCGAAAGGGGATTTTTTATTGAGAAAAATTAAACAAAGCCTCATTTTTTCTAAAAAAGCTTGATTTTGTAGCGTAAAGTCTGTAATTAATAGACCCATTCAACACAACATAAAATAAGGAAAAATTCATGAAAAACGTCGGTTTTATCGGTTGGCGCGGAATGGTCGGTTCCGTATTAATGGATCGTATGGTGCAAGAGCAAGATTTTGCCAATATTAATCCAGTTTTCTTCACCACTTCTCAAGCAGGTCAAAAAGCCCCTGTATTTGCAGGTAAAGAGGCAGGTGAGCTTAAAAATGCATTCGACATTGAAGAACTTAAAAAATTAGACATTATCGTGACCTGCCAAGGTGGCGACTATACCAATGAAGTTTATCCAAAATTAAAAGCAACAGGTTGGGACGGTTATTGGGTTGATGCCGCTTCTGCACTACGTATGAAAGATGATGCGATTATCGTACTTGATCCGGTAAACCAACACGTGATTTCTGAAGGCTTGAAAAAAGGCATTAAAACTTTCGTGGGTGGTAACTGTACCGTGAGCTTAATGTTGATGGCTATCGGTGGTTTATTTGAAAAAGATTTAGTGGAATGGGTATCTGTCGCAACTTACCAAGCGGCTTCAGGTGCGGGCGCAAAAAATATGCGTGAATTGATTTCACAAATGGGCTTATTAGAACAAGCGGTTTCAAGTGAATTAAAAGACCCAGCTTCGTCAATTTTAGATATTGAACGTAAAGTGACTGCAGAAATGCGTTCTGATAGTTTCCCAACGGATAACTTCGGTGCAGCATTAGGTGGTAGCTTAATCCCTTGGATTGACAAACTTCTCCCTGAAACAGGACAAACTAAAGAAGAATGGAAAGGTTATGCCGAAACCAATAAAATCTTAGGTTTAAGCGACAATCCAATTCCGGTTGATGGTTTATGTGTACGTATCGGTGCATTACGTTGCCACAGCCAAGCGTTCACCATCAAACTGAAAAAAGATTTACCATTAGAAGAAATTGAACAAATTTTAGCAGCTCACAACGAATGGGTTAAAGTGATTCCAAATGACAAAGAAACCACATTACGTGAATTAACCCCAGCTAAAGTAACAGGTACATTAAGCGTGCCGGTTGGTCGTTTACGTAAATTGGCAATGGGTCCAGAATACTTAGCGGCATTCACTGTAGGTGACCAATTATTATGGGGTGCTGCAGAGCCAGTTCGCCGCATCTTAAAACAATTGGTGGCATAAGTTTTACTTTCACGACAAAGGGCGTATTCACTACGCCCTTTTCATTAGAAAATTATGATCAGAGAACCTTATTTTCATCAATTTGCTCTTGCGGAGTTATTGCCTTTTTTTGAGCAATTTCCGACGCAATATCTTTCTGGCGAACGAAATATCAAATTGGCTTATCGTCATTTGGTTCAGCCTGAAAGTGCGGTCAGAAAATTGATGATTTTGGTGAATGGTCGAGCAGAAAATATGCTGAAATGGACTGAGTTGGCTTATGATTTTTACCAACAAGGTTATGATGTTTTGCTTTTCGATCATCGAGGACAAGGCTATTCACAGCGTATTATTCCTCAAAAAGGGCATTTAGATGAGTTTCGTTTTTATACCGATGATATGGCAAAAATCATTGAAAAAACGACCGCACTTTATGATTATCAAACCCAATATATTCTCGCACACTCCCTCGGCGCATTGATTTCCACCTATTATCTGGCCAATTACGATCACCATATTAAAAAAGCCGTGCTTTCTTCGCCTTTCTTTGGCGTTCCCATGAAACATCCATTACGAGATGAACTCATCATTGCAACGATGATGGCATTTGGTCAAGGTCATCGCTATGTTTTTGGTAAGGGACATTACAAACCGGCAGATTTAAACCTTAATGAACTTAGCCATTCTAAAACGCGAATGAAATGGATGAACCGAATTAATCGAAAACGCGCTGTTATTCACTTAGGCGGCCCGACGTTCCGCTGGGTACATTTGTGTTTAACTGCAATCAAAGCGCTCCCTAAAATCATTCCAAGAGTGGAAATACCTGTGCTTATCCTACAAGCGGAAAAGGAAAAGATTGTAGATAACAAAAATCTTGAAAAATTGACCGCACTTTTTCCACATGCCGAATCTATGCTTGTACCTCAAGCAAAACATGAAATTCTTTTTGAAAAGGATAACGTGAGAAAAGCGGTACTTGAACGCGTGAATCAATTTCTTCATTCTTAAACCTCCCTTATTATATTAAATATAAAGCATTATATATTGATTTATATAATGTTTTTTTATTTCTATTTCATAAGTGTTTAGCTTTTGTTGAGCAAGATCATAGTTTCTTTCTCACTATATCCCTACAATTCATAATACTTATTTATAGTTATACTTTTTATTGTTTGTATAGTTGGAGTGTCTATGTCAAAAATGAAGAAAATCGTGATCGCACTTTGCTTGGCTGGTGTCGGCGCTGTGGCATTGTGGGGAACGCAATGGGTTATGCATAAAACCAGTACACCTGAGTTTTGTGTAAGTTGTCATTCAATGAGCTATCCAAAAGAAGAATGGGAAGGTTCTAGCCACTTTGCTAATGCAAAAGGCGTGCGAGCACAATGTTCAGATTGTCATATTCCAAAAGAAGGTTGGCATTATGTCAAAGCTAAATTTATTGCTTTGAAAGATTTGTGGTATGAAGCACAAGGCAAGATTGAGAATAAAGAAAAATATGAAGCCCACCGTGCTGAGCTTGCTCAAATGGTATGGAATGATATGAAAGCCAACGATTCAGAAACCTGTCGTAGCTGCCATAGTTTTGATGCAATGGAGCTTTCAAAGCAAACTAAATTAGCAAAACAAACTCATACAGATGCGCAAACAAATGGCCAAACCTGTATTGATTGCCATAAAGGCATTGTTCACTTCCTTCCTGAAGTGCATGGCGATCAAAATGCGCAAAAATCTTCTGCTGTACAAGGCGGTACTCTCTCTGATGGCTCAGCGATTTTTGCCACTGAAATGGTGAAAGCGACCAATGACAAAGGAAATGAAGTTCGCCTCATGCCTTATGCAGAATTAATGCAATGGAAAGTAAATGGTGATCAACTTCAAGGCACTTTACATGGTTGGCAACAAGTGGGAGCTGAAGCGGTTATTTATCAAGAATTGGGTAAACGTATTACGCTTGCTTTACTGGATGAAGATGCACGTAACCATGTTCAAGTCGTAAAAACTGTGCATGATGCAGTAACGGATTCTGACTGGAAAGAAATCAATGTTACGGTGAATGTCGCAAAAGAAAAAATGACATCAGATCTGACCGCACTTAATCAATACGGTAATCAGTTAAATCAAACTCAATGTAGTGGTTGTCACGCAGCAATTAGCGCAGATCATTACACGGCTAACCAATGGATTGGTGTAGTGAATTCCATGAAAGAGCGTACATCAATGAATAAAGATGAAGTACGTGCGTTAACTATTTATCTGCAACGCAATGCCAAAGATATGGCAAAACAATAATGAATTAACTATCTAAAAGAGGCTGAAATGAAAAAGAATAACGTAAACGAACAACGTCGTGATTTTCTGAAAAAAACATCTTTAGGCGTGGCAGGTAGTGCCCTTTCTGGTGGTATGGTGGGCGTTGTATCAAAAAGTGCGGTGGCAAAAGAAGCTGAAATGAAAACCGTGGTTACTGCCGCTCACTGGGGACCGATTGGTGTGGTTGTGGAAGATGGTAAGGTTGTGAAATCCGGTCCTGCTATTGAGCCTGCTGTACCAAACGAATTACAAACGGTTGTAGCTGATCAGCTCTACAGCGAAACTCGCGTGAAATATCCAATGGTGCGTAAAGGCTTTTTAGCTAACCCAGGAAAAAGCGATACCACAATGCGTGGTCGTGATGAATGGGTGCGTGTTTCTTGGGATGAAGCGTTAGATTTAGTACACAATCAGCTTAAACGTGTTCGTGACGAACATGGTCCAACAGGCATTTTTGCTGGTTCTTATGGTTGGTTTAGCTGTGGTTCATTACATGCTTCTCGTACGTTATTACAGCGCTACATGAACGCTACCGGTGGTTTTGTGGGCCACAAAGGGGACTACTCTACGGGTGCCGCGCAAGTAATCATGCCACACGTACTTGGTACCATTGAAGTCTATGAACAACAAACCAGCTGGGAATCAGTGCTAGAAAACAGCGATATCATTGTGCTTTGGTCTGCAAACCCACTCACAACCATGCGTATTGCTTGGATGTCCACCGACCAAAAAGGGATTGAATATTTCAAAAAATTCCAAGCGACTGGAAAACGCATTATTTGTATCGACCCGCAAAAAAGCGAAACGTGTCAAATGCTGAATGCAGAATGGATTCCGGTGAATACCGCAACGGATGTACCATTAATGCTGGGTATTGCGCATACTTTAGTTGAACAAGGTAAGCACGATAAAGATTTCTTGAAAAAATACACATCGGGTTACGCTAAATTCGAGGAATATTTATTAGGTAAAACTGATGGCCAACCAAAAACAGCAGAATGGGCGGCAAAAATTTGTGGTGTACCGGCAGAAACGATTAAACAGCTTGCAGCCGATTTCTCAAGCAAACGTACCATGTTAATGGGTGGTTGGGGTATGCAACGTCAACGCTATGGCGAACAAACCCACTGGATGTTAGTAACGCTAGCGTCTATGTTAGGACAAATTGGCTTGCCGGGTGGTGGTTTCGGTTTAAGTTATCACTATTCAAATGGTGGGGTGCCAACAGCAGCAGGTGGTATTATCGGTTCTATTACCGCAAGTCCATCAGGCAAAGCAGGTGCAAAAACATGGTTGGATGATACATCTAAATCCGCTTTCCCATTGGCGCGTATTTCAGATGTGTTGCTCAATCCAGGCAAAAAAATTCACTATAACGGCACTGAAATTACTTACCCGAACATTAAAGCAGTATATTGGGCGGGCGGTAACCCATTTGTTCACCATCAAGATACTAATACCTTAGTGAAGGCTTTCCAACAACCTGATGTGGTGATTGTGAATGAGGTAAACTGGACGCCAACTGCGCGCATGGCAGATATTGTCTTGCCGGCAACTACCAGTTATGAACGTAATGACTTAACCATGGCAGGCGACTACTCCATGATGAGCATTTACCCGATGAAACAAGTGGTTCCACCACAATTTGAAGCGAAAAATGACTACGATATTTTCGTTGAGCTTGCTAAACGAGCAGGTGTGGAAGAACAATACACTGAAGGTAAAACGGAAATGGAATGGCTGGAAGAATTCTACAATGCAGCCTTTACTGCCGCACGTGCAAACCGTGTTGCAATGCCACGTTTTGATAAATTCTGGGCTGAAAATAAACCATTAAGTTTTGAAGCGGGCGAAGCCGCGAAGAAATGGGTGCGTTATGGTGAATTCCGTGAAGATCCATTGCTTAATCCGCTCGGTACGCCGTCAGGCAAAATTGAGATTTTCTCTGATGTTATTGAGAAAATGCATTATAACGACTGTAAAGGTCACCCAAGCTGGATGGAACCAGAAGAGTTTGCGGGTAATGTGACGGAAGAATATCCGTTAGCTTTAGTGACGCCACACCCTTACTATCGTTTACATAGCCAATTGGCGCATACTTCATTACGTCAAAAATATGCGGTAAATGATCGTGAGCCAGTGATGATTCATCCTGAAGATGCGGCTGCGCGTGGTATTAAAGATGGTGATATTGTTCGTGTTCACAGTAAACGTGGTCAAGTGCTTGCGGGTGCGGTTGTCACAGAAAATATCATTAAAGGTACTGTTGCTCTCCATGAAGGTGCATGGTATGACCCAATGGACTTAGGCGAAAGTGAAAAACCGTTGTGTAAAAATGGTTGCCCGAACGTATTAACACGCGATGAGGGTACATCAAAACTTGCTCAAGGTAACTCACCAAATACCTGTATTGTTCAGGTTGAAAAATTTACCGGTAAAGCACCTGAAGTGACGGTATTCAAACAACCGAAACACGCTGTGTAAAACCAATAAAAAACGACCGCACTTTGATTTTATCCATTCAGGTGCGGTCTTTTTTCAATAAGTTTTTCTGTACTTTGTTTTTTTTCACCTATCAAATCAATTTTCTCTACCTTTCCTTCTGACCACCAAAATGTGATCTGTCTCCCAGTTTTAAGTCTTGTCTTGTACTAAAATCAACCCATAGTCCTCTTTTACGGACAAAATATTAAAGACCTGATGGTGTAAAAAGATCAGGTATTACTTTGATTCACAACGTAGAAAAAAGGAGAAAACAGATGACAAAAGATCTTAATGTCTTTGATAAACACTATGGTTTATTGATCAACGGCGAATGGACAAATGGCTCTGAGGGTAATACCTTAACAGCATATAACCCTGCAAATGGTGAAGCCTTAGCCACCTTTATTGACGCTACGGATGCAGATGTCGATGCTGCAGTGAATGCTGCGAAAGAGGCCTTTAAAACCTGGAAAAATACCAGCGCAACGGAACGAGCTACAATTTTGAATAAAATTGCAGATATTATTGACGAAAATACTGAATTATTCGCTTTACAAGAAACGTTGGATAACGGTAAACCGATTCGCGAAACACGCGCAGCAGATATTCCGTTGGCATCAGATCATTTCCGTTATTTTGCCAGTGTTATTCGCGCCGAAGAAGGTGTCGCAAACCAGCTGGATAGCGAAGATTTGTCGTTGATTTTACGCGAGCCTATTGGCGTTGTTGGTCAAATTATTCCATGGAACTTTCCGTTCTTAATGGCTGCATGGAAAATAGCACCGGCATTGGCAGCAGGTTGTACTGTCGTGATTCACCCATCTTCCTCTACTTCATTGAGCTTACTTTCCTTAGCTCAAAAAATTAATCATTTATTACCGAAAGGTGTCTTCAATGTTATTACTGGTAAGGGTTCTAAATCTGGCGAATACATGTTGCACCATACTGGATTTAACAAACTGGCATTCACCGGTTCCACCGAAATCGGTAGAAAAATTGGTGTGGCTGCTGCTGAAATGTTGATTCCATCCACCTTGGAATTAGGTGGTAAATCAGCCAATATTTTCTTTGACGATATGCCATTTGATAAAGCATTGGAGGGTGCACAAAAAGGAATTCTCTTCAACCAAGGGCAAGTGTGTTGTGCCGGTTCACGTATTTTCGTACAAGAAAGCGTTTACGATAAATTTATAGCGGCACTAAAAGAAGAATTTAAGAAAGTTAAAGTCGGCTTACCTTGGGAAGATGACACGCAAATGGGGGCGCAAGTAAACGGAAATCAAGTTAAGGTTATTAGCAAGTATGTTGATATTGCTAAAGAAGAAGGGTGTCAAATCATCCTTGGTGGAGGTAAATCAACCGACCCGGCATTGGCTCGAGGCGAATTTTTCCAACCAACCTTAATTTTAGCGCCTGATAACAAAAAACGCGTGGCACAAGAAGAAATTTTTGGTCCGGTTGCTGTGGTAATCAAATTCAAGGATGAAGCAGATGTAATTAAAATGGCAAATGACAGTGATTATGGCCTAGGTGGTGCGGTGTGGACATATAACATTAACCGTGCGCTACGAGTTGCACGCGCACTTGAAACCGGTCGAGTTTGGGTGAACTGTTATAACCGTTTACCAGCTGGAGCACCTTTCGGTGGTTATAAAACCTCCGGTATAGGTCGTGAAACCCATAAAATGATGCTTGACGCTTATACACAGGTGAAAAACATCTTTATCAGCACCCGTGAAGAGCGCGAAGGTATGTATTAATCACTCACTTTCTAACCTAAAAATAAACCGCACTTTGATTTTATCCATCAAAGTGCGGTTATTTTTTTATTTATATCAAATTTTTACTCAACTCTATTAAAAAAATGCGCTTAAATCTTTACTCGTACTAAATAAGTGGTATCTTTATAACCGCTTATTTAATCGATTGCGTCACGGTCGTTATCCGTGATGAATTATTTTTTGTTCATTTATCTAGGAGTTATCCTATGGAAAGTAAAATTCCAGCAGTAGAAGTCAAACTTGGCTTTAAATGGCAGGGGCTGCTGATAGCCGTCATCGTTGGTTTAGGGATTTGGTTAATCCCGACACCAGAAGGTTTATCCGCTAAAGCCTGGGGAATGCTAGCGCTGTTTGTCGCAACCATTGTGGCTATTATCGCGAAAGCAATGCCTATGGGTGCTGCAACCTTGGTGGCATTGGTGATCAGTGGATTAACTGGTCTTACACCAATTTCGCCAAAACAAGGTGATGTTGGCATGTTATCCGGCTTTGCTAATGGCACGATTTGGTTGATTGCTATTGCTATGTTTTTATCTCGCGCGGTGATTAAAACCGGTTTAGGTAAACGTATCGCGCTGTACTTCGTTGGTCGTTTTGGTAAAAAAATGATGGGTGTGGCTTATGGTATGGCGTTGGCTGATGTCGTTATCGGTCCGGGTATTCCTTCGGCTTCTGCGCGTGGTGGCGGTATTATGTACCCTATTATGCAATCTATTGCTGATGCATATGAGTCCAAACCGGGTCCAACTGCTCGTCGTGCAGGTGCTTTCTTAGCGATTGCGGTCTCTCAAATCGATACCATTATTTGTACCATGTTCTTAACCGCCATGGCGGGTAACCCGTTAATTGCAGAACTCGCGAAAAGCCAAGGTGTGGAAATCACTTGGATGACATGGTTCTTAGGGGCGATCGTACCGGGTATTGTGAGCCTAATCGTCTTGCCTTATTTCGTGTATTTAATTTATCCGCCAGAATTAAAAGATACGCCTAAAATGGCAGAAATGGCACGTGAAGAATTAAAAAGCATGGGCCCAATGAGTAAAGCGGAATGGATTCTTGCCCTAGACTTTATCCTTCTTTTATTCCTTTGGACGGTGGGTGATTTAGTCTTCCATATCCCTGCAACAATTTCAGCGTTTATCGGTTTAGTGATTTTATTATTAACCAACATTATGAGCTGGAAAAATATCGTGGCAGAAACTACCGCATGGGATACGATGTTCTGGTTTGCGGTATTGGTGATGATGGCGAATGCACTTAATAAATACGGTGCAATCACTTGGATTTCCACTCATATTTCCTCATCTGTGGGAGGTTTCAGCTGGCCAATTGCTTTTACTATTTTAGTGTTGGTGTATTTCTATACCCGCTATTTCTTTGCTTCAGCCATGGCACATATTTCCGCAATGTATCTCGCTTTCGTGGCTGCGGCTATCGCTGTGGGTACACCACCAATCATTGCTGCAATCGGTTTAGGTTACACCTCAACATTATCCATGAGTTTAACGCAATACGCTGGTGGTCCTGGTCCAGCACTATACGGTTCAGGTTATAACTCAACCGGTCAATGGTGGGGCGTGAGCTTTATTGTTTCCATCCTTTCATTAGTGATTTGGTTCGGTGTGGGTGGATTATGGATGAAACTACTAGGTTGGTGGTAATCCTTATTAATTCATAAAAATCCCTAAAAAAACGACCGCACTTTGATTTAAATCTCAAAAGTGCGGTCATTTTTATCTGTATTTTGAATTAATCATCCCAGTCGTCATCCCAATCACGATGTTTTCTGTGGTGGTGATGTCTTTTATGTTTTTTATGATGGCGATATTCTCTGTCATCGTAGTCTCCACCTTTATTCACTTGACTACCGATTACGCCACCTAATGCTGCGCCGCCGAGTGTTGTGGCAATATCACCACCTAATAAACCACCGGCTACGCCGCCGATTGCTGCACCTGTTGCAGTATGACGTTGTTGTCTGTCCATTTCACAAGCGGTTAAGCTTCCTGCTAATGCAACAATCACTAACCCTTTCATCAATTTAGATTTCATAAATCTACTCCTCTATTTTTGTCGGGATTGCTTGCCTAAGCACTTATGCAATCCGGCGTGTAAAAGCATTCCTTTTACGATTGCTTTGACTGTTTGGAAAATTAGTTAGTTCAAACGGCGTGTTCAATTGGTTTAAGAATGAACAAATTTTGGTATGATTGTTGGTAAACAGTATTAAACTGGAGAGTAATAATCTTGAAATTGATAAATATTTATATTTTTGATAATAATGGCAGCGTGGTTATCCCTAAGTAAGGAATTTAATTATGTATAAAAGAACAAATTATTCTTTTTTAAAAAGCATTTTCTTTCAAGATGCTTTTTCTTGGTGTCAAGAAAAGTTTAATAGCGGTTATATTCATGATTGGACTATTAATGAAAATGAATGGGGCGCAGCTTTAGATACGTATGAAAATGCTTTTCAGCTCCCTATAGAAAAATTGATGTTATATGTTATCGCTATAACAGGATTGTCTGGGAGAAATAAAATAGCCCATTATTCTATCTTTTCTGATATAGAAGAAATTTTATCTTTAAATAGTCTTGATGATTTAATTATGGATCTTGAAGATGTTGAGAAAGATGAGTTTTTACGAGATCTAAATATTGTTATGAATAATAAACTGATTTAGTTTTTTATACTAACATTAATTTTTTAGAATATATCATTTCATGTTTTTTATTTTAAGTTTGTATAAATATTTAATATATAAAATTAATATTAGTTAGAGGAAAGGAGATGGGTATAATATACACTTACTACCTAAATAAATAATGATTTTAAAAATATTAAAATTTTTTATATTTGTTGCATTACTATGTTTCTTTGCTATGGTGATCGCTGAATTAGATGCGGGACGAAAGAATTTACAGTATGCTCTCCTGATAAAAGAGGCTTTAATTATGTCTCTAAAATTTCAGCTGGTTGCTTTGCCTATATATCTTCTTTTTTTTAAACGAGATTAGAGTGGTTAAAATATTTTGGAGATAAAAAATGAAAAAGATAAATCTCAGTTTCTTTTTGATTTGTAGTATTTTGACTGCATGTGTTTCTTCTGATAGCCATTTTGTTCGGTTCTGGAATGGTGATGTTATATCTGACATGACTCCAGAGGAGGAGAAAAAATTTGATCTATGCTATGAGAAAACTAAAAATTTACCAAGAGGAACAGCTGAGGAAAGGGGAAAAGCAAGTCTTGCTACATTAAAATGTATTGATGACGAAAAATAGCTAGGTAGGGTGCATTGATTTGAAAATCCATGCATGTTTAATAATTTAATTCGCACATGAATCTCTCGAGGAAAACATGCTTAATAAGATTAGAAAAAACTCATGGTTTAGCAATCTAGTGTTATTTTCTCTTTTATATTTATTGTTTATCTCTAGAGATATAATTTTCTCCCTATTTATATATTTTAAGTTTAATGAAGTGTATTGGAATTCAGATGTATTTAAAGAAGCATTGATCCCAACACTAGCTATGTATTTACCTCTTAGTTTTATTGATTTTGCAATAAAATCATATAAAAGAACAAAAAATAAAAAGCATTAAGTTTAGTTAAACTATTTTTTAATAAGATCGTCTTAATTATTATTGGATTGTATTATAAGTTATAGTCACCATTACTAAAAAATTTAATAAGTGAGAAAATATAAATGATTATGTTGTTTTTAATAAATTTTATTAGATGTTTTATTTATATATCTATGACTTTATTGGTGTCTATGATTGTTGTTAGAAATATTTATATTTTAATTCATACTAATTTTGGCGTTTCTTTTTATATTAGTTTTGAGGATGTAGAACTTATTCTAATTCCATCATTAGTTATTAGTCTATTTATTTCATGTGTTGCACTGTATAACAGAAGATAAAATGATTTTAAAAATATTAAAGTTTTTTATAGCTGTTGCATTCATATTTTTCTTGTTTATGGTGATAGTTCAGTTCGATATGGGAAGAAATAATTTGCAATATGCAGTTCTTATGAAAGAGGCTTTACTTATGTCTCTAAAATTCCAGGTGGTTGCTTTGCCTATTTATCTTCTCTTTTTTAAACGAGATTAGATCGGTTGGAATGAAAAAATATTTTGGAGATAAAAAATGAGTAAGATAAATCTCAGTATTTTTTTGCTTTGTAGTATTTTGACAGCATGTGTTTCTTCTAATAGTTATTTTGTTCGATTCTGGAATGGGGATGTGATACCTGAAAGGCCATATGAGGAACAAAAAATTTTTGAATCATGTTATGAGAAATATAAAAATCTTCCTGATAAGACAAATGAAGAACGAGAGGTCATAAGTTTGAAAGTTATAGACTGTATTTCACATGATAAATTAAAAGAAAAAGAGAAATAGGCATGAGATATTTATTACTTATTTTAAAAAGATCTTTTTTGATGACTATCATTCTGCAACTTATTTTTTATATAAATGCATGGTTTATTACGGGTAATGTTGATCAGATTGATTTTTTTGTAAGTAAAGAGCATTTATTCTTTAGTTTAAAGATATGGCTTTCTCTATTTGTTTTATTTTTATTAATATATTCTTTAGGTAATAATAAATATTAATGACTTACTGATGATGCAAAAATGAGATAATTAAGGTGTGACAATGTTTTATTTATTAGAAGAATATGAAGATGAATTGTTATGGTCTGGGAATATATTTAGAGTTTTTATCCAGAATAAGGGTGAGAATTATTACACAGATCGAGTCGTGGACTTTATTATCTTTGAAACAGAGGATGTTGACAGACCGCTTGGATTGTTATCTATATCTGGTTATAAGGCTGGAAAAATAGTGCTTATCTTTCCTAAAGAGGCTTTTAAAAAAGACGCGATTTATTCTTTAGATAAGAATTGGATAGAAAAAAACATATATGATTATTTATATCTAAACAAAGAGTGTGACAAAGTTTTTATATCAAAAAATGATTCAATACTTCCATTCTAATAGCTCTTATACAAAAGAAATTGTTGGATTAAAGTGCGGTCAATTTCAAAGAGTTTTAAAACCTCTCAAAAATTGACCGCACTTTTGTATTTTTGATGCTTCTTCTACCGAAATATCGCCCTCTCATAGCAATCCCGCCTGCAACACCATTCCTATGTTGTTCTATTGAGAAAACTGGTTAGTCCAATTCGCTTGTTTACTTGCTCTAAAAATCAGAATGCTTATGATTTTTTGATATAAAATTATCAAATAAAAATATTTTTATATGAATTTGATAAAAATTTATCGATTTGTGACTTTGATCACAGTATTGCAGAAAAAAATTCAGTACTATGCTTGCAACTCGATGATAGATGTTTTTAGTAGCGGGTTAATAATCATGGACTTTAAACCTAACATAATAGGAGATTTATTATGGCATACTATCCAGCAGAACCGTTCCGTATTAAAAGTGTTGAACCTGTTTCAATCTTACCAAAAGCAGAACGTGAAAAAGCGATGAAAGCGGCAGGCTTCAATACCTTCTTACTTGATTCAAAAGATGTTTATATCGACCTTTTAACCGATAGCGGTACAAATGCAATGAGTGACCGTCAATGGGCCGGTATTATGATGGGTGATGAAGCTTATGCAGGTAGCCGCAACTTCTACCATTTACAAGAAACAGTTCAAGACTTATTTGGTTTTAAATATATTGTGCCAACTCACCAAGGTCGTGGTGCTGAAAATATTCTTTCTCGTATCGCGATTAAACCGGGTCAATACGTACCAGGCAATATGTATTTCACTACTACACGTTTCCACCAAGAAGCCAATGGCGGTATTTTCTACGATATCATTCGTGATGAAGCGCATGATGCAACATTAGATATCCCATTCAAAGGTAATATTGATGTTAAAAAATTAGAAAAATTAATTAACGAAAAAGGTGCTGAAAATATTGCTTATGTGTGCTTGGCGGTAACAGTAAACTTAGCAGGTGGTCAACCGGTTTCTATCGCAAACATGAAAGCTGTCCGTGAATTAACTGCAAAACACGGCATTAAAGTATTCTACGATGCAACTCGTTGTATTGAAAATGCTTATTTCATTAAAGAACAAGAACCAGGCTATCAAGATCGCTCAATCAAATCTATCGTTCAAGAAATGTTCAGCTATGCAGATGGCTGTACAATGAGTGGTAAAAAAGACTGCTTAACCAATATTGGTGGTTTCTTATGTATGAATGATGAAGAATTGTTCATGAAAGCGAAAGAATTGGTTGTGGTGTTCGAAGGTATGCCGTCTTACGGTGGTATGGCTGGTCGTGATATGGAAGCGATGGCGATCGGTTTGAAAGAAGCAACTCAGGAAGAGTACATTGAACACCGTGTTAAACAAGTACGTTACCTCGGTGAAAAATTAAAAGCAGCGGGTGTACCGATTGTAGAACCTATTGGTGGTCATGCGGTGTTCTTAGATGCACGTCGTTTCTGTCCACATTTGAAACAAGAAGAAGACTTCCCAGCACAAGCATTAGCGGCAGCAATCTATGTTGAATGCGGTGTACGTACAATGGAACGTGGTATTATTTCAGCTGGTCGTGATATCAAAACTGGCGAAAACCATCATCCAAAACTTGAAACTGTACGTATTACTATTCCTCGTCGTGTTTACACCTATGCACACATGGATTTAGTTGCTGATGGTATTATCCACTTATTCAAACATAAAGAGGATATTAAAGGGCTTCGTTTCGTGTATGAACCAAAACAATTACGTTTCTTCACTGCACGTTTTGAACAAAAATAGGCCTACCGCCCTTACCTCAGTAACGGGGTAAGGGCTTTTTGTATCTAAAAAATATTTGGTTAATGAGAAAAATGCGAAAACATTCTAATGACATTGTGGTTTGATGTATGTCAAATAAGGAAGTGACTAGCCTTTCTACGATAATCGGAAAGGAGAAAACTTATGAACAAAACATTGGGAAGTACCTTGATTACCTCAGGGACGATGATTGGAGCTGGGATGCTTGCTATGCCTCTCACCTCTGCAGGAATAGGTTTCACGTTTACAGTTGTTCTACTTGTTCTTTTATGGATTCTGCTCACCTATAGCGCATTATTATTTGTTGAGGTTTATCAAACTGCTGAACATGATGCCGGTATTGGCACGCTTGCCGCACAGTATTTTGGTCGACCGGGACGAATTGTCGCAACCAGCGTATTAATGATTTTCCTTTATGCGTTACTTTCCGCCTATGTAACCGGTGGTGGTGCAATTCTTGCTTCAACTTTACCTGATTTTGCGACACCTGATCTTAAAATGAAAGGTTCTATCCTGGCATTTACAATCTTCTTTGGTATCTTCGTGGCAATTGGCACAAGCTTTGTTGATGCCTTAAATCGCTTCTTATTTATCGCGATGATTGCGGCTTTATTTATTGTGCTTGGATTGATGATTCCAGAAATTAAAATCGATAACTTAATGGCCATGCCAATTGATAAAGCGCTATTAATTTCGGCTAGCCCGGTTTTCTTTACTGCTTTTGGTTTCCACGGCTCAATTCCTTGCTTAAATAAATATTTAGAAGGTGATGTAAAAGCCTTAAGATTTTCTATTATTGTGGGCTCTGCAATCACATTAGTGGGTTATCTCTTATGGCAATTTTCTACTCACGGTGTGTTAAGCCAAAGCCGATTCTTAGAAATCCTTAATCAAGATCCAACATTAAATGGATTGATTGAAGCCGTTCGAGTGATTACAGGCAGCACCATTATTGCGGCTGTCGTGAAAATCTTCTCTGCCTTAGCACTGATTACCTCATTCTTAGGGGTGGCACTCGGTTTACTAGAATGTATTGACGACTTGTTAAAACGCGCTTTCAATATTTCAGCAAACCGTTTAAGTTTAGGTTTCTTAACCTTCCTTCCGCCATTGCTCTTTGCGTTCTTCTATCCAGAAGGCTTCATCCTTGCATTAGGTTATGCAGGACAAATGTTTGCTTTCTATGCGGTGGTATTGCCGGCAGCATTGGTTTGGAAAGCTCGCCATCAACATCCAAACTTACCTTATCGTGTGCCGGGTGGTTCAGGGCTCCTACTCTTTGTCTCAATTCTAGGGATTATTATCGTGAGTATCCCATTCCTAATTAAATTAGGTATATTGCCTGAAGTAGTGGGTTAATAACACGATTAAAATAAAAAAGTGCGGTTAATTTTAACCGCACTTTTTTATGCTTTTCCTTTGATCGCTTTAAGATAGCGATATACGCTAGGTTCTGAGATTTTTAAATATTTGGCGACCATCGGAATGGCACCCTTGATATTGAAAATACCCTTATCAAATAATACTTTAATGGCGTTTTCTCGTTGTCTTAAGCTGAGTGGTTTGTCGGAATGTAATAGGGTGAAATCAAGGTATTCACAAAGGATATCTTCGATAGAGTTTTCGAGTTTTTCTTTATTAATTATTTCAGCCTCTTCCACTTCGGCAAAGGCCGCATCAATACCTAAAATATTGACGAAATTTCCAAGGTTTTCCAGTGAAATTAATTTGGTCATCACATCAACCAACTCAGAAGTATCATGATTAATACAAAGGATGCCTTCTAATTTATCCCCGTTTTTAATGAAATAAGTTGCACCTCGAATGACCTTTTCGGAATCTGCCACGGCTTTGTAGTTAAAGACAAAATCCTTATCTAAATACACTTTATCCTGCAACAAACTAGAACCAAAAGAACTAAGTGGAGAGGAAAGGGTCCGCCCGCTAACGTGGCTATTCGCAATGGCTTCCATATGAGCCTTATTCTTATCAAAAGAATGAAATACGACTTCGTATTTAGGGCCGAGAACATTTCCCAAAAAATGGGTTAGGCCAATAAAATATTTCTTTTGTACGTTATTCATACCAACTTAATCTCATTAATTTCAGCTTGCTACAGGTATTCTATAACCGCTTATTTTTTATAGCAAATATATTGTAAAAAACGGCAGGTTATCTGTGGTGTTTTACTTTAAGTAAATCTTATAATGCTTAGTGGGATGGGGTTAGACAATACTTCTGTGATATTCTTTGGTGTTGGGATTTGTATCTTATTCAGTTGATGGTAAGCAATTTGAAAGAATTATGAAAAATACCCCAATAGGAGATTAATATGAAAGAACAAGAAATTTACCAGAAAATTGGGGAGTTATTGTGGTCAATAATGCCTGAAGAAGCTGTAAGGATTGATTTTATTGGTTCTATTTACCCTGAACATTATTCTGGTGGAGCTGAATGGGTTGTTGCGAATGGTGATATTCATTATTTCCCATTAGGTCAAAGACCTGATGAAATTGAAGGAGAAATTATAAATTTAATGAAACAATTGAGATCAACCTTATCTCAAGAATGGACTCAATATAAGTTTTCCCTATTTGATAATATGGAATTTAATATTAAATTTGCATATGTTTCAGATGAAGATAGTTGGCCAATGCTCTATCTTCGAGGTGTTAGTGATCTTGACGAAAATGAGATAACGGAATATGGAATTCCTAGAGAAATTTGGGAAGAGCGAGTAAAAGCGAAGGAAGAAACAGCAAGATAGCTAGTCTCAGCATGAAAGTGCGGTAAATTTTTAAAGAGTTTTAAAACTTCTCAAAATTTGACCGTGCTTTTTGTATTTTAATAGAGGGGAATTTTATATCGACTAGCAGGAAATGCTAGCAGAAAGACAACTACTACTGTTGAAATAAATAGCCAAGAATTAAGAGATATAAATAGAAATCAGCAATTGAAGTTAAAGTTTCCAGTCAAAAGTGAGGTGAAGTAATAATATGAATAATTATATAAATCTACTTTATGAACAGTTGCAATGGTGTAGCCAAGAGGATTTTTCCATTAGTAGTTTTTTTCCTTATGGACAAGGTATATCCTATGAAGCAGAAATAATGTATAACCAAGTAAGTATTGAGTTTATTTATAGATGTTTAAAATGTGATTTAATTATGTTTTTAAATGGTTCAATTTTTTTATCTGAACAGCCAGGTACATTAGAAGATTACGCTTCTTTTTTAGCTAATTCACCTATTGGTATTTATGAATGGCAACGCTTGGGTACACAATTACAGCATAAAGTATGGAGTTGTGAGTTTTTTGATGGTACAACTAAATTGGTAAAAATATGCGAAGAATGCGGTTTATATGGATATGAAGAATTTAATGAAAAAGATCACAGATGGATGATGTTTATAGATGAGGTAAATAATATTTTTTTAGAAAATAATTTAGCTTTAGATTTAGAACGTCCATTATTTCCAGTGGGAGATGTTTCTAATAATATGCCTTAAAATATCTGTTTTGGTGAAATAGTATTTAAAAAGCGGAGATAAAGTACGGTCAATTTTCAAAGAGTTTTAAAACCTCTTAAAAACTGACCGCACTTTTTGTGTTTTTAATGATGCTTATTTTTAAGCAAACCTTATAATTTCACATCCAACTTCGCGTAAGCTCGTTCTACTTTTTCCACGGAAATATTGCGAGTGAGTAACTCTCCCTAGAGGAGTTCAGGCTATTGCGAATAATAATCTCTACATTTAAGGTGGACATGATGTTGATATTGCAGCGGATACCAATCATTTTTAAAAACTGAAAATCAAGTTAAGGAAAGCTGATCTTCATTAAATAATAAGGAATAATCTAAGGAGTCAAAATAATGAAAAAATATTTATATTTTTGTTTTATTATTTATATTGGTTTACTTGTATCTAACTTAGTTATTTATACGCTCAGAATTTATGTGGAGAGTGGATCTTTATATATGTCAAAGCATATTTTTTTAGATCCAATAAGATTTTCTCTTATTGGTGGTTTAATGCTTCTTGTTGTTAATAAAATTTTTGCTAAAAATTAGATTAGGATAAATTTTATCTGCGATTATTTAGAATATTATACCAACCTCAGATAGCCCGTCTCCTAATACGTGCTTTTATCTCACTAAAAATAGACAAGCTGAATGAAGTTATTCATGAAAATTTAATCAAACAAAATTGATGTTATGGGCACGCGTTGGGAAACGCGAGCCATCGTGGGAAATAAAAATGAATAATACTAAATTAGTGATCCCAAGTTGTAATGATTTTATGTCTATCTATGGGTTCGATTGTGAAATGGATGATGTTATCCAGATTCTCAAGTTTGTGCATGGTGATGAGAGAGTTAATTTGAGTTTTGATATTACTGTAAACTCTGTGAGACTTCTGTTTTACAGAAATGATACTCTTGTATTTGATCTTTATAGAGAGGATCTATTAGAACTTTATTTAGATGAAAATGGAGATTCTCTGTCATTTAAGTTATCTGATAACTTGATTATAACAATAAATTTTTATCCAGAAATTAGTATTTTTATTAGATAGTAAGTATTTTTCAAATAACAATTTGAATTTGAAAGATATAAAAGTGCGGTCAATATTCAGTGAATTCTAAAATCTCTTGAATATTGACCGCACTTTTGTATTTCAACGATACTTATGCTAAGTAAACCTTATTTATAATTTCACATCCAACTTCGCGTAAGCACGCTCTACTTTTTCCAATGCTTTTTCCACGGAAATATCACGAGCGAGTAAGACACCTAAACGGCGATGACCATTGACTTCGCCTTTGCCGAAAATGCGGATATTGGTGTGTGGTTCAGCCAATACTTCGGCGATATTGCCAAATTGCACGTTTTTCGATTGGCCTTCCACCACAATGGCTTTGGAAGCCGATGGACTAATGAGAGTAATTTCTGGAATAGGTAAGCCTAAAATCGCGCGGGCGTGTAAGGCGAATTCGGATAATTCTTGAGAAATTAGCGTGACCATACCAGTATCATGTGGGCGAGGGGAGACTTCATTGAAGATAACCTCATCACCACATACAAACATTTCCACCCCGAAAATACCGCGACCACCTAATGCGGTGGTAATTTTTTCTGCCACCTCTTGGGCTTTCTTCAATGCTGCATCAGACATGGCTTGTGGCTGCCAAGATTCGCGATAGTCGCCATCTTCTTGACGATGGCCAATTGGCGCTAAGAAGCTGGTGCCGTTGATGTGGCGAACGGTGAGCAAGGTGATTTCATAATCGAATTTAACAAACCCTTCTACAATCACGCGTCCCGCACCTGCACGACCACCTTGTTGCGCATAATCCCAGGCTTTTTGTATATCGTCTTTGGATTTCAAAATACTTTGACCGTGGCCAGAAGAAGACATAATTGGTTTTACCACGCAAGGAATACCGATTTTTTCAACCGCACTTTGGAAGTCAGCAAAGTTATCAACAAATTGATAAGGTGAAGTTGGTAATTTAAGCTCTTCAGCGGCTAAACGGCGAATGCCTTCGCGATTCATCGTCAGCTTGGTGGCTTTGGCGGTAGGTACAACATTAAAACCCGCTTGTTCTAATTCAATTAGCGTATCAGTCGCGATGGCTTCTACTTCCGGCACGATGTAATCTGGGCGCTCTTTTTCCACTAAGGCTTTGAGTGCTGCACCATCTAGCATGGAAATCGTATAAGCACGATGTGCCACTTGTTGTGCTGGGGCGTTTTCATAACGATCGACGGCAATGACTTCCACGCCTAAACGTTGTAATTCAATCACCACCTCTTTGCCCAGTTCACCAGAGCCAAGCATCATCACTTTAATAGCATTCGGGGTTAATGCTGTACCTAGGGTTGTCATGTTGTGTCCTTATTTTAAGAAAGATTCATCAAGCGCTAAATCGTCATTTTTATTAATCCCCACACCGCGAGCAATCACATTTTTAGCAATTTCATGTGCTTCTTCTAAAGAATGCTCGGTGTAAGTCCCACATTGGTATTCGTTTAATTCAGGAATTTGGTTTTGATCTTGCACGGTTAAAATATCTTTCATGGAAGCTAACCATGCATCAGCTACTTGTTGCTCGTTTGGTGTGCCAATTAATGACATGTAAAAACCGGTACGACAGCCCATTGGGGAAATATCGATGATTTCTACATTGTCATTGTTTAAATGGTCGCGCATGAAGCCTGCAAATAAATGCTCAAGGGTGTGAATCCCTTTTGGTGGGAGAATTTCTTTGTTTGGAATGCAAAAACGGAGATCAAAAACGGTGATGTTATCGCCCTTTGGGGTACGCATCGTTTTGGCAACACGCACGGCAGGTGCGTTCATACGGGTGTGATCCACTTTAAAACTGTCGAGTAATGGCATATTTATTTCCTTGAAAATCAGTGATTTGTAAATTAATTGCAAGTTTTTGTAAATTTTTTTACATTTTTTTACAATTTCTTTGAACTTTTCTTTTTAGCGTCGGTCTTATAGAACAAGCAACTTGCAGTTGTTTTAATAAAATTGGTTCCTTAGGTTATTTGCCCCTTACTCGATAAGGGGCGTTTTTTTATCTGTTGAATATTAATTCGTCTTTATTCTAGCCCACAACCAGGTTATGCACAAAGGCTATTCTCGACTATGACACGAAAGGTAAACTGAAAAAGAGCAAGGCAATATAACGTAGTCCTTTTCCAATCGTCATAAAAATCAAACAACTTAGCCAATTCAATCGAAGCCAACCGGCTACTGCACAAAACACATCCCCGACAATAGGCAACCAGCTTAATAATAAAGTGATGGCACCATAGCGTTGTATTTTGTTTATCACCCATAAAGTGCGGTCATTTTTGCTATCAATTTTCGGAAACCATCGACCAATCCAATAAGTGGTGAGGCTGCCAAGTGTATTGCCTGCGGTTGCCAGAAAAACAAGCCAAAAAATATCCGCACTTAATAATGAACCGATCAATACTTTTGGCACAGCAAGGGAGACAAACACAATTTCTGAATTACCCGGCAAGATGGTGGCACTTAAGAAAGCGCTGAAAAACATCAACCACAAGCCATGGGTTTGCCAAAAATCAGTCAAAAAGCTGAAAGAGAAAATGTCCCACATTAGGCTCTAATAATCTCACGCGTTCTGACATCAAACACATCCATCCCTGCACTTAATCCCGCTTTTACGCCGAGATCGGCATCTTCAAAGACGATGCAACGTGATGGTTCGGCTTTTGCCAGTTCTGCGCAGCGTAAAAAGGTTTCTGGATGCGGTTTATGTTCTTTCACATCATCAGCGCTGACAATGGCGTTAAAGTAATGTTTGATATCTAATTTTTGCATCAACATATCAATGATTCGGCGGTTCGAACCTGAGCCAAGCGCAATTGGTTTTTGTTGATAGTAATGACGCACCACATCAAAGGTCGGGAGTAATTTTGATTCTGTTGGAATCAATTCATAGGAAAGTTTGCGTTTTGCTTGTATCACTTCATTTAAACGTTCTTGTGGCATACCGGCATCTTGCATAATGGCAGAGGCGATAGTGCTCACAGTTGCGCCACCTAAATCATACATAATTTGGCTGTTAAAACGATAACCAAATTGTTCCCCCACCATGTTCCACGCACGGGCGTGTACTGGCATGGTGTCGATTAAAGTGCCATCCATATCAAAAATCAGGCCATCATATTTTTCAAAAAGTCTGTTATCTATCATTTATTGCTTTCCTAGTTCGTAAATTTTTTCACTTTGTTTCAATTTTGTGATCTGTGCACTGGTAATTTTATGAAATAGCGGTAAAGTTATCCTATCTTAAAAAGGAATGTTATGTCGTTACTCAAACAATTAACCCGTTGGAAAATTCGCGGTCAGATTGATCAGGAAGTTATTGATATTATTCTGACTTTGCAAAGTCGCCTAGAGCATCATTGGCGCATAGATGTGTCTATTCCGACTGTCATCACTCTCTTATTGCATATTGCCAACAGCCTTGCTCGCTTAAAACGAGGCGGTTGCGTTTCCCCACTTCATCAGCCTTTTTATGATGAAATGCAAAGTGCGGTCATTTTTCCTGATGTTTTGGAAATTCACCACGATTTGCTTTCTTTTATTCCGCAAGATATTCCCGAAGCCGAGCAGAGCTATTATTTAGCTAATATTTATAGCTTGCTGCTGGAGCAAGATAAAAAATAAGGGCATGAAAGCCCTTATTCTATCAGTTAAAAATCAAGCTGAGTTCTAAATCTTTGAGTAAATTGCTTTCTAGGCGCAATTCATTCCACACTAACGGATTGTTATCCAAATAATGTTTCTCAAAAGTCAGTTCCCAAGTCTGTAAAGAGCGGTCAATTCTAAGATTGATTTTGTCGGTGCTATCTGTCGCTTGGCGAGATTTATTTAAAATCACCGAAATGCGTAAAAGAAGCAGTAAAACAAGGACATCTTCATCTGCATAACGAGCAAAAATCGGTAAATCATTCTTTTTAAATGCGCCAGTGTGATAACGAACTAAATTCACCAATAAGCGTTGTTGCTCGCGATCAAAGCCCGGTAATTCCATATTTTGCAGAATATAAGCCGAATGTTTTTGTACATTGCGATGATTAATGACAATACCGACTTCTAATAAGCGTGCCGCCCAAATCAACAGATTTTTCATTTCATCAGCAAGATGCGGTTTTTGCCAATGGGTGTATTGGTCAATTAAGGTTTTCGCACTATTTGCCACGCGATCGGCTTGCGCCAAATCTAAGTTAAATTGTTCGGCAAGTCCTAATGCGGTACGTGTACGGATGTCTGAAACCTGGAAGTTTTGTTCCAGGCTGTAAATCACCCCTTCACGCAAAGCGCCGTCAGAATAGCGCATATTTTCTAAGCCAAAAACGTCAAAAACAGCGCTTAAAATGGCTAAGCCTGGCACAAAGACATCCACGCGATCAGGGTTTAATCCCGCGATATTAAGTTCTTCAAAATGAGAAGCTTGTAAGGTTCGTTCAATTAAATTTTGTAAGCGCTCAGCGGTGATGATGCCGTTCGGATCAAGCGTTGCGGTAATCACTTGATAGACGGTTTTGATGGTGCCTGATGAACCTAGCACCGATTGCCAGCCGAATTTTCGATATTCCCAGCCTAAATCTTCAATTTTATTGACCGCACTTTGGCGAGCTTGCTCGAAGTTTTCTTTGGAAATTTCGCCATTCGGGAAGAATTTTTTGGCAAAGCTCACACAACCCATGTGACGACTTTCTGCCACTAAGGGGGTGAAATCATCACCGATGATCATTTCGGTTGAGCCACCACCAATATCGATGACCAGTTTACGTCCGCTTTCAGGTTGAGTGTGGCAAACGCCCGCATAAATGGTTTTGGCTTCCGTTTGACCGCTAATGATATTAATTGGATAAGGAAAGACAGTGGCAGCCTGACGTAAAAATTCGTCATTATTGACCGCTCTTCGTAGGGTATAAGTCCCCACCACATTCACATCTTCTGGCGCAAAACCTTGTAAGCGTTCAGCAAAAAGTGCAAGGCAATTTACACCGCGCTCAATGGCTTCTTGGCTTAATACATTGTGATCGTCTAAGCCGTCGGCGAGCCTCACTTTTTGTTTTAAACGAGAAAGCACCTGGATTGAGCCATTGATAATCCGCGCCACAATCATGTGGAAGCTGTTTGAGCCTAAATCAATGGCGGCAATCTCCCGGGCCTCACCTCGGTGATGAGGTTCTGCGAGTTGAGCCAGTTGCTTGTCGTTATGCATGTCCTTTCCTAAAATTCAAATTTATACAATAAATCAAAAACTTGGTTTGTGCTGGTTACTGATTGGAAATAAAGTTGTGGCATTAAGCGGTAACGCAAGGTCACTTCGGCTAAGCCATCAAATAATCCCACACCGTATTTCACTTGTAAGCGTTTACCAATATTACCACTAACTTGTACTTTGGAGCTATCCCCAACACCGGCAGTGCCTAAGTTTAAGTCTTGAATACCAAAGGCTTCACCAATACCGCCGACCACTTTACCACTTTTCGCTAAACCTAAGCCAAGTAATGCTGCACCCACAGAACCACTAGAGCCTGCTTCACCACTGTTTTCTAATGAGCGACCGGTTAATAAATAAGAAAGTGCCTGGTCTTGAGATTTGGCTGGATCAGAGAAAATCGTGACTTGTGGGCTAGATGCCATACCAATCACTTTTACCCCCGCGGTCACTTTACTGTCTTCCATAGCCTCAGGGTTACGAATCGCTTCAATATTTAACATCGGTTGTGAAGGTAAACCAGCGAAGCTGATTTGTCCTTTACGAATTAATAAATCCTGTCCGAAAGAAGCATAACGACCATTTTTTAAGTTAATTTGACCAAATAATCCTAGCTTACCTTTATCCTGTTTCACCAAAAGTAAACCATCCAAATTCGTTTTTAAACCATAGGCATCTAAATGCACATCATCACCGATTTTAATTTTTAAATCAGATTGAATTTGCATCCCAGATTTCGTTTCTGAAGCAAATTGGCGATTAATGAGTTCTTCTTTACTTTTTCTTGGGCCATTTAAAATGACTTCATCTTCACTCACTGGTTCAGCATTGTCCGGTAAGCTTTCAATAGCAATTCTTGCCCAAGGGATATCCACATTACCACTCAAATCTAAGAGTTTTGGCGAAGCTTTGACAACCACATTCGGGCTGACTTTTAATTTCGCCATGGATGGGATATCAACTTTGAAATTATCTGCTTGCGCTCTGACTTCTGCCGTCCAGTTATCCATGTGAGCCCAGTTAGCTTGCCCGTTAATATTTAGCTTGCTATCTGGTGTTTGAACATGACCATTTAAGGTTGAAGAGGTGCCATTAAAGCGAATTGCTACTTGGCCATCAGTCACATCAAAAGGCAGGCTTTTCAGTTTCGTTTTCACATTTCGAATGTCGAAATTGCCATTTAATAATGGTTTTTCTAAATTACCACCGAAACTTAAGCGTGAGACCACTTCACCATCTATGCTTTCACCGCTGGAGAAAAGTTGATTGGCTAAGGATAAGCGTAAACCTTCAATGGTAAAGGTACCGCCTAATTGACGACCTTTACTTAAATCATTAATTTTTAAGTCTGTGCCGATTCGACCTTGATTTTGAACGTTAATGTCAGATTTCAAGGTTAAATTGTTATTTTGAATATCGGCATTCACACTTAATTTAGGAATATCCAGCTTAAAGGTGCGGTAGTCTAATTTTTGTGCCACACCAATGTTATTTCCTTCTACTACCACATTTAGTTGTAATGGTTTATCTGTGAACCATGCCACTTTACCTCGGCTTTGTAACTGGCCTTTGAGCGTGTCTTGTCCCATCAATTTATTCACTAAATCTAAATTGATGCGTTTAAGCTCAAAAGGGACTTCGCCGTTTTTCCCTGCCGTAAATTGTTGAGGGAAACACAGATCTAAATCTTGGTTAATCCAGCAGTGTGAACCAATGGTGGCTTGGATTTTTTTATTATCATAAGTCACCGGAATAGTTTGATTCACTTTAAAATCACCAATAGGTGAGTTTAGGCTCACTTGGCTTAAATTGCCTTTCCATTGCTGAGAAGTGCGGTCAAAATTCCCCGCGATTTGTAAATCAGCTGCAACAGGTTCACCTTTTGATTTTAAGGTGAGCGTATGATGTTTTTCATCACCTGATGCATTCAAATCAATATTATGTAATTTGATGCTGTCACCATAACGGAAGTTTTCCGCTTTGACGGTAAGTTCACCTTTTACTTGAGGTTCACTGACAACATTACCTTTAATTAAGGCTTTGGATAATTCTAATCCTTGGAAGTGCAAGCCTTGTGCTGTTAAATCGGTATTAATGGTTGGTGCAGTAAGCTTACCTAAAATCTGTGCTTTACCAACCACGGAGCCCGCTAAATCTTGCCACAGACCACGTAAGCTTGGTGCGTTGATATCTAAATCTAGGTTTGATTTATCACCTAATGTACCTTTTGCCGCAATGCGGTTATCGCCATAGTTCAGCAATAAATCAGGAATGTTTAATAAAGTTTCATTACTTAAAAAGACACTACCTTTCAAGCTCAATGGGCGAGAGGAAAGACTACCGGTTAAGTCCACGGTAGGCACATCCACTTTCCAATGATTGGAATCAGCGGAGCCTTGTGAACTCACTTTACCCGATAATACGGCTGGCATGGCGGGCACATAAGGACGAATGTTCATTTTATTTAAATCAGCCGTCACATCCCATTGCGCGCCATCTTTCCAGTTTGATGAACCTGTTAAACGTGCCGTACCATCTAGGGCGGCAAGTTTTAATTCGTTGATGGTGACTTCGTAGAGTTTACCGTCTGCATTCAAATCAACATGGGTGTGAGGGATATGATCCATCCCCTCCACGCCACCAACAACTTCTGCGTGATAATTCAATAAATCGCCCGTGAGTTTGATATCAACATCGTTAATCTTGAGCGGCGCTAGGCTGTCTGCAAAAGCATATTGACCTTTTTTCGCTTTTAATTGCAGATTTAATGGCATTTTATCTTCAGCCAGTTTCACGTCGCCGGTTAAGGTGGCATCAAGCACCCCTTGTGTGGTTAACGAAAGTGCGGTCGTTTTTTTCAATGAACCCGATAAATTGAGATCAACCTTGCTAGCAGGCAGAATGGTTTTGTCTTTTGATTTAAACGCTTGGAGATCAGATTTTAATGTGAGATCAACAGGAAAATCTTCATTGAGCTGGAATTGTCCTTGGCTAGAAAGTGTACCGAGAGAGCTGTCAATGTCGAGTTTTTGTAATTTCACTAAATGATCGGTGGCATCCGCTTGCAATTCTACTTTAGGCACGGTGATTTTTTGCGTTTCTTCGCCTTTTTCATTGAGCGATTGATATTGCCAGTTTGTACCCAAAACACTTGGAATGTGCATATCAAAAGGCAAGTTCACCGTATTTAAATTACCTAAAAAAGCCGGTGTGAGTGTTTGCTCAATTTTCGCCCAATCAACGGGTTTAGCAGGTTCTTTTTGCTCGGGCTGAGGGGGATTCGGTTGAGTTTGGGAGACTGTTGAGAAAAGCACATCTGAAAGCGTGGTGGGCTCAAGGGTAAGGCCTGATTCATTGTTTAAACTGACCGCACTTTTAAATGACGAAAACGTAATATTGCTTTGATCGAGTTTCATATCAAAGTCAGTAATCGCTACATTTTTCACTTTTACAGAAACCGGTAAATGGATTTTTTCCATTGGACCACTTTCTGTTTCTTTCTCTTCGGAAGGCGGCATAACACTGGTATCAATGGCAATTTTCGGCTGCGTTAAGCTGAGATCATCAACAATAATATCTCCCGACAGTAAACGAGCTAAATTCAGTTGTAAGCGCGTTTTAGGAAGAGCCACATCTACGCCGGTTGTTTGAAAACGTAAATTTTCTAAGATTAAACCATCTTGTAAGCCACCGCTGACTTGCTCAATAGATAAGCTATCGAGCATTTTATCGGCGAGTTGAATAATTGCACGTTGCCCACTATCAAAAGAAAGTGCTGTGACTAAGCCTAAAACAGGGACAAAAATGACCGCACTTCCGACACATAAAATTTTACGGCAGGTCTTTTTCTTTTTGACGGGTTGTGTGGTTTGGTTATCTGGTTGTTTTTCTTGTTCAGACATAGTCATACCCTAAATTTCAGCCCCTAAGCCAATGTAAAATTGAATGTTTTTGCTGTTATCTTTATCTCGAATTGGCGTCGCAATATCAAATTTGATAGCGCCAACTGGCGATGCCCAACGCACACCGAAACCTGCGCCGTAGCGTAACTCATTTGCTTTGTAAGCATCTGCGGCTAAACCTGTATCCGCAAATACGGCTCCCCACCAATTTGGGTAAACTTGATATTGATATTCAAGGCTACCTGTTACTAAGCGAGAACCGCCGACTAATTTCCCATCTTTATTTTTCGGCGAAATTTTCTTATAACCATAACCTCGCACGCTGCGATCGCCACCTGCAAAGAAACGTAATGCAGGTGGAATTTTACGAATATCCGCAGTATTCAAATAGCCAATTTCGGCACGGGTAATAAAACGGTGATTTTCTGCGTAAGTACGAATCCACGCTGTGGAAGCTTGAACTTTAAAGAAATTGGCTTCTGACATCCAAAGCTTATTTCCTAAATCGACCGTGATTTTTTGGGTATCTCCCCATGTTGGGAATTGACCGCCTTTTAAACGAGTACGACTAAAACCTCCAGTTGGATAAACAAGGAGCGTTTTATCAGTGAAATCAGCTTGGGTGAAGCTATCATAACGGACACGAAGACCCGCAAAATATTGCCAACCCTCTTTATTATTCCAATAACGTAATGCAGCAAAAGTGAGCGATTTGGTATCCGTATCATTTTTATTTTCTTTTTCATAACCGGTTGAGAATTCATAATAATAGTTTAATGGATTTTTCAACAGTGGCATTTTATAGGTGGCTTCAAAGTTTTGTTTTGGCGCAGAGACGTAAAGATTTGTACGGAAACTATGACCTCGGCTATTAATCCAAGGTTTTGTCCAACCAATTTGGACATGAGGGCCCGTATCGGTTGCAAAACCGACCCCGAGCTCCATTGCGTTTTTCTTGCGTGGATAAAGCAACAGTTCGATATCCACTAATTTTTCTTCTTCGCGGACATGAGGCTGTAAAAGCACTGAGCTAAACCAGTTGGTAGAAGAAAAATCGTTAGTTAATTCAGATAAATCGCTGACTAAATAAGGATCGCCCGATTTAATGTTGAGCATATTTTGCAAATAGTCTTCGCGAATTTGGGAATGGTTGAATGTGATGTTGCCGTAATGATAACGCACGCCACTATCAAACAGCATACGCCACCATGCTTCATGGGTTTCAGGGCTGATTTCTAAGCGAGAAATTTGGAATTTTCCGTCAAGATAACCACGAGCAAGGGCAAGGTTTGAAATGCTGCTTTTATAGTCATCGTATTTTTGATGCTCAACTAACTCACCTTGTTTTGGCAAGTTTTTACGGAGTGCTGTGAAGTTTTCATCTTCTGCCGCTTCGCCTATAATTTCAACTTCTGTTCCGGCAATTTTGCTTGGTTCACCGGGTTTTACATTGGCGATAAGTAAGTCTCGTTGACCTTTGCGTTTTTTCAATTCAAAGGTGACTGAAGAACCATAATAACCGAAGACTCGAAGGCCTTTATCGACAGCATCTGAAACTAATTGTTTATACCGATCTGAGCCGTCCATCTCACCTTTATCAATGAGTTTGACATTCATATCAGTATTGCGAATGGCGCGTTCACCTTTAATTCCGCGGATCTCAATATCCACGGTTTGTTCTGCAAGGGCTGAAAAACTCATCCATCCAAGCAAAAGAGCGGTTATTTTTAACGAAATTTTTTTCATTTTATTACAAGCTAAACTTTAAGAAGATCCCCATCAAACTGCCTTAGTTTACCCATAAAATAAGGGGATTACCAACGCAATTATGGATGGGATTTGAAATTGTTATATGCATTTGAGCGTTAATACGACAATGCGATCAAAGAAAGAGTTTCCTTTGCTTTGAAAAAAATAGCAATTTTTCTCTTTATTCAGACATTTAACCAAAATGTAACCGGGCCATCATTGGTGAGGCTCACCTGCATATCTGCCGCAAATTGTCCGTTGGCAACAGTGACTTTTTCTGCACATTTTTGCGAAAAATAGCCATACAATTCGTTAGCCAATGCTGGTGCGGCACCTTTTGAGAAACTTGGTCGTAAGCCTTTTTGCGTGTCAGCGGCTAGGGTGAATTGTGATACCACAAGTACTTCGCCACCGATTTGTTGCACATTTAAATTCATTTTGTCATTTTCATCGCTGAAAATACGGTAATTTAAGACTTTCTCGGCGAGTTTATCTGCTTTGGCTTGGTCATCTTCTTTTTCCACGCCTAATAAAACCAATAAGCCCTTGGCTATTTGTCCTACAATTTGACCTTCAACTTCCACTTTAGCCTGTGTTACACGCTGGATTAATGCGATCATTTTACTTCCTCTAAATTTGTTTGATTCGTTGACCGCTCTTCTGCAAGTACTGCGGCTAATTGTGCACCGAATAACACCACTGTCCAGCTGATTTGAATCCACAATAACATGATCGGCAGTGTCGCCATGGCGCCATAAATTAATTGATAAGATGGGAAGGTAGTGATGTACCAAGTAAAGGCTTGTTTCCCTAAAGTAAAGAAAATTGCCGCAATTAATGCACCTGCTGCAGAATGTTTGATGCTCACTTTCTTATTCGGCACGACCATATAAATGAGCGTGAAAATAAACCAAGTAGAAAGAAATGGCACAAAGCTGAGGAGTTTTAAGCCAAAAGAGAGCGTTTCAGATTGCTCGAACATGGCTTTAACATAGGAACTTGCCGCAATGCTAGTACCGATTAAAAGCGGGCCGAGCGTTAAAATGAGCCAATAAATAGCAAATGACGTAAAAATCGGGCGATTACTGGTGTCTTTCCAAATGCCATTGAGTGTACGGTCAATGGAGTTAATCAGCATTAATGCCACTAAAATCAAACTCACAATCCCCACGGCGCTCATTTTCTTTGAATTATAGACGAATTCATCAATATATTGTCCCACAACATCGCTCGCAGAAGGGGCGAAATTGGTGAAGATGAATTCTTTCAATGCACCAGTGACTTCGTTAAAAACGGGAAAAGCAGAGAAAATAGAAAACACCACCATAATTAATGGCACGATAGCGAGCATGGTGCTGTAAGTGAGTGAACCGGCGGCTTGCGTTAATTTATTTTCTTGAGAACGCTGCCAGAATAATGCGAGAAAAGACGTTAAGGTCATTAGAGCAAGCCTCCGCAACAATGTTTAAATTTCTTCCCTGAGCCACAAACACAAGGCTGTTTATTGCTTGGGAGCGGTACAGTGGGATCAACAAAATACCAATGTCCATCAATTTTTACAAAAAGAGAATATTCGTGATGCACTTGCGGCTGTTCTCCGCCTTGAAAATGTGCTTTAAATTCAACCGCACTTTGTGTTTTGGTTAAGGTTTCTGCTTTGACAATCTCTAAACCGAGCCATTGCGTTTCATTAGCCCAATCTTGCAGGGCTTTTTCATCTAATAAGGTTTGTTGGCTTGGCACAGTGGTTTGCACAATATAAGGAATATTTTTGAGCACAAACGCGGAATAGCGGGAACGCATAAGTTGTTCCGCTGTTTCTGGAAACAGATTGCCTGAATGAAAACGTCCGCAACAATCTTCGTAAGAAAGCGAAGATTGGCACGGACAAAGTGCGGTCGTTTTAGCCGACATTTTAGCCCGCCTGCTGTAAATTACGTAATTGTGAGTTAACAGAACGTTTAAACGCTGGCGCTAATTCCTCAATGGCTAAGGCTTCTTCTAATTCTGCAACACTTGAAGGAGCAGAAAGTAGCGTGTTTAAACGACGAATAGTCCATTCTGGATAAGGACGGTGTTGCAAGATGAGTTCATCGCCTTGATGAATTTCACCTTCTTCGATCACGCGAACATACCAACCTGTCCAGCCAGATTGACGAATTACCTCTCTTGTATTCTCATTCTTGGTATTATGAGATAAACGTTCGCAAGGTTTACGTGGTTGTGACACTTCTAAAAGCGTGGTGCCAATTTTGTAACGATCGCCTATACAAACATTATCTTCATGTAAGCCGGATACCACAAAGTTTTCACCGTAAATCGCGCTACCGTGAAAATCAAACTTTTCACCAAGTAGCTCGTTTAAAGCGTCGAAAGACACATCAGACATAAAAAACAAGGCTTTATCTACACCACCGTGATGGGCTTTTAAACCCACATCGTTACCTTCAGCACCCAGCGTGTGCACTTTTACCATCGATACCGGTTTTTTACGGATGGCACTTTCATATGAGCTACCATCTGGGAATGTTAAGGTTTCGATCAATCCTGTTTTAATAATAAGAATTTTTGCGTTTGACATCTATTTTTCCTACTTTGAGTTAGTTTTGATAAATTATACCGTAAAATCACTTTAATTTTGACCGCACTTCGTTTTTTCCTTATTATTCGTTTAAATAAAACCAACAAAACAAAGGAATCTTTATGCAATATTCTCTCGCGCGTACCGAACAAGGTCAAACCCTTGGTATTACCGCAAAAATGGCAAACCGTCATGGCCTGATCGCAGGGGCAACAGGGACGGGGAAAACCGTAACATTACGTAAAATGGCAGAAGCGTTCAGTGATGATGGCGTGCCGGTCTTTTTAGTTGATGTAAAAGGCGATTTGTCTGGTTTAGTCAAAGCGGGCACATTCAGTGGCAAAGTGGCGGAACGCATTGAGCAATTTGATTTAGGTGGCGAGAGTTATTTAAATGGCTATCCTGTGTCATTTTGGGATGTATTCGGTGAAACCGGTATTCCACTTCGCACCACGATTTCTGAAATGGGACCATTATTACTTTCCCGTTTATTAAATTTAAACGCAACTCAAGAAGGCTTATTAAACCTCGTATTCCGTGTGGCAGATGACAAAGGTTTGTTACTCATCGACTTAAAAGATTTACGTGCAATGCTTAAATTTGTAGCAGAAAACGCCAAATCGTTCCAAGTAGAATATGGCAACGTATCAGCTGCGAGTGTGGGCGCGATTCAACGTGCTTTACTGACCCTTGAAAATGAAGGGGCAACCAATCTTTTTGGTGAACCTGCATTAAATCTTGAAGATTGGTTACAAACCCGTGATGGTCGTGGTGTGATCAATGTTTTAAATTCTGAAAAATTAATTAATTCCCCAAGAATGTATAGTGCGTTCTTGCTTTGGTTAATGTCTGAATTATTTGAGCAATTGCCGGAAGTGGGCGATCCAGATAAACCAAAATTTGTGATGTTCTTCGATGAAGCACACTTACTCTTTGATGGTGCACCAAGTGTGTTGGTGGACAAAGTGGAACAAGTGGTTCGCTTGATCCGTTCTAAAGGTGTGGGTATTTATTTTGTGACCCAAAATCCATTAGATTTACCGGATACCGTGTTAGGGCAATTAGGTAACCGTGTGCAACATGCGTTACGTGCCTTTACGCCACGAGATCAAAAAGCAGTGAAATCCGCGGCAGAAACGTTCCGTTCAAATCCAGCTGTCAATGTGGTTGAAACCATTTCAACCTTAGGTGTGGGGCAAGCATTGATTTCATTCTTAGATGAAAAAGGTATGCCTGCGCCAGTTGAAGTGGCGTATGTTTACCCGCCGAAAAGCCAACTTGCACCGATTACTGAAGAAGAGCGTGCTGCGTGGGTGAAAGACGATGAGCTTTATGCCTTCTATAAAGATTATGTGGATAATGAGTCGGCTTTCGAAGTGTTAAATGCGCAAGCGGATTTAGCCGCAGTGCAACAAAAACAAGCTGAACAAGCACAGCAAGAGGAAGAGAGCGGTTTATTTGGTAGCTTAAGCCGTATGATTTTTGGAACACAAAAACGCGGGGATAAACTTTCTCCGACAGAACAAATTGTGAATAGCGTGGCAAAATCAGTTGGTCGCAATATTCGTAATGAAGTGACCAAACAAATCATGCGTGGTATCTTAGGGGCATTGAAAAAATAACGAAAATTTGACCGCACTTTGCGGCAATAATGATAAAAAGGAGATTGTTATGTCTGATGTATTTCACTTAAACCTAACTAAAGCACAACTGAAAGGTGCAACATTAGCTATCGTGCCAGGTGATCCTGCGCGTAGCGAACGTATTGCTAAAAAACTTGATAATCCTGAGTTTCTTGCAAGTACACGTGAGTTCACTTCTTGGTTAGGTTATTTAAATGGTCAACCGGTGGTGGTGTGTTCAACCGGTATTGGTGGTCCTTCTACATCTATCTGTGTGGAAGAGCTGGCTCAGCTTGGTGTGCGTACATTTTTACGTATTGGCACAACGGGTGCGATTCAACCGCATATTAATGTGGGCGATATTCTTGTTACAACGGGTTCAGTTCGTCTTGATGGTGCAAGCCGTCACTTTGCCCCAATTGAATATCCAGCAGTAGCAAATTTTGAATGTACCACGGCACTTTTCAATGCGGCTAAAGAAAAAGGCATTGAGCCATTTGTAGGAATTACAGCTTCTTCAGATACCTTCTATCCAGGTCAAGAACGTTACGATACCTACAGTGGTAAAGTATATCGTGATTACCAAGGTTTGTTAAAACAATGGCAAGATCTCAATGTGATGAACTATGAGATGGAATCCGCAACGTTATTCACGATGTGTAATGCCCTTGGCTTACGAGCAGGTATGGTAGCTGGTGTGATTGTAAACCGTACACAACAAGAAATTCCAAATGAAGCCACCATGAAAGATACGGAAGATAAAGCAGTATCTGTGGTAGTGGAAGCAGCAAGAAAATTGTTAGCGTAAAACTCAGATAAAAAGAACCGCACTTTTTTAAAGTGCGGTTTATTTTTTAACTGTTTTTTCGAGCAAAAGTTGCGGCTTCAGCAACTAATTGGTCATCAGGCCGAATGCCTGTGTAGAGTTCAAATTGTTCGACAGCTTGTAGCACAATGACTTCTGCACCAGAAATGGTTTGTTTGCCTTGCTGTTGAGCAAATTGGATAAATGGTGTTTCAGCAGGAATCGCCACCACATCAAAAGCGGTTTGAGCTTGTTGAATAAGATTTTCAGGAAAGGCGAGATCAAATTCTTCTTTCCCACCTTTCATCCCAATTGGTGTGACATTGACTAAAATGTCTGCCGATTGATTATCTAAAGAATAAATATATTCGTAGCCATAAAGTGCGGCTAAATTTTTACCTGTTTTTTCATTTCGAGCAAAAATCTTCAGATGCTCAAATCCGCTGTTTTTAAAGGCCGCGACGACCGCTTTAGCCATACCACCACTGCCTCGTACAATCACGCGACTATTTTTATCTAATTGATATTCTTTGATAAGTTTAACAATGGCAATATAGTCGGTGTTGTAAGCACGAAGAAAACCTTGATCATTCACAATGGTATTCACGGACTGAATGGCTTGTGCGGAAGGTGAAATTTCATCTAAAAATGGCATACAGCTTTCTTTAAATGGCATTGAAACGGCACAACCTCGAATACCAAGTGCACGAATGCCCTTGACAGCGCTTTCAATATCTGTGGTGGTAAAGGCTTTATAGATAAAATTAAGCCCTAATTTTTGATACAGATAGTTATGGAATGTTGTACCAAAATTGCCCGGTCTGCCAGAAAGAGACATGCAAAGTTGGGTATCTTTGTTAATCATATCGATTCCTTAAATATTCAAATTTATATCATCATCGATAAAATATTGGTTCATTTCGAATGCCGGTTTTGCCGCTTTGTCTTTGCCAACAATACGAGCAGGTACACCTGCTGCAGTGGCATATTCAGGCACAGGTTGGAGTACAACAGAGTTAGCCCCAATTTTGGCATATTTGCCCACTTCGATATTGCCGAGAATTTTTGCTCCCGCTCCAATCATTACGCCTTCTCGTACTTTTGGATGGCGATCACCGGATTCTTTACCTGTACCACCAAGGGTGACGCCTTGCAAGATAGACACATCATTTTCAATTACCGAAGTTTCGCCCACGACAATACCGGTAGCATGGTCAAACATAATGCCATGCCCAATTTTGGCCGCAGGGTGAATATCTACATCGAAAGCCACTGAAATCTGATTTTGTAAATAAAGTGCGAGTGCTTTTCGATTTTGGTTCCACAAATAATGGGTAATTCGATAGCTCTGAATGGCGTGAAAACCTTTTAGGTAAAGCAATGGTGTGGACCACAATTCCACGGCAGGATCGCGGTGGCGCACAGCTTTAATATCACAAGCAGCACAATCAATGATATTGGGCTCGGCTTGGTAGGCTTCTTCAATAATTTCACGCAGCGAAATTGCCGGCATGATCGGGTTAGCCAGTTTATTCGCTAGTAAATAACTCAAGGCACTGCCAAGATTTTGATGTTTTAAAATAGTGGAATGGAAAAAGCTGGCGAGCATTGGTTCGCATTCTGCTAATTCTTTTGCCTCTTGGCGAATGTGTTGCCATACTTCTAACGTCATTTTTTCTCCTTATTCGCCTTTTCGTTCACGACCTAATAAGCTCAGTGCGACTTCTTGTGCACTTTTACCACAAAAGAGCATTTGGTAAATTTGTTCTGTAATTGGCATTTCCACGCCTTGTCGTTGTGCTAATAAATAGGTTTCTTTGGTGTTATAAAACCCTTCCACCACCTGGCCAATTTCATCCATAGCTTGTTGGCTATCGGTACCTTTACCAAGCATTAAACCAAATCGACGGTTACGGGATTGGTTATCGGTACAAGTGAGCACTAAATCGCCCAAACCAGACATACCCATAAAGGTTTGCGTATTGGCGCCCATGGCTACACCTAAGCGAGTAATTTCCGCAATCCCACGGGTAATCAATGCCGTTCTGGCATTGGCACCAAATCCCATACCATCTGAAATACCTGCGCCAATCGCAATTACGTTTTTAATGGCGCCACCTAATTGAACGCCAATCATATCTTGGTTTACATACACCCGAAAATGCTGACTGCAATGAATCCGAGCTTGAAATTCTAAGGCAAACTTTTCATTACGAGAGGCAAGGGTAATCGCTGTTGGCAAACCTTGAGCCAATTCTTTCGCAAAAGTGGGACCTGAAAGCACTGCTGTCGGAATTCTTTTGCCTAAGGTTTCTTCCACTACTTCTTGTAGTAATCGGCCAGTGTTACGTTCTAACCCTTTGGTTGCCCAAATTAAACGATGATCAGGTTTTAAGTGCGGTCGAATTTTTAACAGAATTTCACCAAAAGCATGGCTTGGCACCACAATTAAAATGTCTTTAGCTTGATCAAGCGCTGTTTTCAAATCTAATTCTAAATGCAAACTTTCTGGAAATTCAATATCCGGCAGAAAACGGCGATTTTGACGTTCTTGTTGCATTTGATGAATGTGATCGGGATTGTGCCCCCAAAGATAGGTTGGAGAACCATTGCGAGAAAATGAGATAGCGAGCGCTGTTCCATAAGAACCGCAACCAAGAATGGTAATTGGAGATTGGGATGGGTTCATTTCAATCACCTTTAAAATAAAAGGGCAGACGATATCGCCTGCCCTTATCACAATTAATGTTGGGTTTCCTGATTTTCTTCCGCTTCAGCTGCTGCTTGCTGCTTGTTCATGTAATCAATGAACAACGCATCGAAGTTTACCGGAGAAAGGTTTAATGCTGGGAATGTACCACGATTTACTAAGTTAGAAATCAATTCACGTGCATAAGGGAAAAGCATATTTGGGCATTGAGATGTTAAGCAGTGTGCCATTTGAACATCTTCTAAACCGCTGATTGTAAATACGCCAGCTTGTTTCACTTCACAAATAAATGCTACATCACCAGAATCTTCCATGGTGGTTTCTACGTTGATGTTTAAAGTGACTTCGTATAAATCTTCACCTACTTGAACCGCTTCAGTGCTTAAGTCGAAGCCGAGTTTAGGTTTCCATTCTTGGTGGAAAATATGAGGAAGATTTGGTGCTTCAAAAGAAACATCTTTTACATAAATACGTTGAATTTGAAGTACCGCTTCTTGTTGCTCTTCAGCCGCTACTTCAGGTTGTTGATTTTGTTCAGACATAGAGGATCCTTACTTATGTTTTTTTACTAATGGTAAATTTGCACCCGCCCAAGCAGTTAAACCGTCTTTTAACACATAAACTTTTTCAAAGCCTTGTTTGGTTAAAAGTTCTGCGGACGTAGCAGAAGAAACACCGTTAACATCCACAATGATAAGCGGTTTTTCTTTGTGATGTTCGATTTTGCCTACATTTTGATTTTTAATTTCAGTTGGAAGCAAGTTGACGCTACCAATGATATGGCCGCGTTGGAATTCATCAATAGGGCGTAAATCAATCACTACTGCTTCTTCGTCGTTCATTAAGCGAACCGCTTCAGGGTTGGTGATGACGCGATATTTTTGTGTCGCACTTTTAAAAAAGGTGAAAAGTGTCATAAAAAGGACAGCAAACCATGCGATCGTTAAAAAAGTGTGTTTTTGAGCAAATTCAATTGCTTGAGGCATAAATTCTTGCATGTTGTTCTCAACTTAATTTTGATAATGAATAAGAGTTTATCTTCAGATGAAATAAGGCTTTAAGTATAACCGCACTTTAGTTATCTTTCAAAAAAATTATCAAGGAAACGCAACGTTGGCGAAAGCTTATACAATCGGATCGATAAAAATGTGATCGGGATCATAAATATCTTATCTTTGTGTTTATTCTACGCCTAATTAAGTAGAGAATAGCCAAACTTAGATGATTAAACGTGAAAGGAGACGCACATGAAATTAAAAAAATTAACGGCACTTATGATGCTCGGATTCGGTTTTTCGGTCGCACAAGCTGCGGAATTACCTAATATTACAATTTTAGCAACGGGTGGCACGATTGCCGGAAGCGGTGATACCGCAGTTTCTTCTGCTTATAAAGCGGGGCAACTCAATGTTGACGCATTAATTGATGCGGTGCCTGAAATTAAGCAACTCGCGAATGTAAAAGGTGAGCAAATTGTAAAAATTGGTTCACAAGATATGAGTGATGATGTGTGGTTAAAATTAGCGAAAGCGATTAATGCACAGTGTAAAGATACCGATGGTTTTGTGATTACTCATGGTACCGATACCATGGAAGAAACCGCTTATTTCTTAGATCTTACCGCGAAATGTGAAAAACCAATTGTATTAGTCGGTGCAATGCGTCCTGCGACAGAAAAAAGTGCGGATGGTCCGTTAAACCTTTATAACGCTGTAGTCGTGGCAACGGATAAAAAATCATCTGGTCGCGGTGTATTAGTGGCGATGAATGATGAAGTATTAGGTGCACGTGATGTGACCAAAATGAGTACCACTGCGGTACAAACGTTCCATTCTCCAAACTATGGTACCTTGGGTTATATCCATAACAGTAAAGTGGATTACGAACGCTCACCTGAAAGCAAACATACTGTAAACACACCATTTAACGTAGATAAATTAGACAGCTTACCGAAAGTAGGCATTGTTTATGCTTATTCTAATGCACCAATTGAGCCGTTAAATTCATTATTGGATGCGGGTTATCAAGGTATTGTTTCTGCAGGTGTGGGTAATGGTAACGTGAATGCAGCCCATTTAGAACGTTTAGAAAAAGCGACTAAAGATGGTGTTGTGGTGGTACGTTCATCTCGTGTGCCAACGGGTTACACAACACGTGATGCTGAAGTAGATGATTCTAAATATGGTTTTGTGGCTTCAGGTACATTGAATCCGCAAAAAGCACGTGTGTTATTACAATTAGCCTTAACACAAACAAAAGATCCAAAAGTGATTCAGCAATACTTCGAGGATTTCTAGGAAAGTCATTGAAAGTGCGGTCAGAATTTGAATCAAATTTTAACCGCACTTTCGGATAAAATAGACTAATCCAAGTAATAAATATAGATAATGCACTAGTTTGTTGTTAATATATGTTCCGGAATTATTTTTAAAATTAATATGGAGAAAATATTATGATTTGGGCTCAACTTTTAGTCGTCCTACTCTTTATTTACCTAGGGGCTAGATTAGGCGGTATTGGTATTGGTTTCATGGGTGGTATGGGTGTCGTTGCACTTTCACTACTTGGTTTAAAACCGGGTGCTATTCCGTTTGATGTAATTTCAGTTATCATGTCTGTAATCATGGCGATTGCGGCAATGCAAGTTGCGGGTGGTATGGATTTCTTAGTAAAAATGGCTGAAAAAATCCTACGTAAAAATCCAAAATACATCACTTTCCTTGCGCCAACTGTGACTTATTTTATGACTGTACTTGCGGGTACTGGTCACACAGCGTTCTCAACACTTCCAGTGATTGCTGAAGTGGCAAAAGAACAAGGTATTCGTCCTTCACGTCCACTTTCTATTGCGGTTATCGCTTCACAAATTGCGATTACAGCGTCTCCAATTTCTGCTGCGGTGGTATTCCTTTCTGCTGAATTAGAGAAAAACTTTGGTTTAAGTTACTTACAATTATTAGGTATTTGGATCCCAACTACTTACGCAGCATGTATGATTACTGCGGTGATTTGTAACTTCCTTGGTAAAGATTTGAAAGATGATGAAGTTTATCAAGATCGTCTAGCAAAAGGTTTAATTACTATGCGTGGTGAAATGCAAATTGAGATCAAACCTTATGCAAAACGTTCTGTTGCAATTTTCCTTATCGCGATTTTAGTGGTCATGCTTTATGCAACTGCAATCAGTAAAACAGTTGGTTTAATTCAAAACCCAATTCTTTCTCGTGATAACGCCATTATCTCTTTCATGCTTGCGACTGCAGCCATTATCACTATGGCATGTAAAGTGGATACCGCAAAAATTACTAATGCAGCAACCTTTAAATCAGGTATGTCAGCAGTAATTTGTGTGCTTGGTGTAGCATGGTTAGGTAATACTTTTGTTGAAGGTCATATCGATCAAATTAAAGCGGTATCAGCTGAGTTCTTACAACAATACCCTTGGAGTTTAGCGGTAATCTTGTTCTTCGCTAGTACCTTACTTTACTCACAAGCTGCAACTGCAAAAGCATTATACCCAACTGCAATTTTATTAGGTGTTTCTCCGGAAGCAGCGATTGCAGCATTTGCCGCAGTATCAGCATTATTCATTCTTCCTACTTACCCAACCTTAATTGCGGCAGTAGAAATGGATGATACTGGTTCAACTCGTATCGGTAAATATGTATTCAACCACCCATTCTTAGTGCCAGGTGTGATTGCAATCAGCTTATCTGTATTATTCGGTTTCTTAATGGCGGGTGCAGTTTTATAATCTCCCATTAAGCTAACATAAATGAAAACCATCTTATCTGCAGACAAGATGGTTTTTTTAATGGGGAACTTCTTCTCGCTGTGATACTCTAAAGGGCAACCTATTTTTATATATAAGGAAAACCAATGAAGTTATTTAAAATCCTTTTTACTGCATTAATTGCTTATGTGCCAACAGCATGGTCTGCGGTGGATTATAATATTAAATACAGTTCCAATTATTTAATGCCGGCGTATGTGCATTTTAAAGCTGATGGTTCACAGTATTCAGTCAATGCGAAAATTAATATTCCGTTGTACAACATTGTGTTTACTTCTCGTGGTTCGCAAACTGCGAGCCAATTTAAAATGGTAAATTATCAAGATGTGCGTAATGGTAAGCCTTATGCTATTTCTAAAATTTCGCCAACAACAATTGAATACGGTAAAGTGAAAAATGGGTTAGAAACCGAACCGTTAACATTACCGACTTTTGACTTATTCACCATGGCATTTCAGTTGAGCTATTACGATAAATTGCCAACCAGTTTCCAAATCACAAATGGTAAAAAACTTTACCCAATGGAAAATGTGAATGTGAAGAAAGTGGAAAAACAGATCCAATATAACAAGCAAACTGTCACTGAAATCACTTATTCATTTAAAACAGGTAATAAGGATATTATGGTGAAGAAATTCTCAGGTGAACAATTTCCACGTTATATCAAATACACCAGAGATGGTGATGATTATGAGTTAGAGTTTGATGAGTTTGTCAAATAACATTAGATGATAAAAAGAAGCCACGCTAGATTGCGTGGCTTTTTATTTTATTGCTTATTGTGCATACATAAATACTTGAACGAGAAGAAGTATCGATGAGATAACAAATTGACAGCCCACGATTGGCATGACAAATTTCAGCCATTTATTGAATGGAATACCAAGCATTTGTAGCGTGACAAGGACTAATCCTGTTGGCGCAAGGAATAACATAATATATTGTCCCCAGTTGTAAGCCGATACGACGATATCTCTTGGAATGCCAACAGTATCAGCCAGCGGTGCCATAATTGGCATAGCGAGTACGGCAAGACCTGAAGATGAAGGAACAACCAATCCTAAGAATATGAAGACAATGAGCTGACCAATAATAAAGATGCCGCCATTCATTCCTCCAACAAGATGAGTCATATAATCGAGAATCGTGTCGGAAATCATTCCTTGCTCTAGAATGATATTAACTGCTCGAGCGAGTCCGATAATCAATGCGACGCCGACTAATTCAGAAGCACCATGAGTAAACCCATTTACAACATCTTTTTCAGGCAATCCACTGATAAACATAATAATGATGGTAATGGCTAGGAAGGAAGCCGCCATTTGAGGGAACCACCAACCACCAAACATCACACCCCATACCATGATAGGAAAGGCACCACTAAATAGAATCAGAATCAGTTTTCTTCTAAAGGTAAATTCAACGGTTGCATTCGGATCAATATCTTTCATATAGAGATCATAGAAGGCTTGGCGATCGTCATAGGTATAAGAAAATTCAGGATTGGCACGCAGTTTTTTACAGTACCAATACATATAGGCTATTACACAGGTTCCACCAAGAATAAGTCCCAGTGTGCGAAATCCCATCCCTTCAGTGAATGGAATCCCTGCCGCGTTTGAAGCAATAACAACAGAGAATGGATTGATTGTTGAAAAGGCAGTGCCCATTGATGCAGCAAGGAATATGGCACCAACACAGACAATAGAATCATAACCTAAGGCTAAAAAGACAGGAACAAGAATTGGGTAGAAGGCTACGGCTTCTTCTTCAATACCACAAGCCGTACCGCCTAACAGCATTAACACGCAGACAGCAAAGACAACAGAGAATTCATTTCCTTTTGTTTTCTTGGTTAGAGACATTAATCCGGCATTAAACGCCCCTGTTTTGTTTATCACACCAATCATCCCACCGAGTATGAAGATAAAAATCATAATATCCGCGACTTCAATGGTGCCATCTACCATGGCGTGAATCATATCGGTAATGCCTTTTTCGTGTTGTTCAATGCGTTGATAGGTATCGGGGATAGCAATCGGCTTTTTGATAATGCCGTTGGTGAAATTAGAAAGTTGAATTTTGATATTGAGTTGATTAAGGGTTTGTTCTGTTGCTGGATAGCTTTGATCAGGAATTCCGTGGGTTTTGACAATAAAATGATTTTCGGTGCTGTCGTAGGAAAGTTTAGAGTAGGACCCTGAGGGAATAAGCCAAGTAAGACCAATAGCAATAAGAAGAATAATAAAGAGAATGCTAAATGCGGAAGGGAATTTCATCTTTTTCTTTGATGCTTCCATTATGGAGAACTCCTTGTGTTCGGATTAATCAATAAGCCGAGCGCGTATTCTACACAAAATGAGCAAAAAAGCAAAGCGAGATTTTTGAAAGAATGCACTAATAGCAAGGTTGGCAATCGTTTACTTAAGCCTGGCTTAGATCTGGTTAGCCTGGCTTAAGGCTATTTTATTTAGGAAAATTGAGTAATTTTTTCACTCAAATCATCCAACATTTCATAACGTTTTCGGTACATGGAACGTTTTTTGCTGGCGATTTCTTCCAGCGGTTTGCGGGCACTTTCAAGCGGTAATTGCCAATATTGACCTTTTAATTGCCCTTGGTTTTCCTGCCAGAATTCATCGTAGTTGAATAGGATTTTACTGCGCGCAGATAAACGGTATTTACCTTGTGAAGTGTGAGGAATACCGACTAGTTTACATTGCCATTTTTCAGCTAACAAGCGGAAAACATTCATCAACATAAACATTGGACGAACACCGTGTAATTCTTTTGTGGCTTGTTTCACAGCTTCTTGCGCCCCTTCATAAGAAGGGCCTTGAATTGAGGCGATAAGTAATTTATTTGGCTTTAAGAAGGTGAAAGAAGCATCATAAATGCTACGCCCATCATTGTCTTTTAAGTTAATGGAAAAATAACCTTCAAAAGGGTCAATCTGGTTGATGTTGAAATAAATACCAAGTTGATCCGTTAATTGTGCTAATAAAAGGGATTTTTCTTGGAGTAGTTTTTTACAAAATTCTACGCCCATTTTTTCTTCAAGTATTAGCAGATTATTGGTAATGGCATTGAGTCGATCGGTTGCAGAAAAACGTTTGTCACAATAGGTCGCGAGCAATGCATTAAAACGATATGGATTTTGTTGAAAAAGCGGAATCCAAGTTTGATGAGTATTTAAGAAATCAACCAGTGCATCACATTGTTTTTTAAATAAAAATTTGCGTCCGTAATAACGGGCTTTATCCCTTAATTGTTTTTTTAATGGATGATTACAAGAATCGGGTAGTAATTCTTGAAAGGTCGCGAAAGTAATAGTTTGTTTTGCTGTCATAGTGGATAAAGTGCGGTTATTTTTTCAAACGTTTTTTATTGGGTAAAATCATGCTGATTTTTGACCTCACTTATTGTACCTGTATTCCATGGTTTTTCCAATTAACCATCAATAAAGGTGGTTCTTTACTTGCCTATTTTTCGATTTCTCCTTAATATGCCAAATCCTACCTTGAATTTATGCAACTCATCCCCATATTCAATGAAATTATAGAATTGATGTAAGAGAGATAATTATGAACGCCAAAAGAACTCAACAACGTACACTTCCTGTATTGCCATTACGGGATGTTGTCGTTTTCCCTTATATGGTGATGCCACTTTTTGTTGGGCGTGCAAAATCGATTAGCGCCCTTGATGAAGCCATGAATGAGGGCAAACAATTATTATTGGTGTCACAAAAGCAAGCAGATTTAGAAGAACCTACCGTTGATGATGTATTCGATGTCGGGACGATTGCGAATATTATTCAATTATTAAAATTGCCAGACGGCACGGTGAAAGTGTTGGTGGAAGGGCAACAACGCGCGAAAATCAATCAATTAAATGATGGTGAAGACCATTTTTCAGCGGAAGTCACGCCGATTGAAACCACATTTGGTGATGAAAAAGAATTAGATGTGGTGAAGGCAGCTGTTTTAAATGAATTTGAAAGCTATCTTCAACTCAACAAAAAAATTCCTGCTGACGTTTTAGGGGCATTACAACGCATTGATGATGCCGATCGTTTAGCGGATACCATGGCTGCGCATATTCCAGTAACTGTTCGCCATAAACAAAGTGTGTTAGAGCTTGCAGATGTGCAAGAGCGTTTAGAATACTTGCTCGGCATGATGGAGTCTGAAGCGGATATTCTTCAAGTTGAAAAACGCATCCGTGGCCGTGTTAAAAAACAAATGGAGAAAAGCCAGCGTAACTATTATCTTAGCGAACAAATCAAAGCGATTCGCAAAGAAATGGACGAAGGCGAAAGCGAAGATACCATTGATGAAGTTGAACAACTTCGTCAAAAGGTTGAAGCGGCAGGTATGCCGGCAGATGTGCGCGAAAAAGTAGAAAGTGAGTTACAAAAACTCAAAATGATGTCAGCGATGTCTGCGGAAGCAACGGTGGTGCGTAGCTATGTTGAGTGGATGCTTCAAGTGCCATGGCATAAACGTACTAAAGTGAAGAAAGATATTGCAAAAGCACAACAGGTTTTAGATGCGGATCACTACGGTTTAGAACGTGTGAAAGAACGCATTTTAGAATACCTTGCGGTGCAAGCACGTTTAAACAAAATCAAAGGTCCAATTCTTTGTTTAGTGGGACCGCCAGGGGTAGGTAAAACCTCACTGGGTCAATCTATTGCCAATGCAACAGGTCGTAAATATGTGCGTATGGCATTAGGTGGAGTACGTGATGAAGCAGAAATCCGTGGTCACCGTAAAACTTATATTGGTGCATTGCCAGGTAAATTGATTCAAAAAATGGCAAAAGTTGGCGTGAAAAACCCACTCTTCTTGCTTGATGAGATTGATAAAATGTCTTCGGATATGCGTGGTGATCCTGCGTCAGCCTTGTTAGAGGTGCTTGATCCTGAACAAAATACCACCTTCAACGATCACTATCTTGAAGTGGATTACGATTTGTCTGATGTGATGTTTGTGGCAACCTCAAACTCCATGAATATTCCAGGCCCATTGTTAGATCGTATGGAAGTCATTCGTCTTTCTGGTTATACCGAAGATGAGAAACTCAATATTGCGATGCAACATTTGTTACAAAAACAAATTGAACGTAATGGATTGAAAAAAGGCGAATTAACCATCGAAGAAAACGCGATCTTAGATATTATCCGTTATTACACCCGTGAAGCCGGTGTGCGTGGATTAGAGCGTGAGATTTCTAAAATCTGTCGTAAAGCGGTGAAGAATTTATTGGTCAATCCAAAAGTGAAATCCATTACCGTTAATTCAGACAACTTGCATGACTATCTTGGTGTGAAACGTTTTGAATTTGGTAAAGCGGATACCCAAAACCGTGTAGGCGAAGTAACAGGTCTTGCATGGACAGAAGTGGGCGGTGACTTACTGACCATTGAAACTGCGTCAGTAGTGGGTAAAGGTAAATTAACCTTCACCGGTTCATTAGGCGATGTGATGAAAGAATCTATCCAAGCTGCGATGACCGTAGTTCGTGCACGTGCTGAAAAATTGGGTATCAATTCTGAATTCCATGAAAAACGTGATATTCACATTCACGTACCAGACGGTGCCACACCGAAAGATGGTCCAAGCGCAGGTATCGCAATGTGTACGGCATTGGTTTCTTGTTTAACAGGTAACCCAGTGCGTGCCGATGTCGCAATGACTGGTGAAATCAGCCTACGCGGTAAAGTATTACCAATTGGCGGATTAAAAGAAAAATTACTTGCGGCACATCGTGGTGGTATTAAAACTGTATTGATTCCAAAAGATAACGTGAAAGATTTGGAAGAAATTCCAGATAACGTGAAAGAAAATCTAGCGATTCATGCGGTAGAAACCATTGATGAAGTGTTAGGTTTAGCGTTAGAGAATCCACCTAAAGGCATTGAATTCGTGAAAGTGGAAACGAAAGCGAAAGCACCACGCCGTAAAGCTGCGACTAAAACAGCAAGAGCGGTCAATTAATGACTCATTTTTAGGGCTTGTGAAAACAAGCCCTTTTGACTTTTAATTATGCAAAAATTCCCCCCTCTTTCCCTTTATGTTCACATTCCTTGGTGTGTGCAGAAATGCCCTTATTGTGATTTCAATTCGCATGCACAGAAAGGCACAATTCCTGAACAAGAATATGTGCAACATCTGATCGCCGATCTTGAGACAGACTTAGAGAAATATCAGGCTAGTATTCAAAATCGGCCACTTCATTCAATTTTTATTGGTGGTGGTACGCCGAGTTTATTTTCAGCGGAAAGTATCAAGTGGTTATTAGCAGAAATTAAACGTCGCATTCCTTTTTCAGAGAATATTGAAATCACTATGGAAGCCAATCCTGGCACCGTGGAAGCAGAGCGTTTTAAAGGTTATGTGGACGCTGGTGTAACACGTATTTCTATGGGCATCCAAAGTTTTAATGACGATAAATTACAACGTTTAGGGCGCATTCATAATGCGGCGGAGGCTAAAAGTGCGGTCAGTTTGGCGAAAGTTTCTGGGTTAAAAAGTTTCAATCTAGATTTAATGCATGGCTTGCCAAACCAAACGCTTGAAGAAGCTCTAGATGATTTGCGACAAGCCATTGAGCTTGCTCCACCACACCTTTCTTGGTATCAACTCACCATTGAACCTAATACCATGTTTGCTTATCGTCCGCCTACGTTGCCAGATGATGATGAGCTTTGGGATATTTTTGAGCAAGGCCACCAACTTTTAACCGAAGCCGGTTATCAGCAATATGAAACATCCGCTTATTCGAAACCGGGCTTTCAGTGTCAGCATAATTTGAATTATTGGCGATTCGGGGATTATTTGGCGATAGGCTGTGGCGCACATGGAAAACTCACTTTCCCTGATGGCGATATTTTACGTTTTTCTAAAACGAAGCATCCAAAAGGCTATTTGCGTGGTGAATACCTTTATGAAGAAAAAAACGTGGAAAAAAATGACCGCGCTTTTGAATTTTTCATGAATCGCTTCCGCTTACTGGAAGCGGTGCCAAAACAAGAATTTGAGCATTACACGGGGCTTTCACAAAGTGCGGTCAAAAATCAAATTGATTTTGCCATTCAACAGAATTATATCGTCGAAACACTGGATTCTTGGCAAATCACTGAACACGGAAAATTGTTTTTGAACGAGCTGTTAGCACTTTTTTTAGATGAATAAAATTTTTTCATCATCACGAATAAATTTTTATACTTGTTTATTTAATAGTGTCGTATTAAAGTAAAGCAAACGTTTACGTTGTTATCCACGATTTAAAAGGGAGAGAAAAATGGACCAATTAGAAATGAAAAAATTAGCGGCACGTGCGGCGTTAAAATATGTTAAGCCCGATACCATTGTTGGCGTGGGAAGTGGTTCAACAGTGAATTGTTTTATTGAAGCCTTAGGTGAATTAAAAGATCAAATCCAAGGCGCAGTAGCAGCATCTAAAGCTTCAGAAGAATTATTACGTAAACAGGGTATTGAAGTGTTTAGTGCTAATGATGTATCAAGTTTAGATATTTATGTGGATGGCGCAGATGAAATCAATCCGCAAAAAATGATGATCAAAGGCGGTGGTGCAGCACTAACTCGTGAAAAAATTGTGGCCGCTTTAGCGAAAAAATTTATTTGTATCGTGGATTCTAGTAAACAAGTGGATGTGTTAGGCAGCACATTCCCATTGCCAGTAGAAGTGATTCCAATGGCACGTTCACAAGTCGGTCGTAAATTAGTCTCTCTTGGTGGCGCACCTGAATATCGTGAAGGCGTGGTAACGGATAACGGCAACGTGATTTTAGATGTACATAACTTCGCTATTTTAAATCCAGTGGAAATGGAAAAAGAATTGAATAATGTCGCAGGTGTAGTAACAAATGGTATTTTTGCATTACGTGGGGCGGATATTGTGATTGTCGGTACACCAGACGGCGCAAAAATTATTGATTAATAAAAATAAGGAAGCAAACATGACAAACAAAGTCTCATTAGATAAATCAAAAATTAAATTTGTGCTATTAGAAGGCGTGCACCAAAGCGCATTAGATACCTTACATGCGGCGGGCTACACCAATATCGACTTTTACAAAAAAGCTTTAGATGGTGATGAGCTAAAAGAAGCGATTAAAGATGCGCATTTTATCGGCTTACGTTCGCGTACCCAATTAACTGCTGAAATGATTGAAGCTGCACCAAAGCTTATTGCTATTGGCTGTTTCTGTATCGGTACAAACCAAGTGGATCTTAATGCAGCAAAAATGCGTGGGATTCCAGTATTTAATGCACCGTTCTCTAATACACGTTCTGTGGCTGAATTAGTGTTGGGTGAGATTTTGCTCTTAATGCGCAATATTCCTCAAGCGAATGCCGATGTGCATCGTGGTTTATGGAATAAATCGGCAGTGGGTTCTCATGAAGTGCGTGGCAAAAAATTAGGTATTGTGGGTTACGGCCATATCGGTTCGCAATTAAGTATTATTGCGGAATCTCTAGGGATGGAAGTATATTTCTACGATATTGAAAATAAATTGCCATTGGGTAATGCAAAACAATTACACACACTTGAAGAGTTGTTAGGTTCTTGTGATGTGATTTCGCTTCATGTACCAGATTTACCTTCAACTCGTAATTTAATGAGTGCTGAACGTATTGCGCAATTAAAACAAGATTCTATTTTAATTAATGCAGCACGTGGCACGGTAGTGGATATTGATGCTTTAGCAGCTGCGCTTGAACAAGGTAAAGTTCGTGGTGCAGCGGTTGACGTATTCCCTGTTGAGCCTGCATCAATCAATGAAGAGTTTGTTTCGCCACTACGTAAATTTGATAATGTGATCTTAACCCCGCATATCGGTGGTTCAACCGCGGAAGCGCAAGAAAACATTGGTTTTGAAGTAGCGGGTAAATTTGTGAAATATTCAGATAACGGTTCAACCCTTTCTTCCGTGAATTTCCCTGAAGTATCCTTGCCAGAACACGTTGGTACAAAACGTTTACTTCATATTCACGAAAACCGTCCTGGTGTATTAAACAAATTGAACCAAATTTTTGTTGAAGCTAATCTCAATATTGCGGCACAATTTTTACAAACCGATCCGAAAATTGGTTATGTGGTCGTTGATATCGAAACAGATGATGCGTCACCGTTATTGGCTAAACTTCGTGAAATTGAAGGTACAATTAAAGCACGTGTGTTGTATTAATTCGAAAAATTAAGTAAAAACTGACCGCACTTTGTGTGGGATGGAAAGCAAAATGGGCAAAGTAAGTTAGTTTACTTTGCCCATTTTTATTAACTGTTTGCAGCTAACATTTATTTGATCATCGCCTTAAATAGATTACGGCGATCAGAATTAAATGTCGGCTGTGCGGTTGGGATGGATAAAATCATACGCAAACAATCTTGTGTAAGTTGAACCGCTTGCTCGTTAGTCAGATTCGGGTCGAGTGGTGAATGTAAGGAGCAACTTAAATATTGCGGTACATTTTCAAGACTACTAACGGTGAAAGTGAGTGCTTTGTAAGGCAGTTGCACAGTGAGTTTATCGCCTAATTCACGTGGTTCCCATTGTTGTTGAGGACCAGGTAGAATCACCACACTCATCATCCATGGCGTTAATACGGTGCCGATCCATTGGTCTTCGAATAAAACAAATTTAGGGCAGAAGCACTCGATGCCTTTGTGATAGAAAGGGAGATCTTGCATTTCAGGTACAATGTTTTGCATTTCAGCAAGGAAAATCTCCGTTGGGTTTTCTTCAAAGCCAGTAACAGAGGTTAAAAGTGCGGTAGAGTTTTCAGGTGTTTTTTCGTGTCGATACATGGTTTATTTTTCACATAAAACTTAATCAAATTAAAGCACGCATCAAAAGATGCGTGCTATGAGTGATTAGCTATTAAATTCTTTGCTATTCTAAATAGCGGGCGTTAAGCCGTATTCCTTAATGACTTGATTTAACGTTTCAAAAACCTTTGGCAACACATTTTGTATCGTTTCAGTCAAGCCAATTCCAGATTCTAGTGATTCTGGTTGGATGCCGATGAGACAAAGGTGTTTGGGAAATTCGTCCGTTAATTTCATTGCAGAAAGTACATCACAAATGCCGAGTTGGTGTGGCGAAATTTTGCGAGAGAAAAAGGTTGGCACTTGCTCGTCATGTAACACGACAATCTCACCTGGCTGTTTATTAGCAAGCACGGCATCGACAATAATCAAATGCTCGCGGTTTGCCATCGCATCCAGTAATTCCATGCCACAAGTACCACCATCAATAATGTCAAAGTGCGGTTGAATTTCAGGCCGTTTTTCAAGCTCCTGCACCACGCGCACACCAACACCTTCATCGCTTAACAAAATATTGCCGACGCCAAGAATTAACGGCTTCATTACAACACCTTCACTTCAGTCACTTCGCCGTTTTCGGTATTAACTACGTGTACGGCACAGGACATACAAGGGTCGAAAGAGTGAATGGTTCTGACCACTTCTAACGGTTTAGTTGGATCTGCCACCGGTGTACCAATAATGGAAAGCTCATAAGGGCCCATTTGGTCTTGTTCATTACGCGGACCGGCATTCCATGTAGATGGTACAACTGCTTGGTAGTTTTCAATGCGACCGTCTTTGATGACAACCCAGTGAGAAAGCATACCACGTGGTACTTCACCGAAACCAACACCACGGAATTCACCGCTTGCTGGAATATCTGTTTTGATATACGCCGTCATATCACCTTTAGCGATATTATCAATGAGCATTTGCCATTGAGCGCTTAAAATGTCGTTGATCGCACAGCAATGCACGGTACGACCGATAATACGTCCAAGGGTAGAATGTAATTTATCGGTAGTTAACGTGTTGCCAGTCAATTTTTCATAAATGCCTTTTAATTCATTGAAGTGGTTGACAGTTGGTGTGTCATTCGAAGCCAAACCACACATTAAATAGGCGAGAGGACCCACTTCAACGACTTTACCGTAGAAGGTTGGTGCTTTTACCCAAGAGTATTTACCATCATCTTGCCAGCCGGTATATTTCGGACGAGTTAAGCCCGCCCAAGGTTCTAATGGCTCATCATCTTCGTACCAAGCGTGTTTACCACTTTCTTTAATGCCTTTTACAACAAACTCGTCTTTTTGTTGGTCGATTGCACGGAAAGTCGATAAATCGCCGTTTTCGATATAACCACCTTTCAACATGAATTTAGAGTTATCTGCATCAATTGGGTATTCTGGTACAGATAAGTAGTTGCCTGATGTTTTACCTAAGCTTAACCATTCAGGATAGTAAGCCGCAAATACTGCCGCATCTACTTTATACACTTGGTTAATGAAGTCAGTTAAGCGGTCGATACAAGCTTTCACGAACATGAGACGTTCTTGGTTTAGTACCGCTTGGGAATCTAAGTTAATTGGGTTTGCTACGCCACCAATCGCCAAGTTTTGAATATGTGGTGTTTTACTACCAAGTAATGCCACCACGCGGTTAGCATCACGTTGACATTCAAGGGCTTGCAAATAGTGCGCAACTGCGATGAGGTTGACTTCTGGTGGAAGTTTCATTGCTGCATGACCAAAATAACCGTTAGCGAAAATACCAAGTTGTCCGCTATCCACTAATGCTTGGATTTTTTTCTGTACGTTGCGGAATTCGTTAGCACTGTTTAATGACCATGTAGAGACACCTTTTAGCATATCTGCTGCTTTTTCAGGATCAGCTTTTAGCGCAGCGGTGATATCCACCCAGTCCATCGCGGAGAGTTGATAGAAATGCACGATATGGTCGTGAATGCTGTGTGCAGCAAGAATCATGTTACGAATATACTGTGCATTGACGGGTACTTTAGCACCGATAGCATCTTCTACGGCACGTACGCTGATAATCGCGTGTACTGTGGTACATACGCCACAAATACGTTGCATAATCATCCATGCATCACGTGGGTCGGCACCTTTTACGATATTTTCCATACCGCGCCACATGGTACCAGAGGACCAAGCATTGGTGACAACACCGTTTTCAATTTCACAATCAATACGTAAATGACCCTCAATACGGGTAATTGGGTCAATTGAGATACGTTTTTTTTCTGACATTATTCTGCTCCGCTAACTTTTTTGCTGAATGCCGCTTTTTCGGCAATAATTTTTTCTGAGTCTTCGGTATGTTTTTCTTTAAATACCGGTAATACAGGGAATAAACGAATGATTAAAATATAGGCACATACTTCAATAGATACGAAACCGATTGAAATAAGCAATTCTTCCGCAGATGGGAAATATTGATAGCCGTTGCCCGGATTATACATGATAAGCGAGTAGTTCATCCGCCATAATGCTGCACCGAGTAACATGCTTAATGCCGAAATAAATAACCAACGGGAATCTGATTTTTTCTCCCCAAGGAAGAGGGTTAGTAATGGTAATACCATCAACCAGACTTCCATCCAGAACATCCATGCTTCAAATTTAGTTAATTTATCGAAACCTACAACCATTTGCAGTTTGTCGTGATAAATCAACTCACCAAAACGCACCGCTAAGAAACAGAAAATTAATCCTGCGGTAACGCGTGCCAATTGAGTAAATAAATGACGTTCATCTGGTGTTTTTCCTGCAAGACCCGCTTTAACTAAAGAACCCTCAAAAATCACAATAGAGAAGCCCATAATGAAAGCAGTCAGCAAGGAGAGAATTGGTAGTGCTTCATAGCTTTGCCATACCGGATGGACTTTGTGACCGGCTACAATCATCAAGGAACCCATTGAAGATTGGTGCATCATTGGTAACAAGGCCCCCAAGGCAATAATGAAAAACATGATTTTATTCAGTTTATTAAACCATTTTTTCAAGCCGAAGAAACCAAGCCATACAGGGGCGAATTCTAGGGTCACTACGATGATATACACCGTCATACAAAATGCCGTTTCAAATAGAACGGAATTCGTGTTGAACTGGCCTGGAATGTAGAAATACGGTAAATGCCAATAACGTCCCATATCAATGGTGATAGATAAACCACCAAGGGAATAGCCGAATAAACTTGCAAGCAATGCTGGGCGAACAAGAGCGTGATATTTCCCTTTATTGAAAATATACACGGTCCAAGCGAGTGCCCAACCGCCACAGGCAAATCCTGTACCGACAAGTAAGTCAAAGGCAATCCATAAACCCCAAGGATAACCGCCATTAAGTGCGGTCACAGAACCAATACCGAAAACCAAACGTTTTAAAATTAATAAAACGCAAAGCACAGCAAGTGGTGCAAAAAAGAGAATTGCGGCAGAAACAAGGCGACCGCCTACCGGACGTGGATTACTCATGATGCTCATCCTCCGCTTCTTCGATTTCCTTGCGTGCCTGACGCATGGCTTCTTTTTGTGCTGCAATACGCTCAGCGATTTTATCGCCATGCATATTTTTGTAAGTCATAAAGGTTAAACCAGCCAGTGCGACTAATGGCAAGGCTAAACCGCGATATAAGAAGTGTTGTAAATGCGCCGCACGAGAACCTGTTGCGACTTCATCTAAGTCTGGTAAACCAAGGTTAGTAAAAGGCACACCACTTAAGGCAAGTACCTGTGTACCACCACCTTCTTTTTCACCGTAGATATGATATTGATATGCTGGCACGGTAGCACGATATTTATCTGTGCTATTGACACTTTGACGTGGGTAATCATATTCGGTGCCACGTAATAAGCTTAAACGACGTTTCGCTTCCGCCAATAATTCTTCACGTGTACCAAAAATAATGGCACCAGTCGGACAGACATGACAGCAACCAGGTAATTCACCTTTATCTAAGCGTTCAACGCCTTTTTGGTTACAGAGTTCACATTTGCTGATTTCACCGAATGGATTGTCGTAATCGTATTTTGGTACATCAAATGGACAACCTACCATACAATAACGACAACCAGTACAAATATCGGGATCATATTTCACGATACCCGTTTTTGGATCTTTGGTGAGTGCTTGAACAGGGCAAACGGCAACGCAGTTAGGGTCAACGCAATGCATACATTGTTTTTTCACATAAGCATAGCCGTTTTCGGTTTTATCTTTATTTGTGCCATCGCCATCACTCCATACTTGAATCACGTTACGAGTAAATGGCGTGAGCTTATCGTTATTTGACCAAGTTTGATCACCTTTTGGATTCACGGGTGTGTGGTTCACGTTTTGACATTCAGCCACGCATGCTTGACAACCTACACAAAGGGTAGAGTCGTAAAGCATTCCTAGTGCGCCGGGAATAGGCTCAACCGCTTCCGATGCCTGCACATTTGACACAGGCAAAGTAGATGCGATTCCGCCAAGCATACCCGCTTTTAGAAATTTTCGTCTATCCATTATTATTTACCTGCATGTTCTTCTTTCTCTGCAGCTTTAGCTTCAGAACGAGCTTTATGTTGAGCGCTTAATTCGCGTAAGGTCACAACACTCACGCCGGCTAGGATTGCTGCTGCACCACCTAATAAACCAATAGCGGTCATAGTTGCACCTGAACCTTCGGTATTGTTCACATCAGGTTTTTCAACGCGTGGTGTTGGGTTTTCTACGCCCGCTAATTGGAAGATACCTTTAGTAAAGCCGACACCTTTTTCGTTACAACCATAGCAAGGGTGTCCGATACCGACTGGCCAGTTATTACCGCCGACATCACAGAATTCTAAAGTAGAGCAGTTGCCGTAAGTTTCTGGCCCTTTACAACCAAGATGATACAAACACCAACCATTTCGGTGACCATAATCGCCGTATTCTTTAGCGAAGCGACCTGCATCAAAGTGCGGGCGACGATAGCAGTTTTCGTGAATTAAGCGATCGTAAGCGAATAATGGACGATTTAATTTGTCCATTGCTGGCAGTTTCTTATAAGTAAGAATATAAGCGACAGTTGCCAGGAAGTTGTGTGGATTTGGTGGACAACCTGGAATATTAATCACAGGTGTACCTTTTGGTAATACTTCAGATAGGCTGCTTGCACCAGTTGGGTTGCCACCGCTGGAAGGTACGCCACCCCATGCCGCACAAGAACCGATCGCAATAATCGCCGCAGCCCCTTTAGCGGCCTCTTGGATGTGTTCTACAATCGGTTTACCTGCTACCATACAATAGACGCCGCCGTCTTTCACCGGAATAGATCCATCTACGACTAAAACATATTTTCCATAATACTGTTTAATTGCATTGTGTTTGTTATCTTCAGCTTGTTCCCCGAAGGCTGCAGAAAGAGTTTCGTGGTATTCTAAGGAAATCATTTCCAATACCAAGTTTTCTACTGTTGGGTGGGTGGCGCGTAGCAAGGATTCAGTACAACCCGTACATTCTTGCGCACCAATCCATAATACTGGTGGACGTTTAGGTTCGGTTAAAGCCGCGGTCATTTCTGCCCCCGCTTTTGAACTTAACCCCATAGTCGCCGCAAGCGCGGTACATAACTTCATAAAATCCCGACGGGAAACTTCTGCTAAAGCAGAAAATAATCCATCACTTCGTTGCATATAATCACTCCAATTGGCACGTTACTTGTATGGTTAATCTAGCTATGATATGCCCTGACGCGGGAAATTTATTTGATCGTAATCAAAAATACTCTTATTTTCCTTACAAAATAAGTGGGTAAGTGATTGTTTTTACTTGATTATTGAGAATGATTGTTATTTATTGACGCCAGATTCACTTGGAGTCCATTTTTTGTACACTAAATCATAATAATAAAGTAAGAATTTGGGCTCAGGAAAACTTCGTGAATATTGACCGCACTTCTGGCTAATATGAATGGGGGAAGTAGATAAAACTAAATTCTTGGTTTTATTGATTTTTATCAACAAAATATTGTCTAAGCGAATAGATTTTATTGTGCTTTTCCCTATACTGAATAGGGAAAAATTTCTATGGAGAAATAATGATGAATATAGTTGTAGGTATTGTCCTTCTAGGTTTAGCTTTCACTATTTCAATGTATAACAAACTGATTAGAAAACGTAATCAGGTGAGTAGTGTTGAGGCCAGTGTGGATGTTCAGTTGAAACGTCGTTATGATTTATTGCCAAACCTTGTCACCACCGCCAAGGAATATATGTCGCATGAGCGTAGCCTGCTTGAGCGTATTGTGACGTTACGTGAAAGTGCTAAATCAGCCCATTCTACAAGTGAGAAATTCCAACTCAATAATGAGATTTCGGGTTTATTGCGTCATTTACAGGTTCGTCTAGAAAATTATCCGGATCTCAAAGCCAATCAAAATCTTTTGCAAATTCAGACCACACTTAGTGATGTGGAAGAGCAAATTTCTGCAGCAAGACGTACTTATAATTCAGCAGTTGAAGAGTATAACAATGCGGTGGAAATGTTCCCGTCAAATTTAATTGCAAACTTGTTTAATTTCCAGAAGGGAACATTTTTCGATATTCCTCAGAATGAAGCTGAAGTGCCTAATGTGGGTAATTTATTTAAACAATAAGTGGAAAAACCATGAATACACCAAAAGAAATTGAAGGGATTCGTTTTCTGGGATTAGAAAAGTTAGATGAGGAACGTTTAGCCATAAAATCGCTCATCAATAAATGGATTATTATGCTATGCGTTGGGTTATTTTTCCTCATCGGAACGATAGGGAATGGGTATCTATTAAGTACAGCTTTAATCCTTGGTGTGCTCATTTATTCTTTTCGTCATTTATTTTTTAAATATAAGCGTTTTATCGCAGAATTTAAAACTCGAGTGATTAATACAATTGTCCAGGAATTTGGTTTCCAGTTTAACGCAGATAGAGGACTGAATATTGGTGATTTTCTCTCCGTTTATGATAGTGGTCCCGCGACCTTCCGTAGTGAGGATTTAATCTTTGGTGAGTTTAACCAAACTGAAGTTGAAATTTGTGATTTTTCAGCATTTAACATGTCGTTGAAAGAGAAATCCGTTAAGGCATTAGGTGCTCAGAATTTCCAAGGCATTTTATTTAAAGCCACTTTCCCTAAAGAGCTGGCTCATTGGGTTTATGTTTGTGATAAGAAAGAAGCAGGTTTAAGAAAAGAAGGTGAAATTGCCTTGATGGATAATCCGTCTTTTAATCGCTATTTTGATGTATTTACGGAAGATCAAATCTTAGCCAGATATGCTTTATCGCCTAAGTTAATGGAACGTTTTTGTGGACTGAAAGAGAAATTTAATTGCCCTATTTCGATGGTACTTCGTAACCGAGAAGTGATTATTGCACTTAATTTAGGAAAGAATAGTTTTGAACCGTCCTTTGAAAAGTCATTGTTAGAAGACAATACGATTCGTGATTATATTTCGAGTATCAAAGGCTTTACAGATATGGTGAAAGAACTCGGGTTAAATAACCATATTTGGAAATAAACGTTAATGTAATAAAAGACGAGTTTAGATAAAAACTCGTCTTTTTGTTTTATATGCTATGTACTTGTTTATTGGGTTTTTAACACCGAAAATTTTGACCGCACTTTTATTTCGCAAAATAGTCAGTTTTTTGCTATAATTCCGCACAATTTTCATTACAAAATAGAGAAAAACTATGTCAGAAACACCGGTTACAGAAAATGCTTATGGTGCATCAAGTATTAAAGTCTTAAAAGGGCTTGATGCGGTTCGGAAACGTCCGGGCATGTATATTGGGGATACCGATGATGGAACAGGCCTACACCATATGGTGTTTGAGGTAGTGGATAACGCGATCGATGAAGCACTTGCCGGCTATTGTTCCGATATTATCGTCACTATTCATGATGACAACTCTGTTTCCGTGCAAGATGACGGCCGTGGTATTCCAGTAGATATCCACCCAGAGGAAGGGGTTTCTGCGGCAGAAGTTATTATGACCGTGCTTCATGCGGGCGGTAAATTCGATGATAACTCTTATAAAGTATCAGGTGGTTTACACGGCGTAGGTGTTTCGGTAGTAAATGCGCTTTCTGATAAATTGCAATTAACCATTCGTCGCCAAGGTCATGTGTACGAGCAATTCTATCACTTGGGTGAGCCTCAAGGGCCTTTAACTATTATCGGTGAAACTCAAGCGACGGGTACAACGGTGCGTTTCTGGCCAAGTCCAGAAATCTTTGCAATTACAACTTTTGATTACAAGATTTTAGCAAAACGCCTACGTGAGCTTTCATTCTTAAACTCTGGCGTATCAATTCGTTTAATCGACAAACGTGATGGCACAGAAGATCACTTCCATTATGAAGGTGGTATTCAAGCATTCGTTGAGTATTTAAATAAAAATAAAAATCCAATTCACCCAAAACCGTTCTATTTTTCAGCTGAAAAAGATGGTATTGGTGTGGAAGTCGCATTGCAATGGAATGATGGTGTAAACGAAAACGTTTATTGCTTTACCAATAACATTCCACAACGTGATGGTGGTACTCACTTAGCCGGTTTCCGTGGTGCATTAACGCGTAGCTTAAATAACTATATGGAAAGCGAAGGGTTACTGAAAAAAGAGAAAGTGAGCACATCAGGTGACGACGCACGTGAAGGTTTGGTGGCAATTATTTCGGTGAAAGTGCCCGATCCTAAATTCTCTTCACAAACAAAAGACAAATTAGTGTCTTCTGAAGTGAAAAGTGCGGTTGAATCTGCAATGAATGAGCGTATGCAGGAATATCTATTAGAAAATCCAGCCGATGCGAAGATCATTGTAAATCAAATTATTACAGCCGCACGCGCGCGTGAAGCAGCACGTAAAGCCCGCGAAATGACCCGTCGTAAAGGCGCATTGGATATTGCAGGCCTTCCGGGTAAATTAGCGGACTGCCAAGAAAAAGATCCAGCACTTTCAGAACTTTACCTCGTGGAGGGGGATTCTGCGGGTGGTTCGGCAAAATCAGGTCGTGATCGTAAAACCCAAGCGATTCTGCCATTAAAAGGTAAAATTCTTAACGTTGAAAAAGCACGTTTTGACAAAATGCTTTCTTCTCAAGAAGTGGGTACATTAATTACAGCGCTTGGCTGTGGTATTGGTCGCGATGAATATAATCCGGATAAATTACGTTATCATCACATCATTATCATGACCGATGCGGACGTGGATGGTTCACACATTCGTACGTTATTGTTGACCTTCTTCTATCGTCAAATGCCGGAATTAATTGAGCGTGGTTATGTGTATATTGCTCAGCCGCCACTTTATAAAGTGAAAAAAGGTAAGCAAGAGCGTTACATCAAAGATAACGACGAAATGGTGCAATATGAATTAATGCTTGCACTTGATGGCGCAGCGTTGCACATCAGTGCTAATGCACCAGCAATGAATGATTTAGTGTTCGAGAAATTAGTGAGTGAATATAACAATGTTCAGAAATTAATTACTCGTTTAAGTCGTTACTATCCAGAGCCATTATTACAAGGTTTGGTTTACCAACCACAATTAACCGTTGATTTAATGCGTAATGAAAGTGCGGTCGAAAATTGGGCGAATGCTTTTGTTGCCTACTTAACTGAAAAAGAAACAGAAGCACATTTATATTCAGCAAGAACGCAATTTAACAGCGAACGCCAAGTATATGAGGCAGTCATTACCGTTCGTAAACACGGTATTGATACTGATTACTTCATCAACTTTGATTTTGTAACGGGCAATGAGTTTGCGAAGATTACCGCCTTCGGTCAGCAAGTGAATGGCTTGCTAGAAGAGGGCGCTTACGTCACTCGTGGTGAAAAAACGCAACCTGTTCAGTCATTTGAACAAGCTGTTGAATGGTTGATGAAAGAATCTCGCCGAGGCCTAGAAATCCAACGTTATAAAGGGTTAGGTGAAATGAACGCTGAGCAACTTTGGGAAACCACCATGGATCCAAATGTTCGTCGTATGTTAAAAGTATCAATTAAAGATGCTGTTGCAGCAGACCAACTCTTCACTACATTAATGGGTGATGAAGTTGAGCCTCGTCGTGAATTCATCGAAATGAATGCGTTGAGAGCAAATCTAGACGTTTAGTCTAACACTCAAAAATATCACTAAAAATGACCGCACTTAGGGAAACCAAGTGCGGTATTTTTTTATCTAGAATATAAATAAAAATAATTTTCAATTAGATCTGTTATTTATTTATATTCTTGACTATAATTTTTGCGACTTATATCGCTTAAAGACAATGAGACGAAATAGACTCGTTTTTTGGTTGTTAGATTGGTAGCAAAGTACGCATAGTAATGTGCGTACTTCTTTTTTGTTTTTAGGAGCAATCATTATGATGATAGATAAACGCCTAATTAACGCGGTGGCCGATAGTAAAAAATGGATTGGCATCACAGTGTTATGGAACTGGGTGGCGTTAATTGGTGGGATTATTAGTGCCGTCGTGTTTTCTTATATTTTACAGGCGGCTTATTTTAATGAATTGGGCCCACTAAGTGCGGTCATTTTGGGTATCGTTTTAATTGCTGCTTTGGCGTTGCGTGCCTTTGCAGGTAAAAAATCGGTGCAGGCCTCTTATTTTGCCAGTACGAAAGTAAAACATGAGCTGCGTAGCCTCATCTATCGCAAATTGGCTTCAATGCCGCTTAATCAAGTGAATCAACAATCTACGTCAAACATCATTCAAGTGGCTTCAGAAGGCGTAGAACAACTTGAAATCTACTTTGGGCGTTATTTACCTCAGCTTTTTTATAGCTTGCTTGCCCCGCTTACACTCTTTGCTTTTCTGATCTTTTTCAGCTTTAAAACAGCCATAATTTTGCTGATTTGTGTGCCGTTGATTCCGATGTCGATCATTGCAGTGAATAAAATTGCGAAAAAACTCTTGGCAAAATATTGGTCCATTTATGTAGGATTAGGCAGCAGTTTCTTAGATAACCTACAAGGTTTAATCACGCTGAAAATCTATCAAGATGATGCTTATAAAGCGAAAGCAATGGATGAAGAAGCGGAACATTTCCGCAAAATTACCATGAAAGTGCTCACTATGCAGCTTAACTCAGTGTCGCTGATGGATTTACTTGCTTACGGTGGTGCGACAATCGGGATTTTAACGGCTTTGTTGCAATTCCAAGCCGATCAATTAACCGTATTAGGTGTCATTTTATTTATTCTGCTTTCTTCTGAATTCTTTATTCCGCTTCGTTTATTGGGTTCTTTCTTCCATGTAGCAATGAATGGTAAAGCGGCATCCGATAAGATCTTTACTTTGTTAGATACGCCAGTGGAAACCCAAACACAAGCGGTCGATTTTGCAGCGAAAAATGCCATTCAGGTGGATATTCAAGATCTGCATTTTGCTTATAGCGAAGAAAAACCAGCAATTACAGGCTTAGATTTAAGCATCTTACCAAATCAGCTTACGGTATTTGTGGGTAAAAGTGGTTGTGGTAAATCAACCTTGGTTTCATTGCTAATGGGCTTTAATAAGGCACAACAAGGCAAAATTCTATTCAGCGGCCAAGAAATTCAAGAGATTGATCGTCATTCGTTTTATGAAAAAGTCTCTTTGGTGAGCCATAGCAGTTATGTGTTTAAAGGTACGCTACGTGAAAATATGACGATGGCGAAAATTGATGCCACAGATGAGCAAATTTACGCGTGTTTAGAACAAGTCAATTTGGCGCAATTCGTTCGAGATAATGGTGGATTAGATATGCCGTTATTAAGCCGTGGTGCGAATTTATCTGGCGGTCAAATTCAACGTTTAGCGTTAGCTCGCGCGTTATTACACAATGCCGAGCTTTATATTTTTGATGAAGCGACCAGTAACATTGATGTGGAAAGCGAAGAAATTATTTTGCAGTTCATTCAGCAATTTAAACAACAAAAAACCATTGTGATGATTTCTCATCGTTTGGCGAATGCCGTGAATGCCGACTGCATTAATGTGCTTGAACAAGGCAAATTAATTGAGCAAGGTACACATAAAGAGCTCATGGCAAAACAAGGTGCGTATGCTGAAATGTTCCAACAACAAAAAGATTTAGAACAAATTAGAGAGGTGGCAAATGCGTAAAAATGGTTTTGTTGTGATGGGGCATTTGCTGAAATTAGTGACCCCACTGGCGCATATCATGGCGTTTACTATCACCATGGGAACGCTCGGTTTTCTTGCTGCCATTTTTATTATGGTGCTTGGGGCGATGGGTTTAGTAAATTTATTAAACTTTGACACCCATTTAAGTTTTTCTGGAATTTTGACCGCACTTATCATGTTAGCGGTGGCTCGTGGCGCATTGCGTTATTTAGAGCAAATGTCCGGGCACTATATTGCTTTTAAATTATTGGCATTATTGCGTGATAAAGTATTTTCTTCTTTACGCCGCTTAGCTTTTGTGAAGTTGCAAGACAAACAAGCGGGGCAATTAGTGTCCTTGGTGACTAATGATATCGAATTGCTCGAAGTGTTCTATGCGCATACCATCGCACCAATTATGATTGCGTTCTTTACTTCTGCGATTTTATTATTGGTCTTTGGGCATCTTTCAGGTTGGTTTGTGGTTGTAGCATTAGCCGCTTATTTAACGGTGGGGGTGATTTTACCCATTATCACCACCAAATTGGCGCGTGAAGATGGCAGACGCTATCGTGAATTAGTAGGCGAAATGAATGATTTCTTCCTCGACAGTGTGCGTGGTATGAAAGAAATTCAACTTTTCGGTTATGCAAAACAACGTTTAGATGAAATTCAACAACGCAGCCAAAAAATTGATACGGCTTTTGAGCGCATTAAAGACCAAGAAGCAAAAGTGCGCGTTTACACTGAAGTGGCGGTATCGGCGTTTAACATTATTATGTTATTCACAGGCTTAATTTTGTTTAGCCTAGATAAGATTGATTTCTCAGCCTTTTTAATCGGCGTAATTTTATTGATGTCGAGTTACGGCCCAGTTATTGCGTTAAGTAACCTTTCAAGCAATTTGTTACAAACCTTGGCTTCAGGTGAGCGTGTATTGAGCTTGCTAGCAGAAGAACCAGAATTAAAAGACGTAGAAAGTGCGGTCTCTTTGAAAGAGGTTTCTCGCATTGATGTTGAGAGTGTAAGTTTTGCTTATGGTGAAGAACAAATTTTATCGGATGTTAGCTTGTCTGTGAAAAAGGGTGAAATCTTAGGGATTCATGGCAGAAGTGGTAGCGGTAAAAGTACCTTGTTAAAACTGCTGATGCGTTTTTACGATCCTAAATCGGGTAGCATTAAAATTAATGGCGAAATCTTACCGAATATCAACACCCGTAGTTTGCGTGACAATATGGCGTACATTACTCAGCAAACCTATATTTTCAACGAAACCATCGAGGAAAATATTAGGCTTGCGCGCCGTGATGCTACGTTAGAAGAAATTATGGAAGCCGCGAAGAAAGCATCAATTCATGATTTCATTTTGAGTTTGCCTGAAGGTTATCAAACGAAAATGACGGAATTGGGCGGTAACCTGTCTGATGGTGAAAAACAACGTATAGGTATTGCTCGTGCATTCTTACACAACGCACCGATTATTTTACTCGATGAACCAACTAGTAATTTGGACAGCTTAAACGAAGCGATGATTTTGAAATCATTGTTGAACGTGAAAGCAGAAAAATTGATTATTCTCGTGAGTCATCGCCAATCTACCATGGCGATTTGCGATCAGGTGATTGGCATTGAGAATGGAAGAATGTCGTAAGGCAGTGAGAAAAAGAGCGGTCAAATTGACCGCCTTTTTTATTTTCTTAATTTCACTAACTCAACTTCGTGATTTTCACCTTTTCTAAGAATGAGATTGGCGCGCTCACGAGTCGGCAGAATGTTTTGTTTTAAATTCAATCCATTAATGTTATCCCAAATGTTGCTAGCCGTTTCAATGGCTTCCTGCTCAGAGAGATTGGCATAATGTTTAAAATAGGAATCCGGATTAGTGAAAGCACTTTGACGGAATTTTAAGAATCGCTTGATGTACCATTCTTTGAGCAAGTTCTCGTCTGCATCAACGTAAATGGAGAAATCCACAAAATCAGACACGAAGGTTTGATTTGCTTTATTTGAACCTGTTTGGAGAACATTTAACCCTTCTAAAATTAAAATATCCGGTTGATCGACAATATCAAATTTATCAGGAACGATATCGTAAGTTAGATGAGAATAAATAGGCGACTTTACCGATGGCTTGCCTGATTTGATATCAGCTAAAAAACGAATTAATTTAGCCGTATCATAAGAAATAGGGAAGCCTTTTTTCTGTAGCAGATCGTCTTTTTTTAGTTTTTCTAATGGATACAGGAAACCATCGGTAGTGATTAAATCAACTTTTCGTTCGGTAGGCCAATGAGTTAGCAGCGATTGTAAAATACGAGCCGATGTACTTTTCCCGACAGCAACACTACCTGCGATACTAATGATGTAAGGGACTTTAGGGCTTTGTCCGCCAAGAAAACGATTTAAAACGGTTTGGCGACGAAGATTTTCATCAATATAGTAGTTGATGAGACGTGCAAGTGGCAGGTAAATGGTGCTCACTTCATCAAGAGAAAGCTCTTCATTAAAACCTAAAAGCGGTTTGAGATCTTGCTCCGTTAATTTTAGCGGAACAGATTTTCTTAATTCAGCCCATTGTTGACGGCTAAAGTTCAGAAAGGGGGTTAGTTGTTCGGTAATTTCCACGGTGCTTTATATCTGGAGTGAAAAAATTGGACAAAATATACCCTATAAATGAATTGTGATCATTGTTTTTTATTAAAAGTGATGAGTTTTAAAGCAAGAATGTGGCTTTTTGCTTGTAAATTAGACGAATAGTTAAAAAAAACGCATTTTTCATAAAAAAAACTTGTCAGGCATAAAATTTTCCATATAATACGCCTCACTTGCTTACAACACGCCGACTTAGCTCAGTAGGTAGAGCAACTGACTTGTAATCAGTAGGTCACCAGTTCGATTCCGGTAGTCGGCACCATCCTTTAGTAAACAAGTATTCATTTAGCGTGGAGGGGTTCCCGAGCGGCCAAAGGGGGCAGACTGTAAATCTGTTGGCTCAGCCTTCGAAGGTTCGAATCCTTCTCCCTCCACCATTTTCTAAATGAATTCTGATGGGACAGATGAATTTAGGACTGCGGGCATCGTATAATGGCTATTACCTTAGCCTTCCAAGCTAATGATGCGGGTTCGATTCCCGCTGCCCGCTCCAAACGCTGATATAGCTCAGTTGGTAGAGCGCACCCTTGGTAAGGGTGAGGTCGGCGGTTCAAATCCGCCTATCAGCACCAGCCTTCCAAATTCCTCTCTCCTTATTAAATAGTAATGATTTTATTGGTTAATGTGGTTTAATTTACCCATCGATAACCGTGTCTATTTAGAGGGACTCTTT
>NZ_QEPQ01000005.1 GCF_003252795.1 Haemophilus parainfluenzae
CTTTATGTTACCGTTCGACTTGCATGTGTTAAGCCTGCCGCCAGCGTTCAATCTGAGCCATGATCAAACTCTTCAATTCAAGTTCAATCGCTCAATACTGCTGACATAAAATGTCACTACTTAAAAAGTATATGAATTTCTAGTTAGCACCTATTAAGACTTCAAAATTAAAAAAATATTTTTAAAACAAGTCAATCAACAAGTGCCCACACAGATTGTCTGATATATTGTTAAAGAGCAAAAAAATAAATTGGTCGGCGAGATAGGATTTGAACCTACGACCCACTGGTCCCAAACCAGTTGCGCTACCAAGCTGCGCTACTCGCCGTCAGATTTCTCAATAATGAGAAGATGGGGTGGCTAATGGGATTCGAACCCACGACAACTGGAATCACAATCCAGGGCTCTACCAACTGAGCTATAGCCACCATTGATTAGTTGTTCATCGCATTGACTTTCTGGCGCGCTCGACAAGATTCGAACTTGCGACCTTTGGCTCCGGAGGCCAACGCTCTATCCAACTGAGCTACGAACGCGTTACTGCGTCGTTGCAGGGGCGTATATTAATGATTTCCCAATACCTTGTCTAGCACTTTTTTGAAAAAAAATATCAAAAGATAGATTTTTGTTCAATTTGTATAGAATTTATTATTTATTCGTCTATTTTTAGTGCTAAATAGTAAAAAAGGATAGCAAATTGCTATCCTCTTTATTTAGTTTATTGTTTATTACGGCGCGCTCGACGTTTCATTCTTCGTACCCATCGAGTAATTTTCCATGCTTTTGTAATTGAATAAGCATAAAGGAAGAATAGCACGATAAACGCAATGAACATTGCCCATTCATTAATATAGAAAATCTCACCTAAGATCCCAATTGCAGCACAAATTGCCGCAAATAAGGTAATTAATAAAAAGGCTTGGCGAGACGTTAATCCTGCACGAACCATTAAGTGATGTACGTGTAAGCGATCTGGTCTGAATGGACTTTTTCCTTTACGTAAGCGACGATAAATAATTGCCACCATATCAATTAAAGGAACAGCAATAATCCAAAGTGCGGTCACTGGATTCATTGGATGTCCTTTTCCTTGCGTACTTAAAAGCAAAATCCAAATAATAGTAAAGCCGATTAAAGTACTTCCTGCATCGCCCATAAACACTTTATATTTAGGTCCTAACGGAATACCTAAGTTTAATAATAGATAAGGCAAAATCGCGACAATTAAGGCAAAACTCCAATATGCCATATCCATCTGTCCATCACGGAACATTAAAATACCAATAGCAGCAAAGGAAACAATTGATAATCCACCCAATAATCCATCAATACCATCAATCATATTAAAGGCATTAATAATTGCTATTGTCGCAAATACGGTAATAATCAACCCAATAGAGCCAAGTGTTAATTGGAATGGTCCGAGAATTTGACCTAAATGATCTAAATAAACATTACCTAAGTCGATCATTAAAATCGCAAGCACGGCTTGAATCCCTGCACGCAAGAAGGGACTAATATCGAAGCGGTCATCTAAGATACCAATTGCCAGTAGAACAAAAATACTGAATATATAAAGATAAGGTAAACGAAGTTGATCCCACTCCATTAAATAATAGCAAAGGTTTCCCATAAAAAGAGAAACACCGCCAATGAGCGGAATCGCACCTTGGTGACGTTTACGATAATTTGGCTTATCAACCAAGCCAATTTTATTGGCAATTGGTCGCATGACAATTAAGGTCAAAAATGCCCCTAAAAAAGTGACGAGAAGACTTAGCATAGTTTTTATCCTAAAATTTTTTTGCAAAGGATAACATAAAGAAAAATCAGCACACAAAGATTTTTCTCAAATTCAGTTTTTTAGTACAATATGACCACTTTTAATATAAGGATTCAAATCATGACAAAATCAACCGCACTTTTCTCTCGTGCACAAGAAGTTATTCCTGGTGGCGTAAACTCTCCTGTTCGTGCCTTTAAAGGCGTAGGTGGTACACCTGTATTCATTCAAAAAGCCAAAGGCGCTTATATTTACGATACTGAAGGCAAACAATATATCGATTATGTAGGTTCTTGGGGTCCTATGATTTTAGGTCACAACCACCCTGCTATTTTAGATGCTGTATTAAAAGCAGCAGAGAATGGTTTGAGCTTTGGTGCGCCAACACCGTCTGAAATTGATTTAGCAGAATTAGTCTGTGAAATTGTGCCATCTATTGAAATGGTTCGTATGGTGAGTTCAGGTACTGAAGCAACCATGACAGCAATCCGTCTTGCGCGTGGTTATACCAATAGAAGCAAAATCTTAAAATTTGAAGGTTGTTACCACGGTCATTCTGATTCACTTTTAGTAAAAGCAGGATCGGGAGCGTTAACACTTGGTCAACCTAGCTCACCAGGTGTACCTGAAGATTTTGCAAAACACACTTTAACTGCTGAATATAACAATCTTGATTCTGTTAAAAAGTTATTTGAAGAATTCCCTAACGATATCGCTTGTGTGATTATTGAACCTGTCGCAGGCAACATGAACTGTATTCCACCAAAAGAAGGATTCTTACAAGGCATTCGTGAAATTTGTGATCAATATGGTGCACTTTTCATTATTGACGAAGTCATGACTGGTTTCCGTGTTTCACTTGCAGGCGCACAAGCTTATTATGGTGTAACACCGGATCTCACCACATTAGGTAAAGTCATTGGTGGCGGTATGCCAGTGGGTGCAGTGGGTGGTAAAAAAGTAATTATGCAACACCTTGCACCGACCGGTCCGGTTTACCAAGCGGGTACCCTTTCAGGCAACCCGATTGCAATGGCTGCAGGTTTAGCCTGTTTAACTGAATTGAAAAAAGCAGGTAACGAACAACACCTTGCAGAATTAACTACAAAACTTTGTGATGGCTTAAAAGCATTAGCTAAAAAACACAATGTGCCATTCGTGATTAATCATGTAGGCGGAATGTTTGGTCTTTTCTTCACTGACCAAAAACAAGTTACCTCTTATGCAGAAGTCATGAAATGTGATACCGAAAAATTCAAAGTGTTCTTCCACAAAATGCTCGATCAAGGTGTTTACCTTGCGCCTTCTGCTTTTGAAGCGGGCTTTATGTCTTTAGCTCATACAAATGAAGACATTGAAAAAACGCTTGCTGCCGCAGATATTGCATTTGCAGCAGTTGCTTAAAACATAAAAAGTGCGGTTAAATTTAACCGCACTTTTTTATTTCATATTATAAACGTTCATAGAGCACGTTTTCTAATAATCCCCTTTCCTCTTCGGTTAATGCAATTCCTTTTTCATTTGTCAAAATGAAGAAGTCTTCGGCTTTTTCCCCTACTGTCGTAATTTTTGCATTACAAAGATTGAGTTTTAACTCAGTAAAAATCTGGCTGATTTGAGCCAATAAACCTGGTTTATCTAAAGCCACCACTTCTAATTCGGTATGCTCTTTTTTGGTTTCTTTCAAAAAACGTACATCTGTTTTAACGGTGAAATGTTGCAACTGTCGATTATTAGCAAAAGACATGGATGGCAATTTTTCACCTAATAAAACAGAGGTTAATACCGTCTCTAATTCTCGGCGGCGTTCTGATCGAACCAATTCACCATTTAATTCTGTGATGATAAAGCTGTCGAATACATATCCATCATCCGATGTTAAAATTTGCGCATCATGAATACTGAATTTTTTCGTACCAATGGTTGAAACCACTTTATTAAATAAGTTGGCTTGATCAGGGCAATAAACGAAGATCTCAGTCCCACCGCTAGAAAAACGGTTACTAATTTTAACCAGTACTTCACCATCAAATTCAGCTAATAACTCTGTATGCCACGCAATTTGTTTTGGGCTATTTCGTAAAAAATAATCATCTGGACAGCGTTGCCAGAGTGCTAAGATTTTTTCTTTCGATAATTCTGGTTGATATTCGGATAAAATTGCCAGCGCCAATTGGCGGTTTTCAAGGATCTTTTCTTTATTATCTAATAATAAATTCATCCCTTGTCGGAATTGTTGCGACGTATAATCATAGAGTGAGGCAAATAAAGAACGTTTCCAGCTATTCCACAAGGTACCATTCGTTGCACAAATATCCGCGACCGTCAAACAAGTGAGATAATCTAAACGCACATGATTTTGTACACTTTCCGCAAAGCTCATCACGACTTCCGGATCATGAATATCTCGACGCTGTGCGGTAATTGACATGAGCAAATGCTCTTTTACCAACCAGATCATTGTTTCAATTTCTCGACGATCAAAACCATGCAAACGAGCAAAGTCAGCGATATCTTCAGCCCCTAACTCCGCATGATCACCCCCTCGTCCTTTCGCTATATCATGGAAAAGTGCGGCAACATAAAGCAAAGTGCGGTCAGAAATTTGGCTAAATATTTGATGGCAAATGGGATGGGATTCTGCTTCGTCTTCAGCTAAGAAACTCTCCAATTTCAACATCACTCGTAAGGTGTGCTCATCCACGGTGTAAATGTGGAAAAGATCGAATTGCATCAAACCTTCAATCCCCTGCCATTGTGGCAAATAAGCCGTTAACACACCATATTGGTGCATTGGAAGGAATGCTCGCTGAATGGCTTTCGGTTGATTAAATAACCGAATAAATTTCTCTCTTGCTTCAGGAATATCACATAATTTCTGCGTCAAGCTTTCCAACACAATCTGTAACTGGCGTAATGTTGAAGAATGAATTTCGGCTTGTTCATGCTGCGTTAGATAGAAAAAAAGATCCAAAATACGATCGGGATAACGTAAAAACAGATCATCTTTACGTAAACACAAACTTTGATTTACTAGCTCAAAATTATCATCCAAGGGATGAATAGAAACCTCGCCATCCGTTGATAAAAAATGTTCTTTATAATGCTTAATCAGGATATCGGTTAAACGAGAAATCGTGCGTAAAGCTTGGAAAAAACGTTTCATCATTTTTTCGACACCACGGTTTCCTTCACCTTCAAAACCAAGCATCTCGCTCACTTTGATTTGACGATCAAACAACAAGCGGTTGTCATAACGTTTTAAAATCAAGTGTAAAGCGAACCGCACTTTAAATAAAAATTCTTGGCTTTCTAATAATTGTTGGTGTTCTGATGGATAAATAAAGCCACTTTTCAAAATGCCATCAAGGGTCATTTCCCCAGTGTGTCGTAATGCGATCCAATATAAAAGATGAAGATCCCGCAAACCACCTGGGCTGTATTTTAAATCAGGTTCTAGATTATAGCTGGTGTTGTGATAGCGCTGATAACGTTCAATTTGCTCTTGTACTTTAGCGTCAAAGAATGGTTTTATCGCCCAAAAATCTGGCTTTTTCAATATTTCCCCTAAAGCATTAAAAAGGGATAAGTCACCCGATAAATAACGGGACTCAAGCAAATTGGTGGCAATAGTAATGTCCTGTTTACCTTCCTTTTCACATTCTTCTAAAGAACGAACACTATGCCCTACGTCAAATCCACAATCCCACAAGAACTGCACAAATTGAGCAATTTTTTCTTCCGTTTCAGACTCTCTTTCTTCTTTTGAAAGAATAAGAACATCGAGGTCAGATAAAGGAAAGATTTCTTGTCTGCCATAACCGCCTACTGCAATTAAGGTGAGATTAACTTTATCTAATTTAAATTGCTGCCAAAGCTGTTTTAACAAATCATCACAAAACTGTGTACGGTTAGCAATCAGCTCAAAAACGGAATAATCAGTAAAGTGCTGACGTTCAAATTCCTTCAAATTTTCACGCTGAATTTTGACCGCACTTGGCGTGAGTGGAGAGTCGAAATAATAAGGAAAAAGCATAGGTATTCCACAAACAAAACAATTATAAAAAAAGCCCACTATCGTAGGCTTTTAGCTGAACTTAAAGGTTATTCATTATACGTTGAATTCGACCTTCCGCAATTTCTTCATCACGAATGGTCATCACTTCACAACCGGTTTCTGTCACGACAATTTGATGTTCATATTGTGCAGAATGGCTACGGTCTTTGGTTTTTACTGTCCAACCATCGCCCATAATGCGCACTTCTTTTTTACCCGCATTAATCATTGGCTCAATAGTGAATACCATACCTGGTTTTAAAATCACACCGCCGTCATCCGCATAATAGTGTAAGACTTGAGGTTCACAGTGGAACTCAGTTCCCACTCCGTGGCCACAGTACTCACGCACAACACTAAATCCTTGGCTTTCAGTATATTTTTGTACCGCTTTGCCAATTTCGTTTAAACGAATACCCGGCTTAACCGTACGTAATCCCACATAAAGCGCTTCTTGTGCTGCTTCAACCAATTTTTGGCTACGAATATTGGTTTCTCCCACGACATACATCTTCGAATTATCACCGAAATAACCGTCTTTAATCACAGTCACATCAATATTGACAATATCACCACGTTTTAATTTTTTATCGTCGCTTGGAATACCATGGCAAACTACTTCATTTATAGAAATACAGGTTGCTTTAGGAAAACCATGATAATTTAAGCACGCAGGAATTACTTTTTGTACATTCACCATATAATCGTGACAAATGTGATCCAATTCACCTGTGGTCACCCCTTCTTTGACATAAGGTTCGATCATGACCAAGACATCTGACGCTAATTTACACGCTTCACGTAACTTAACAATTTCTTCTTCAGTTCTTAATGGAATGCCCATTATTTCTCCTTATTTAATTCTGATTTATTCGCGTATAATAGCACTAATTCCGTGAAAAATCTTGAATGAATTAACAGGTTATTAGATAATACAAGGATTATTTTTAGGAAAGTGGGGATAGAGATATGTCAGATTTAGATATGGCCGTACCGCTAACTTTTACTGATGCGGCAGCCAATAAAGTAAAAAGTTTAATTAGCGAAGAAGAAAACAACGAATTAAAATTACGCGTTTATATTACCGGTGGCGGTTGCAGTGGTTTCCAATACGGTTTCACCTTTGACGATAAAGTCAATGAAGGTGACCTAACCATTGAAAAAGCCGGTGTGCAATTAGTGATTGACCCAATGAGTTTACAATACTTAATTGGCGGCACCGTGGATTACACTGAAGGCTTAGAAGGTTCTCGTTTTGTGGTGAACAATCCAAATGCAACCAGTACCTGTGGTTGCGGTTCTTCATTCAGCATCTAACATGGATTTTCAATTTACCCATTATCTAGGCAATGTACATGCTAAATGTTCGATGGAACACATTGCCCTAGCCAATTGGTTTAATTCAGAAGTGCGGTCAAATCCTCAAGCGTTTTTGACCGCACTTTCTGCCTGTGAGCAGATTAAAAATAATGATGAAGTCACGTTGATTGGTTCCGAATACATGCTTTTTATCAATACCGATGAAGTGATGATTCGAGCTAATAATCTTGCAATTGAAACAGATGAAATTTTAGAAGACGACTTCCATTATTATGATGAAGAAAGTATCGCCTTCTGTGGTACAACAGACTTCATCCACTTTCTTAATGCCTATTTTGAATTTATTGCTTAACCTCATTCTCTGAAGCTAACTATTATGTCGGAAACGGAAAACACCTCATCAGAACAACAAGAAACACAAGCGCCAGATAAGCGCCGTTCTTGTAAAATCTTTTTAGCTAAAGCAGCCTTTACTTTAGGGACGCTCGCCGTATTTTATGGTGGCTATTTAGACTGGCAAATTCGCTCAAAAATGGATGGCCAGATTTGGCGTTTACCGGCTGAAGTGTATAGTCGCTTAGAAAGCGTAAAACTGTCTGATAACCTTTCTTTTGACGAAGTGATTCAAATCTTATTGGATAACGAATACCGTCAAACTACTATGATTGCAGCACCGGGCGATTTTAAGCTCGAAGACGATACCATCGTGTTACTTCGTCGTGCGTTCCCTTATCCTGATAAGCCTGAACCACAACGCGTGTTGCGTTTACGTTTTACCGATAACAAACTTTCTCGTATTGAAGATTTAGTCAACGTCAAAGCGGTTGATGAATTCCGTCTTGCGCCTAAATTAATTGCCATGTTGGAATCGGATAATGAAGATCGTTTAGCGATTCCATTACAGCAATACCCTCGCTTACTCATTGATGCCTTATTACTGACAGAGGATCGCCGTTTTTATGATCATAACGGGATTAATCCAGTGGGGATTGTGCGGGCAATGATAGCCAATATTAGAGCGGGTCAAACGGTTCAAGGCGGCAGTACACTGACTCAGCAATTAGTGAAAAACTTGTTCTTATCCAGTGAACGTTCTATTACGCGTAAAGTTAATGAAGCGTTGATGTCATTAGTATTAGATTGGCGATATGATAAAAACCGTATTTTAGAAACCTATCTTAACGAAATTTACCTTGGTCAAAATGGCGATATCCAAATTCACGGTTTCGCATTGGCAAGCCAATTCTATTTTGGTCGTTCTATCCGTGAAATTAGTCTGGACCAAATCGCCCTTTTAGTCGGCATGGTGAAAGGCCCATCCCTTTATAATCCATGGCGAAATCCACAATATGCCCTCGATCGCCGAAATGTGGTATTAAAACTGATGCTTGATCACAAGATGATCGGAGATGAGTTATATGAGATGTTGAGTAAACGTCCATTAGGCGTGCAAGCTAAAGGACAAATTTCACGCAAATACCCTGCTTTCATTCAAACATTACAAGCGGACCTTCGTCGTCAATTAGGGGAAAATAAAACTTCTGCACTACTTGGTGCACGCATTTTCTCCACCATGGATTTAAAACAACAGGAACAAGCTGAAAATGCCGTGGTGAATACAGTCAATCAATTGCAAGTACAAACTAAAAATCCACATTTAGAAGGCGCAATGATTGTCGCGGATTATCACTTGGGTGAAATACGTGCTGTTGTGGGTGGATTACAAACAGAATATGCGGGCTTTAACCGTGCATTAATGTCAAAACGTCAAATTGGTTCTTTGGTAAAACCATCCATTTATTTGACTGCACTGATGAATCCGGAACAGTTCCGTTTAAATACGCCGATTCAAAACCAGCCAATCACGATTTATGTTAAAGGTAGCCAACCTTGGCAACCTCGTAACTACGATCGTAAATATAGCGGTTCGGTTATGTTGATGGATGCTCTTGCCCGCTCATTGAATATTCCAACGGTAAACATTGGGATGAAAGTTGGTTTAAGTAAAGTGATTGATACGCAAAAAGCCATGGGTTGGGACAATGTGACAATTCCAAAAGTGCCGGCAACCTTGCTTGGTTCTTACAGTATTTCACCTTATGATGTGACAAAACTCTATCAAACCATTGCCAATCAAGGCGGAAAAATAGAGTTAAGCACCATTCAAAGCATTACCGATCGCCAAGGCAATATTATTTACGAACACAATACCGTGCCGGATCAAGTTGTGCCGAGAGAAGCGGCTTATCAAACCTTATATGCGATGCAACAAACCGTCGAACGTGGTACCGCACGTAGCTTACAAAATGATTATGCGGATCTTCGTCTTGCGGGTAAAACAGGGACAACCAATGATGCTCGTGATACGTGGTTTGTCGGTATTGATGGTAAAAATGTCAGTACCATTTGGTTAGGTCGTGATGATAACGGCGAAACCAAATTAACCGGAGCCTCAGGTGCATTACAAATCTATAAAGATTACTTAAACCGTGTTGTCATTGAAAAACTGAAACTTGGTCAACCTTCTACCATTAAATGGGTTGGCATCAATGCTTACGGTAGTTGGAGTTGTGGTAGCAGCCGAACAATCCCAGTTTGGGCAAATAAAGATCAAAATTTCTGCGCTTCAGCACAAACGACGAGTACTGCGACTGCTACCGCGGCGCAAACCACGCAATCGCCACAACCTGAACAACCTGAATCACCAAAACAAGAAAGTGTATGGGATGTGTTAGATAATAAAGTGCCTGTTGAAGAAGCCTCGCCGGCTCAATAAACTCGCTTATTTTTGACCGCACTTTATATCTCCATAAAGCGCCTAGCAAGGCGCTTTATTCTTTTTAGCATCAAATAACCGTCTCTAGATTTCCAACTCGTGTGAATTTTTTGATCTCCATCACAAAAATTAGAATTATTTATTGTCATTTCACTGATATCAAAGGATAATTATAAATAGAAATTAATTTCATTTGAGGTAATGAGGTAAATAGCAATGCTATTCCGTTCTATTCGATTTTTCTTTTTAATTTTTTCACTCGCCTTTTCTTCTTCACTCTTTGCACAAGATAACTATCAACAATGGGTTGATGATATTACGGCTCGCTTAGGTAAAACGTCTCAACTTATTCAACAAGGTAATACAGATGACGCCCGAACTGAAGTGCAAATGGCTTATTTTGAAGTCTTTGAAAATCTAGAAGGCCCAATTCGTATCAATTTCTCAGCACAAAAAAGCTACCAAATGGAAGCGACTTTTGGCGAGATCCGTAAAATGATCGGTGAAGGCAGTTCAAAACAAGAGATTCAGGCTAAAATCGATCAACTCAAAAAAGAATTAAAAGAAGTGTTGCCATCTCTGGTTGAAGGCCATCAACTCAATGCCGATGGACAACATGGCGTTTATGATAATCAAGCGATTGCCCCTTATTGGCAACAAAGTTTTAAAACCATTGATGACTTGATCGCTCAAGGGATCGATGCTTATCAAAATGGTGATCTTGCTAACGCGAAAAAATTGTTCCAACAAGCACAATATGATGGCTATAAAAACTCAGAAATGGAAATGTCCATTCGCCAAAATCGCTCTGCAGAAATTTCAGCTGCGATTAACCAACAGTTTTACAACATCATTCGTTTAAGTGAACAAACCGATCAAATCACAGAGATTGGTTACCAAAGCACGCAATTATTGCAAGATATTGAAGAAAACTTGCCTAACTTGCCAACCACGAGAGAAGAACAAAACGTTCAATCCAATACGGCACAGCAAGCAACTGATAACCAACAAGAGCAAGATTGGAATAAGATTAAACAAGAGATTAATCAACGTATTCAACAAGCTATTGCTCTCTATCAACAAGGTGAAAGCAAAAAAGCGATTCTTTCCGTACAAGACACCTATTTCGATGTGTTTGAAAGTACAGGAATGGAAAACAAAGTGGGTTCTCGTGATAGTAACTTTAAAGCTGAACTTGAAGGCTACTTTACTCGCCTCGTCAGTTTAATGAAAGCTGAACAAGGTGATAAGTTACAAGCTCAAGCCGATGGTCTAGACCAGAATTTAACTAAAGCGGTTGAAATGTTACAGGGCGAAGAACAAAGCGATTGGTCTATGTTCTTATATAGCCTTTTAATCATTCTTCGTGAAGGTTTAGAAGCGTTATTGATTGTTGCAGCTATCGTGACTTACTTAATTAAAAATAACCACCAAGATAAATTACCGGTTATCCGTCAGTCGGTTTATGTAGCATTAATTGCCAGTGTGGTTACCGCATTTATCTTCCAACTTATCTTTGAAAACTCCGGTCAAAACCGCGAATTACTCGAAGGCTTTACGATGATTTTTGCCGTCGTCATGCTCTTTATGATGAGTTACTGGTTATTGTCGAAAGTCGAAGCTCAAAACTGGAAACGTTATTTAGAAGGTAAACTCTCTACTGCCCTTACCACAGGCTCACTCATTGGCCTATGGCTTACCAGCTTCTTAGCGGTATATCGTGAAGGGGCTGAAACGGTATTGTTCTATTATGCCCTTGTAGGTGATGCGAAAAATGCGGTCAGTTTCATCTACCTTTTCGCAGGTATCATTGTCGGCGCAATTATTCTCACCATTTGCTACTTCGTGATGCGTTATACCGTGGTGAAATTACCGCTTAAACCATTCTTTATGTTTACGGGTTCATTTATGTACTTAATGGCCTTTGTATTCGCCGGTAAATCTGTTTTAGAACTCATTGAAGGCAAACTTTTCGAGCCTACGCTGATTAGCGGTGCGCCTGAAATTTCGTGGTTAGGTATTTATCCTTATATGGAAACCTTGATTCCACAAGCAATCTTACTCGTCGCAGCCGTATTTGCTCTGTTTATTATGAAATATCAAAGCAAAAAAGCCGCGTAATACCCAACAATCCTTTAGGAGAAAAACAATGAAAAAAGCACTTTTAGCAACAGCATTATTTGCGGGTATTTTTACCGCGTCTACTGCTAACGCATTCCAAGAATATCCAATCGGCGAAGCAGTAACCATGAATGAAATGGAAATTGCAGCGGTTTATCTCAAACCAATCGATATGGAGCCACGTGGCATGGGTTTACCTGCAGCGAAATCAGATATCCACTTAGAAGCGGACATTCACGCAGTAAAAGGTAATAAAAATGGCTTTGGTGATGGTGAATGGATGCCTTACTTAACCATCAACTATACTTTAGTAAATACTGATACGGGTGAAAAACAAGAAGGTACCTTCATGCCGATGGTAGCAGGTGATGGTCCTCACTACGGTGCTAACGTGAAAATGATGGGCGTGGGTAACTATAAATTAACTTATCACATCGATCCACCATCAAAAGCAGGTATGCACCGTCATACTGACTCTGAAACAGGTGTAGGCCGTTGGTGGAAACCATTTGATGTTAGCTATGAATTCAAATTCACTGGCATCAAATAATCTAAGGTAAATCTCGATTTTACCAACTTGCCTTCCCTTGTTTGTCAGGGGAAGGCAGTAGCATTTAATTTAACCTTAAAATATCGTCTGTTTTATCCCATAAAATGATCAAACTATGAATTATTTTTTTACTTTTTTCCTTCAAGCACTTTTACCCTTTTCATTATTGCTCGGTGTTTATCACAGCAAACAATCCACTGTGAGTGCAAAAAAAATAATTTGGCTTAGCTTATTTGGCTTTATTGCCGGTATCGTACTACGTCTTAGTTTACCTACGGGACAAATGACCAATTTAGTGCTCAATGGCGTAATATTGGCACTATTGTTTATCTTTGCCTTATGTTTAATTTTCGGTAAAGGTCGCTTACCTGCTTTTTGGCAAATGGTATTAATGCTCATCGCAGGCAGTTTCTGGGCAAAAGATCCTAACATTACCGCACTTGTCTCTACAGATGTCATCAATACAGACTCTATCCTGCACATAAGTGCAGTCATTTTTGCCTTTGTTTTTTGTTTATGTTTACAAGGGTGGATCGATTTACTTTTAAAACAAGCGAGAAAAACACAACAAAAATCGACCGCACTTTTAAAAGGTGTGATGAGCCTTCTCTTAATTTGCTTACTTGTTCCACTTATTGGTGAACTCTTATTAATTTTAATGAAGCTTCAAGTGCTTGAACTCACCAAACTACGTTTAAGCTTTGTTGCGAAATCGGGCGAAATCACTCGCTGGTTAAATTATATCTGTGCAGCTTTACTCTTCGTTGTACTTGCCATCTTTTACGGCAAAATTCATTTATCCCGCAAGCAACAAGTTACTGCGACACAAGAACCCATTGAAAAACGCCAAAAATTAGCCGCATTGCGTACCTCCTCTCGCTTACTTGGTTGGGGCTATTTGGCATTAGCAATTATTTTTGCTACACAGCTTTATTGGGAGCAAATTGCTTCTCGTCCACCACAACTTTCAGAAGCGATTCCGTTGACCTTAGATGAAAAGCAACAAGTCCATATTCCAATTGAGCAAGTAAAAGATGGAAAATTACATCGTTTTGTTTGGATTGCTGATGACGGTAAAGCCGTGCGTTTCTTTGTCATTAATCGTCAACCGGATAAATTAAGTCTAGCCGCGGTATTTGATGCTTGCTTGCTTTGTGGTGACCAAGGCTATGTAATGGAAGGCAATCAGGTGGTTTGTGTGGGCTGCGGCGTTCATATGTTTATTCCATCTATTGGTAAACCGGGTGGCTGTAATCCTGTGCCGATTGAAGATTGGCAACAAAACGAAACTGAAATTCTCATTAATCGAACTAGCTTAGAAGAAGGGTTAAATTTATTTAGCACGATTGTTGAAATCGATGTAAAAGATCCGATTAGTGGCACCCAAATGAAAAACACTAAAACGGAGCACAAATATAATTACGAAGGTAAAACTTACTTCTTTGAAAGTGAGAAAAACCTTGATTTATTCCGTGATAACCCTGAAAAGTATTTAGGTAAGGGGGAATAATGCTAGCAAGAATGTTATTTCAATCTTGGCGTTTTAGCATTAAACGTAAACTGTTGGCCGTAATTACTATTTTCTTAGCGGCGGGCTTAGTCTCTGCACTCTTGGCGGTATCTATTGATATTGGCGATAAAATGGCAAAAGAGCTCAAGTCTTACGGAGCCAATATTTTAGTTGAACCTGCAAGTAATGCGGCCCTGCCTGATGAACTCAGCAATAACGCAGATTTAAGCAGCCAAGATTTTCTCGATGAAAAAGAACTGCCGAATATTAAAGATATTTTCTGGCGAAATAATATCGTAGGTTTTGCACCGTTATTAAGTGCAGATGTAAAAGCTGAAACGCTTTCCGAAAAAACTCACGATAAATCAACCGCACTTGGACAAATTAATGTGCTGGGTACGTTTTTCGATCATAACATCCCTGTACCAGATGAAGATGATTACCATACAGGACAAAAAATTATTAGTCCTTATTGGCATGTGCAAGGGGAATGGGTCAACGATCTTGAAACACCTGAGGGAGAATTTATCCCTGCATTGATTGGTGAGCAATTGGCTCAACGAACTGGCTTAAAACAAGGTGATAAAATCCAGCTTCGCTATCAAACTAATGAGCTAGATAATCAAAGTGCGGTTGAAATTACCGGTATTTTATCTACGGGTGGAGCTGAAGATAATCAATTAGTCATGCCCCTCAATGCTGTACAAAAATTACTGGGTTTAGAAGGGAAAATTCAATCAGTTAAAGTCTCTGCACTTACCGTACCAGAAAATGATCTTTCTCGTAAAGCGCGTGCTAATACCGATGCATTGGATGCGGAAGAGTACGATCGTTGGTATTGTACGGCTTATGTCTCTTCTATTTCCCACCAATTAGAAGAAGCTATCTCAGGCGCTATTGTTCGCCCAATTTGGCAGGTCGCAGCATCAGAAGGTGTCGTCATTGGTAAAATCCAATTATTACTTGCTGTCGTTACGCTTGCTGCCTTAATCGCAGCTGCCATGGGAATTGCCTCCTTAATGAGTACAGGGATCATTGAGCGTTCAAAAGAGATTGGTTTGATGAAAGCCTTAGGCGCCTATCAATGGCAAATCGCGTTATTATTTTATTGTGAAGCCATTATCAGTGCTTTAATTGGTGGCTCGCTTGGTTGTATTGCAGGTTGGGGCTTAGCAAGATTTATTGGTTCTGCACTATTTGGCGTGCCACTGAGTTTTGCTTGGATTGTAATCCCTTGCGTATTGATGCTGTCTATTTTAATTGCTGTAGTGGGTACTTGGTTCCCTGCTCATCGTATTGCCAAACTTTACCCTGTGGAGGTGCTCTATGGCCGCCAATAAAAGTATGTTTTGGCGTTTAATCTTCCAAGCATTACGCCTACGTTTACAACGGGTATTTATTATCTTCTCTGCGTTGACTGTTGGTGCGTCCATTGTGACGGCAATGGCAGCGGTCTATTTCGATATTAATACTAAAATGAGCCAAGAGCTCCGTACTTTCGGGGCAAACTTTTACATCGGCGCAGCCAATGGTGGATTGATGAAAGAACGCCAATTAAAGCAAATTCTGCACAATTCACCGGATAATTTTATCACCGCTGCCAGCCCTTATTTGTATGGTGTTGCGCGAAGTGATTTAGAAAAAATCGTGATTATGGGCGTGTGGTTTGAAGATATGCGAGTGCTTGCGCCTTATTGGCAAATTACCGGCTCAGCTATTAATGTGAATTTTGACGATCGCAATGCCATGATTGGGAAAACCTTAGCAGAACGCCTTAATTTAGGTGTTGGAAGTAAATTAACTCTGTCTAAAAATGCGGTCGAAAAACATGAATTCACGATAAAAGGTATTGTTGAGGCAGGTGATGCCACAGACAACATGCTAATCGTGAATTTAGAGTTTGCCCAAAATTGGTTGGATAAAGAGGGATTAGCTAATAATGCCTTGCTCAATGTCAAAAATGAACAAGGTAACGTTGCACAATTTGCCCAAGACATTATGCAACATCAACCCGATCTGACTGCTCGACCAATTCGAAAAGTCTCTGCTTCTGAAGGACAGATTTTAGATAAAATCAAAGGCTTAATGGGCTTAATCTCATTGGTCATTTTGATACTCGCCACCCTTTGTGTGAACACCACGTTGATTGCAATTGTTGGTGAGCGAGCAAAAGAATTTGCGCTACAAAAAGCCTTAGGTGCTAAACAAAGTGACATCATTAAACAGATTAGTACCGAGATTCTGATCATTGCACTTTGTGCAATTGTAGCAGGACTGATTCTCGGCTACATCTTGGCTCAATTACTTGGATTAACCGTATTTAAATCTTACATTGATATGCGTCTACCGGTTATTCCAATTACTATCGTCTTATCGTTATTGGTTGCCTTTATTGCGGTGATTGTACCAACCAAACGCGCTTTAAATATCCAAACCGCAAATGTGTTAAAAGGGGAATAAAATGAGTGAATTTGTAATTGAAACGCAACATTTATATAAACGATTCGGGCAAGTCACCGCTTTAGAAGATATTAATATTCAAATTCGCCAAGGTGAATTTATTGCGATAATGGGGGCATCAGGTTCCGGTAAAACAACGCTGATGAATATTCTGACTGGCTTAGATACAGCTAGTGAAGGTAAAGTCATTTTAGATGGTGTCGATGCGGCACAACTGGATGAAATCGGTCGTCAGCGTTTCCGTGCAGAAAAAATTGGTTTAGTCTTCCAACAATTCCATTTAATTCCTTATTTGACCGCACTTGAAAATGTAATGCTAGCTCAGCACTATCATAGTGTGATTGATGAAGCTGCGGCTAAAGCGGTACTCGAACAAGTGGGATTAGGTCATCGTATGGATCACCGTCCAAGCCAACTTTCTGGGGGCGAACAACAACGGGTATGTATTGCTCGCGCATTGGTGAACCAACCTCCAGTCATTTTTGCCGATGAACCAACAGGTAACCTCGACGAAAGAAATGAAGCCCTTGTACTGGATTTACTACAAGAATTAAATCGCCAAGGGAGAACTATTGTGATGGTGACACACAATCCAGAATTGGGTGAGTTAACCGATCGTGTTATTTATCTCCATCACGGAAAATTTGTAAAAGAGGAAATCCATGAAAAATAAATTTGTCAAACTACTTGCCATAAGTGCGGTCATTTTTGGCAGCGTTTCTTGTAAAGATGAAGTCGCTGCAATTGGTCAAAAAGCACCAGACATCGCTGCTTATGATTTACAAGGTAAAGAAGTGAAACTTGATGATTGGAAAGGCACTCGCTTACTGACATTCTGGTCTGAAACCTGTGGACGATGTGTCGCAGAATTAAAAGAGTTCGAAAAATTGGCCGAAGCTAATCCAGATAAAGTTCAGCTTATCGCCATTAATGTAGATGGAGATAAAGTGGATACTAGAGCTGTGGTCGCCAAACGTCAGCTTACGTTGCCCGTTATCAAAGACCAATTAAAAATTACTGCTGAACGCTATCAGCTTATCGGCACGCCAACAAGTTTTGTGATTACGCCTGAAGGTAATATTCAGGCTAAATATGAAGGCGCGATTCCCGCAGAGGATTTAGATAAATTATTTAAAGGCTAGCCAAAATGAAAAAACGAATTTACTTACTCTCTACACTTTTACCCGTTTTAGGCTTTTTATTTGCGATTCCAGCCCTTTCTGCCGAAGCTGACTTAGTGAAAGCAGAAAAGGTATATAAACGCTCTTGTGCAACTTGTCATGGGAAACAAGGCGAAAAACCAGCAATGGGTGAATCAAAAATTATTAATCAACTTAAACCGGAAGAAATTTCAACCGCACTTTCAGAACGAAAAGCAGGAAATATTCCTAGTGCAGGAAGCCCTGCAAAACAACGTTTAAGTGAACAAGATATTCATAATTTAAGTGAATATATTCAAACACTAAAATAGTTTTTGAATTTTTTTTAAACTAATTCTAAAATGTACGGTCTTAGAAGGGGCTTAGTTTTACAAGCTAAGAAATTTTTATTATATCAATAAAGGATTTTTTATGAACAAATTCACTAAAATCAGCGCAACTGCATTATTTGCATTATTCTTAACTGCTTGTGATAAACCAGCAGATAAACCGGCTCCAGCAAAACCTGAAACCACTCAGCCTGCACCGGAAGCTAAACAAGAAGCAGCTCAACCTGCTGAAGCAGCAAAACCAGCTGAAGCTACACCAGCGCAAGAACAAGCTGACTACAACAAATTACTTGAATGGAACGCAAGCCAAGCTCAAGCTCAAATGGCTGCTCAGCAAAAACTTCAATCTGATTTAACTGCTGCTGTTCAAGCAAAAGATGATAAAAAAATTGAAGAAGCTATCAAAACGTTCAACAAAACTGTTGAAGATACAATTGCAAGCTTAGATAAATTAGATATTACAGCACCTTCAGTGAAAAGCATTAAAGATCAAAATAAAGAAGTGCTTTCATTATCAAGCGAATTATTAGTTGATCAATTAAACTTAGCAACTAAAGCGCCAACTGAAGAACAAACTAAAGCTTACCAAGCTAAAGTTGAAAAACTACAAGCTGCAGTAGCTAAATTACAAAAAGACGGTGCTGATTTAGCACAAAAATTTGCACCTGCAGCACCAGCTGCTCCAGCCGCTCCAGCTGCAAAATAATTAATCGTTAAGATGAAAAAAACCTTACTGTAGAAAGTAAGGTTTTTTTATGCGCTTATTTTAGTATTTTGCTTTTTAACACATCCACAAATCGCTCTGTTGCTCCTTCCCAACGATCTAAATATAACGCAGGCTCAATCAATTCTAATTCATTCAATAGAAATTGATTGTTAATAATCGTTCCATCTACTCGTGCATAGACAGGCATTTCTGGCAATTTATGTAAAACATGACGAGCGGTTTCAATAATATGACGATCAACCTCAACAGGGATAATTTCAACTTTATATTGTGAATTCGCTCGCCATTCATTTTGAGGTGGCTGTCGGCGAATAGCATGACTAAATACACCGTTGAAAAAGATCAAACTGGTTTCACCATTTATTGCGGCCTCGGGAATAAACGGCTGCAACACAACTTGCTCACCATATGCAGAAAGATTGGGTAATACATCACCTTGTTTTAGTTTTGTCACCAAATTACCACTCTGCCCTACAGCAGGTTTAATAACAAATTCAGGCCAATCTTGGCGTTCAAGTGCGGTCAAAATTTCAGATGTTTTTGTTGAGCAAATAATAGTGGGAACGACATTGATACCCCAATTCTGTAAATCACATAAATAGCCTTTATGGCTATTCCATAGCATTAATTCTGCGGGATTAATGAGCGCATTCTTATGCAGTTTAATCCATTGAGTAAATTCATCATAGAAATTTGCATAATCCCACGCCGCTAAAGGCAGAATAAACTGACTCTGTAATGTTTCTTGCCAAGGCAAAAATTGAGTAGGGATACCCTGATTAGAAAGTTGTGTTTGAACAGGAATAAGATTTTGAGGAACTGAAGGATACGTTTTGCAAGTCGTGATTGTAAGCATAGTAAATGATAATGGATTTAAACATAAAGAAGATGCGCCAATCATCAAACTGGCGCATCGATTTCAGCGACTATTTTACTTGAGCAAAATATTTTTCAAGACGACCTTTGTTCGTCATTGATTTCTTCTCAAGATCTTTCACCACTTTCTCAGCTTGTTCTTTGTTAGGTAGATTATCACCCACTTGAATCACACCATTCATATTCATTGAACGATGTACAGGACAGGTATAAACATAAACCCCCTCTTTATCTAAAGTGATCGTGAGTTCCTGATCTTCTTCAGATTGGAATTTTTGTGCACCTTCAGGAATCGCTTTGCTGTGTACAAAGTGGCTTTTATTTTCTGCACGAAATGTCACGGTATCACCCGGTTGAACTTTTAAATAACCCGGTTCAAAAACCATTGAGCCTTCACTGTTTGAATTCAACATTTTGATGTCATAATGTGCGGCTTGAGCAGCAAAACTTAATCCTAATAATGCTGCAAGTGCGATTTTTTTCATTTTCATTTCCTTCTTAAGAATGTGCTGATTTACGCTGTGGACGAACCACCGGCAAACCTGCACTACATTGTAATAATTCAACGTTTACACGATATAAACGATCAATGGTTTCCACTTGTAAAACATGATGCGCATCGCCTACACCTTGCACTTTACCTTCGCCGAGTAAAATCAACTCATCTGAAAATTGAGCAGCAAGACTTAAATCATGTAATACCATTATAGTAATCAGATTTTTCTGTTTCGTATAGGTGTAAACTTCTTCTAAGAGATTAAGCTGATGATGCATATCTAACGCACTCACTGGCTCATCCAACATTAAAATCTGTGGCTCACGTAATAAAACCTGAGCAAACATCACCATTTGACGCTGTCCACCACTGAGATTCAGAATATCACGATGAGCTAAATGACCAATACCTAATTGTGTCATAATACTTGCCGCTTCAGTGAGAAGCTCATCGCTGACTCGCATCGTTAGACTATCCATTCGTCCTAAAAGGACGACTTCAAGTGCGGTCAAGCTTGCGTCTACTCGGCTATCTTGAGGCATATAGCCAATTGGTTTACGCCAATCTGCTAACTTCGTCCGTTCTAGCTGTTTACCTTGATAGGTAATCATTCCTTCATGTGGCAATTCACCAAAAATAGTTTTCAGCATGGAGGATTTCCCTGTGCCGTTTGGCCCAAGCACCGTGTAAACTTTACCTTCTTCAAAACGGACATTAATGTGATCCGCAACGGTGAGATCACCTCGTTTTACCGTAAGATTCTTTAATTCTAACATTATTGTCCCCTCTTGTTATTTAAAATAATCCAAAAGAAGAAAGGCACCCCAATAAACGAGGTAACAATCCCCACTGGGAACAATGCGCCAGGGATAATAACTTTAGACAATACAGAAGAAAGGGATAAGAATGCTGCACCGACTAACATTGCGCCTGGTAAGAAGAAACGTTGATCTTCACCAAGCAACATTCGAGCAACATGTGGCGCAACTAAGCCGATAAAGCCAATCACGCCCACGAAACTAATTGCTGTCGCCGTCATCATTGCGACAAGAACTAATACCTTGATACGTAATACTTGTAAATTGATACCAAGACTCGCTGCACGATCTTCGCCTAAACGAAGTGCGGTCAATTTCCAAAGCTCTTTTGAAAGTAATGCGACACAAATTGTGGTGACGACAATAATGATGATTAAGCTTTGCCACGTCGCTTTATTTAAACTACCAAATAGCCAGAACAGGATTTGTTGCGAGACTTCCGGCGCTGAAATAAATTGTACTAATGAAAGCAAAGATTGGAAAATAAAGAGTAATGCAATCCCCACCAACACGAGCATTTCGGAGCTAAAACGACGTTTAGACGCAAACAAGAAAAGAATCCCCGAGGCAAGCATAGTCATGACAAACGCGCCAATTGGCACGGCAACTTGTACCGGTAAACCAAAACTTCCGAAAGCAATCACAATAGAAGCACCAAAACCAGCCGCTGCAGCCAATCCTAAAGTATAAGGACTCGCCATCGGGTTATTTAATAAGGTTTGGATCTCTGCCCCGCCAACAGCCAATGTTGCCCCCACTACAAGCGCCATCAATGCTATGGGTAAACGTAAATTATACACAATATTGTCTGTCATTTTATCGACTTCACCGATACCGAATAACGCATTCACAACTTCCGATACCGATAGCATTGCAGGGCCTGTCATCACATCAAGGATAAGACTGACCACGCCAATAGCAAGAAAAGATAAAATAACAAACCAGCGTTTGCGTTCAAGCTTACGCTGGTTAGCCACAATATCTGCTACAACAGAATTGTTTTTCATTAATTAACGTTTCCCTTATTTAGTTTCAGGGAAAAGATAAATCGTACCTTCCGGGGTAACCGGTAAGTAGTTTTTATAGAAGTTTAAGTAAGTTTGTTGCGGATCTAAATCTTTAAATAGATCAGGATAAGCGGCTTTAGCCACAAACTGAACTGAAGCACTGTCAGATAACGTACGAGAGTTCGCATGATAGGCTGCGTAAACACGGTTGTTTTTCACTGCCGGTAATTCAGCCCAACCCGCACGATGTTTGAATGCGTTTAAACGACGTTCTGCTTCTGCTTTTTCAATACCAAAGCCCATTACCATACCGTCTTGATTTTTCTTCAATTCAGTTTCACGGCCTGTAATAATAATTGCATCCGGTTTCGCGGCTAACACCTTCTCTGCAGCCAACGTACCCCATTTGCCAATTTCTGCAGGCGCCACGTTTTCTGCACCAACAAGGCTAATCATAGAGCCCCACATGCTAGAGAAGAAAGTCATACCTTGTTCAGCTGGGCCACCACGACCAAACTCTACATACACTTTTGGTTGTTTTGCTAATTTTGCATTTTTAACCGTAGTCTGGATATGTTCAACAATGTCTTTGTATTCTTTCGCAATTTTTGCTGCGCGATCTTTCTGACCTGTTAATTCGCCAATAATTTCAGTAGATTTAATGTGCTTATCTAAGGTTTGAGCATTGTAATCTAATACCACAATTGGAATGCCCGCTTCATTAATGGCATCTAAATCAGAACCTAACATTTCGTACTGCCAATCAGCTAAGACTAAAAGATCAGGTTTTAATGAAAGCACTTTTTCCACAGAGAATGTGCCTTCTTCCACTTCACCCACATCATCTAATTGATTCAATTTTGGCACCGCTTTGCTGAATAACTCCCAGCTTGCTGGTGCCCAAGAAGACCATACTTTCTTAGAAAAACCGACAACGTTATCTAACGCTTTGTCACCACCAACTGCCATATAATCTTGATAATAGAAACCAAGTACCACGCGTTTTGCCGGTAAATCAACAGTGACTTCACGCTCAAGTATATCTTTTACTTTCACGGGGTCAGCATTGGCAAAACCTGCACTTAAACCAAGAATAGTAGCAATCGCTAAAGTTGAAAAACGTTTTTTCATAAGAAAAATCTCCTGAGTAAAATTAAGAAAGTAAATGATAATAATTATCGATGCGAATAATACCGAAAACGATTGCTAAATTCAACTCAGGCGATTAATTATTCTTCGTAAGCTTCGTCAGTTAATGTTTTTAAGAATGCTTCTAATGCGTTAATCTCTTCATCTGTAAACGGTTTTGCTTTTAAAACATCAGGATTGATGGTTTGAGCATATTCGGCTTTCTCCCACGCTTTTCCTGTTTCAGGATTGATTTTACGATTAGGATTATTAAAACTGTCTTTAAATAACAAAACAGTTTTTAAATCACGGAAAACGCCGTTATGCATATAAGGTGCAGTGACACTGATGTTACGCAAAGTTGGCACTTTAAATTTGCCTTTTTGCTTTTTATCGCCTTTCACCATCGGATTATCCAATAGCCCATTATCCACAAAATCGGCAGCTAATTTGTTGTGCTTAATTAATTCTTGGTTACTTGGCACACCGATGTTGAAATAGCGGTAATTCGTAAAGGTTTCTTTTGCTGAATTCGCTTCACTTGATTGATGGCAGTTACTACAATTTGTGCGTGTTTTATCGAAAAATAATGCCTTACCTTCTGCCTCAAGTGCGGTCAATTCTGCTTCACCTTTTAAAGCACGATCATATTTTGAAGAGAATGGCGCAAATAATTCCTGTTTTTCGAACTCGCCAATGGCTTTTTCCATGATGGCATAAATCTTGTCGGTATCCGCCCAAATGCCTTCGCCATAAAGATCCGTAATTGGTTTGTAATAGGTCGGATCTGCTTTTAATCTCTCAACAATGGCTTTCTTATCTGGCATGCCCATTTCTACTGGATTTACTGGTGGTCCACCTGCTTGCTCGGCTAAATCTTTCGCACGACCATCCCAGAACTGTCCGCCTACATAATCTTGAATTTTTTTATCAAAATGAAAATCCGGTGAGAACATCGCATAAAGCGCAGTATTAGCATTGCGATTACCATGAAGATGAGGATTATCCCCTTCTGAAACCATTTGATTTGCAGAGTTCTTACGTTGATCCACAAAGGCTGTATCCGGGTTGTGACAAGTTGAACAGCTTTGTGTTTTATTAAAAGAAATCGATTTATCAAAAAACAACACTTCACCGAGTGCTTTATAATCCAATTCTTTTTTCGTAACTTGATCAGCCAATGCATAGCTACTCTGCATCAAAGGTGCAAACAATAAAATAGAAAGCCATTTTTTTTGCATCGTGTTCTCCAAATATTCAAATTATAGATAAAAAATAATCCAACAAAGCTTTGTTGGATTATAAAAGGAAAATAATTTTCTACAAGCCGGTGGCCATCTTAATGCGATCAGCAAACATACCGATGCTCACGCCGAAGTAATTTGATTTGTTCCAATCTAAAATCGTGCGGTAGTTATTGGAAACCAAGAATGCGCGACCGACTTCTTTATCAGGGCGAACGAGCCAAAGATCAGCTTGAGAAAGCGCAGCAAGTTTATCTTGTTCTTGTTGGCTAAAGCTCGCTAAAGTGACGCCTTTAGACTGCCAGTCACTGAGTGAACGAGCTTTGTTCTTCTCAATACCTGAAAGCGATAAATCTAATGGTTGATTTAATGTGACTTCAACGCCCCAAGGCAATTTGTTATCCCAACCCACTGTATGGAGATAATTTGCAATTGAAGCAAACACATCAAATTGGTTTGTCCAAATATCCTTCACGCCATCATTATTACCATCTGCGGCATAATTTAAGAATGCGCTTGGCATAAATTGGGTTTGTCCCATTGCGCCCGCCCAAGAGCCTAACATTCTGTTGCGTTGAATATGATCACGTTCTAACATCTTCATCGCATTCACAAATTCTTTGCTAAATAAGGCTTCACGTCTGCCATCAAAAGCTAAGGTGGCTAAAGCTGAAAGCACATCATAGCTACCTTGATAATAGCCAAAGCTACTTTCCATACCCCATAAAGCAAGGATATATTCTTGTTGAACACCATAGCGTTGGCTTGCTTGTTGTAATGGCGCTTGGACTTCCCAATAACGCTCTTCGGCAATATCGACTTTGTTTTGGGTTAATACTTTATTCAGATAATTGGTTGTACCGTTTGGATTCGGTAACTGTGGTTGATCCGCATTACGCTGACTTCTACCCGCTTGAGCACGGTCCAAATCTACAGCCTTTTGCATATATTGAATATTATTTTGTGCATTCAATACTGACAACGATACCCCTTCAGCAGCCGCTTTGCCTTTTAAGAACTGTACATAATCATTAAAGTTATCTAAAGTTCTTGGTTTGCTATAAACAGCATTACTACTTACTGACGGAATACTTTTGGTGGATGACGTTGTCGTTGTTGTCGTATTACTTGAACAACCCGCCAATAAAAGTGCGGTCGATAATGCCGTCATTTTTAACGTTGAGATTAAATTCATTTCTTTTCCTTGTTTTATGATCAAAATATCGCATTATTTGCGTAAAAATTTGTTATAAACAGCTTTCAATAATGAGGTTGGTAATAAGCGAGAACCTGAACGCAAGGCAAAGGTGAATAGGCCTGAAAATAAGCCTTGAATACCTAAGCGATGTTTCAATTTAAATAAACGCCATTCTGCTTTCGCTTGGTTTAAACCACGACGACGCCCTACCATGCCATTACCCACGCGGGCATAAACTAAAATATCTGGCAAGTTTGCCACTTTTTGTCCTTGAGCCACAAGCTTAATCCACAGGTAATAATCTTCCTGTAAATCCTCATATCCACCACAATTAATGACCGCACTTTTTTGATATGCCACCGTCATGTGATTGAACGGACAACGTTTTTGGGTAAATTTAACGATATCTTGTGCTTCAGTCGGTACATTACGATATGCCACGATGTCTTGAATATTTTCGCCAAACTCAGCAATCTGCCCACCGAAAATAATCGTATCTGGATGTTGCTCAATAAACGCCACTTGTTTCGCAAAACGCTCAGGCACACAAATATCATCGGTATCCATACGGAAGACCCAATCGTGAGAACAATGTTTTAATCCTTCATTGAGCGCTTTACCTAAGCCTAAATTCTTTGGCAACTTCACTAAGTTTAAGGGTAATTTTGTTTCGAATTCAGCAACCACGGCTTCCAATTCTGGTGTGACTGCACCATCAAACACCAATACGATCTCATCTGCAGGATGGGTTTGAGCCACTAAACTATCAAAACATTCTCTTAAATATTGTGGATTTTCCTTTATATATAAGGACATTAAAACTGAAAATTTCATACTTCTCTATCTAATAAGTTATTTACATAAACCGTTTCAAATTAATTGCCAATTTAGGTGAAATTAGAACCACAAAGGCAATCACTAGCTGCTTAATACTTTTCGTTAATTTAAAAATCTCAAAATAGTAAAAAGCGGCTTTACGGGATAAATTCATAATATGTGGGTAAGCCAGCATATATTGTGCGTTGATGGCAAAATTCTTTTCTTGCTCTGCCGTTTTCACATAATTTTCACGGATATAATCAATCGCTTTTTGCGTATTAGTGGTATCTGTTGATACGCTAGAACGCTTGGTATGGAAGGTACAATAAGTTAATGGTTCTGCCACTTTGTACGCTTTAAACGTTGGATCTTGTACAAGCTTCAGCAAGAAATCATAGTCTTCTAAAGAACGAAGTGCGGTCGATAATCCGCCGATTTTTAAAAACAGATCTTTTTTCACCCCAATCATCGGCATACCACCGATTTTATTCGCCAGTAAAATTCGCTCTACGCTAATCTCTTGTGGCTCAATGGGGTTAGTCACATAGCTAAAACCTTCATTCACCATTTCACATTTAGCTGGATGGTAAACAAAGTTAACATCAGCATGTTCGGCAATCACATCGGCTAATTTCTGACATTTATCATTTGCAAAACGATCATCGTCATCAAGAAATAACAGCCATTCATTATCCGCATTTCTTGCCCCGATATTACGGCTTTCTGCCGCACCTTGGTTGGTTTCGTTACGAATAACGTTAACTGCAAATGGATACGATTGTGTCACTTCAACGGGTTCTTTCGAGCAATCATCCACAATCACCACATCAAAATTATAGGTGGTTTGCTTAGTTAAACTTTCCAATAAGGCAGGAATTTCTTCTTTCCGATTATAAGAAGGCACGATGATACTAAACATCTTTCGGCTCCTGTTGTTTAAATAAAATAAGTTGTTTACCGTGAGTGCCAAAAAGCGATAAGAACATCAGCATGACAAACATAATGCCCGGGAAAGCAAAGGTGTCTGCTTTGATATTACAGAACGCTAAAATCACAAAGGCAGAAAGGATAAATTTCCAGCTGCCATCAAACCAGTTTAAGGCAACTTTGCGTACAAAATAGAATGTCACGGCAAAACACACTAAAGCATAAGACACGCCGCCATAAAGAATTTGGCGTAAGAAACCAGAGTCCGTATGCCCATAATAACGGCCAACTTCTAACTCACCTGTCATATACATACCATCGCCATAAATGAACTGCTTGAGCGTTGGCATAAAGAGATGGTTTTTCATCAATGTATCGGTTGACGAACTGACAAATCCTGCACCATGTAATAAATTGATCACGGGCTCTAAAGCATGTGCCACATAAGGATTTTCAGGTAAGAAATAGGCCAGTAATAATACCAAAACAGCAAACGCAATGAGTGATGGAACATAACGCCATTTGAAATACACTAAAATGCTCACAACCGATAGCAGAAGGAATGTACGCCCTGAAATTAATCCGATACATAACATTAAAAATACCAGAATACTTGGAAGCGTATTATGTTTAGCATTGTAAGCCAGTAAGAAATGCAACAGCATCAAATAGAATAAACTCAGTTGGAAAAAGGCGGTTGCGGTGATGTTATATAAGCGATACTCCTGCTCTGAACCATAAAAACGTGCAGGCAACACCGCATTGGTTGAAAGCAAGAAATCAATCATAAATGATGCACCAAGTAAGCCAATCACGCCCACAACAAACTGCACCATCACACCAAGTTGTAAATCACGCACCACCTTCAGTTGACCATTTACATTGGCATAGAAGGCATTATAAAGTCCCACGCCGAAGATAAATAAAATCAGCTCTTTCACATACATGGTGATGACAGAAAAATCTCGCGTACCATTGACTAAAAGCGGAATCACGCTAAATGCAATCAGCCCAATGATGACGGCTAAACTATCCACTGGCACAGTAATACCTTGTGGTTTCTGCTTTTTAAGATACTGATAAACCAATACAACCAATGCCGCTAAACCTGCGACGAATGACATTCGTACAACATGAAACAGCCAAGGATCGTAAAGATAAAAAAGGTTAAAAAGTGCGGTCATTTTTACATTATTTTCCTAAATTCTTTTTCACTGCTAAGATTTTTTTGAGTGGATATTTAATTAATTTCTTCACTAAATTATTAGATTTTGAACCACGAATCGCTTCCAAATTACTTACTAATTGTGGATTTTCAATGGCCATAAGCGGACGAACCACATTGTTATTAATCTGGAATTGAGTTTCAAATAATAAGAAATCATCAGCAAGCCAAAACGGTTTTTCTTGTTCGAGTTGTTTCAAAAATGCACGTGCCGCTGATTTTTTGATTAAGTATGCCACCGTACCGGCAAAATAACTTTTATATGGATAAGCCACGGTGACATCACCAATAGTTTGGCGCAAGAATGAAAAAGTGGTTGGATAATTGATCTCTAATTCCACATCATTAAATTCAGCAATTTTTGACTGCCCGATTAATACAATATCCGCATCACATTTTTCGGTTAAGAGTGCGATTGTTTTTGGTGATAAATTTGAATTGAATAAAGCGTCATCTTCACACACCAATGCATAGTCATTTTCCGTCACATTTTGATCTTCTACGATCTGACGATACACTGCTAAATGACTTAATGTACAACCAATTTCGCCTTTTGTGACGTTGCGTCCATAATGCTGTTCAAATTTTGTTGGATTGAATACTTCTGCCAATTCATCCCATTCTTTTTTCATGGTATTAATGGCTGAAAATACAACGAAATCTGCCGTATCTGGTTGAGCAAAAAACAGCTCACGACGCTGAACATCTTTATCTAGTGAAATCAAATATTTATTCATAATTATCTCAAATTTGGTTTTGCAGTATTTTGATTACAACAAACGGAAATAGTTGCAAATTATACTAAAGAAATAGTCCAATGGCATGGCTTTTAGCACAACTTTAAAAAGCCTTAAAAAAATAACCGCACTTTAAATGCTTAAAGTGCGGTCTATTTTAAATGGATTAATGTGTTATTTCTTTCAATTAGAAAATTGCAGTTGCTAAACCGACTACAACACTTAAAGAAAGCACTACAGCTAACATTGCGTAACCAAAATCACTCATTTTAATTTCCCACTTGTTTAGTTAAAGATAACCCATTCTAACAATAAAGCACGTTTTTTCAAAAATTTTTTATAATTTACTTAACCTATTTGGTGACAGTCTTTATAATAGGAAAAATTCTCTAGAGGCAAAATTATGGCAACAATTAAAGATGTCGCAAAAATGGCTGGTGTTTCCACCACCACTGTTTCACACGTAATTAATAAAACCCGTTTTGTAGCAAAAGAAACCGAAGAGGCGGTGATGCAAGCCATTAAAAGCTTGAAATACTCACCAAGTGCTGTTGCTCGGAGTTTGAAAGTCAACACGACAAAATCCATAGGGATGATTGTTACCACCAGTGAATCCCCTTATTTTGCTGAAATCATTCATGCCGTTGAAGATCATTGTTATCGTCAAGGCTATTCACTTTTTTTGTGTAATACACAAAATGATCCTGAAAAAATTAAAAACCACGTCGAAATGCTTGCCAAAAAACGCGTAGATGGTTTATTGGTCATGTGTTCTGAATACACACAACATTCACTTGATGTGCTTTCTAGTTTCTCGTCTGTGCCGATGGTGGTAATGGATTGGGGGCCAAATACAGATACCGATATCATTGAAGATAACAGCTTTATGGGCGGTTACCTTGCTACTAAGCATTTAATTGATTGTGGTCATAAAGAAATTGGTCTTATTGCGGGTGAATTAGATAAAACGACTGCAAGAACCCGTTACGAGGGCTTTGTAAAAGCCATGAATGAAGCCAATCTACCAATCCATGAAAATTGGATTATGGAAGGTTTCTTCGAACCAGAAGACGGTTACGAGTGTATGAATAAAATTCTTGCACAAGACAGCCTACCTACTGCCGTATTCTGTTGTAATGATGTGATGGCATTAGGTGCAATTTCTGCGATTACGGAAAAAGGCTTGCGTGTGCCTGATGATATCTCGATTATTGGCTATGATAATATTCACTCATCGCGTTTCTATGCACCACCACTCACAACGATTCACCAATCGAAGTCTCGTTTAGGTGCACAAGCGGTTAATCTTTTATTTGAGCGTATTGCCAATAAAGATAACGATAATCACGAAAAACACCGCATTGCGATCCATCCTGAACTCGTCATTCGAAAATCAGTTCGCAACCTTAAATAAACATTAAACTTTTTGACCGCATTTTGAATTTTATCTAAAAAAGTGCGGTCATTTTTTTACTTATTTTAGCCTTTTTTGATTTAATGCAAGTTTTTGATGTATAGCATTTGATCCCGATACATATTTTTGATTATATCTCCCCTAGTTTTATTTTTTTCTTTATCGGAGTTCATATGACTGATGAGTATCGCACTCTCCGCCATAACATTAATATGTTAGGGCGTTTTCTTGGAGAAACCATTAATGATGCACAAGGCGAAGACATTCTCACCTTAATTGAAAATGTTCGCCAATTGTCCAAACAATCTCGAGCGGGCGATAGCCAAGCACGTAAAACATTGTTGGATACCCTTTCAACCATTTCAAATGAAAATATTATTCCTGTTGCACGAGCATTCAGCCATTTTCTTAATTTAACGAATATTGCTGAACAATACCAAACCGTCTCTCGCCAGCACAAAGATTTACAATCTTCTAATCGTTCATTAAGTGCTTTATTCCAACGCTTAAAAGCATTAAATGTTTCAAAAGAAGAAGTTTACAAAACCGTTGAAAACTTGCTCATTGAGCTAGTATTAACCGCACACCCGACCGAAACCACACGACGTTCGTTAATCCACAAACACGTTGAGATCAATAAATGCTTAAGCAAATTAGAGCACGATGATTTGACGCCTAAAGAACGCGGCATTATTGAACGCTTGCTACTTCGTTTAATTGCTGAAGCATGGCATACCAATGAAATCCGTACTGTTCGCCCTACGCCATTCGATGAAGCAAAATGGGGCTATGCCATGATTGAAAACAGCCTATGGCAAGGCGTGCCGGAATTCTTACGTCAATTAAATGAACATGCTCGTGAATTTTTGGGGTACGATTTACCAGTGGGCTTACGTCCTGTCCGAATTTCTTCTTGGATGGGTGGTGACCGTGATGGCAACCCATTTGTTACTTCAAAAATTACTCAACAAGTACTCTATTTTGCTCGTTGGAAAGCGGCAGATTTATTCTTAAATGACATTAAATCCCTTGCCGATGAATTATCTATGGTGAAATGCACACCAGAATTTACCGAAAAATATGGTGAACATTTAGAGCCTTATCGTTTTGTAGTCAAAGCACTTCGTGCAAAACTTATCGCCACTCTTGATTACTTTGATGATTGCCTGGCAAATCGTCCGCCACGCGTAAGCCAAGCTGATATCATCATGGAAGATAATCAACTTTGGGAACCACTCTATGACTGCTATCAATCGTTGATGGCATGCGGTATGCGGATTATCGCTAATGGTTCCTTACTGGATATTTTGCACCGCATTCGCTGTTTTGGGGTTACCCTTTCACAAATGGATATCCGTCAAGAAAGTACCCGTCATACCGATGCTATTGCTGAAATCACCCGTTATCTTGGCATTGGCGATTATGCACAATGGAGCGAAGCAGAAAAACAATCTTTCTTAGTACGCGAGTTAAATTCTCGTCGCCCATTAATTCCAACCCATTGGGAGCCATCTGCTGAAACCCAAGAAATTTTAGAGACGTGCAAAGTCATTGCACAACAAAAACAAGGCGTAATTGCTTGCTATATTATTTCTATGGCGAGAAGTGCCTCTGATGTGCTTGCTGTGCATTTATTATTAAAAGAAGCAGGCGTGCCTTATCACATTCCTGTCGTGCCACTCTTTGAAACCTTAGATGACTTAGATGCTTCTGAAGGGGTCATGCGTCAATTGTTTAATATTGGTTGGTATCGTGGCGTAATTAACAATCATCAAATGGTGATGATTGGTTATTCTGACTCTGCTAAAGATGCAGGTATGATGGCGGCTTCGTGGGCACAATATCGTGCACAAGAAGCGTTAGTCAATTTAACCGAAGAACTGGGTATTGAACTCACCTTATTCCATGGACGTGGTGGTACGATTGGTCGAGGTGGTGCACCCGCACATGCGGCATTACTTTCTCAACCTCCACGCTCACTCAAAAATGGTTTACGTGTGACAGAACAAGGGGAAATGATCCGCTTTAAACTTGGTTTACCCGAAGTTGCGGTTGAAACCTTTGATCTTTATGCCAGTGCAATTTTAGAAGCAAACTTACTTCCACCGCCAGAACCTAAAGCAGAATGGCGTACCGTCATGGATGAGCTTTCCGCTACTTCATGTGACATTTACCGTAGTGTTGTTCGTGGTGATAAAGACTTCGTGCCTTATTTCCGCAGCGCCACACCGGAACAAGAACTGTCTAAACTACCACTCGGCTCTCGCCCTGCAAAACGTAATCCAAATGGTGGTGTGGAAAGCTTGCGTGCTATTCCATGGATTTTTGCTTGGATGCAAAACCGCTTAATGCTACCAGCATGGCTTGGTGCGGGTGCGGCAATTCAAAAAATTGTAGATGAAGGCAAAGGCCATATTATTGAAGAAATGTGTAAAGCTTGGCCATTCTTCTCTACTCGAGTGGGGATGTTAGAAATGGTGTTCAGTAAAACCGATACTTGGCTTTCTGAGCAATATGACCATAACTTGGTGAAAAAAGAGCTTTGGTACTTAGGTGAAAATCTGCGTAATCAACTCAATGCAGATATTAAAACTGTGCTTTCGCTTTCTCACAAAGATGAATTAATGGCGGACTTGCCATGGATCGCCGATTCTATTGCGTTACGTAATGTTTATACAGATCCGCTCAATCTCCTTCAAGTGGAATTGCTCCGTCGTTTCCGTGAATCGCCTGAAAACCCAAGCCCTGATGTCGAACAAGCCTTGATGATCACCATCACAGGTATCGCTGCAGGTATGCGAAATACGGGCTAGTTACAGCAAATATAAATAAGTGCGGTCAAAAACAACGATGAATTTGACCGCGCTTTTTATTTATTCATTACATCTCGACAGATTTGGGAAAATTCAGACATTAATGCAAAAAGTTGAGAAGATTTCTGCTTTCCAAATACATTAAATGCGTTCTCAAACATTTCTGTCGTCGCTCTATAGATCGGTTCTGCTTGCAATTTACCTGCATTTGTTAATTGCATAATCCTTTCACGTTTATCTGTTGAACTCGGATAAAATTCAATCCAGCCTTTTTCTCGAAATTCTTTGCAAATATTAAACACCGTTTGTTTTGGCATATACCATTCATCACAAATTTGCTTTTGTGTGCATTGTCCATTTTCAGCACTAGCTAAACAATAGAGCACAGCAAAATAATTGTAATTAAGTGCAAACTTAAGATCGATCCATGTATCCAGCACCTCATCAATTTCTGAAATGTGCTTACCAAGCAACTCAAAATTATTCATTTCTATCCCTCAACTTTCTCTGTTTGTCTTATTCTATCATTTCAATTATAAAAATATAGTCTTAAAATTTACTTTGTTTTAGTAAATTTTAAGACTATAATTTGTAGAGTTTAGCAATTATTAGACTATATTTTTATGACTAAAATGACTTCAAATGCGATAGAAAATATTAAATCAATCGCCAAAAACAACAAAAAACGTCTTTTCTTTACTTTCAGCTTGGTCACATTAGAGAACATTCTCTTTATTACTTATCCCGTTTTTGGGGGCTTTGCTGTTAATGCAATAATGAATGGAGATGTGTTGCTTTCACTTAGCTATTCCCTTTTAGTGCTTATCATTTGGGGAATTGGTGCAGCTCGCCGTGCAGTAGACACTCGTAGTTTTGCTCGTATTTACGCAGAGCTTGCCGTGCCGGTTATCATTACCCAACGAGAGAAAGGATTAAACATCTCAGCAATTACTGCTCGTGTAGCATTATCACGTCAATTTGTGGACTTTTTTGAACAACATCTACCAATATTAATTATGTCGAGTTTTTCCATCGTTGGTGCGGCTATAATGTTATTGTGGCTAGAATTTTGGTCAGGCATAACGGCTTGTCTAATATTGGTATTTTTTGGTCTTTTATTACCTAAATACTCAAAAACAAATGATTTGCTTTATTTAAAGCTTAACGATCGGTTAGAAAAAGAAGTCAACGTAATTGAACAAAAAAGCAATTATCACTTAAATAAACATTATGACTGGCTCGCCTATTTACGTATCCGTTTATCTAATCGTGAAGCAACGGGTTATTTATGGATTGGCATTGCATCAGCTATTTTATTTGGTGTCACTGTCGTCAATTTAGCCACAACTAAAGGTGTGCAAGCTGGGCATATTTATGCAGTAATTACTTATCTTTGGACATTTGCGATTAGTCTTGATGATGCACCTCGATTACTCGAACAATTTTCTAATTTGAAAGATATAGGAAAACGAGTTGAGGTTTAACTACTATAAGCAAAATATAGATGAATTTGACCGCACTTTTTGTTTTCTGTTTCTTGCGGTATCATACGCGCAATTGACTTGATGAAGGAAAACCCAATGACAACTGATATTCAAAAACTCGATCCCGATGCAGCGATTGATCTTGCTTATGATATTTTCTTAGAGATGGCAGGCGAAAATCTCGATCCCGCTGATATTATGCTATTCAATCTGCAATTTGAAGATCGTGGTGCAGTCGAGTTTGTCGAAACTGCCGATGATTGGGAACAAGAAATTGGAGTGTTAATCGATCCTGAGGCTTTTGCTGAAGTTTGGGTCGGATTAGTAAATGAGAAAGATGAAATGGATGATGTGTTTGCGAAATTCTTAATTTCACACCGAGAAGAAGATCGTGAATTCCACGTTATTTGGAAAAAATAGCACTCTTCTCACACATATCAATTTACAAACTAAAACCGGTTTAATTTAACATTAAACCGGTTTTTGCTTAACAAATGCGTGGTAAAGGTTCGTTGCGTGGTAAGTCTAATAAACGACTTTGACCGAAAAGCCCAACCGCTCTAACTTTGCCATCAGTGGTCACCTCACCAATGACAGCCGCATTTTCACCTAATGGATGGCGACGAAGTGCGGTCAGAATTTCAGCTGTTTTTTCTTTGTCCGCCACAATCACCAATTTGCCTTCATTAGCAAAATTTAATGCATCCAAACCGAGTAATTCGCAAATACCACGTACTTCCTGACGAATTGGTAATATCGTTTCATCAATTTGAATCCCTACTTTTTGTGCCTGTGCAAATTCGTGAAGTACCGCATTCACACCACCACGGGTCGCATCGCGTACGGCTTTCACCCCTTCAATCGGACGAATACAATCAATGAGCGGTGCAAGCACAGCGCAATCACTGCGTAAGTCCGTTTGAATACCAAGATTTTCGCGTAAATTCAAAATGGTTGCACCATGATCACCTAAAGTACCACTCACAATAATCTGATCACCTGGCTGAATGCGATGCACACCCCAGTCGAGTCCGTTTGGAATCACACCAATACCGGCTGTATTGATAAACACTTTATCTATCGCGCCTTTTTGTACTACTTTGGTATCACCTGTTACCACTTGAATACCGGCTGACTGACAGGCTTTTGCCATAGACTGGATCAATTTTTTTAAGGTTTCTAGTGGTAAGCCTTCTTCTAAAATAAATCCACAAGACAAATATTTTGGTACGGCACCGCATACGGCAACATCGTTAGCTGTGCCACAAACGGCGAGTTTACCAATATCTCCACCAGGAAAAAAAATCGGATCAATCACAAAACTATCGGTAGAAAATGACAATGTTCCACCTAAAGCATTTAACTCTTGTAAAGCAATACGAGCCTGATCTTCGCCTTGTGAAAGTATTGGATTATCAAATGCTTCAACAAAATAATCGCGGATCAACTCTTGCATGGTAGCACCACCATTTCCGTGTGCCATTGTAATAAAATCAGTCATTGTTTTATTCCCGTCTATATTGATAATAGGCCGCACATGCCCCTTCGGAAGATACCATCAATGCACCATAGGCATTGTCAGGATTACATTTTTTAGCAAATAATGGGCAATCAGCAGGCTTACATTTGCCGATTAATACATCTCCGCAACGAGAATCCGGATCATCAGCAACTTGATGTGGCTGGCAAGCAAAATACGCTTCTGCATCAAAGCATTGATAATCATCTGTCAGTTCTACGCCAGATTCTGCAATTTCGCCTAATCCACGCCATTCGCTACTGGCTTTCAAGCGGAATACTTCACTGATTGCCTGTTGTGCTAACTCATTGCCATGTTGGTGTACGATACGTTTATACTGATTTTCCACTTCACAGCGTTTTTCAACAATCTGTGTCACCAACATTAAAATTGCTTGTAGGATATCTAAAGGCTCAAAACCAGTGATCACAAAAGGCTTATGGTAGGTATCACACAATTCCTGATAAGGTTCAGAACCAATCACCATGCTTACATGACCTGGTGCAAGAAAGCCGTCAATTTTGACTTGTCCTTGTGACAATAAGCTGTGTAATGTTGGGATGATAGTGATATTTTGACATACCACAAAAAAGTTTTTTACCTGCTGTTTTTTTGCTTGTTGTAAGGTAATTGCGGCACTTGGCATGGTTGTTTCAAAACCAAGTGAAAAGAATACCACTTTTTTATCAGGATTATTTGATGCGATATTCAATGCATCGAGCGGTGAATAAACGATTCGAACATCAGCCCCCTGTGCTTTGGCTTCTAATAATGAACCTAAACGTCCTCGTACTCGCATGGCATCACCGAAAGTACAGAAAATTACTTCTGGACGACGAGCAATCTCAATACATACATCAATTCGCCCCATCGGTAATACACACACCGGGCAGCCTGGACCGTGAATAAATTCAATACTTTTGGGTAATAAACGATCCAGCCCAAATTTAAAAATGGTATGAGTATGTCCGCCACAGACCTCCATCAAATATAACGGATTTTCTGGTGTAAAGTGCGGTTGGTTTTCTATTATTTTTTGTAGTCGCTGTAACAGACTTTTAGCCAGTTCAGGATCACGAAATTCATCAACAAACTGCATTTGATGCTCCTATCTTTCTTGCGCTTTTAACCAGTCTAGCCATTGCTGTAATCCTTCTCCACTTAGAGAAGACAACTGGATAACCTCAATTGTTGGATTCACTTGTTTCGCATAAGCAATACATTTTTCCACATCGAAATTTAAGTACGGCAGTAAATCGACTTTGTTTAAAATCATTAACTTCGAGGCCGCAAACATATGTGGATATTTGAGTGGTTTATCTTCGCCTTCTGTCACAGATAAGATCACCACTTTGGCGTGTTCGCCTAAATCAAACTCTGATGGGCAGACTAGGTTTCCGACATTTTCAATAAACATCAGACTATTTTCCTGAGGCTGCAATTTCACCAATGCATTACCAATCATTTGTGCATCTAAGTGACAACCTTTGCCCGTATTAACTTGAATCGCTGGCACACCCGTTTGACGAATACGATCTGCATCATTTTCTGTTTGTTGATCCCCTTCGATCACATAACAAGGATAGTCATTTTTTAATGCATTTAATGTGGTCGTTAACAAAGTTGTTTTACCTGAACCAGGACTTGAAACAAGATTAAGCGCCAAAATATGCTGATTCGCGAAAAAGCGACGATTCATATCGGCTAATTGATTGTTTGCGCCGAGAATATCTTGTTCTACTTTCAGTAATCGTTGCTGAGTTTCATCTTGTTGTGGAGAGTCTGGCATGCGGAAGGCGGAGTGAGAAAAATTAGGTAGTTTTGTTGCATGTTGCGCATTGGAATCATTATGAACATGCGGTAATTCTCCGATTCTGACTTGGTCTGGATGGCCACAGCCACAGGTTGTACACATAAGTCACCTCAATAATGTTTCGTTTATTCTGTAAATACTTAGAATCTATGGTAATTCACATGCGTTAGAATACCATATTCTCTATCTTAAATATATTCTTTGAAGAGAGATAAATACATACTATCAAGTAGTTAGCGTATTTTATATTCAAAAGATCAGGTTAAATTTGCCAATTTAGACGTCTTGCTATTTTACGGCAATTTCTTTCACTCTAAATTCGGTGCCACTTCGACGTTGTAAACATGCACTGTGACAATGTGGACAGCAATCTTGATAGGCTTCAATCTCAACTTCCTTTTGACATTGCCAGCACCATGCAATCGCAGGTAAATGAATAAAATGTAACTGACAGTTTTCAGCAACGGTATCTTTGCGCATAATTTCAAAGCAAAATTCTACCGCACTTTGCTCGACACAAGACAGTGCCCCAATTTCTAGCCAAATATCTGTCACTTCATGGATTTCATGCTTTTTCTGTTGTTGATCAATAATTTCCATAATATTCTGACAGAGAGACATCTCATGCATGATTTTCTCCTTAAAATAAAAAAGCAGTCTGTTCCAATTTTACTCTTTTTTGATGTTTATTTTCAGCATTTCTGTGTTTCGTTGTTCGATATTTAAACGTTGTTTGAAAAATTTTACTGGTACTCGTACAAGAAATCATTTTAGTGGCACAAAATTAATGCCGCTATGTTGCAATAAAGTATTCATAAAATCATTATTTTGTTCAAACTGGCTACATTTGCCTTTGAGCTGAATTAAGCGAATTCTCAAGTGAGCCAATTCATGGATCCGTTTTGATACTTCTCGAATATGTCGATCTAGCAACTCATTAATTTCCCTTTCCTGCTCTTGAGTGGCACATTGAGGATTGAGCAACATTTTGATTTCTTTCAGTGAAATATCCAAACTGCGGCAATAGCAAATAAAAGAAAGTTGTTTCAAATGCTCTTCCGTATAAACGCGAAAATTACCACTTGTTCGCTTGGCTGGTTCGATCAATCCTTGTTTTTCATAGAAACGTACAGCTTCCACCGTACAGCCAACAATGTTGGCTAGCTGACCAATTTTCATTTTTTAAAAATTACACTTGACTCTGAAGTTACTTCATATTTTATACTTTATCACAGTATTCACATGTTAGAAAAGGAGAACTTCCATGAAAAAAACAGCATTACTTATCACTGCACTATTCGGTGCTTCACTCGCTAATGCACATAATGTTTGGTTGGAGCCCGTTAAGGATGTAAAAGGGCAATATGTGGTTAAATTTGGTCATGAGGAGACTGAAACCTATCCTCAAAGCAAATTAAAAGCGGTACGCCTACTTGATGCTAAAGGCCAATTGCAAAATGCCACAGTAAACTTTAAAGAAGGCGAAGCACACTTTGCTGCCCCTGATGCAGCCATCGCATTTATTCGCTTTGATAATGGCGTTTGGTCAAAATTGCCAAGCGGTAAATATGTCAAAAAAACCAAACAGCAGGCCCCAGATGCTGTGCTTAGTGTTAATCCAGTCAAATTTGGCAAAGCGATTTTACACTGGGATGCGCAAGCAAATAAATCACACAACATGGATTATGAATTGATCCCACAAAGTGAACCGAAAGCGGGACAACCACTCGATATTCTCGTGTTAGTAAAAGGTAAACCAGTGCAAGGCATCAAAGTGGGTTTAGGCGAAGATCACCCATTCAACTTAACCAATGAAAAAGGTATTGCACAATTCACCCCTAAAGTGGGCTATAACAAAGTCTGGGCTGAATTTGATGAACCGGTTAAAGACAATCCTGACTATAACAAACGTAGTGTTGAATATATGCTAACTTTTGACGCGAAATAATGAAAAGAGTTGTATTTTTAACCGCACTTTTCACCTGGCTGTGCGCACCATCAGCATTGGCTCATAGTTTGCATGTATTTGCACAATATGATGGACGCACAGTTTCTGGCAAAGCCTATTATTCCGATATGACCCCAGCAGCAGAAACCTATATGGAGATTTTGCAAGCTGGCCAGGACTCCCCTCTATTGGAAGGTAAAACGGATCGCAATGGGCAATTTGCCTATCCGATCAATACCACTACCGAAGGTGCCATTAAAGTAGTGATAGAAGGTGAAGAAGGACATCGAGCCTCAATTGTTGCCAACAGAGTATCTGCGCAAACCACTAATAATAGTGACAATGCATTGATGTTGGTCCGCGAAGATATTTCTAAATTAAAAGACAAAATTTACCTGCACGATATTATTGGCGGTATCGGCTATATTGTTGGTATTTTTGGCTTATGGGCATTGATTAGAGCCTCAAAGATGACGCGTGCGTCGCAATCTAAGGCTAAGGAAAGATAATATGCATTTATCGGAAGGTGTGTTGCATACACCCGTATTGCTTGGTGGTGCAGCTGTCGCATTAGTCTGCGTAATGATTGGTCTTAAACGACTCAATTCGCAGCAATTGCCGCTAACAGCATTGTTTGCTGCTGCTTTTTTTGTTGCAGGTACCATTCATGTACCGGTAGGCATTGGTAGTGTGCATCTCATCTTAAACGGCATGGCCGGCCTGTTTCTCGGCTGGGCTGTTTTCCCTGCATTTTTAATCGCATTGGTATTACAAGCCCTACTCTTTTCCTTCGGGGGATTTGCTGTATTAGGTGTCAATTTATGCGTAATGGCATTACCTGCCCTTCTCGTACATTGGCTATTTGCAAAAAGACTTGAAAATGACAATTCCCGTCGCACTCAAATTACTGCAGGAATTGGAGCTGGTGTGATCGGCGTTGGCGGTTCAGCCTTGCTCGCTTCTTTAGTCTTGGCTCTAGATGGCGGTAAAGCCTACAGCGATCTAATTATGCTTCTGGTGATATCACATATTCCCGTGTTTATTATCGACAGTATCGTCAGCGTCGGGGTGGTCTTATTGTTAAACAAAATGTATCCAACAGCGCTCAGTGTAGTGAAATGAATTTTCTTACTATTTTTCAACCGCACTTGCGATTAATTTATGTGTTTTTGTGTGGACTTATCGTCAGCACAATGGCACATATTTCAACGCTTATTATCCTTAATCTGCTCGTATTCAGCGGATTACTTATTGCGCTAATTCGCTATCAAAAATCCCTTGCCGGTTATTTCAAATATTGGCTGAAACTAAATCTATTTACACTACTCGTTTGGTTAACCTTAAGCTGGAAAATCACCGAGCAAGGTTTAGTATTAAATCCAATGGGCATTCAGCTCGCGCTACTCATCACGCTACGTTTCAATTTAATTTTAAGTTTAACTCGCCTCTTATTAATTGATATGAACGAGAGCCTTTTATTGCAAGCATTGTGTCGTTTGCCATTACCTGAAAAACTACTTCATCTCTTTGTTCTCACTGTTCGCTATATTTCCGTGTTCAGTGAAGTACATAAAAAGATGGATATGGCAATGCGAGCACGTGGCTACCAGCCAAAACTGAATAGCCGAACCTTATTTATCGCGGCGCAGCGTGTCGCCCTATTATTAATTCATGCACTCGTTAAAGCAGAAAAAACAGAAATGGCGCTAAAAGCTCGTGGCTTTCAGCTGCATGATGTGAAAAAAACACAGGATAAATCTTGATGAACATCCTCGAAGTCAAACAATTACAGATCATGCGTGACCAACGCGTGATTATTGATAACCTTTCTTTTGAACTCCCTGAAGGTCATCGTCTTTTTTTACAAGGTGATATTGGTTGTGGAAAATCGACGCTATTACATTGCCTATTAGGTTTTATACCTTACCAACAAGGCGAGATTCGCTGGTTCGATCGAACATGCCATCAAGAAAAGGATTTTGTACCGCTACGTGGAAAGGTAGGGATCTGTTTCCAACATGCAGGCGATCAACTGTTTGGTCCAACCGTACTTGATGATGTAGCCTTTGGTCCACTTAATCAAGGATTAAACAGAGATGAAGCCTATCAAATTGCATTACAGCAGTTGGAACGTCTGAATATTGTTGGATTAAAAGATCGCTCTGTGAATACCTTATCTGGTGGAGAACAGAACTTTACAGCACTGGCTGGCGTGCTAGCGATGCAACCAAAAGTATTATTACTTGATGAACCAACCAATGGACTGGATGTAAAAAATATTGCCAAACTGACCGCACTTTTACGCGAATTACAGTTGCCGATGCTTATTGCCTCGCATGATTTACGCTTTAGTGAAACACTTGCGGATTCCTGTTTATCTTTAGCTACGGATAACGATGGCTAAATGCGTTCATAATGGGTAAGGAAATAATTCAATAAAAAACGGGCGAACCATTTAAGTTCGCCCGTCATTCATTTATAACGCTAATCAAGCCACAAGTGCGGTTTCTTTTAAGCGATTTTTTAATTTCGCATATTCAGTGACCACATAGCGTTCAGCCCAGGCTTGGTCTTCGATTTTTTCGATACGAACCGCGCTGTATTTGTATTCCGGCGTTCTAGAACCCGGGTTCAAATGTTCAGCGGTTAATTCGTTACATTTACCGATCCACCATTGATAGGTCATATAACAAGCACCTTTGTTTGTACGAGTGCTGACATCCGCGCGAGAAATCACTTTACCGCGTGATGATGCAATCCAAACCAAGTCGTTGTTTTTAATGCCCAACTCTTTGGCATCTTGATCGTTCATTTGTACGAATCCCGGTTCATCCGCAAGTGCAGCAAGAGCTCGGCAGTTACCTGTCATTGAACGACAAGAATAGTGACCCACTTCACGTACTGTGGAAAGTATCAATGGGAATTCTTCAGAAAGATCTTCCATTGGTGGTTCCCAGTCGCAAGCGAAGAACTCAGCTTTGCCATTCGGACGGTCGAAGATTTGGCCTTTATACAAGTATGTTGTACCTTGATCTTCAGGGCCTTCGTCAGTACATGGCCATTGGATATAACCCATGCCTTCCATTTTTTCGTAGGTTGCCCCTTTGTAAATTGGGCAAAGTGAACGAAGTTCATCCCAAATTTCTTTGGTATTGTTATAGTGCATTGGGTAGCCCATTGCTGTAGCTAGTTCGCTAATGATCACCCAGTCATCCTTGACGTCGCCAGTTGGTTCAACGGCTTTATAGAAACGTTGGAAACCACGGTCAGCGGCACTATACACACCTTCATGCTCAGCACAAGAAGTAGCAGGCAATAAAATATCTGCTTCTGCGGCTGTTTGAGTCATGAAGATATCTTGAACGATGAGAAGTTCAACTTTCTCGAAGGCTTTTTTAACCGCATTAATATCAGGCTCAGTTTGTAATGTATCTTCACCCATGATATAGAATGCTTTAATTTTATCTTCCATGATAGCTTCAGGCACTTCACTCAACGGCACACCTGGTTTGGTTGGAATAGATGGCACGCCCCAAGCTTTCGCAAATTTTGCGTTAGTTTCTGGGTCAGCAAAACTTTGATAGCCTGGTAATGTGTTGAATAACGCACCCATATCGCATGCGCCCTGTACGTTGTTTTGACCACGTACTGGGTTCACCCCAACATTTGGTTTACCTAAGTTACCGGTAAGCATTGCCAAGCTTGCTAATGCACGTACGGTTTCTACACCTTGACGGAATTGGCAAACGCCCATACCCCATAAGATAGTAGCGGTTTCCGCTTTTGCATAAGTGCGGGCAATTTCACGCAACATTTCAGGTTCAATACCGGTGATATGTTGTGTGGATTCCGGTGTATAAGCTTTCACGGTTTCATAGAACGCATCGAAGTTTTCGGTGTGTTCATCAATAAATTTTTGATCTTGTAACCCTTCTTCTAAAATCACATTCATCATCGCATTCAAGAATGCGACGTTAGACCCGTTAGCAAGCGGCGCATAAATATCCGCAATACGGGCTGTTTCGATTTTACGAGGGTCACAAACAATAACTTTCGCCCCTTTTGCTTTGGCGTGGTTAATCCGACGCGCCACAATAGGGTGTGAAGTGGAGGCATTATAGCCAAAAATGAATACGCATTTGGTATCTTCAATCTCAACAATTGAGTTGGACATTGCGCCGTTACCGACCGATTTGAGCAGACCTGTTACAGAAGGGCCGTGTCACACGCGCGCACAACAGTCAATGTTGTTATTTCCTAATACCGCACGGGCGAATTTTTGCATAACGAAGTTCACTTCGTTACCTGGTCCACGGGAAGAGCCCGTTACCATAATCGATTCGTTACCGTACTTTTCTTTGATTTCACTGAGACGTCTTGCTGTGTAAGAAATCGCTTCTTCCCAGCTCACTGGTGTGAATGGTTCGCCACGTTTGTAGCGGATCATCGGTTGAGTTAGGCGAGGAGTCAGGATTTTTGTGTCATGCACAAAATCCCAGCCATAATATCCTTTTAGGCATAACTCCCCTTCGTTTGTTTTTCCGTTTGCACCTTCAGCACCCACAATTTTGTTGTTTTCCACCAAAAGATGGATTTTACAACCTGAGGCACAATACGGACATACGGTAATTACTTTTTTAATAGCCATAGTAACGTCCTTATTTTAATACAACACGAGGTTAGAGATAGAATTAGAATAATTAATTCTGGGTATATATTACACCCAAAATCAGTTCATAGTCTTACAAAAAACATGGATTTATTGATATAAAACAGGTTTTCGTAATATTTTTAAAATATGTTTAGAAAATCCCCCTCACTTTTTCTACAAAACAGGAATCTCTTCAAGCGATCTTCCCTCTTTTAAAAAATCATACATAAATTGCACAGACTCTTTTACGCCGTCTGTCATCGGAAAGCCAAAAGAAACCAGATCGGGTTGGAGCCCAACAAAAACAATTTGTTTAATATCTTGTTCCAGTTGTTCAATGAGGTAATTGAGCGGCATATTATGTGTACTCATGAAAAACATTTCCGCAATGCTCTCTTTTTCAATGATTCGGATTTTACCTGGCGCTAATTCCATATCAGCCGCATCGAAAATTAAAAGCAGATCGGGTTTCATGTCTCGCACAATATGTGCAACATTTTCGGGGGCTGAGCCGCCGTCAAGTGCGGTCCAATTTGGCAATGGATTTTCACTTAATAACTGATAGAGATAAGGACCCGCACCGTCATCCCCCATCATGCTGTTGCCAACAGTTAAGATCACATTATTCATCACGACGTTTCACCATAATATACATCACAGGCTCACGCTGAATCGACGCTAACGTATCCATTAGTATTTCGACCCACTCTTGATGTTCTGGGGTAAAATTGGCTTTATTTTCATCCATTGCTTTCGCCAATAAATTGACATGACTGGAATCAATCACAATTTCACCAAATCGCATTAAGCCGGCAAATTTACGTTTAGCATCCCCTTCTGGAAAGCTATCTACAAAACGTTGATAAGCATCGTAGTCACAAACCAGTAATTTTTTAAAACAATCAATTACGCCAACATGATGACCAATCGCCAAAGAGTAATACATCACCTGTTTTGCTTGCTCTGGCACTTGTTCATCGTTTTCGACGAAACGTTCGTTTAATAAATAGAAAAAGACTTTCGTTGTCATAACATTCCCATTTTTATAGGGGCAATCACTTGCCCCATTATTAATTATCCCGAAAACGGCATACTAATCGCATGCAAACGATTGACGATTTCGCTTAAACGCGGATCGGCTTCTCGTTCTAGGTATTCACCTAAACGTACACCAAATGGCACTTTGTCATTTTCTGTCATCATTGCCATAAATTGGTTAGCGATGTTACCGCCTTGACGATAACCGGCAAGACGACGCGCTTCACGTTCAAGACTAATACGCAAATCCAACGGAATAGTTGGGAAACGTAATTTAGCTTCTGCGTTAGGATCAGCTTTTTCTTGTTTACCTTTAAGCTTTTGATCAAGCAAACCAAGTGCTACCGCGAATCCATAAATGGTCGCAGCAGGGGTTGGAGGACAGCCAGGGATATACACATCAATTGGTACAATTTGATCACTACCGCCCCAAACACAATAGAGATCGTGGAAAATACCACCGCCACAACCGCAAGCACCGTAAGAAATACAGATTTTTGGATCTGGTGCAGCTTGGTAAGCACGCATTGCTGGCGTACGCATCGCACGGGTAACCGCACCAGTGAACAATAAAATGTCCGCATGACGAGGTGAAGCTACTACTTTAATACCAAAACGTTCCGCATCGAATGTTGGCGTAATGGTACTGAATATTTCGATTTCACACCCATTACAACCGCCGCAGTCCACACGATAAACGTAAGCTGAACGTTGAATATCTTTCAGCAACGTTTGTTTCATTTTGGCAATATTTTCATCAATACTAAACGGTGTTGATATGCCATTGACCGGCATTGGAATTTGTGTGTTCATCGTCTTTCGCCTCCTGCTAAAACGTTAGGTAAATCAACCGCACTTTGTTCTCGTTGCTCGAGCGCTTTTTTGAAATTCAAGCGAACCGGCTCTTTAAAGTCGATTAATTTCATCCGCATATTGGATTCCATATTCGCGGTTTTTTCTAAGCTGTGCTGACGTTTACAAACCGGACAAGTATGCAACTCCGCCAATTTTTGTTTCACTAATTCAGGTTTATCCAAAGTTTGTTTGAATAAATCAATGGTGTAATTCAATTCTTTATAAGAAATAAACGGTTTACCACATTCCTGACAAGTTACTGTTGCAAAGGTGGTTTCTTGGAAAAGATCCTGTTTATTGGTCACTGATAATTCAAAATCTTGTGACAAGCAAATGGCTTTGGTTGGACAAACCTCTTCACAACGACCACAGAAAATACAACGACCAAGAAATAATGACCATGTACGGTCGCCTGTCACCGGATCTGTTCTCATGGTCAACGCATTAGCTGGACAAGCAATGGTACAAGCCGCACAGACAATACATTGATCAGAATTAAGTTCCGGTTTACCTCTAAAATCCTCATCGACTTCATAAGGTTTGAACGGATATTTGGTGGTGACATCACCTGCTTTAAATACCGTTTTTAGTAATTTAAACATTTTCCGCCTCCCCTATTTCAATGGTGAATTTTTACGTTCGATACCGTAGCGTTCAATCTCTTTATAATCCACGGTTTTCGCTTTGCGTTTACGCACATCCACCACGGTGACACGGTCGGTACAAGAATAGCAAGGGTCAAGGCTACCAATAATAAGTGGTGCATCAGACACTGTATTGCCACGCAACATATAGCGTAATGTTGGCCAGTTAGCATAAGTAGCAGCACGACAACGCCAACGGAAAAGTTTTTGGTTGTCGCCTAGCATTGACCAGTGAATATCTTCGCCACGTGGCGCTTCCGTAATCCCTAAAGCAAAACGTCCAGGCGTATAATTGAAACCTTCTTTTAAGATTTCACCACTTGGCAAATTGTCCACCATGTAATCGATGATATTCATGGATTCAAACACTTCATTAATCCGCACTTTCACACGAGATAACACGTCACCATTGGCTTCAGTGAAGAGATTGAAAGGAACATCGCCATAACCGGAGAACGGATGTACTTTACGCACATCACGAGCAAAGCCAGAACCACGAATCATTGGACCAACCGGACTAAAGTCACGAGCGATATCTTTTGCCAATACACCGACACCTACCGTACGTTGTTCCATATTCGGTGTATTTAATAAAATATCAGTCAAGGTTTTGAGTTCTTCACGCATTTCGCCGATAAGTTTGATACATTGCTCACGTTGATGTTTCAACATATCACGACGCACACCACCGATAAGGTTAATACCATAGGTTTTACGTGCACCGGTTAGCACTTCTGCCAAGGTCATAGATTTTTCACGAACGCGGAAGAATTGCATAAAGCCAGTATCAAAGCCGGTAAAGTGACTAGATAGGCCTAAGTTTAATAAGTGACTGTGTAAACGTTCTACTTCTAATAAAATCGCACGAATCCATTCAGCGCGTTTTGGAATTTGAATCCCCAAAGCACTTTCGACGGAATTAGCATAGGCCACACTATGTGTGAAACCACAAATCCCACATACACGGTCAGCCAGGAAGTTAACTTGGTCGTAATCCATACGGGTTTCTGCCAATTTTTCCATACCACGGTGCACATAGAACAAACGATAGTCCGCATCAATGATATCTTCCCCATCCACGAACAAACGGAAGTGTCCAGGTTCATCGGAAGTGATATGTAACGGGCCAAGAGGAACGATACGTGCTTCCCCTTTTTCGTTAATAAATTCGTATGTTTCTGTCGCGGTTGTCGGATCGGGACGTAAACGATAATCCATTGAGTCTTTACGTAATGGATAAAGATCATCCGGCCAATCATCTGGCAACACTAAGCGGCGTTGGTCTGGTAAACCGACGGCTTTCAAACCATACATGTCAAATAATTCACGTTCGCCCCAAACAGCCGCTTTGACTTTTGGTGTCACAGACGGAAATTCTAAGCTCACAGGATCAACTAAGGCTTTAATAGTGATAAAGGTTTTGACTTCCCCTTCCATGGAAAGTACGTAGTACACTGCATAGTTGCCATGAATTGAACGCTCATCATTCCCGAATACCAACGGTAACCAACCTTCATGTTGATAATAAAGGTATTCAACAACATCAGGTAACATATTGGTTTTAATGGTAAGTGTAACCTGATTTGGTGTTGACCACTCCTCATCCAAAATAGTATTTGGAAATTTTGCATTGACTGCTTCAATGTAATTTTTGCCAATCATTTTGGCTGGATCGACTGATGTATTTTTAGTTAATTCCATATATTTATCCCTCCTGTCGATCATTGCGCTAAACTTTGCCAAGGTAAAACTAACATTTCACCAAAAGACACTTGTTCAGATCCGAGTACAATTCCGACCGCACTTTTTAATAACTGCAAAATTGGTTCGGCAATATGAATACCCATAATAAACATGAATAACAATAAAATTGCCATCGCCACGAGTGAAACTTTGTTCACATCTCCCACTTCAACATTATCCGGTTGTTTGCCTAATACAGTTTTTAATACCATTAAAGACAATCCAGCTAACACGATAGTGAGTAAAATTAAACAGAACACCATTAACCAAGTTTTACCTGCGTAAATACCGGCAACAGCAATACTGAATTCACTGACGAACACGTTAAATGGTGGGATACCACCTAGTGCTAATGCACCACCGGCAAATAACACCGCCGTCATTGGTGCGACACGCCATAAACCACGTACTTGGTTCATATCACGGGTTTTATATTTTAATAATATGTTACCTGAAGCACAGAATAACAAGGTTTTCGCTAAACTATGGTTGATGGTATGTAATAAACCCGCAAATACACCGATTGGGCCACCTAAACCAAAGGCAAAGCTAATTAACCCCATGTTTTCAATACTGGAATATGCCAATAAACGTTTGATATCGAATTGGACGATAATAAACAACGCCGCCACTAATACAGAGAGTAAACCAAATACCAACAATAAGGTTTGCGGGTATGTAGAACCGACTGCTTTAGAAACTAAGATGTAATAACGCAATACCACCAACATGGCACAATTCAATAATACAGCTGATAGAATCGCACTCACTGGACTTGGTGCCTCACTGTGTGCATCAGACAACCAAGTATGCATTGGAAATAGACCGCATTTAGTACCAAACCCAACCAAAATAAAGGCAAAAGCAAGATACATGAGCATTGGATTCAAACCCGCTGCCTGTTGATTGATTTCTGTCCAGAAAATAGCTTGGCTTGGATCAGCTAAAAGATTTGTTCCATTAGAGAACGTTAAAATTGTGCCATACAATCCAAACGCCACCCCAACTGAACAAATAATGATGTATTTCCATGCGGCTTCAAGAGAAGTTTTTTGTTTATATGTGCCAACCAAGAACGCAGAACTTAATGTAGTTGCCTCAATGGCTGCCCACATCAAAATCACATTATTGGTGATCACAGAAATAATCATGGTGAAGAAAAACAAATGCAAAAAGCCGTAATAATTGCAGTATGTTTTTAAATCAAGATGCCCTTCACGATATTCCGTACCAATGTAGCCGATAGAATAAATACTGGCTAATGTTCCGACAATAGCGATGAGACCTAAGAAAATAGCAGATAGACTGTCGATGTAAACCCAGTTATTTAATGCACTGATTTCCCCCTGAGTTAGCACGCCATTAATAATTTGTAAGGCAAATGCTAACATCAAAATCAAACCTGTAACATGAAGTGCGGTACAAATTGTCCGTGCTTTTGTCACGCCACAAGCGAAACTGGCAAGTGATATTGCTAAAGGTGCGATTAATAACGCGATTATCCATTGTTCATACATAGCGTTACCCCTTCAAACTCATAAGTTGTTTTGCATCTAATGAATGGAATGTACGGTAAATTTTGTTTACCAACACCACCATTATGATGACGGCAAAGATAGCATCTGTGGCAATTCCGATTTCCACTAACTCAGGTGCTTTATTTGCCAATAAGGCTAATGTGAGATGAGAACCGTTTTCCATCAAACAATAACCGAATACTTGTTTTACGATATTGCGTTGGCTAACAATGCACACTAAACCTAATAAGAAGTGGCTTAATGACACTGATAGTGCCGGTTTAAGATGGGCAACCAACGGTAAATCGATTGGGACAACGACAAAGTAGCACAATGTCACTATCACTGCTGTGATCGGGATCAACCAAGCGACATTTATTCCAGCTGGAGTTTGACTTTCATCAACTTTTTTCATCGCATAGATTAAAATCGCGGGTACCAAAACCACTTTGGTAATAAATGCGCTGATTGACCACATATAAAGTTCATGAGCTTGCATTTCATTGGCAAGATAGACAAAGAGTAATACCAACACCAACGATTGCAAACCGTAAAACAATGCAGCTTTTTTGGCGGTTCTAACCATAATTACGCAAAGAGAGGTAATAATGAGTAAACACGCAAGTCCATTTATCATTAACATAGAGTCCTCCTTAACCTAACCCGCCAAACCTAGCCAATATGCTGCAATGAAGCTAGAGCATACAGACATCACCATGAGAATCACTAATACGATACTCATTGAAAATGTAATTGGTTGTGCTTCAGCCACTGCTTCTGACGGTTTACCGATGACGCATTGTCCGAATTTATACAACAACCATACGAATGTTGCAGTAGATTCAACTAAAGCAAGTACCATTAACCAAGTAATCCAGCCATATTCATGGCCTAATTCAAATCCGGCCGCAAATAATGGATATTTACTGAAGAATCCGTTAAACGGTGGTACCCCGGCAATCGCTAATGCTGCTACACCAAATCCAGCCCCTACCACTGGCATTGTACGCATAATGCCTTGTAGTAATGGCATAGAACGAGTTCCTGTCGCATAACTTAATGAACCCGCAACCAAGAAGAATAAGCTTTTCGCGAAAGCATGGTTGAAGATGTAGCTAATCGCTGCCACAAAAGCCAATTTAGAACCTAATGCAGCAAGAGAAATCCCAATGAAAATATAAGACAGTTGGGTAATGGTTGAATACGCCAATAAACGTTTTAAGTCAGTTTGTGGCAAGTACATCAAGAAGCCATAAATTAAGGTAATCATCGCCATGATGATGCCGACTTCACCCACAATATGTGGAATCTCACCAGCAGACATAACAGAACGAGCGAAGATATACACCCCAACTTTAACCATTGATGCAGCGTGCAAATACGCACTCACCGGTGTAGGTGCTTCCATTGCATTCGGCAACCAAATTTGCATTGGTAATTGCGCTGATTTACCCCACGCAGCAAACATCACACCGAATAGCACGATGGTTTTCGCACCCGGATCTAAATGTTCTAACGCTGTGATAGAGAAAGTACCTGATTGGCTGAACAAATACGCTGCGGCAATATATAACCCGATTGCTCCCACGTGGGTGATAATCAAGGCTTTCATTGCTGCTGCTTGAGCTTTTGGTGTTTGATAATAACTGATCAATGCCCAAGAACATCCCCCGGTAATTTCGAAGAACAATAATTGTCCTGCTAAAGTTGAGGAATACACCAAGCCCGCCATGGCACCGATAAAAATGAGCAAGAAGGCATAAAAACGTGGTAACCCATTATGTGGGTGTTCACGATTTTTATCGGTTAAGTAACCGCAAGAATATAGGCAGATTAAGAAACCTAAGGCCACAACGGCGAAGGCAATTAGTGTACTAACTGCATCAAGAGTTACACCAAAGATCGCGGTTTTATCAAACGCGACAATGTCATAAGTGACACTTTGATGTCCATCAGCAAACCATTGTCTGGCGACTAACATGGTGCCTAACGTAGCAAGCGCTGCAAATACAGTGGCAATTTGAGCAAAGTGTTTTTTGTTCAAACCAACAATAAACGCCCCGACGAAAGGTAAAATGATTGTAATCAGAGCTAAACGTTCCATATTTGTCCTCCTTACAACCCTGTGAAGTAAAATACAAACGCCAACACAGAAATGCCGAAGCCGACCACGGTTAAACGTCCTGTTAACATAAAGCGGGTACGAGAGAGTGTGTTTTCAAAGACACAAGCCAACACGAACACCACGAATAATTTCACGAAGAATAAAACACCGCCTAAAATGACCGCACTTAAGCTCATCTCTGTCGGGATACCAAACGGAAGCAACACGCTCACAAAGATAGATGCTACAACCATGGATTTTAAGCTTAAGCCGACTTTTAATAAGGCGAGTGCTGGACCAGAGTATTCTGTCAATGGACCTTCTTGTAATTCTTGTTCCGCTTCCGCCAAATCGAATGGAATTTTACCCATCTCAATAAATACGGCGAAGAATGCCGCAGCGATAGCAATCACTGTCGCAATTGGATATTGCCAAGTGTTTTCGGAAAGCGCATTACCGATAACCGCAAAATTGGTTGAACCGGCAATTAAAGCAATCACAAGGAATGCCAACATGAGAATTGGTTCTACCAAGACACCTAATGTGACTTCACGACTTGCCCCTAAACTTGAGAATGTGCTGTTTGAATCCAAACCCGCAATTGAAAAGAAGAAACGGAACAAGGCGAATAAGTAAATCACGGTGATTAAATCACTGCCTGCGCCAAACGGTGCAACACGAGTAAATAAAGGTAAGCTCATGGCAACTACCATCACGGTGCTAATTAGCACATAAGGCATCACTTTAGAAACCCAACCCGCATTGTCAGGCCAAATATTTTGACGTTTCATTAATTTCGCAATGTCGCGATAATCTTGTAACACGCCTGGACCGCGACGAGATTGAATGCGAGCACGGATCATACGTGAAATACCGGAAAATAACGGTGCAAGGGCAAGTAAAATCAAGGCTTGCACAATGGCAAAAACAAACATTCCGGCAGATGTTGCAATTTCCGAAGGTAACGTAATCATCTTCAACCTCCTACATCAACGCAATGGAAAGTAGTATTGCCACCAAGGCAATCACGAAGTACACGCAGTACACACGGAAGTCACCTTGTTGCAACCATTGAATTTTAGTTCCTAACCAAGGAATAAAACGAGCGATCGGCATTGTCACTTTTTCTTCCCAGAAAGGTTCTGTTTTTGTTGCGCCTTTAATTACCGCTTGGATGCCTTTATCACCTAAAGGTGCGGGATCCAACACTTCGCGCAAGGTATAAAGCGGTTTGAAAATCGTACGTAATGGACGAGTAAAACTACCCGCAGAAGCCGCCATATCTTGTTCATAAGCATAACCACAAGCCCATGGATTGCCTTTTGCACGATCGGATAAACGTTGATTTTTGGTGAAGGCGTAAAAACTAAATGGCAAGAAGAAGAATGCCAATAGCATGATAGTCACCATCGGTGTTGAAAGCACGGTATGCGGTTCAGCTTGTGCGACCACCACGCCATTTTGAGCCAACATTAGCGGCTCGCTATGAGCAAGTGCGGTCGAAATTTTCGCAATTATTGGGGTCACCACAGATGCGCCCACACCTAATAACACACAACATAACGCCAACACAGCCATCGCAATGACCATTGGTTTTGGCACTTCACGTGCATTGGCTGCTTTTTCGCTACGCGGTGCACCACCAAAGCTGATACCGTACACTTTCACGAAACAAAGTGCTGCTAACGCACCCGTCAATGCCAACATAATGATGGCAATTGGACCGGCAAGTTTTAATACTAAATCATCACTTTGACTTAAGGTGAATAAGGATTGATAAGTAAACCATTCACTGACAAAACCATTAAACGGTGGCAATGCAGAAATCGCCATGGTACCGATTAAGAAACAGAATGCAGTGTAAGGCATAAGTTTGCCTAAGCCGCCCATTAAGTCCATGTCTTTAGTGTGCAAGCGATACATTACTGAACCGGCACCTAAGAATAACAAGCCTTTGAACACGGCATGGTTAAGTAAGTGATATAACCCACCAAGTAAGCCTACGGTAGCCAATACGGGATGATGTGTCGCGATACCAATCATACCGACGCCCACACCCATCATAATGATGCCGATATTTTCTACTGTGTGATAAGCCAAGAGTTTTTTGATGTCATGTTCTGCCAAGGCATAAAGTACGCCGAGTACGGAAGATACCGCACCAAAACCAAGCACAATAACGCCATACCAAACATTGGTAGAACCGAGAAGATCAACACCCACTTTAATGATCCCGAAAATACCAATTTTTACCATCACACCAGACATCATTGCAGATGCATGAGAAGGTGCAGCCGGGTGAGCTTTCGGTAACCAGCTGTGTAATGGAATCATACCTGCTTTGGCACCAAAACCTAAAAATGCCAAAATAAAGGCGGTAAAGGCAAGCGGTGCCGGTAAAGTGGTTTGACGGAATGCGCTAAATTCAAAACTACCGGCATAGCAGTAGAAAATGAAGAAGGCGATCATAATTAATACCGAACCAGCATGCGCAATAAAGAAATAAAGCAAGCCTGCATTGACGGCATTGTCATCTTGTTCGGTAAGCACTAAGAAATAAGATGCCAATGACATCATTTCAAAGAATACAAGGAAGTAGAATGCATTATCGCTAGTGACTAACGCAACCATGGAAGCGATAAATAAATTCATAAAGAAGCCCATAGAACCTGCGCCTTTACCTTTGTATTCTTTTACATAAGAGAAAGAATAAAGTGCGGTCACAATCACTAATAAAGAAATGACGCACACCATAAACGCCGCCAATCCGTCAATACGGATGGAGAACGAGGCAAATTCAAATGGGGTTTTGAAAACATCAACGACTGTGTCGCTGCTGATCAGAACGGGGATGCAGGCAGCAATACCTAACACTCCAGCAAGTACACCGGTCACGCCGGATATATTGATTGAAAGTTGTTCGTTTCGTCTCACTGCGAGCGAAATAAACGCACCTACGACATAAATCAACAGGGTCGTGATGAGTAAATTGATTGGTAAACTCATAATATCACTCCATTGATTACAAGTTAAACACACTAATTATCTTGGGATAGCAGGCGAAGAAACCATTGCCATTTCACGTTTTCTTTCGTTAGCCTGCTTGATACTCTCATCACTAATAATAAATAATGTTTTGGTCGGACAGGTTTGTACACAAGCCGGACCATCTTCACGGAAATAGCAAAGATCGCATTTCACCGCAATGGCTTTCACGCCAGGTTGCCATGCCAGCATATTGTGTAAATCTGTATTATCTGGTGCTGTACGAATATCTCGTTTTACCGCATCGGTGAAGGAGAACCCTTCGTAATAAGTAGGTGCGTCAATCGGTGCTGAACCATGTTGGGTAATTGCACCGAATGGGCAAGCAATACCACAAAGTTTACAACCGATACAGAGACTTTCGTTAAGTTGAATGGTGTCATTAATATGTGTGATTGCGTGCACCGGACACACGGTAGCACATGGTGAATCATCACAATGACGACAGAGAATTGGCACGGTTACATCATCATTACGCATGACTTGTAAGCGTGGAAAAGATTGTAATCCGAAAGCTTTATGCACTTCGCTACAAGCGGCCATACAGGTGTTGCATCCAATGCAATCCTTCGGATCACCGATTACAAAACGATTCATACATTCCCCTCCTTGTATGTAAATAACGTTTTAACAATAACCACTCTAGTTATAAGGATACTCCTGTCGAAAAGTAAAGCTCAAGAAGTAATTCAAAGATTTGTGATTAAGATCAAAAGATTTTGATTGTTTTTCTACTGCTGTGATGCGCCTGTTAAATAACCGTGAAACATAATAATTTTATGTTAAAAATGTGAACAAATTTTCAACAAATGGACATCACCCTATTTGAAATATCACTATACAAATTTAGATGGTTACGTGATAAAATTTCTCTTTCACAGTATGTTTATTGCCTCACAATAAACAATTCATCTCATAAACATTCTAACTAAGGACAGATTATGTGTTTAGGTATTCCGGGACAGATCATTCAAGTAGCTGACAGCGCATTACAGCTTGCTGTAGTCGATGTCTGCGGAGTAAAAAGAGAAGTTAATATTTCATTAATTTGTCAGGATGACCCAAAACCGCTGGTTGGCAAATGGGTTCTCGTACATGTGGGTTTTGCCATGACGATTATTGATGAAGAAGAAGCAAAACAGACTCAAGAAGCCTTAATTGCCATGAGCCAGCTAGAACACGAAGTCGGCGATTTTCTTGGTCTCAATCAAAAATAAACAGGATTGCGTTATGCAAGGGATCGAATTACGCATAAAAGGAAAAGTTCAGGGCGTGGGATTTCGCCCTTTTGTCTGGCTTCTGGCAAATCAATATGGATTAAATGGAGATGTCAATAATGATGGACAAGGCGTATTAATTCGTTTTGTCTCTCCACCATCCGACGCTCTTGAACAATTTTTATCCGATCTACAAAATAAGCTTCCGCCACTGGCTCAAATTACGGACATTACTCGGCGCGCCATAGATTGGCCAGAAGCAACTGCAATAACAGGCTTTACTATCCGGGAAAGCGAAAACAATCAAATGGATACGCAAATTATTCCCGATGCAGCAACCTGTCCACATTGTTTAGCTGACTTATTCGATCCCAACAATCGACGTTATCACTACCCCTTTACCAATTGTACCCATTGTGGCCCACGTTTCACCATCATCAAGGCTATTCCTTACGACCGAAAAAACACGGCGATGTCTGTTTTTCCGCTTTGTCCACAATGTGAAAAAGAATATAAAGATCCCGCTGATCGTCGTTTTCATGCTCAACCTAATGCTTGTTCAGTCTGTGGACCCCATATCTGGTTGCAGGATCGAGAAAAAACACTTTTTACTCATGAAACAGCACTAAAACAGACCGCACTTTTATTGCAACAAGGTCACATCATCGCGGTTAAAGGCTTAGGCGGTTTTCATCTGGCCTGTGATGCGAATAATCAAAAGGCGGTTAATTTATTACGTCAACGGAAACATCGTCCCACAAAACCATTAGCCATTATGGTGCCTAATCTGCAGTTTTTACAGGATTTGAGTTCTCAAGAAACAGAATTGCTAACCAGCAGTGCTGCGCCAATTGTACTGCTAGCAAAACATAAAGTACCCAATATTGCTGATAATATTGCACCTAACTTACAAGAAATCGGTGTAATGCTACCGAGCAATCCACTACAACATTTATTACTACGAGCAGTTAATCGTCCCCTCGTGATGACGTCTGCGAATGCAAGCGGGCAACCTCCCGTACTGAAAAATGAACATGCTGTGGAACAATTAGCTGACTTGGCTGATTTTTATCTTTGTCACAATCGTGATATTTTACAACGCGCCGATGATAGCCTCGTTCGTGTTGCCTTCGATGGATTAGAAACATTGCGTCGCGCTCGTGGCTATGTACCCGATGAAATACCACTTGAAACACAAAGTGCGAAGAATGTGTTGGCGTTGGGCTCTGATCTGAAAAATACATTCTGCTTACTACGTCACAATAAAGCCGTACTAAGCCAACATATTGGCGATACAGCAAATGAGCAAGTGCGATCACAATTAAGTGAAAACCTTGCATTATTTCAAAATATTTATCAATTTAAACCTGACATTATCGCTGTCGATGCTCACCCTGGCTATTTTTCATCTTCCATTGGTAAACAACTTGCCGAACAGCAACAAATCACATCAATAAAAGTACTGCATCATCATGCTCATATTGTCAGCGTAATGGCCGAACACAATTGTAATGAACCTGTAATTGGTCTTGCTCTAGACGGTATTGGTATGGGCGAAAATGGACAACTTTGGGGGGGCGAATGCCTACTTATTGATTATCAACATAGTCAATATTTAGGTGGTCTGCCGGCTGTTGCTCTACCTGGTGGCGATCTTGCCGCCAAACAACCTTGGCGAAACTGGCTGGCTCACCTGCATCAATTTGTACCACAGTGGCAAGAAATACTCACTAAAACCTGCAATGAACCGAATTGGCAAATACTAGTAAATGCCATTGAGCGAGGACTAAATTGTCCACCAATATCATCTGCGGGGCGTTTATTTGATGCCGTAGCTTACGCTCTCGGTATTGCACCAAGCAGTGTTTCTTGGGAGGGCGAAGCGGCCTGTCATTTAGAAGCACTGGCGAATACCTCATCTTTGGCGACACAAGCACAAAGTGCGGTCAATATTCCAGTAAAAATGCCGCTTATCGGCAATAAACTGGATTTGGCTTATTTCTGGCAAAGTTGGTTAAATTACCATGCGCCTGCCGCAGATAAAGCCTTCGTCTTTCACTATGCTCTCGCCCAAGGTTTTGCTGAACTTGCGACAAATCAAGCACGAAAACACCAATGCCGTACCATCGTGCTATCCGGCGGTGTGATGCATAACCAACTGCTACGTCGTTTATTAAAAGAAAATTTGAGCGAATTCCATGTACTAAGTGCGCATAAACTACCGATGGGTGATGGTGGACTCAGTTTAGGTCAGGCTGTTATTGCCATACATAGAAACTGATAATCCTTAATATTAAATATAAGAAAAAGAGTTAATCGGAAAATAACGATTAACTCTTTTGTTTTTGCATTTATTTTTTATCTTTTATAACGGAATACTGGAAAAGAAAACCAATAACAATGGTGGCAGAATATTCGTCACAAAGCCAAAGGAAATCGCAATAGGTGTGACTTCAATACCTCCCGCTTTTTGGATAATTGGCAAGGTGCAATCTATTGCTGTCGCACCCGTAATCCCAATTGCAGTCGAACGGAAATGACGCATAAATAATGGGATCACAAATAAGCTGACAATTTCACGGGATAAATCATTAAAAAAGGCAATACTGCCCTGTACTGGTCCCCATGCATTGGTCAATACCACACTGGATAACGAATACCACCCCATTCCAGAGGCAAACGCCAGCCCTTGTGTAATTGGCATAGCTAAAACAAAAGCGGCAATCACGCCACCTAATAATGAAGTAAAAGTAAACACCATCCCCGTTTGGAAACCTCGTTTATTGAACAGAGCTTCTTTCAAGGAAATGCCGTTGTTTCTTAGCTGAATTCCTACAAAGAAAATCAATACGATCAACACATACAAATTGATACCAGTAGGCAACATGAGATAGGATTTGAATAAGAAACCACAAAGGGTACCAATCACCACGGTGCCGGAAAGTTTGAGCGAGTCAATTAAGGAGTGCCAGCGAGAATCAATTTTACCTTGTGATTTAAGTGGCTCAGCGGGGTTAAAGCGGTCATAAAGCATCAAACCAATCATATTGGATCCCAAAATGATCGCAGATAGTGTCACCGCAGTTGTGCCAATAATCGGCAGTTTATGCTCTAAATCATCTAACTGGCCGAGTAAATAACCCATTAAGAAAAGAATAATGTAAAGCAAAAACATCACGATATGATTTATTTTTGCAATATAGGATTTATTATTGACCTTTAATAAATAACCTAACACCATTGGTATTAAGACAATTAATAAGCCATTTATCATATCCTGCATCATACATTTCCTTTCTTATTCCATTGAAGCTAGCATACCCCTTTTCTCCCCTTTTTTCAAAGCGCATAAAAAAGTGCAGTCAAAATTGACCGCACTTATAATCATCTAAAAATTAAACTGATTAGCCATTTACTTTACGACGTGCTAACACCGCATCAGATAACTGTTTTAACACGATTTCTGTATCTTCCCAACCGATACAAGCATCAGTGATACTTTGTCCATAAGTCTGAGCTTTACCATCGACTAAATCTTGACGACCTTCAACGATATGACTTTCTACCATAACACCAAAGATCTGTTTTGAACCACCTGAAATTTGGTGGCAAACATCTTCACAAACTTCCATTTGTTTTTTGAATTGTTTGCTACTATTTGCATGGCTGAAATCAATCATAACATGGGGAATACGACCTGATTTTTCGATCTCTGCACAAACTTTTGCAACGTCTTCGGCTTTATAGTTAGGACCTTTATCCCCACCACGTAAAATGATGTGGCAGTCTTCATTTCCTTTTGTTGAAACAATAGCCGAATGACCAAATTTTGTCACAGATAAGAAGTAATGCGAAGCTTCTGCCGCCCCCATTGCATCTAAGGCTACTTTTACGCCACCATTTGTGCCATTTTTAAAGCCTACCGCACAAGATAAGCCTGACGCTAATTCGCGGTGCACTTGAGATTCCGTTGTTCTCGCACCAATTGCGCCCCAGCTCATGAAATCAGCTACATATTGTGGTGTGATCATATCTAAGAACTCACCTGCTGATGGTACGCCTAAGTTGTTAATATCGGATAATAATTTACGTGCAATACGCAAACCATCATTTAAACGATATGTATCATTTAAATAAGGATCGTTAATTAAGCCTTTCCAGCCCACTGTTGTACGCGGTTTTTCAAAGTAAACGCGCATCACCACTTCAAGTGTATCTTTATATTTATCACGTAATACTTTTAAACGTTTTGCGTAATCTAATGCGGCTTTAGGATCATGAATAGAACAAGGACCAATTACCACAAGTAAACGGTCATCTTTCCCATGAATAATATTGTGCGCATGCAAACGGGTTTCATGAACTAAATCAGCCGCTTCTTGACTTGCTGGAAATTTTTCTAATAAGGCAATTGGAGGTAATACCTGATCGACTTTTTCAATTCGGGTATCATCATTTGCAACTTTTACTTCGATTTCTTCTTTCTTCGTCGCCATATGTCACTCTCTAAATCTTAAATGTTGTGCTTAAATCTAATGGCGTTACTCTACACCTATTTTTTGTACTAGTAAACTAGTTCACTTGAATTCTTACACAATTATTATTTGATTGCGTAAGATTTATACTACCTAAGCAGTAAAACAGGGCGTTATTAAACTATATTTCCGCCTTGGCTGGCAAGGTTTTTGACGTAAAAATAGGTTGTACCAGCCCTATTTAAACAGAATGATTCTTTTATCCTTCAAATTAACAAAGAGGTTTAGATAAATGCGGGCAAAAAAAACAATTTCAACATCTATCGCACTTTTTAAAAATATTTTTTCAATGCCCTTGTTTTTACTGAACATCCCCCTCATTTTTTTGTCTGATTGAACACTTATTCAATCATTTATTTTTACTTGGAGAACTCTATGAAGAAAAGAAATTTTGTATTAACCGGTATAGCATTAGGTTTAAGCGTGTTTGCAACCTCTTTATCCGCTCAAGCGGCTATTCCCAATGAGATTGTCGAACAAGGTAGCCTTGCGCCAATGTTAGAAAAAGCACAAGCAGCAGTTGTGACCCTTTCTGTTGAAGGCAAAGCAAAAGCAAACAGCCGCTCAGCATCACCTGATGATATTCCAGAAGAATTTAAATTTTTCTTTGGTGATCAATTTGGCGAACAATTTGGTGGAGATCGTGGTGCATCACGCAACTTCCGAGGTTTAGGTTCTGGCGTGATCATCAATGCAGATAAAGGCTATGTTTTAACTAACAATCACGTGGTAGATGGTGCGGATAAAATCACCGTAAAATTGCAAGACGGACGTGAGTTCAAAGCAAAACTCGTTGGAAAAGATGAACAATCTGATATCGCTTTAGTACAAATCGAAAAACCAACAAATCTCACCGCGATCAAAATGGCTGACTCCGATAAATTACGTGTCGGTGATTTTACCGTTGCTATCGGTAACCCATTTGGTTTAGGTCAAACTGTAACCTCTGGTATCGTTTCAGCACTTGGTCGCTCTACTGGTTCTGATAGCGGTGCTTATGAAAACTATATCCAAACGGATGCTGCGGTAAACCGTGGTAACTCTGGTGGTGCATTATTAAATTTACAAGGTGAATTAATCGGTATTAATACCGCGATTATTTCTCCAAGTGGCGGTAATGCAGGGATTGCCTTTGCAATTCCAAGCAACCAAGCCAATAATCTCGTTCAACAAATCTTAGAATTTGGTGAAGTACGCCGTGGTTTACTCGGTATTAAAGGTGGCGAATTAAATGCTGATTTAGCAAAAGCCTTTAATGTCAGTGCGCAACAAGGTGCATTTGTAAGTGAAGTCATTCCAAATTCTGCTGCCGAGAAAGCCGGCTTAAAAGCAGGTGATGTAATTACCGCAATGAATGGTCAAAAAATTTCAAGTTTCGCCGAAATGCGTGCGAAAATCGCGACTTCTGGTGCGGGTAAAGAAATTGAACTCACTTACTTACGTGATGGCAAAACTGACAACGTAAAAGTAACTTTACAAGCAGACGATGGCTCTCAAACGGCAAGTAAAACAGAACTTCCTGCATTAGATGGTGCAACCTTAAACAACTACGATGCAAAAGGTGTTAAAGGTGTAGAAATTAGTAAAGTACAGCCCAATTCAATGGCGGCACAACGCGGTTTAAAATCGGGTGATATCATCATCGGCATCAACCGTCAGCCAATTGAAAGTACGCAAGACTTACGCAAAGCGCTAGATGAAAAACCATCTGCCGTTGCACTCAATATCTTACGTGGTAAAAACAACTTCTACTTATTAGTGCAATAAAATAAAAAGAGCGGTCAATTTGACCGCTCTTTTTCTTTATTCAGATATCATAAACTGCTCTCTCAATTGATGAAGCTGATCACGTACAGCAGCGGCTTTTTCAAATTCGAGATCTTGAGCAAATTTATACATTTGTTGTTCCAATTTCTTAATTTGTTGTTGGAATTCTTTGGCTGATTTAGGCGCATTGTAAAGTGCGGTCGGTTCAGCCGCCGTTTTACCACGCTGTTTCGATTTGGCTTTTTGATTTGCACCTTGACCAATATCTAACAACTCACCGACTTTCTTATTCAATGCCTGTGGAACAATGCCGTGCTCTTCATTGTATTTCATTTGTTTTTCACGACGGCGATTCGTCTCTGTAATGGCTTTTTCCATAGATTTAGTAATGCTATCAGCATACAAAATTGCTTTACCATTTAAGTTTCGAGCAGCACGACCGATGGTTTGGATTAAGGAACGTTCAGAACGCAAGAAACCTTCTTTATCCGCATCTAAAATCGCCACAAGAGAAACTTCTGGAATATCCAAGCCCTCACGTAACAAGTTGATACCAACCAATACATCAAACTCGCCTAAACGTAAATCACGAATAATCTCTACGCGCTCAACGGTATCAATATCTGAATGCAAATAACGCACACGAATGCCGTGTTCGTCTAAGTAATCCGTTAAATCTTCCGCCATTTTCTTCGTCAGCGTTGTCACTAAAACACGCTCATTTTTGTCCGCCCTTTGACGCGCTTCAGACAGCAAATCATCCACTTGAATAGATACTGGGCGAATTTCAATTTGCGGATCGAGTAAGCCCGTTGGACGTACCACCTGATCGACAATTTCAGTGCCTGATTTTTCCAACTCATAAGGGCCTGGCGTTGCGGAAACGTAAATCGTCTGCGGCGCTAAACGTTCGAATTCTTCAAAGCGTAATGGACGGTTATCCAATGCAGAAGGTAAACGGAAACCATATTCCACTAAGGTTTCTTTACGAGAGCGGTCACCACGATACATCCCACCAATTTGCGGTACAGTCACGTGTGATTCATCAATAATCAAAATCGCATCAGACGGCATATAATCAAACAATGTCGGAGGCGGTTCGCCTTCATTTCGACCAGAAAGATAGCGTGAATAGTTTTCGATGCCTGAGCAATAGCCGAGCTCGTTCATCATCTCAATGTCAAATTGTGTACGTTGGGTAATACGCTGCTCTTCCAACAATTTATGCTCTTTGATGAAATACTCACGGCGTTGCACAAGCTCCGCTTTGATTTTTTCAATAGCATCTAAAATACGTTCTCTTGGTGTTACATAGTGGGTTTTCGGATAAACCGTAAAACGTGGAACAGCGCCGAAACTAGTACCCGTTAAAGGATCAAATAAACTTAAACGTTCAATTTCATCATCAAATAATTCAATTCGTACCGCTCGATCGTCTGATTCTGCAGGGAAAATATCAATCACTTCACCGCGCACACGGAATGTACCACGCTGAAAAGCTTGATCGTTTCTTGTATATTGTAATTCCGCCAACTTCGCTAAAATCTGACGTTGATCGATAATTGCCCCTTGTTGTAAATGCAACATCATTTGCAAATAGCTATCAGGGTCTCCCAAACCATAAATTGCCGAAACAGATGCGACTACGATAGTATCTCGACGCTCTAAGAACGACTTGGTAGCTGAAAGACGCATCTGTTCAATTTGATCATTAATTGAAGCATCTTTTTCGATAAAGGTATCACTACTCGGTACATAAGCTTCCGGCTGATAATAATCATAGTATGAGACGAAATATTCCACCGCGTTTTCAGGAAAGAACGCTTTCATTTCTGCATAAAGCTGAGCGGCAAGCGTTTTATTTGGGGCAAGCAACATTGCTGGACGGTTTAACGTTGCTATAACATTCGCAATGGTAAAGGTTTTACCTGATCCTGTTACCCCGAGAAGGGTTTGATGGGCCAAACCATCCTCTAAATTTTCGACTAATTTTTCGATTGCTTGGGGCTGATCGCCAGAAGGTTTAAAATCGGAATGAAGGATAAAAGGCTTAGTATTAATTTTCTCTGCCATAAGTGCGGTCAATTTTTTTACTGTTTTAGAAGTGTGGCTATTTTAGCACATTTATTACTCCAAATTGAGCGATAAAAATCCAAGTTTTACACATACTTAGGCGTGTCAAGTCTTAAACACTTCAAAATTGAAACATATTTTATTTTTTTTGCTGGACTTTATATAACATATTGATATTTAAGAAAATATCAACGAATGGCTAATAGATGAACAATTTGAGACAAAGCCAGTCTGCACCAGTGGTTGACCATTTTAAACAAAAACAATCCACAAAGTTATCCACAGGCTTTGTGGATAGCAAAAACGGTAAATTTTTTTATAATTTTTTTCATTTTGAGTATTGACAAGCGACAGGTCGCTCATTAAAATGCGCGCCTATTCTTTGTGATACCAAATTTATTCCTCCTTAGTTCAGTCGGTAGAACGGTGGACTGTTAATCCATATGTCGCAGGTTCGAGTCCCGCAGGAGGAGCCAAATTTCTCTTTTGGTTTAGCTTTCGTTTGTCTCCTTTTACGAATCCTAAATTTGTAGCCAAAAGAATTTAAGCCCATCGTGTTGATGGGCTTTATTTTTATCTAATCAATGCTTATTTGATAAATTATCAGGCTAATTTAATGATGAGCGGTCATCCATTAAGTTATCACATTCCCAGCCAATATAGTCGCCTGAAAACTCCATAGCTAATTTTTCAAAGCGCTCTACCCACTCGAAGATCTCATTACTGTCTAATGAAAGCTCTTGCTCCAATTTCACCATGAAATAAGGCTGTTCATCGTCTTCCGTCTGGATGGCTTGGCTTGAATATTTCAACGTACTAAAAGACACTTTTCCAAGCGTTAGTTCATCCATAAAGGGAAACATTTTTTCTTCTTCATCAAAATGGAAAGTATGCTCAATCAAATAAGTATCACTTAAATTACGTCCTTTGCTGTTCAGCATACTTAAAATCTCTTCCGTCGCATTTAATTTCATTTCCAATGGAGAAGCCAATAAGAAATCGAAATAGGTATCCCAATTGGGATCATCCTGCACATTGATTTCTGAGACAAAATCAAGCTGCTGAAGCGTTTCTTTAAGCAAAGCATCGTGTTCACAATAAAAATGCATTTTTGCCTGATGGTTACAAATAAAGTGCCCAGCAAAGAAAACATTCGGAAGTGCGGTCAATTGTGCAAGGATTTTAAAAAGACGATTAATTAATTTTTCATATTCGTCTTCATTCGGCAAACCATCCTCATCTCCCTGATAAGGCACGGTAAATTGCACAACCTTACTGAGATGTTTACCATGATAAACATCTAAATCTTCAATATTTGCGGTAAACACGGCAGGCATACCATTCACTTGTGAACGGTAATTCTGCCAATTTGCCATATCCATGCTGCTTTCCTATTTAAACTCTGCCCAGATTGGTGCGTGATCGGACGGTTTTTCCATCGCACGAATATCCAATGCAATGCCGACGTCCACGCAACGCTCTGCTAATTGATGATTCACTAAAATATGATCGATACGTAATCCACGGTTATCATCGAAACCTTTTGAGCGATAATCAAACCACGAGAATTTATCATTGACTGTTGGGTTTAATTTACGGAACGTATCTTCCAATCCATAATCGTATAAGCGTTGATACCATTCACGCTCTTCGGGTAAAAATGAACATTTACCAGTACGCAACCAACGTTTGCGGTTTTCATCGCCGATACCAATATCCAAATCGCTTGGACTGATATTCATATCGCCCATAATTAAAACCGGATTAGCTTTATCATGATCTTGCTCTAAATAACGTTGAAGATCCGCATAAAATTTTTCTTTTGCCGGAAACTTCGTTTCATGAGCACGGCTTTCCCCTTGTGGGAAATAGCCATTAATTACCGTTAACAAACCAAACGGGGTTTCTAAATCTGCCATAATAATGCGTTTTTGCGCATCTTCATTATCGGTTGGAAAACCACGACGTACCGCTTTTGGTTCTTGTTTGGTTAACAGTGCTACACCATAGTGGCCTTTTTGTCCGTGATGAAAAACGTGATAGCCCAGATTTTCAGTAATTGCATAAGGAAAATCCTCATCTGCTACTTTGATTTCTTGTAAACCAATCACATCCGGTTGGTATTTTTCAATAATTGCTTCAAGTTGATGAGGACGAGCACGTAACCCATTAATATTAAAAGAGATAAATTTCATTTTTGTTCCTAATGTGAAAAATTGGGTCTATTATACAAAATAATTGAAATCTTAACCGCACTTTTCCTGTTCAGTTGAGTCCGCTAGTACTGAGCTAAATTTTTGAATCTGAGACATGACACCTTGACGATACCACCACTCCCCTTCTTTCGGTGGGCTAAACACATCAAATGACTGACCTTTAAATTCAAATTGCAATCTTGCAGCATGCAAATAAGTGCGGTCAATATTTTCAGTGTTTTTACCATAAAGCGAATCACCTAAAATCGGACTCCCTAAGCTTTTCATCGTGACACGCAATTGATGGGTTTTACCGGTTTGTGGTTTTAAAATAAATAACCGTAAATTGGGCTCGCAACTTACACTTTCAAAACGCGTAATTGCCGGATTTTCTTTCGATTGGCAAAGTTTCCAAGCCCCATTACGAGACTTTTGCATATCGCCGACAATCAATCCTTGTTTCTTTTTGGGCTTTTGATTGCTGAGAGCAAGGTAAGTCTTTTGGATATGGTGTTCAGAAAAAAGTCGGAAAAATTCAGCCGCACTTTCGGCATTTAGTGCCAAAATAAGTAAACCTGATGTCACTTTATCTAATCGATGTACAAGCCAGACTTGTGGCACATTAAGCTGCCTGGCAAGCAAAGTGGTTAAACCAATTTTACTTTGATCTTTATGCACACTTAGCCCACAAGGCTTATAAATAATGATAAAATCATCCGTCTGATAAACAATGTCTAATTTCATAAGTGCGGTCAAAAATTAATGAGTTTTGAACATATTATACTGGTTTATATTATTCCCGTGTTAATTTGGATGGCAGTTATTTCTGTCACATTGCGTTTACTCGTCAAAAAACAAGCGGTTTCTGCTACGTTGTCATGGCTGATGATTATCTACCTTGTGCCACTGATTGGCGTTATTGCTTATTTAATTTTTGGTGAGATTAAACTCGGTACTCGCCGAGCCAAAGTATTTCAATCATTAAAACCTAAATATACACAATGGCTTCAGCAGCTGTCTGGGCAAAAAGATCTGGTTGCGCATTCCCAGGATCCTCGTTATCGTGCTTTATTTAAACTAGTCCACCACCGCTTAGGTATTCCGAATATTCGCGGTAATGAATTACATATTCTCGATACTCCAGAAAGCATTATTCGAAGTATCATCCGTGATATTCAACAAGCTCGCCACTCCATTAATATGGTGTTTTATATTTGGAGCAATGATGGTCTGATTAATGACGTTAAACAAGCCTTAGAAGAAGCCGTGCAACGTGGTGTTAAAGTTTGTCTTTTACTCGATTCCGTTGGCAGTAATGCTTTTTTGAAAAGCCCGATTTGTAAAGAAATGCGAACAAAAGGCATTGAGATTACAGAAGCGCTACACGTAAACTTATTCCGCATGTTCTTCAACCGGATTGATTTACGCCAACACCGTAAAATTATCGTCATTGATAATCAAATTGCCTATACAGGAAGTATGAATATGGTGGACCCCAATTTCTTCAAACAAGATAGCAACGTAGGAAATTGGATAGACGTGATGGTGAGAATCAACGGCCCTGTTTCACCAATTTTAAACAGCTTACATGCTTGGGATTGGGAAATTGAAACGACAGAAGAATTACCCCTGTTATTACCAAATTGTCCGCTTGTAGAAATTGATGATAACGACACCCATTCTGTGCAAGTTATTGCGAGTGGCCCCGCGTTCCCGGATGATTTAATTGCGCAATCTCTTGCAACGGTTATTTATGCAGCTAGAGAAAGCATTGTGATCACATCACCTTACTTTGTGCCAAGTCACAATATTGCTGAAGCATTACGTATTGCCGCATTCCGTGGCGTTGATATCACGCTCATTTTACCTAAAAACAATGATTCCTTGATGGTTCGTTGGGCAAGTCGAACATTCTTTGATGATTTACTCGAAGCAGGTGTCAAAATTTATCATTTTGAAGCAGGACTTCTACATACGAAAAGTGTGTTAATCGATAATAAGCTCGCGCTCGTTGGTACAGTAAATATGGATTTACGCAGTTTCCTGCTTAACTTTGAAATCACTGTTGCCGTAGAAGATCGTAATTTTGCTAATGAAGTTGCCACACTCCATGAAAATTATTTAGCGAATTCTTCCGCTCTCGATATGCAAGAATGGATAAATCGTCCTTTCTATCATCGAATCATCGAGCGGTTATTTTTCTTGTTTAGTCCATTACTCTAAATTTCACAATAAATACAAAAAGGGCATACTATACTACACAGTACGCCCTTTCTTTTTTCATTTTAGGATTAACGTTTCTTCACGATAAACACTAAAGCTACTAAAACAACTGCTGTTGTTACAAATCCAGCTAAACCTGATTCTGTAAAGCCTACCACAATGTAGCCTACCGCACTTGCTGTCGCAACAGTTGCTGCATAAGGTAATTGTGTGGTGACGTGATCCATGTGGTTACATTTTGCCCCAGTTGATGACAGAATCGTTGTATCCGAAACCGGTGAACAGTGGTCGCCACATACTGCGCCAGCCATAACTGCAGACAGACAAGGAAGTAATAACTCTGGTGCTGAGTTAGTCGCCATTGCCGCAGCGATTGGTAACATGATGCCAAATGTTCCCCAGCTTGTCCCTGTTGAGAATGCCATTGCTGAACCAAGGATAAATAAAATTACAGGTAAAAATTGAACTGGAATACTGCCACTCACTAAAGAGGATAAGTATTTACCGGTTTGTGCATCCCCAACCACTTTATTGATTGTCCACGCAAAGAACAGAATAGCAATTGCACCTAACATCGATTTAATGCCAGCAATCCATGCTTTTCCGTATTCTGGTAAAGAAACTTGGCGCTCAAGAATAATCAATAATGTTGACATAGCAACCGCACTTGAACCACCAACAACAAGCGAAATACCTACTGTTGTATTTTCAAATGCACCTAAGAGACTAAATGGTTTTCCATCTGCTGCTAAGGCCTCACTACCGGTGTGAATCATCATAAAAACAGTGACGGTAATTAAGACTAAAATCGGTAAAATTAAGTTGCGAACTTTACCTTTCACACCTTCAATGACTTCTTCTTTATAATCGCGTTCCATCGCTAATTTTTCATGACGTGCCATTGACGCAATATCAAATGAGAAATAAGCCACAAAGAATACCATCAATAATGAGAAGATCGCATAGTAGTTCATTGAACTCATGGCAACGAATGCACCCATTGGGGTATAAGACGTAATAGAATACGTTGCCAATAAACCTGCTACGAGAGTAATAATGTATGCCCCCCAGCTTGATACTGGCATCATGACACACATTGGTGCAGCAGTAGAATCAAGAATGTACGCTAATTTTGCACGAGAAACTTTGAAACGATCAGTAACTGGACGTGCAATCGCACCTACAGCAAGACTGTGGAAGTAATCATCGATAAATGTCACAAACACTAAAGATGCCGCTAATAATTTCGCACCGCGACGACCTTTAATTTTATTTTGTGCCCATTCAGCAAACGCACGGTTGCTGCCTGACACAGTTAAAAGTGCGGTCAATACGCCAAGTAAAACTAAGAAAAACACGATATTCATATTTGAATTCATGCCTTCTTCGCTACTATAAACTAATGCCACAACATTATCTTTTAAATAAATAAGTGCATTCAATGGATTGAAATCAACCAACATTAACGCACCGACAATAATCCCAGCACTGAGGGACACCAAAACCCGACGAGTTGCAATTGCTAAAATAATCGCAAGTAATGCGGGTATAATTGAATAAATAGATGAAGAATAATCGACTAGTTCCATTAAGTTATACCTAATAATTTAATGGAGACAACGGCAAGAAAAGACACAATTATGACCAGACCGAACCGTAGCGCTCCATAGTTAATACACAAAAACTATGACAGTCACGTTCCTTTCGAAGACGTGACCAACCGAATAAGATGACGCCTATTCGATTTCGGCAATCATTCCTTTCCTTTCCCTTCAACGCTATCCACTCCAGGAAAATACTTATAATGACCGCACCTCTACTGTTGTATAGGATGGTGAGAGATTACATTAAAATGAATAAAATTACCAATAAAATCTTGCACTTTCAGTGAAATCTATTCTTTTATTAAAAATGACGTATTAAGTTGTTAATTCATTGTTACACAATTTTATGAGTGAACGATTGCAATAGTATAGAAAACAGGTCACTCCATAATATGGAGTATGATGAGATCAGACCAATTAATTCTTTAATTTAGACGAATTAATATTTACCAAATATATTATTTTCGTTATTATTGTCTTCCTTAAAATAATTAAGCATTCACACACATAAAAAAGAGGACATCATGAACGAATTAACAAAAGGTTTAACTAACCTTCGTAGTTTACGCGCCGCTGTACGCGATTTAACATTAGAACAAGCTGAAAGTTCACTTTTAAAATTACAAGCTGCTGTTGAAGAAAAACGTGCTCAAGCAGCTGAAATTGAACAAGCTGAACAAGAGCGTCGTGCGCGTATCGCAAAATATAAAGAATTAATTAAACAAGAAGGCATCACTGCGGAAGAATTAACCGCTATTATTGGTATTGCGCCTTCTTCAATTCGTAAAAAACGTGAACCTCGCCCAGCAAAATACAAATATACTGATGAAACTGGTCAAGAAAGAACATGGACTGGTCAAGGCCGTACACCTCGTGTGATTCAAAAAGCCTTAGATAAAGGTGCCTCTTTAGCTTCTTTTGAAATCTAATTTCACATTAACAATGTAGAACCCATTTTTATGGGTTCTCTTTTTTTATTTATCTTGCAAAATATTCATTATGTTAGAAAAGAAAATATTACTGACTGACTGCCCTGATGATAAAGGCTTAATCGCCAAAATCACCAATATTTGTTACAAACATCAATTAAATATTCTTCACAATAATGAGTTCGTTGATTTCGAAACAAAGCATTTCTTTATGCGTACCGAATTGGAAGGTATTTTCAACGAAGAAACTTTGTTAGCTGACTTAAATTATAGCTTGCCAGCTGGGACAAATTGCCGCCTAATCAGTGCTAAACGTAAACGTATCGTGATTTTAGTCACCAAAGAAGCGCACTGCTTAGGTGATATTTTAATGAAAAATTACTACGGTGCATTAGATGTAGAAATTGCGGCAGTAATTGGTAATCACGATAATTTACGCGAATTAGTTGAACGCTTTGATATTCCATTCCATTGTGTCAGCCATGAAGGCCTCACGCGTGTGGAACACGATAAATTACTGGCTGAAAAAATTGATGAATATGCGCCTGATTACATTGTATTAGCAAAATATATGCGTGTATTAAATCCAGAATTCGTGGCGCGTTATCCAAATCGTGTGATTAATATTCACCACTCATTCTTACCCGCATTTATTGGTGCCAAACCCTATCAACAAGCTTATGAGCGCGGCGTAAAAATTATTGGTGCAACAGCCCACTTTATTAATAACGAATTGGATCAAGGTCCGATTATTATGCAAAATGTGATTAATGTGGATCACACCTACTCTGCCGATGCCATGATGCGTGCAGGGCGTGATGTGGAAAAAACAGTATTAAGCCGTGCGCTTGATCTTGCCTTACATGATCGTATTTTTGTGTATAAAAACAAAACGGTGGTCTTGTAATGAAAGCTATCACCTTAGAGCCGATTTCTCGTATTGAAGGTGAAATCAACTTACCTGGTTCGAAAAGTTTATCGAACCGAGCATTATTATTAGCGGCATTAGCTAAAGGCACCACAACGGTCACTAACCTGTTAGACAGTGATGATATTCGTCATATGTTAAACGCCCTTAAAGCGTTAGGGGTGAATTACCAACTTTCTGAAGATAAAACTTGCTGTGAAGTTGAAGGCTTAGGTGGTGCATTTCAAGTTGAAAATGGCTTATCACTTTTTCTTGGCAATGCTGGTACGGCCATGCGTCCTTTGACGGCTGCACTTTGTTTAAAAGGCAAAACTGAAGGCGAAGTCATTTTGACTGGTGAGCCACGTATGAAAGAGCGCCCAATCAAACATTTGGTTGATGCGCTTCTTCAAGCGGGTGCCGATGTTCGTTATTTAGAAAATGACGGCTACCCTCCACTTGCAATTCGCAATCAAGGGATTAAAGGTGGCGTAGTTGAAATTGACGGTTCAATTTCTTCTCAATTTTTGACCGCACTTTTAATGGCTGCTCCGCTTGCTGAGGGCGATTTAGATATCCATATTGTGGGTGATTTAGTCTCAAAACCTTATATTGATATCACCCTCGCGATGATGAAAGATTTTGGTGTTTCGGTTGAAAATCAAGATTATCAAGTGTTTAAGGTGAAAGGTAACCAATCCTATGTGTCACCGGGCAAATACATGGTGGAAGGTGATGCTTCATCTGCTTCTTATTTCCTCGCCGCTGCCGCAATTAAAGGCAACGTAAAAGTGACGGGAATTGGCAAACATTCCATTCAAGGCGACCGTCTATTTGCCGATGTGCTAGAAAAAATGGGTGCAAAAATCACTTGGAGTGAAGATTTTATTCAGGCAGAACAAGCTGAGCTCCATGGCATTGATATGGATATGAACCACATTCCTGATGCAGCCATGACGATTGCCACAACTGCCTTATTTGCAAAGGGTGAAACCGTTATTCGCAATATTTATAACTGGCGAGTGAAAGAAACTGATCGCCTTGCTGCAATGGCTGCTGAGTTACGAAAAGTCGGTGCGGAAGTTGAAGAAGGTGAAGATTTTATTCGAATTCAACCGCTTGCCCTTTCTCAATTTAAACATGCCGAAATTGAGACCTATAACGATCATCGTATGGCAATGTGCTTTGCTCTAATTGCATTGTCGGATACCCCCGTCACGATTTTAGATCCAAAATGTACGGCTAAAACGTTCCCAACATTCTTCGATGAATTTGAGAAATTAAGTATTCGAAACTAATTGCTAAAATAACAAAAGGCGAACAAATTGATGTTCGCCTTTTTCTTTTTTAAAACACCGTCAAAAATGACCGCACTTTTCAACTACTCTGCTGAAGTTGGGATTTTATGGCGAATCATCCAATAGATACTCAAAGCAAGTAAGGCACAGATTAGAATAACGAAGGATGTTGAATAGAAAATATTGCCGATACCCACTAACGGAGATACTACACCACCTAAAAAGAAAGGTGCAAAACCTAACAAAGCGGATGCACTGCCTGCATATTGGCGCTCACTTTCCATGGCTAAAGAAGAAATAGCTGGGAAAGTAATACCCATTAATAACAACATTGCAAAGAAACCGATTTCAATAAATAACCAGTAAGGCTGAATAATCAATACCGCAATGGTATAAAGTGCAGCAACCACAAAAGCAAAAACACCAATAGCTAAAGCCTGACGATTTGGCAATTTACCGCCAATATTTGCTCCAATGACTAACGCTGCCCCATTTGCACCAAAACATAAACTAAAGATAAATGCACTCAACCCATAGAAGCTTTGGAAAATAAATGGCGAAGCCGCAATATAGGCAAACATGGAACCAAGCAAGAAACTTTGAATTCCTACATAGCTCATAAATAAGCGATTTTTGATAATCACACCAAAAGTCAAAAAGGTGGAAAATATTGAACCTTGTAAGCGATTTTCGACACTTAAGCTTTCTTTTAGACGGAAGCTGAAAATCAAAACAATCACACCAATCAATGCAAGGAAAACAAATACACCTTTCCAACTGATGTATTCCAACAATAAACTACCAAGGATTGGTGAAATAATTGGCGCGAGTCCATTAATTGTCATTAATAAACCAAAGAAACGTGTCATTTCACGCCCACGATAAAGATCCGTTGCAACCGCACGAGAAATAACAACACTTCCTGCCGAAGAAAGTCCTTGAATCACACGCAAAACAATCATCGTTTCAATATTTGGTGAAAACACAATTAAAACCGTACTGATGATATAAATGACTAATGAAATAATAAGCGGTTTTTTTCGACCAAATTTATCACTGAGTGGCCCAAGAAGTAACTGTCCTAGCGCTAAACCAATCATGGCTGTGGTAAGCGTAAGCTGTGTCATTGAGGCATTCGTTTCAAAAAAGCTCGCGAGTTGTGGCAGTGAAGGTAAATAAAGATCCACTACAAATGGTCCAAATGCAGAAAGGACGCCGAGTAATAAAACAAGAAAAAGTTTTGAATTTGCTTTCGCCATGAAAATCCTCAAGAAAAATAAAAATCGAAATAAAAATGAAAGGGCAGATTTTAACCTATATCCGTACAATTAATAAACAAAAAAGCACCGATTATTCGGTGCTTTTGCTCATTACTTCTGAATAGAAGATAAAAATTCTTTGCGAGTTTCGCGATCTTCTAAAAAGACCCCGCCATAGGCTGATGTCACAGTATAACTGTGGGTATCTTTTACCCCGCGAGCTTTCACACAGAAATGTGTCGCTTTCACATAAACTGCCACATCATCGGTTTCTAAAATGGTTTGAAATGCCGTTAAAAGCTGTTCGGTTAAACGCTCTTGCACTTGCGGACGCTGCGCAAAAAACGCCACAATGCGATTGATTTTAGACAAGCCAATCACCCAATCTTTGGGATAATATGCCACAGCAACATTGCCATCAATTGTCACAAAATGGTGTTCGCAAGTACTGGTTAAGGTGATGTCATTCACTTGCACCATTTCGCTCACTTTCATTTGGTTTTTGATTTTTGTCATTTTCGGGAAATTGGCATAATCCATTCCACTGAAAATTTCATCAATAAACATTTTGGCTAAGCGATTTGGTGTTTCTTCTAGGCTATCATCACGTAGATCTAACCCAATCAATTTCATCACTTCACGCATATGCGAAGCTATCGCCTCACGGCGCTCATCTTTACATTGAGTCGGATCAATCATTGGGGTTTCGATGCCTTTGGCTACCAAGGCTCGGCGGACATTTTCCGCATCAGGTGAAATCGCGTTCATTCACTTTCCATTTATAAAAAAATAATGCGGCATTTTAGCAAAAGATGAATTATTCGTAAAATGCGAAAAATCACCCTAATTTATTAATTTCCTTCATATTGTATTTCGGGCTACAATATATCCACTTTTATTTCGCTCAACCCAAAGGATTGATTATGTTGCCACTTGAAGATGCCTTGGCGCAAATGCTCCACCAACTTCCCTTCCCTACAAAAACTGAAACACTGGCTTTAACTGAAGCCGCTGATCGTGTCTGTGCGGAAGATGTGATTTCTCCGATTAACGTACCATCTTTTGATAACTCTGCGATGGATGGTTATGCAGTTCGTTTAGCCGATTTACAGCAATCCATGACGCTTTCTGTTGCGGGAAAATCCTTTGCGGGTAATCCGTTTCAAGGGGAATGGGGAGCACAAAGTGCGGTCAGAATTATGACGGGTGCAATGATTCCTGAAGGTGCCGATGCGGTGGTTATGCAAGAAGAGGTCACCGTCAATGAAGATGGTACAGTTACCTTTTCTGCCTTACCTAAAGCCAATCAGAATATTCGCCGTATTGGTGAAGATGTAAAAAAAGGTGATGTGGTATTACATCAAGGCGATGAGTTAAATGCCGTATCTTTACCTTTACTTGCTTCATTAGGCATCGCTGAAGTTAAAGCTTACCCACGATTAAAAGTGGCCGTGCTTTCAACCGGTGACGAATTAGTCCCTGTCGGTCAACCGTTACAAGCAGGACAAATTTACGATACCAACCGTTTCACCGTGAAATTAATGCTAGAAAAATTAAATTGTGATGTACTCGATTTCGGTATTCTACCGGATAACCAAGCAGAATTTGAAGCCGCTTTTGTGAAAGCACAAGCTCAAGCTGATCTGGTTATCACAAGCGGTGGCGTTTCGGTGGGTGAAGCTGACTTCACGAAAACTGTGTTAGAAAAAGTCGGTCAGGTGAATTTCTGGAAAATTGCGATGAAACCCGGCAAACCATTTGCATTTGGTAAATTAGAAAATGCTTGGTTCTGCGGTTTACCTGGCAATCCGGTTTCTGCATTAGTGACATTCTATCAATTGGTTCAACCGGCTATTGCCAAATTAAGCGGTAAAAAACACCCGAAAAAACAACCGCACTTCCAAGCGATTGCCCAAACCAATTTGAAAAAATCACCAGGACGTTTAGATTTCCAACGTGGTTTCTATCAAATTAATGAAAATGGTCAACTTGAAGTGCAACCAGTGGGTTTCCAAGGTTCACATTTATTCAGTTCTTTTGTGAAAAGTAACTGTTTTATTCGCCTCGAAAAAGATCGCGGCAATGTCGCTGCGGGCGAAATCGTCACCATTGAACCGTTTAATCACCTATTGGGGCAATAATGGCTGAATTAAGCTACGAAGAAGAACTGCGTTATAACCGCCAAATCATCTTAAAAGCGGTTGATTTTGACGGACAAGAAAAGCTGAAAGACAGCCGAATGTTAATTGTCGGTCTGGGTGGTTTAGGCTGTGCGGCAAGTCAATATCTTGCAGCAGCTGGCGTGGGTCATTTAACTTTATTGGATTTTGACACCGTATCGCTTTCTAATTTGCAACGTCAGGTATTACATACCGATAGCCGATTAAATATGCCTAAAGTGGAATCGGCAAAAATTGCGTTACAACAGATTAATCCTCATGTCGAAATTGAAACCATCAATGCACAACTTTCCGAAGAAAAACTCGCGGAAATCATACCGCACTTTGATGTGATATTAGATTGTACCGATAACGTGGATATTCGTAATGCGCTCGATCGTGGTTGTGAGAAAGCGAAGATCCCGCTAATTTCAGGTGCGGCAATCCGTTTAGAAGGACAAGTATCCGTCTTTACTTATGAACCCAATACCCCAACCTATCGCCAGCTTAGCCAGCTCTTTGGGCAAAATGTTTTAAGTTGTGTAGAAGCGGGCGTACTAGCGCCAATTGTGGGTGTTGTTGGCTCCATTCAAGCCTTAGAAGCTATCAAAGTACGGTTAAAAATCGGTTCAAATTTATGTGGACGCTTGTTGTTTATCGATGGATTAACCATGCGTATCCGAGAAATGAAATTACCCGTCTAATAGTTGGGCAGACCACAAGTCTGTCCTTCTCTCAAAATTACCCACAAATAATTATCCTTCCCCTCGTGCATTGCTCAAAAACAAATGCTATTATCTTGTTCGACAATTCATTTGTCTTATATCGCAAGTTTTGTGTATAGGAAAATGGTAGACACTTCAAAAATCTCTTCATTTTATACCGTACTTGCAAATCATCATTTCATTAGTTTAAGGATTAACTCTCTCATGAAAGAGATTTTGCAACAATTCAAACAAAATTATCTGATCAAATACTGGAATCCTGTCGCGGCAGTTATTGCTGCGGGGCTTATTTCAGCTTATTACTTTGGGGTAACTGGCACTTATTGGGCGGTTACGGGGGAATTTACTCGTTGGGGCGGTCATGCTTTGCAAGCGCTAGGTGTCGATGTGTCCGACTGGAGCTACTATAAAATTATCGGCATGCAAGGTACGATCTTCACCCGTATTGATGGCGTGATGATTTTAGGTATGTTCGCGGGTTGCATTTCGGCTGCACTTTGGGCAAACAACGTAAAATGGCGTAATCAACCACACAAACGTCGTATTGTTCAAGCCCTCATTGGTGGTGCATTAGCCGGTTTTGGTGCACGTTTAGCAATGGGCTGTAACCTCGCCTCTCTCTTCACCGGTATTCCACAATTTTCTGTTCACGCTTGGTTCTTCACTATTGCCACTGCTGTAGGTACTTACGCAGGCGTAAAAGTCACCTTACTTCCGATATTCCGCGTGAAATTAGAATTGAAAAAAGGCGCAGCAAAATTACAAGAAACGGATCCGAAACAAGCAAGTCGTCGTTTTTGGATTGGTATGGTGGTCTTTTTTGCTTACCTGATTGCTTCACTTTATGTGATGACAAACTCCGTCAAACTGGGTTTTGCGATGCTTTGTGGGTTAGCTTTCGGCTTATTAATTGAACGTGCTCAAATCTGCTTTACCTCTGCCTTCCGTGATTTATGGGTAACGGGCCGTGCTTATATGGCAAAAGCCATCATCTTCGGTATTATCGTGGGTACGCTTGGCGTATTTAGCTACATTCAATTAGGCGTACCTGCCAAAATCATGTGGGCGGGTCCAAATGCAATTATCGGTGGTTTATTATTTGGCTTCGGTATTGTATTAGCCGGCGGATGTGAAACCGGTTGGATGTATCGCTCAATGGAAGGCCAAGTTCACTTTATGTGGGTAGGTGTGGGTAACGTTGTTGGTTCAACCTATTTAGCCTACGCATGGGACGATCTTGCCCCTGTGCTTGCGTTAGATTACGAAAAACTTAACTTATTGAAATCCTTTGGCCCTGTTGGCGGTTTATTAGTGAATTACGGCTTGCTTATTCTCTGCTTAATCGCTGTCGTTTGGTGGGAACGCCACTTCTTGAAAAAAGCCAAAGCAAAAATTGCGGCAGCGAATCCACAAGCTTGTGGCTGCTAATTAAATATTAACGAATTCATTCAAAAAAGAGGACATTATTATGGCATTTACCGTTGTTCAAAAATTAGATAAAGATCCAAAAGACATCACCCCAGATTACACGTTAGATACGTTAGGTGAACCTTGCCCGTATCCGGCGATCGTGATGCTCGAAACCATGCCGCAATTACAAAAAGGCGAAATTTTAGAACTATTAAGTGACTGTGCCCAATCTATCAACAACATTCCTGTTGATACTAAAAACCACGGTTACACACTATTAAGCGTAGAACAAGATGGCACTAAATTACGTTATTTGATTCAACGTTAATGTAAAAAGTGCGGTCAATTTTGACCGCACTTTTTTTATAAAATTTTGGTATGGTATGTTAAATACAAACACATCTTAATAATTAATTTTTAAGCTAAGTGATTTTACTTTTAAACTGATTAGTCAATCTATTAAAAAGCCTTCATTATTAACTATTTTATCTACAAGATACGTCACACTCTCATCATCTTGTCTATCAAACTCATAAATGAAGTTATATAAAAAATTACTTAATGGGTAATTATATTTATATACCAATAGCGATAAATCATTTTGAATCTTGAATAAGCTATAAATTGGACTACTATCTTGGGTATTTCTTACTTCAATTATGAATTTTTGAATCTCTTCCTCATATTCAAATAAAATTCTATCAATCTGAATCCTAGAATTAGAAAAAACATCTAATAATTCAATTAAAACATCATGTTTCATACTCATATCATTTCTTACACTATTATTAAGATTTTTATACTCTGGTCATAACACTAAAAACCGCACTTTAATCTCTCAAAGTGCGGTCAGTTTTACTTCAGTTTTTTGCTTATTTGTTTAATGCAGTAAGAATGTCATCAACACGTTCTTTTGCATCACCAAAGAGCATTTGGGTGTTTTCTTTGAAGAATAATGGGTTTTGAACGCCCGCGTAACCTACCGCCATAGAGCGTTTGAATACGATAACGTTTTGTGCTTTCCATACTTCTAACACTGGCATACCTGCGATTGGGCTGTTTGGATCTTCCATTGCCGCTGGGTTTACGGTGTCGTTTGCACCGATAACCAATACCACATCGGTATCTGCGAAATCATCATTGATCTCATCCATTTCAAGCACGATGTCATAAGGCACTTTTGCTTCCGCTAAAAGTACGTTCATATGACCCGGTAAACGACCTGCAACAGGGTGAATACCAAAACGCACGTTAATGCCACGCTCACGCAATTTCGCCGTAATTTCAGCCACTGGATATTGCGCCTGTGCTACCGCCATACCATATCCTGGTGTGATGATTACAGAGCTTGCATTTTTAAGTAATTCAGCCACTTCTTCTGCGGTTGTTTCACGGTGTTCACCTTGTTCTTCATCAGAAGATACTTGAACATCATTACCAAAACCACCTGCGATAACGCTGATAAATGAGCGGTTCATCGCTTTACACATAATGTAAGAAAGAATCGCACCAGAAGAACCCACTAATGCACCGGTGACGATAAGCAAGTCATTGCTTAGCATGAAACCTGCTGCAGCCGCTGCCCAACCAGAATAAGAGTTAAGCATTGAAACCACAACCGGCATATCCGCACCACCGATAGATGCCACTAAGTGCCAGCCGAATGCAAGAGCAATTGCGGTCATGAGTAACACTGGGAAGATATTATCTGGGTTGTTTAAGAATGCCACCATCAAGAAAGCAGAAACCACTAATGCCGCTAAATTTAATTTATGGCGATGTGGCAACATTAATGCTTTTGAATTGATTTTGCCGCTTAATTTACCGAATGCGACGATAGAACCCGTGAATGTTACCGCACCGATGAAGATCCCTAAGAATACTTCAACGTTATGGATATTCATTAACACAGGATCGGTTTCGTGTGTTAAGCCGTAGCTGTTAAAGCCTACGAGCACAGCTGCTAAACCTACAAAGCTGTGAAGGATCGCAACGAGTTCAGGCATTTCAGTCATTTCAACTTTTAATGCACGTTGAACACCAATCACGCCACCGATGATCATCGCAATGATGATCCATAATGTGCCTTCAGATTGCGGGCCGAAAATGGTTGCAACAAGAGCAATTGTCATACCGACAATACCATACCAACAACCAGCTTTTGCCGTTTCATGTTTAGAAAGACCGGCTAAGCTCATAATGAAAAGTAATGCAGCGATAATATAGGCTGCTTGTACTAAACCTTCAGACATCGTCTTCTCCTTAACCTTTTCTAAACATCGCCAACATACGTTGAGTTACACGGAAACCACCAAAGATGTTGATGCTTGCCACCAAGATTGCCACAAAGGCTAATGCATCAATAAAGAAGTTGCCTGTTGGCTGTCTAATTTGCAGTAATGCACCCACAATGATGATACCTGAAATCGCATTGGTTACCGCCATAAGTGGGGTGTGTAAAGCGTGGCTGACGTTCCAAACCACGTAGTAACCAACTACACAAGCCAATACGAATACGGTGAAGTGAGAAAGGAATGCTGCTGGCGCCACAGATGCAAGCCAGAGGAATAACACACCTACACCTGCCATCACACCGTATTTGATGCGAGGATCTGCTGGTTTTTCTTCCTCTTTTTTAACCGCACTTTGTGCCGCTTTCGCTTCTTGTTTTGGTTGTGCTGATACTTGGATTTGCGCTGGTGGAATTTCTTCCCCATCAAGTACTACAGTCACACCACGTAATACCACATCGTCAAAATCGATATTGATCTTGCCGTTTTTTTCTTTACAAAGTAGTTTTAATAAATTAACTAAGTTTGTACCGTAAAGTTGGGAAGATTGTGTTGGTAAACGACTTGGGAAATCGGTGTAACCAATGATTTTCACTTGGTTTTCAGTGGTGACGACTTTACCTGCTTCAGTGTAAGCACAGTTACCGCCTGTTGCAGCCGCTAAGTCCACCACCACAGAACCTGGTTTCATGGAATCAACCATTTCTTTTGTGATTAAGCGTGGAGCTGGTTTGCCTGGAATCGCCGCAGTGGTAATAATGATATCCACTTCTTTGGCTTGTTCCGCATAAAGCTCCATCGCACGACGGTTAAATTCTTCTGACATTACTTTTGCGTAACCATCGCCACTACCGCCTTCTTCTTTGAAATCAATTTCTAAGAAAGACGCGCCCATACTTTGTACTTGTTCTTTTACTTCTGGACGAGAGTCAAAAGCACGTACAATCGCACCAAGGCTATTCGCAGCACCAATCGCAGCAAGACCCGCTACACCCGCACCAATCACTAACACTTTTGCCGGTGGTACTTTACCTGCTGCGGTAATTTGTCCAGTGAAGAAACTACCAAATTCATGAGCCGCTTCAATCACCGCACGATAACCAGAAATATTCGCCATAGAGCTTAATGCATCAAGCGCTTGCGCACGGGAAATACGCGGCACTGAATCCATCGCTAATACATTAATTTTTTTCGACGTAAGTTTTTTCATTAAATCCGGATTTTGTGCGCGCCAAATGAAGCTCACAAGTGTTGCACCTTCCTTCATTTGATCAATTTCTGCATCCGTTGGTGGATTCACTTTAAAAATTATATCCGAATGCCACACTTCTGAACTTGAGCCAATTTTAGCGCCGGCGTCGATAAATGCTTGGTCTTCAAAACTCGCTTTGAATCCCGCATTGTGTTCTACGATGACGTCAAAGCCCAGTTTTAAGATCTGCTGAACCGTTTTTGGCGTCGCCGCCACACGATTTTCGCTCTCAAGCAGTTCTCTAGGTACACCAATTAACATAAATGTTTCCCTCTGGTTGATGAAATTTCAGACAAACTCACGCCTGTCCCTGTCTCTTAAATGACAAAAAGTCATACGACGGTAAATGTATCACTTATTGCGATTGTTTGGGGAAATTTTTTAACTGGTTTTACAAGATATTGTGATAGGGATCACAAAAGTGTGGATATGAAAATATCGTATGCAGAATTGCTCACTTAACCCAATGATTATTCCTGAGAAAGCGATGAATTAAAATAACGGAAAAACTGACCGCACTTAAATAAAAGGAACAAAAAAGCCCGATATGATTTATCGGGCTACATGCTTAATTTGTTCCACCAACGGTGATTTCATCAATTTTCAAGGCGGGTTGCCCAACACCGACCGGTACACTTTGGCCATCTTTGCCGCATACACCGATACCAAGATCTAAGTCTGTTTCATCGGCGACCATAGAAACTTTTTGCATCACATCGATACCGCTGCCAATTAATGTCGCGCCTTTAACAGGTTTGGTGATTTTGCCTTTTTCAATAAGATAAGCTTCAGATGTCGAGAACACAAATTTACCTGAGGTGATATCCACTTGCCCACCACCAAAGTGAGGTGCATAAATACCGCGATCCACAGAAGCGATTAAATCATCAAATTTACTTTGACCTGCCAACATATAGGTATTCGTCATTCGCGGCATTGGTAAATGCGCATAAGATTCACGACGACCATTTCCTGTCGGTTTCACGCCCATTAATCGTGCATTGAGTTTATCTTGCATGTAGCCTTGCAAAATCCCGCCTTTGATTAAAACGTTATACTGGCTTGGCACCCCTTCATCATCAATGGTTAAAGAACCTCGGCGATTTTGTAATGTGCCATCATCCACAATCGTACATAATGGCGACGTCACTAACTCACCAATTTTACCCGTAAATAGGGAACTTTCTTTACGGTTGAAATCCCCTTCTAAACCGTGTCCCACCGCTTCATGAAGCAATACGCCCGGCCAACCTGCCCCTAATACCACTGGCATTAATCCTGCCGGTGCTGCGACCGCACTTAAATTCACAAGGGCTTGACGAACGGCTTCTTTTGCAAAATTAACGGCACGAATATCCCCATTTACTACATCAAAGAACCAATCTAAGGCAAAGCGACCACCTGAACCACAACTGCCCCGCTCACGTTTACCATCTTCTTCAACAAGAACCGAAATGGATAAACGCACAAGCGGACGAATATCTGCAGCAAGTGTGCCATCTGTTGCAACCACTAACACTTCTTCATAAATCGAACTTAATGCTGCAGAGACATGTGTAACACGAGGATCTTCAGCTCGAGCGGTTCGATCCACTAAGTGTAATAACTCGATCTTTTTCTCTTTACTTAAACTTTCTAACGGGTTAATCACTGCATAACGCTGAACCGCATTCACCGTATTAAATGCTTGAGGTGAAATTAAATTGCCTTCTTTAATTTGTGCGATACCTTTTACGGCCTCTGCACATTGTTGTAATGAGGCTAAGTTGATTTGGTCAGAATACGCAAAGCCTGTTTTCTCACCAGAAACTGCGCGTACACCGACACCGCGATCAATATGAAAGCCACCTTCTTTAATAATACTATCTTCTAATACCCAGCTTTCATCTTGGCTTAATTGAAAATAAAGATCTGCATAATCAATATGACGATGTGACATCACATCAAAAATATTAAGCAATGATTGATGAGATAAATTGCTTGGTGCAAGTAAGGTATCTGAAACCTGTTTTAACATTTGTTCTCCGACATTTATAAAATTTAATTCTGCCAAATCTCCCCTCGCCCCTCTTTGCTAAAGAGGGGGATAGTTTTTGACTAATCTAAATTATCCAATCCAAATTGGTATAAGGCATTTTTCTTATAACCATAAAGTTCTGCCACAATCGCAGCCGCTTTTTTTAAGGGTAATTCTTTGGCGATCAAAGTGAGCGCTTTAATTGCTTGTGGTGCAAATTCGTCGATATCTTCTGATTTGGGTTTGCCTTCTACAATTAATACCATTTCACCTTTTGTGCGATTCGGATCTTCACTTAACCATTGACGAAGATCGCTTAATTTATCCCCTGCAATGGTTTCCCATGTTTTCGTAATTTCACGGGCAAGTACTACATAGCGTTCGCCACCTAATACATCTTGCATATCAGCAAGGGTATCTAAAATGCGGTGGGTTGATTCATAGAAGATTAAAGTGCGGTCTTCTTCCGCAATATTTTCTAACTTATCTTTACGCGCCTTGGTTTTGGCAGGTAAAAAGCCTTCAAAACAAAAACGGTCTGATGCAATACCCGATGCGCATAATGCAGTAATCGCGGCACAAGCACCTGGTAACGGCACCACTTTAATGCCAGCCTCACGACATTGACGGACTAAATGAAACCCCGGATCGCTAATTAAGGGGGTTCCCGCATCTGAAATTAATGCAATATTCGTACCTTGTTTTAGCTTTTCGACCAACACATGAGCTTTTTCTTGTTCATTGTGATCATGTAAGGCGAAAAAAGGCTTTTTGATACCATAATGACTGAGCAATAAACCACTGTGGCGTGTGTCTTCCGCGGCAATTAAATCCACTTGTGAAAAGGTCTCTAAAGCACGTTGTGTAATATCCTGTAAATTCCCGATTGGCGTAGCGACAATATATAAAATTCCGGTTAAATCATTCATTTTTGTTTGCTTTTACATTGTGAGATAAGTAAGATCGCCCATTATTGATTTATTCATTATGGAGCGAATATGTCTATTCTATTACAAGGCGGTCGTTTTAAAAAACGTTTAATGCCGATTTTATTGTCTGTTGCATTAGCAGGTTGTTCTAACTTATTTGGTAGCAGCTTTACCCAAACATTACAACGTGATGCCAATGCGAGTTCTGAATTTTATATGAACAAATTAGGGCAAACACAGGATAAAGAAGATCAACAAACATACAAACTCTTAGCTGCTCGTGTATTAATTTCTGAAAATAAAGTACCTCAAGCGGAAGAGTTATTAACGGAGTTAGTTGACTTAAACGAAGCACAACAATTAGATCGCACGTTAATTGAAGCACGCATCGCCGCAGCAAAAGGCAATAATGATGTTGCTGAAGGTAAATTACGTGCACTCGATCTGACTAAATTAAGTCCATCACAAAAATCTCGTTATTACGAAACCTTTGCTCAAACAGCTGAAAATCGTAAAGACGTGATTGAAGCGGTGAAAGCGCGTATCAAAATGGATGAAAACTTAACAGACATGCAGCGTCGTAAAGATAATGTTGATAAAACTTGGTCGTTACTCCGTTCTGCGAATACTGCTGTTATCAATAATGCCTCCGATGAAGGTAGCGTAGCATTAGGCGGTTGGCTCACCTTGATTAAAGCTTATAACGACAACATCCGTCAGCCAGTACAATTAAGCCAAGCGTTACAAAGTTGGAAATCCGCTTATCCAAACCACGTTGCGGCAACCTTTTTCCCTAAAGAGCTAGAAAGCTTGTTGAATTTCCAACAAACGAATTTAGCTCAAATTGGTTTAGTCTTACCTTTAAGCGGCGATGGCCAAATTTTAGGTACAACGATTCAATCAGGTTTCAATGATGCAAAAGGTGACTCAACCATTCCAGTACAAGTGTTTGACTCATCTACCACCCCGATTAATGACATTATTGCACAAGCAAAAGCATCGGGTATTAAAGCGTTAGTGGGTCCATTACTGAAACAAAATGTCGATGCCATCATTGCGAATCCAAGTGCAGTACAAGGCATGGATGTGCTCACATTAAATGCAACAGCAAATACTCAAGCAATTAACCAAGTCTGTTATTACGGTTTATCTCCAGAAGATGAAGCAGAGTCTGCGGCGAACAAAATGTGGAAAGATGGCATTCGCAATCCAATTGTGGCAATGCCACAAAATGATTTAGGACAACGTGTTGGTAATGCTTTCAACGTACGTTGGCAACGTTTAGCGGGTACAGATGCGAATATTCGCTACTACAACTTACCGGCTGATATTACCTACTTCTTCCAAGGTGCGCCGCAAGATACAAGTGCACTTTATGTCATCTCTTCACCAGATGAATTGGCTGAAATTAAAGGTTATTTAGATACCAGCAATCCGAATGTACGCATTTATGCAAGCTCTCGTTCTAACGCGGCAAGTAATACACCAGAATACTATGCGAAAATGAATGGCGTTCAATTTAGTGATATTCCATTCTTTAAACAAAGCGATTCTTCACAATATCAAAAAGTGGCTGGCTCAACCGGTGGTGAATTCCAATTAATGCGTTTATATGCAATGGGTTCTGATGCATGGTTGCTCATCAATCACTTTAATGAATTACGCCAAGTACCGGGTTATACCTTAAGCGGTTTAACCGGTCAGCTTAGCGCGGATTCAAACTGTGATGTGGATCGCGATATGACATGGTATCAAGTACAAGATGGTAACGTGGTAGCGGTTGCGAACTAATCCATGTTTTCATTAAAACGTCAACAAGGGGCGGGCTTTGAACATCAAGCCCGCCTTTTCTTAGAGGCTAAGGGGCTTAAATTCATCGCGGCGAATCAACATTTCAAATGCGGTGAATTAGATCTCGTTATGCAAGACGGGCAAACTATTGTATTTGTTGAAGTTCGTCAACGATCCAGCTCAGCATTCGGATCCGCCGTTGAAAGCGTGGATTGGCAAAAGCAACAAAAATGGCTAAATGCCGCAAATTTATGGCTTGCCAAACGTAACCTAAGCCTTGAAGATGCGGATTGTCGTTTTGATCTTATCGCCTTTGGAAAAACCGCCAGTGATATCCAATGGATTCCTAATTTTCTCGATTAACCTTTTCCGATTATGTTACAAAAAGTTAAAGATATTTATAGCGAAAGTATTCAGATTCAAATCTCTGCTTCTAGCCTATTATCAGAAAACATTGCCACCGCCACACAAATGGTGATGCAATGTTTGTTAAGTGGTCATAAAGTGATTGCCTGTGGTGTTGCTCGCTCTTACGCGAATGCGCAATTCTTAGTGTCAAATTTGCTTAATCGTTATGATTTTGAACGCCCTAGCCTGCCATCCGTACATCTTAGCCTTGAAAGTGCGGTCGGTTCTTCACTAGTTTTTGATCAACCTATCGATCAGCTTTATCAACATCAATTTAACGCTATTGCTAAACCCGGCGATTTATTGATTGCCTTTGCGCCGCTTGGTACAGAAAAAGCGGTGCTGAATACGATTGCGAATGCCGTCAACAAAGAAATTCAGGTCATTGCCTTAACTGGTGCAAACAATGATGCGATTCAAGGTGTGTTAGCTGAAACAGATTTAGAAATCTCTATTCCCACGACGAAAGAAGCACGCATTTTGGAAAATCATTTATTCGTTATTAATGCACTGTGTGAGCTTGTTGATAGCACGCTTTTTCCAAGAGCTTGACATTAAAGGCTTTTCCAACCAAACTATTTCTAAAATTAATTGACTAATTAGTTAACTCACTCATTTATAAAAAGGAGATTAATGATGAAATTAACCCCATTAAAAAAACTCGCCTTCGTACTTGGTGCATCTATTATGTTACAAGGCTGTGTGGCTGCTGTACTTGGTGGCGCGGCTGCCGGTGCTAAAGTTGCAACGGATCCTCGCACAATGGGTACGCAAGTCGATGATGAAACGTTAGAAGTAAAAGTTGAAAATGCATTAGATAAAGATGCACAAATTAAATCAGAAGGTCGTGTACATGCTGTTTCTTATAGTGGCCGTGTATTATTGATTGGCCAAGTGCCGAGTGAAAGCGTAAAAGAAACCGCGACCAGTCTTGCAAAAGGCGTGGACGGTGTGAATGACATCTATAACGAATTACGTGTGGGCAATAAAATTAACTTTGGTCAAATTACCAAAGACAGCTGGATTACCACACAAATTAAATCGAAACTTTTCGTTGGCGATAATGTAAAAGCAACAGATGTGAAAGTGATCACCGAAAATGGTGAAGTATTCTTACTCGGAAACGTCACTCAATCACAAGGTGACTCAGCGGCAGAAATTGCAAGTAAAGTTACCGGTGTTCAAAAAGTCGTCAAAGTATTTAAATACTTGAATTAATTAAATTTTTAAACTTTAAAGTGCGGTCAAAAATTATCTCGTTTTTGACCGCACTTTTTTCTTTACAAAGATTTACAAAAAAGATCCTGCCTAAAAAAACATCACTTGAAAGATAAGTCATTTATTTTAAATGACTTATCTTTTGTCAATAATGTAAGTAAAAAATTTACTGCTTGAATTCAATTTTAAAACACTCTATCTTGTGCACCGTTATTTTCCACAACACTATATCTTGTGTTTTATTAAATTCATTTCTCTAGTAGGTTTATCTCCCATGAACAAAGGATTAATGGTTACAAAGCGCGATGGTACGCTTGAACAAATCAATTTAGACAAAATTCACCGTGTGATTACTTGGGCGGCTGAAGGCTTGGAAAACGTCTCAGTTTCTCAAGTTGAATTGCGTTCTCATATTCAATTTTATGAAGGCATTCGCACGTCTGATATTCACGAAACGATTATTAAAGCAGCAGCAGACCTAATCAGCAAAGATACCCCTGATTATCAATATCTTGCTGCACGCCTTGCCGTTTTTCATTTACGTAAAAAAGCGTATGGCCATTTTGATCCACCTCGTTTATACGATCATGTAAAGAAATTAGTGCGCATGGGCAAATATGATCCTGCCCTTTTAGCCGACTATACTCGTGAAGAATGGGATGAAATGGATGGGTTTATTGATCACTGGCGTGATATGACCTTTTCTTATGCCGCAGTAAAACAATTAGAAGGAAAATACTTAGTTCAAAACCGTGTAACCGGTGAGATTTATGAATCTGCACAATTCCTTTATTTATTAGTTGCAGCGAGCTTATTCTCAAAATATCCGCAAGAAACCCGTTTGGATTACATTCGTCGTTTCTATGATGCGACATCAACCTTCAAAATTTCTTTACCTACGCCTATCATGGCGGGGGTTCGTACGCCTACGCGTCAATTCAGCTCTTGTGTATTGATTGAATGTGGTGACAGCTTAGACTCTATCAACGCTACCTCTGCAGCAATCGTAAAATACGTTTCACAACGTGCAGGTATCGGGGTGAATGCTGGTGCAATTCGTGCGTTAGGTAGCCCTATTCGTGGTGGTGAAGCATTCCACACCGGCTGTATTCCATTCTATAAACACTTCCAAAGTGCCGTCAAATCTTGTTCTCAAGGTGGCGTACGTGGTGGTGCAGCGACAGTTTACTACCCGATTTGGCACTTAGAAGTTGAAAGCTTATTAGTATTGAAAAATAACCGTGGTGTGGAAGATAACCGTGTTCGTCACATGGACTACGGTGTACAGTTAAACAAATTAATGTATCAACGCTTAATTAAAGGCGCAGATATTACTTTATTCAGCCCTTCAGACGTACCAGGGCTTTATGAAGCCTTCTTTGCTGATCAAGATAAATTTGAAGAACTTTACGTGAAATACGAACAGGATCCAAACATCCGCAAACGTTCTGTCAAAGCCGTTGAGTTATTCTCTTTATTAATGCAAGAACGTGCATCAACTGGCCGTATTTATATCCAAAACGTGGATCACTGTAATACTCACTCACCGTTTGATCCGCTTGTTGCACCAGTGCGTCAATCTAACTTATGTTTAGAAATTGCATTGCCAACTAAACCATTACAACATTTCCATGATGAAAATGGTGAGATTGCCCTTTGTACACTTTCAGCGTTCAACTTGGGTAAATTAGATGATTTAGATGAGTTAGATAACTTAGCGGATCTTGCAGTACGTGCATTAGATGCATTACTAGATTACCAAGACTACCCTGTTCCTGCGGCGAAACGTTCTTCATTAGGTCGTCGTTCACTTGGTATCGGTGTGATTAACTATGCGTATTACTTAGCGAAAAATGGCGTGCGTTATTCTGATGGTTCAGCGAACGATTTAACTCACCGTACATTTGAAGCAATTCAATACTATCTATTGAAAGCCTCCATGAACTTAGCGAAAGAATTGGGTGCATGTGAATACTTCAATGAAACCAATTACGCGAAAGGTATTTTACCAATCGATACGTACAAGAAAGATATTGATAACTTAACGCAAGAACCATTGCATTATGATTGGGAAACGTTACGTCAAGAAATCAAAGAATTCGGTTTACGTAACTCAACCTTAACCGCATTAATGCCGTCAGAAACCTCTTCACAGATTTCTAACGCAACAAATGGTATCGAGCCGCCACGTGGTCATGTAAGTATTAAAGCATCAAAAGATGGTATCTTAAGACAAGTTGTACCGGATTATGAAAACTTAAGTGATAACTACGAGTTACTTTGGGATATTCCAAGCAATGACGGTTACTTACACTTAGTGGGCATTATGCAAAAATTCGTAGACCAAGCGATCTCTGCAAATACAAACTACGATCCGAAACGTTTTGAAGACGGTAAAGTGCCAATGAAAGTGTTGTTAAAAGATCTTTTAACCGCTTACAAATATGGCTTAAAAACCCTTTACTATCAAAACACCCGTGATGGTGCTGAAGACAGCCAAGAAGATTTAGATGATGGCTGTGCAGGCGGTGCTTGTAAGATTTAATCATTTAGGTGGGCTTGTTTACAAGTCCGCCTTTTGATATTTTAGGCAATCAATCATTAAGTGGGTAAAAGCCCGCTATAAGTAAGGATATAACATGGCATATACTACTTTCTCACAAACTAAAAATGACCAATTAAAAGAACCAATGTTCTTTGGTCAAAATGTTAACGTTGCACGTTATGATCAACAAAAATATGAGACGTTTGAAAAGCTCATTGAAAAACAACTTTCTTTCTTCTGGCGTCCGGAAGAAGTAGATGTGTCGCAAGACCGTATCGACTATGCCGCGTTACCTGAGCATGAAAAACATATTTTCATCAGTAACTTAAAATATCAAACCTTATTAGATTCTATTCAAGGCCGTAGCCCGAACGTGGCATTATTACCGTTAGTGTCGATTCCTGAATTAGAAACTTGGATTGAGACTTGGACCTTCTCTGAAACCATCCACTCTCGTTCTTACACCCACATTATTCGTAACATTGTGAACGATCCATCTATCGTATTTGATGATATCGTGACGAACGAAGAAATCATCAAACGTGCGCGTGATATTTCTTCTTACTACGATGATTTAATTCGTGATAGCCAACTTTACAGTCTATATGGTGAAGGCACTTACACGGTAGATGGTAAAGAATGTGTGGTGACATTACGTAATCTAAAAAAACAACTTTATCTTTGCTTGATGAGTGTGAACGCACTTGAAGCAATTCGTTTCTACGTATCTTTCGCTTGTTCGTTTGCTTTTGCAGAGCGTCAATTAATGGAAGGTAATGCGAAAATCATTAAATTTATCGCACGTGATGAAGCCTTACACTTAACCGGTACACAGCACATTTTAAACATTATGGCTGCAGGTCAAGACGATCCTGAAATGGCAGAAATTGCGGAAGAATGTAAACAAGAAGCCTACGATTTATTCTTAGCGGCAGCAGAACAAGAAAAAGAATGGGCGGATTACTTGTTCAAAGATGGGTCAATGATTGGTTTGAACAAAGACATTTTGGTGCAATACGTGGAATATATCACCAATATCCGTATGCAAGCCGTTGGTCTTCCATTGCCATTTGGTGCACGTTCTAACCCAATTCCATGGATTAATGCATGGCTTGTTTCTGACAACGTACAAGTGGCACCACAAGAAGTGGAAGTGAGTTCTTACCTTGTTGGTCAAATTGACTCTAAAGTCGATACCAATGATTTCGGTGATTTCGATCTTTAATTAATCACGCGATACAAAGAGCGGTCAATATTTTCTGAGTTTAAAACCTTTGGAAAATTGACCGCTCTTTTGTTTGCATGAATATCAAGACATGGTGATAAACGTTTTGGTTAAAAAAATAGCATAATTTAGCTTTCCTACCTTTATCGCTAACACTTTCCTCATAAAACAGATGACTTCATTAAAAAAGGCTTAACAAAAAACCATGCTATGGGTAGAATAGAAGAAACCTGTTTATTTTCAATAAATCACATTCTAATTACAAACTAGCGAGGTAAAGGATATGTCAGAACAAGAAGTGAAAGAATTAGATCTCAATGGCGAAATGCTCGTTCGCCGTGAAAAATTAGCCGCATTACGTAAAAAAGGTAATGCGTTCCCGAATCAATTCCGTCGTGACGCCCTTGCTCAAGATTTACATGATAAGTACGAGGCCGAAGATGGTGAAGTATTAAAAGAAAAAGCCATTGAGGTTGCTGTTGCAGGTCGTATTATGACCCGTCGTGCAATGGGTAAAGCTACCTTTATTACCTTGCAAGATATGAGCGGCAAAATCCAATTATATGTTGCTCGTGATAACCTTCCTGAAGGTGTTTATGCTGAAGATGTAGGTAACTGGGATTTAGGCGATATCATTGGGGTGAAAGGTACACTTTTCAAAACCAAAACCAATGAATTAACCATCAAAACCACTGAAGTTCAACTTTTAACCAAAGCGCTTCGTCCGTTACCAAACAAATTCCATGGTTTAACAGACATGGAAGCCCGTTATCGCCAACGTTACTTAGATTTAATTTCTAATGAAGAATCTCGTCGTACTTTTGTGATTCGCTCAAAAGTGGTGGCGGGTATTCGTGAATTCTTTATTTCTAAAGGTTTCATGGAAGTTGAAACCCCAATGCTACAAGTAATTCCTGGTGGTGCATCTGCTCGTCCATTTATCACTCATCACAATGCATTAGACGTTGATATGTATCTTCGTATTGCACCAGAACTTTACTTAAAACGTTTAGTGGTTGGTGGTTTTGAACGTGTCTTCGAATTAAACCGTAACTTCCGTAATGAAGGGGTTTCTGTCCGTCACAACCCAGAATTTACCATGCTTGAATACTACCAAGCTTATGCCGATTATCATGATTTAATGGATAACACCGAAGAATTATTACGCAAACTCGCGATGGATATTCTTGGTACAACCATTGTGAAATACGGTGATTTAGAATTTGACTTTGGCAAACCATTTGAGCGTATCACATTACATGATGCAACCATTAAATACGGTGCAGATAAAGGTATCGTAAAAGAAGATCTTTATGATTTCGATCGTGCAAAAGCAACCGCTGAACGCTTAGGTATCGAAGTACAAAAATCTTGGGGCTTAGGCTCTATCGTAAATGCGATCTTTGAAGAAGTGGCTGAACATCACTTAATTCAACCAACCTTCTTAATGGCGCATCCAGCAGAAATTTCACCACTTGCACGTCGTAATGATGAAAACCCAGAAGTGACTGATCGTTTTGAATTATTCATCGGTGGACGTGAAATTGGTAACGGCTTCTCAGAATTGAACGATGCCGAAGACCAAAACGAACGTTTTGATGCACAAGTTGCAGCGAAAGAAGCGGGTGATGATGAAGCGATGTTTAAAGATGATGACTTCGTTGTGGCACTTGAACACGGTTTACCACCAACAGCAGGTGAAGGTTTAGGTATTGACCGCTTAGCAATGCTTTATGCTAACGCGCCATCTATCCGTGATGTGATCCTCTTCCCTGCAATGCGTCAAAAATAATTAAATTGAAATAACATAAAAGGAAGTCTATTGACTTCCTTTTTTATTGTTTAAAAGTGCGGTCATTTTTTACCGCACTTTCATGAAAAAAAGAGATAACCATCTTAACGATTATCTCTTTTACATTCCAATTTGAAATTATTTACCCCAAACTTCTTCCACGATACTACGGATAAATTCGAGTTTCTTCCATTGTTGTTCTTCCGTCAAGATATTACCCTCTTCCGTTGAAGCAAAACCACATTGTGGACTTAAGCAAAGTTGATTGATATCCACATATTGTGCCGCTTCTTTAATACGAGCAATAATTTCATCACGGTTTTCTAACTCGCCTGATTTAGAGGTGATTAATCCTAACACTACTTGTTGATTTTTAATAAAGCGTAAAGGTTTAAAATCTCCCGCACGATCACTGTCGTACTCTAAGAAGAAACCATCCACATTACAGTGGCCAAATAAGGTTTCTGCGATAGGCTCATAACCACCAGCAGAGAACCAAGTTGAACGGAAATTACCACGACAAATATGCATTGTAATCGCTAAATCAGCTGGTTTCGCTGCCACAATTTTGTTTAACATATACACATAATCTTTAGCAATTTGATCTAAATCTAAACCACGTTCAGTATAGGTTTTACGTTTATCTTCCGCACAGAACTCGCCCCAACTGGTATCATCCAACTGTAAGTTGCGGCAGCCTAATTTATAGAAGATATTCATCGCATCAATATAAGCATCAGCAATATCATCTAATAACAACTGATTGTTATCTTTATAACGTTCAATCGGCTGATAATCTGTAGCACGTACTGTACAAATTAAATGAAGCATAGACGGAGAAGGAATCGTTAATTTGACTTCAGTCTCCCCTGCTATTTTTTGTAATGAGCGGTAATGTTCAACGAAAGGATGGCTCTCTGAAAAACCAACTTTATCCACAATTTTTAACGTTTTTGGACGTACATTATCGTGTTTAAATTGCACTGAGAATTTCTCCGCATCCACTTCTTTCACACCATCTAATGCGGCTAAGAAATCTAAATGCCAAAACGTGCGACGAAATTCACCGTCGGTCACTGCATGCAATCCGACATTTTTTTGATGCTCTACCAATTTTGCAATTTCTGCATCTTCAACTTGTGTTAAATCAGCACAAGAAATATCACCACAACTACATTGATGGCGAGCCTGTTTTAAAGCGTCCGGACGTAAAAAGCTGCCTACAATATCAAAACGATATGGCGCAGAAGTACGAATAGTGGCATTGGGAAAAAGTTTACTCATTTTGCTTTCCTATATTTAATTCATTCTAAGACAGATTGAGTGTAACAAAATTAACGTCCTCATTAAAGATTTAGACGTCTAGATGGATGTGAATTTTATTGTCATTTTATATGAATAAAATTGATATAAAAAAGAAAAAGTGCGGTTCAAATTTCTCTTAAATTTTGACCGCATTTTCAGTAATTAACGATAGTTTACTTGTTCACTATCGGATAAATGGATGGTAGTTTTCGCCAACTGTGTTTCAGAAATCACCTTACCGTGACGAATAGAATAACGTGTAGGAACTTGACGGCGTACAGCATCAAAACCATTTTCTGCTGGCAATACAATAAAGTTTGCACTGTTACCTTCTTGGATTCCATAATCCGTTAAACCTAATGCTTTCGCACTATTTTCAGTGACTAATTTCAAACCATCATTAATTTGACCATATCCCATTAATTGGCAAACATGTAATCCCATGTGTAATACCTGCAGCATATTCGCTGTACCGAGTGGATACCAAGGATCAAACACGTCATCATGGCCAAAACAGACATTGATGTTATTTTTGAGCATCTCTTTTACTCGTGTTACACCACGACGTTTTGGATAGGTATCAAAACGTCCTTGAAGATGAATATTCACTAATGGATTTGCCACAAAATGAATTTTTGACATTTTTAGTAATCGGAAAAGGCGTGACGCATAAGCATTATTATATGAGTGCATTGCCGTTGTATGGCTTGCTGTCACCTTTTCCCCCATGTCATATTTCAAGGCTAATGCCGCGACCGTTTCAACAAAACGAGATTGTTCATCATCAATTTCATCACAGTGAATATCAATCTGCTTGTTGTACTTGCGAGCAATATCAAAAGCGATATGCATTGATTCCACACCATATTCACGGGTAAATTCAAAATGAGGGATACCGCCAACAACATCAGCGCCCATCTCCATAGCCTGATCTAATAGTTTCTCGCCATTTGGATAAGACAAAATACCTTCTTGTGGAAATGCCACAATCTGTAAATCCACCCAAGGGGCGATTTCTTTTTTGACTTCAAGCATGGCTTTTAGCGCAGTTAATGTTGGATCAGAGACATCAACATGAGTACGGACATACTGAACCCCATTTGCAATCTGCCATTTTAATGTCTTCCATGCGCGAGATTTTACATCTTCATGGCTTAACAATGATTTACGCTCGGCCCAACGTTCAATCCCTTCAAATAAGGTACCTGATTGATTCCAATTAGGTTGCCCAGCAGTTTGTGTCGCATCTAAATGAATATGAGGTTCTACAAATGGAGGATAAACAATACCCTCTTCACCATCGAGTATCTCACCTGAATAATTAAAAACCTCATCTTGAGAAAAAATTCGACTAATTTTTCCTTCTTCAATTAAAATCTGCCATAACCCTTCTCGATTATGAATGTGTACATTTTTAACTAACATCCTTTTTCCTTATTTCATCGCTAATTTTTTACCGAGTAATGGTGTTAAAACCAAATAGGTAACTGCCCCACCAATCACCGCATTCACAGGAATAATGCCAGGTAGTAATTTACCACAAGCTACACCAACAATAACTGCAACGATAGCAGTCCAATTTATATTTAAGAATTTAGCTTGTTCAAAATTCTCATAGGCTTTACGACGTAAAATATAATCAGCAATAATAACACCACCTACAGGAGGAATGGCCGAAGATAAGAAAGTCAGCCAGCCGACGAAATTATTATATAACCACAAAGCACATAAAGTTCCGATAATACCATTGACGACGGATAAAGTGCGGCTACTTAATCCCGTAATATTCGCAAAACCTAAACCAGAAGCATAAAGCGCATTATCATTTGTCGTCCAAATATTTAAGCCGAGTACAATAATGGCTGGAATAATAAGGCCTTGAGCAACCATCACATCAGAAATATCTGCCATTCCAGTCACTGCCGCGCCTGCCGCACCAAAAATAAACATTAATGAGTTACCTAAAAAGAAAGCAATCATACTAATAATGATTGCTTGCTTTGCTTTTCGACCAAATCGAACAAAATCGGCAGTTAATGAGCCTGCACTAATAAAGGACCCTACAACTAATGTAATCGCCATTGAGAGAGAAATGCTTTCTTTTGGCACAATATGTTCCAATACTTCTAAGCCACCGGCATTAGTCACAGCAAGATAAACTGAGTAAGAACCTAATACGGCAATGGCTGGCACGGCAATAGTGGAAAGAATCGTCAGCGCTGAAATACCAAAGAAGACTGTAATCGTCATCAATAAACCTGAGCCAAGAATTAAATAATTGACATCAATACCCGTTACTTTATTCACTGGGATTGCAAACATCGCCACGCCAACACCAAACCAACCAACTTGAGTGCCACCAAGTAATAAAGAGGGCAACCATGAACCTCGAATACCAAAGGAATAGCGCGCTAAAATATGCGTGGTTAATCCTGTTTTAGCCCCGATATACCCGAGAAAAGAGGTATAAATACCTAACATGAGGTTGCCTAAAATAACGGCAAGCCAGAAATCATTATAGGTTAACGATGTTCCTAATGTTCCCCCTGTCCACATACTCGCTGAAAAGAAGGTTAAGCCTAACATGACAAATGTTAACGCTACCGCGCCTTTTCGCTCATTATGGGGAACGGGTTTTAAACTAAAATTTTCCGAACTCATTAAATAATCTCCTTCCGAATAAAAAAATCGAGGCATTCTAATACTAAGAAAGCCAAAAAGCAAACGTTTGCGTAAGCAGTGTAATCAAGAAATAGATAAAAAAACACCCGCACTTTCGCGGGTATTTTATCGTTAGCTAAGAAAACTGGACACATAAGAAATTATGGTTTTTCCACTTAATATTGCCATGATAATCACAACAAACCAGCCCGCAAAAGCTAAGCAAATTGGATGTTTATAGCTTCCAACAATGTCACTTCGGTAAGCGGCTAGCAGAATTAATGCGAGCGCAATTGGGAGAATTAAACCATTCAATGTTCCCACAAAGACTAATACCGCTGCAGGTTTTCCAACTGTCACCAAAACAACCGTAGAAATCACGATAAAGGCGATAATCCAACGATTACGGTTCCGTTCAATGGTTGGGCAAAGACTGGTTAGGAAGGAAACTGAAGTATAAGCCGCACCGATAACGGATGTAATCGAAGCCGCCCAAATCACGACGCCAAATAACACTTGCCCAAAATTCCCAGCCACATATTCAAAGGGTGTTTCTGCTGGGTTTTTAGGGTTAAGAGGAACGCCTTTTACCACAATGCCCAGTACCGCAAGAAATAACACAATTCGCATTGTTGAGGCGATCAAAATAGCCGAAACAGAGCTGCGACTCACTTCAGCCATCGCTTTTTCACCTTGAATGCCTGCGTCTAATAAACGATGGGCTCCCGCAAAGGTTATATACCCACCAACGGTTCCACCAACCAATGTCACAATGGCAATCGGATCAATCTGTTCAGGAATAAAGGTACGATATGCCGCCTCAACAACAGGTGGTTCCGTTTTAAACATGACATAAAACGTGAGTGCAATCATGATAAAACCCATCAATTGGGCAAAGCGATCCATTAATAATCCCGCTTCTTTACGCAAGAAAATCAAAATGGCAATAATACCGCTAATGATTGCCCCTGTTTCTGGTGCAATACCAAACATCGAGTTTAAACCAAGACCTGCGCCCCCCACATTACCAATGTTAAAGGCGAGCCCGCCCATCACAATAAGTGCTGCAAGGAAATATCCTGCGCCAGGGAAAACCGCATTAGAAATATCTTGTGCTCGTTTTCCTGATACCACCACAATTCGCCAAATATTAAGTTGAGCACCAATATCTAACAAAATCGATAGCAAAATCACAAAGCCAAAACTGGCTAATAAGGTATTTGTAAACGTTGCCGTTTGAGTTAAAAAGCCCGGACCTATTGCTGAAGTCGCCATTAAAAAAGCCGCCCCCAGCACCGCATTTCGGCGGTGAGTGATTGATGCCATAAAGCACCTCCCTTGTTAAGTTGATGTTGTGTGTTATGTTTATTCGGCTTATGCCGTTATTGTTATATAATTTTTTTCTAATTCTTCCACAATGCGTGCCGCAAATTGTAGAGAATGTTGATTATCGCCATGTAAACAGATACTTTCTGCTTTTACTGGCACAAGGCTTCCATCAATGGCTTTGACTAGACCATCTGTTACCATTTGTAACACTTGTTGAATGGCTTCCTCATCAGACTCCACCATTGCATTCGGTTGCGAACGAGGTACTAAACTCCCATCAGGCATATAATGGCGATCCGCAAATACTTCAGAAATGGTTTGTAAACCTTCTTCCTCAGCTACGCGTAACATTAAGCTACCCGCCAATCCCATTAATTTTAAATTAGAATCAAATTGACGAATTGTTTGGGCAATTAAACGTGCCAACTTTTCATCTTTTGCAGCTTGGTTATATAAAGCACCGTGCGGCTTAACATAACTAATTTCCGTCCCTTCCCCATCACAAATCGCTTTTAATGCGCCAAGCTGATAACGCAAATGCGCAATTAACTCCTGTTCAGGTAAATTCATTTGAGTACGTCCAAAGTTTTCCCGATCTGGAAAGCCTGGATGAGCACCAATGCGTACCTGATTTTCTTTCGCAAATCTGACCGCACTTTGCATTTCTTTTGCTCCACCGGCATGTAAACCGCAAGCTATATTGGCAGAAGAAAGTAATTTCAATAATGCCCCATCAAAAGGAAAGCCTTCGGCAATATCGGCATTTAAATCAATTTTTTTCATCGGCAATTCTCCTAATTTGATCGAGGTATATCTCATTTTTACGACGTAATTTTGCGGCCTGTTCTAAACTAACTGCCTCGAATTGAATTGTTGAGCCTAAACGTACCTGTGCCAACGCACCAAGATCCGCATCGATCACATTGGCAATTTTGGGATAACCGCCCGTAGTTTGTGCATCAGCCATTAAAATAATTGGTTGACCACTTGGTGGCACTTGTACGCTACCAAATTGAATAGCATGAGAGAGCATTTCCAGCGGTTGCTTTAATTCTAATTTTTGCCCTTGAAAACGATAACCCATGCGATCACTGTTGCTTTGCAACGTCCATTTACTTCGCCACCAATAATATTGGGATTTTCGTTTAAATGCCTGATATTCAGAGGACGGTAACGCATGAATAGTATGTTTAAGTGGAATAGGTGCAATCCCAATTTCACTACGCAAAATAGGATCATTTACCGTTTGTAGTTGATCGCCTGCTTGTAAACAACGCCCTTCTACACCGCCTATTTGAGCACGAAGATCTGTACTACAAGAGTTCAATTCTTGGGGGAAGACAAAACCACCTTGAACACATAAATAGCCATACATACCAATTTTAGCACGTACCATTTTCAGAACTTGCCCGGTTCGTGCCTGATAACGCCAGTAAGCAAAAACCGGTTTATCATCTAAGGTCATTTCATAAAATGCCCCAGTGACACAAAAATTCATATCCTGCTGGAATTGCAATGTAATACCACCTAAAGGGACTTCGATTGCTGGGGCTCCTTCTGCATTTCCCAGCAGAATATTGCCTGCACGTAGTGCTAATTTGTCCATTGCCCCACAACGACTGATTCCAAATCGACGTAAACCAAAACGGCCTAAATCCTGAATTGTGGCACGGGATTGCACATCAATAACATGAATCATAATTCAATGCCCTCCACAATAAATTTCACTGTATCGCCAGCTTGTAATAAAGTAGGTTGTGCTTGATTTTTGTCAAAGAGCGCTTGTTTGGTATGGCCGATTAATTGCCATCCACCTGGCGAGGAAAATGGATAAATGCCAGTTTGAGATCCACCAATACCCACAGAACCTGCAGGAACAACTGTTCTTGGTGTGGCACGACGAGGCGTGTGTAAGCATTCTGGTAAACCGCCCAAATAAGGAAAGCCTGGTTGGAAACCAATCATATACACGGTATAGATAGGTTCACTGTGCATTTGAACTATCCGTTCAGGAGTAGTGTTATGTAACTTGGCGACTTCAGACAAGTCCTGGCCGAATTCACCGCCATAAATTACGGGAATTTCAATATGACGACCTTGAAACGTAGAGACTTTCAATTCTGCCCAATGTTGTTCTAAGCGTTGAATAAGCGGTTCAAAATCCACATAAAAATCCGTGAAGACCGTAAGATTATTCATTCCCACGACAACTTCTACAATATCTTGCTCAGACTGTAGTTGATTGGCAAACGCCCAGAGTTGGCGTTGTTGTTGAAGTGAAGCTGGTGGTGGTAAAGAGCAAACCACCGCCGACTCGCTGATCGGGGTTATATTCATAGGATACCCTTTATTGTGATGTTGTGTTGTTTGTTATTTTTTTGTTACACCTCTCTTTTAAAGGATATTTATAGGTTTTGTCAAGGTTTTGTGTTGAAAATAAAGTGTGATGCAGATCTCATTATTCATATTTTGATCTCAATCAAAATTATGAAATAGCGTATAATCAAGGTGTCTGTTACTTAACAATGATAAAAAAGGAATAAAAATGAAAACATTGAGTGAATTTATTGTTGAACGCCAAGCAGAGTACCCAAATGCAAAAGGGGAACTTAGTGGTATTTTGTCTTCTATTCGTTTATTAGCAAAAATCATTCATCGTGATATCAACAAAGCGGGTTTAACCAATATCCTTGGCCAGTCTGGTGTTGAAAACGTGCAAGGTGAAAGCCAAATGAAATTGGACCTATTCGCCCATAACACCATGAATGCGGCTCTTATGTCGCGTGAAGAGGTAGCGGGTTTTGCTTCAGAGGAAGAAGAAAGCTTTATCGCTTTTGATACTGAACGTGCTCGTAATGCGAAATATATTATTTTGACCGATCCTCTTGATGGTTCATCCAATATTGATGTGAACGTTTCTGTTGGGACGATCTTCTCTATTTACCGTCGTGTTTCACCAATTGGCTCACCTGTTACTTTAGAAGACTTTATGCAACCGGGTAATAAACAAGTGGCTGCGGGTTATATCGTATATGGTTCTTCAACCATGTTAGTCTATACCACTGGTCATGGGGTGAATGGCTTCACTTACGATCCATCTATCGGTACATTCTGTCTTTCTCATGAAAATATGCAAATGCCAAAAGACGGTAAAATCTACTCTATCAACGAAGGACAATATCTTAAATTCCCACAAGGGGTAAAAAAATACATTAAATACTGCCAAGAGGAAGACAAAGCAACTAACCGTCCTTATGCATCACGTTATATTGGTTCATTAGTGGCAGACTTCCACCGTAACTTATTAAAAGGCGGTATCTACATTTATCCAAGTGCAACTAACTATCCAAATGGTAAGCTTCGTTTGCTTTATGAAGGGAATCCAATTGCATTCTTAGCGGAACAAGCGGGCGGTATTGCCTCTGATGGTTACAATCGAATTTTAGATATTCAACCAACTGAGCTTCACCAACGTGTACCACTTTTCGTCGGTTCAGCAGAAATGGTGAAAAAAGCAGAAGAAATGATGAGAGAATTCAAAGAAGATTAAATTCTTAAAGTGCGGTCAATTTTGACCGCACTTTTTTAGCAAACAAAAAGGCGAACCGTATCGTATCAGTTCGCCTTTTTCATTTTTTGTATCAATTAATCTCGTTTTCTCGCGAGTAGCCACCAAATAATCGCCATAAATAAGAGGCTTGGCATCAGCGCACCTAGAAAAGCTGGTGCATTAAATACCACACTCATTTGTCCAAAAATTTCATTGACAACATAGAACAAGAATCCAAAGCAAATCCCCGTGACGATTCTCGCCCCTGCGGTGACACTACGTAATGAACCGAAGATAAAAGATAACGCAAGCATCATCATCACACCTACAGAAACAGGCTGTAAAATCTTACGCCAATAGGTTAATTCAAAACGACGAGAGTCCTGTCCTGTTTGTTTTAAGAACGCAATATATTCATACAAGCCTGAAATGGATAATGATGTTGGACGTAATGAAACTGCGCCTAATTTATCTGGCGTTAAGCTCGTCGCCCAATCTTCTGTTAAACGGTTTGTCGTGGTAATTTGCTCTTTTGATACTGCTGAATTATTGACTTGATGTAACTGCCATTGATTATTTTCTGCAGAATATTGTGCTTGATTCGCATGCTTTAAATGAGTGAGGTTACGCTGGTCATCAAAAGTATAAATATAAATATCTTCTAATTTCGCATCATCGGTAATACGACGAACATACACGAAATTATTACCGTCTTTTGCCCATACACCATTTTTCACCGAAAGCATTGAACCACCGGAAAGTGCACGAGTACGCATATCACGAGCAAACTGTTCAGTTTGTGGAATCCCCCACTCACCAATAATCATGGTAAAAAGTACCAGTGGAAGTGCCGTTTTCATGACGGCTAATCCAATTTTAAAGCGAGAAAAACCCGCAGATTGCATGACCACCAATTCACTTCGGCTGGCTAAATTACCTAACGCAATTAAGGCTCCTAACAAGGCTGCCATTGGGAAAAAAGTTTCTACATCTTTTGGCATCGTTAAACCTGTATAAGCCACGGCTTGCCAAATATCATAAGAGCCTTTACCTACGCTACGAAATTGCTCTACAAATTTGATAATTGCCGAAAGACCAACTAACGTAAATAGTGTGGCAAAAATTGCCCCTAAGATGCTTTTACCGATATAACGATCAAGAGTATTCATCAACATTGTTATTATCCTTTTCTGAATACACGACGGAGTTTATGCATAGCGGTGCTATCCCAACTATTCAGCACAATTCCTAAAATTAAAAAGGCGATATTTACCAACGGCATTAACAAACCTGCATCAAGCTTACCTGCGCCACCCGCAGATTTAAATGAGCTTTGTAATAAGAAGTAAATTAAATAAAGCAATAATGCCGGTAAGATTTTCGCAAAACGGCCTTGGCGAGGATTTACTTTACTCATTGGTACAGCAATAAGCGCCATTAAAGGCACCGCTAAAATTAAAGTAATACGCCAATGCAATTCTGCTTTGGCTGCGGGACTTTTATCTTTTAATAATTGTTCAAAAGATAATTCAGCCGCTTCATCGCTTTCTGTATTTGTCTCTTGATGGCCTAAATACGCTTGGTAATCATCAAAATGTGTAATACGAAAATCAGGAAGTACCGAAGTCCCTTCGACACGCAAGGTATTTTGTAAATTTAGCACTTGATCGCCATTTGGTAAGGCTTTTAATTCGCCTTTTTCAGCAGTCACCACTGATGGCTTCGTTTGGCCTTTGGCTTTCATTTGGAAAAGATAAACATCACTGATTTGATTACCATTAATCTTATCAATGAATAAAACGAAATTATTGTTACTTGTGGACATGAATTGACCCGAAGTCAACGCACCCATGGTGGGATTTGCTTTAGCATCTTCAACAATAGCTGCTTGTTTTTGAATCGCCCATGGGGAAAGCCATAAAGCGTTGTAAGCGGCCAAGCCCGCTGTGAGTAAAGAAAGAATTAACGCCACGCGAACAAGAATACGTTGACCCACACCGCAGGCTCGCATAACGGTGATCTCACTTTCTGCATAGAGTCGACCGAAAGTTAGCAAAATGGCGATAAACAAACATAATGGCAACATTAATTGCGCCATTGTTGGCATCCCTAATCCGAGTAAAGAGAAGACAAGATCGGCAGGCACTTTACCATTTGCTGCTGAACCAAGCACGCGAACAAGTTGTTGGCTGAAGAAAATTAAAAGCAAAATAAACAAAATCGCAATTTGGCTTTTAAAGACTTCTTTTGTTAAATATCGGGTTAATATCATTCTTTTTTCTAACTAAAAAACACGGGAAACTGGCTAATTTAGATGGCGTATGATACCTTATTTTCACTGATTTAAATAGCAAATTAGCAACATAAGGAAATAACATGAAATATCGAGCAAACTCAACCGCACTTTCTCAATCAACCGATTGCCTCATCATCGGCATTTATGAGAACAATGAATTGACAAAAAGTTTCAATGAAATCGACCAAATCACAAAAGGCTACCTCAGTCAGTTAGCCCAAAGCCAAGATCTTTCAGGCAAAATTGGCCAAGCGACTCTGCTTCATTCGTTACCAAATCTTGCCGCTAAACGCGTGTTAGTAGCAGGTTGTGGCAAAAGAGGGGAAACGACTGAACGCCAATTTAAACAAATCATCCAACGTGTTACCCAAACATTAAAAGAATTAACTATTCAACAAGCAGTAAATAATTTAACGGATGTGGAAATCAAAGATCGCGATCTATTTTGGAATGTGCGTTTTACCGTTGAAACCATCGAACATAGTCTTTATCAATTTGATGAATTTAAGAGTAAAAAAGCGGATGCTATCGCACTTCAAGAAATCATTTTTAATACCGATGACGCACAAGCTAAGCAAGCCATCGCAGAAGCTCAAGCCATTGCAAATGGTGTAAAAGCTGCACGTAATATCGCGAATATGCCACCTAATATTTGTACACCGGCTTATTTAGCAGAACAAGCTAAAAAATTAGCTGAAACATCAACCGCACTTTCACTCGATGTGGTTGATGAAGAAGACATGACAAAACTTGGCATGAATGCGTATTTAGCCGTATCTCGCGGTTCACAAAACCCAGCTTATATGTCTATTTTACATTTCAACAATGCGCCTGATAAAAACGCAAAACCAATCGTGTTAGTGGGTAAAGGTTTAACCTTTGATGCGGGCGGAATTTCTTTAAAACCTGCCGCAGATATGGATGAAATGAAATACGATATGTGCGGTGCAGCGTCTGTTTTCGGAACAATGAAAGCTATTGCAGAATTAAATCTGCCATTAAATGTCATTGGTGTATTAGCTGGTTGTGAAAACTTACCTGATGGCAATGCCTATCGTCCAGGTGATATTCTTACCACAATGAATGGTTTAACCGTAGAAGTATTAAATACTGACGCTGAAGGACGTTTAGTACTTTGTGATGCGCTCACCTATGTAGAACGTTTTGAACCGCAATATGTGATTGATATTGCAACCCTAACAGGTGCTTGCGTAGTTGCCTTAGGTCAACATAACAGCGGCTTAGTTTCAACTGATGATGTCTTAGCAGAACAGTTATTACAAGCTGCACAACAAACTACTGATAAAGCTTGGCGTTTACCGTTAAGTGAAGAATATCAAGAGCAATTAAAATCTCCATTTGCTGATTTAGCCAATATTGGGGGTCGCTGGGGCGGAGCGATTACTGCTGGAGCATTCCTCTCTAACTTTACGAAAAAATACACTTGGGCGCATTTAGATATTGCGGGAACAGCTTGGCTTCAAGGTGCCAACAAAGGTGCAACAGGTCGTCCAGTATCTTTATTAACACAATTCTTAATTAACCAAACTAAATAATTAATATATAGGGCTAACATTACGTTAGTCCTAAATTTTTCTAAAAATCTGACCGCACTTTATTCCAATTCGAATTCCATCAGTAATGGATTATGATCTGACGAAGTAACCACTTCTGATGTCGCACTTACCACTTTTACGTCTCGCGTAAAAATATAATCCAGTGGATACCCTAAAAATCTAACCCGCTCATCTTGAGTGAGCGCCACAGAATCTAAGCTATATTTTTGCATCAGATTATTCACTAAATTCAGACGACGTTCATTCCACGCATTAAAATCACCAGACATGATGATAGGACCTTGATGATTTTCAATAAAGGAAAATAGTTGTTCTAACTGAGTTTGATAAGCAGAAATCCCCCATTCAAAATTAATTAAATGTACATTAATAAGCAGCAAGCTATCGCCTTTTTCTAATGGAAAACTCATCACACTTGCCACTTTAGGGATTTGTATTAATGGTTCTGCAACACCACCACCGCAATACCATTCTGGTTGCGTGTTGGTGAATGTCTTGACACCCGATAAGAGATCTTTAAAAGAAAAAGAAGATACAAAAAGTGTGGTCGAAAATGTACTTAAATTTTGATGCTGCGTCGCCTCTTGTAATAACACAAAATCCGCTTGTTTAGAGAGGCGCGCTAAATCTTCTTGCCAGCCTTCATCTTGTCCTTTATGCACATTCCAAGTTATTAAATGAAAACGAGAAGTGGCTAATTTAGGTACTGAATCGCTAGCCTTGTCACATTTCATATTTAACTTGTTTTCAAAAGGAATATAACTCACTTTTTGTGACGTATTTAGTTGAATAAATGTACCGTCAAAAATCGTTAAATTCGTAAGAAAATATCCAACACCTAAAACCACTAACACTAAGCCAATAGCCAAAAATCGATAGATTCGCTTCATTATTATCCCCTCTCTATGCTCGAATAATAACACCTCATCAAAGCAATGCAACTTTCACTTTAATACGCATCAATACCTACCTACAACACGGTAACTTTAACTTTTAGCTTTGATTTAAATCATACTTTGCTAAAAAATCCGTTGCATTTTTCTTTCATTATCTTAGTATTTCACTCAACTTTTTAACTCTACCTAATCAATAAGGAGATTCATTATGTCTTTTGGAGATAAAAAATTAAGTGAAATCGCTGTCAGCGTACCCGGCTCAACTTCTCTACTTCGTAAATACGATTTGGATTTCTGCTGTGGTGGTTCCGATACACTTGCAAACGCAGCGGCAGAAAAAGGATTAAATTTAGCAGAAATTGAAACCCGTTTAACCGAGCTTCAAAACAGCAAAGCAGAAAACCCTGAAGAATATTGGGTTAATGCAACTTATCCTGAAATTATCGATCATATTTTAGTTCGCTACCATCAACGTCACCGTGAACAACTTCAAGAATTAATCGTCTTAGCGGATCGTGTAGAAAGTGTTCATGGCGATCGTGAAGATTGCCCAATAGGTGTTGCGGCTGAATTACGCAATGTCTATGAAGATTTGAGCAACCATATGATGAAAGAAGAGCATGTGCTTTTCCCAATGATCAAAGCCGGTAACTATATGATGGCGCAAATGCCAATTCGTATGATGGAAATGGAACATGCAGAACACGGCGAACATTTAGATGTATTGAAATCATTAACAAATAATATGACGCCTCCAGCAGATGCTTGTAATACATGGCGCGCACTTTATAGTGGCATCCAAGAATTTGCAGATGATTTAATGATGCATATTCACCGTGAAAACAATATTTTATTCCCACGTGTTATTGCTGAAAATCACTAAGAGCAAATCATATAAAGAAAAGGGGCGAAATCATTCGCCCTTTAAATTTAGCTTAAAACTGACCGCACTTTATTTCTCTTCACTGCCTTTATATAAACGGTTTTTATACAAATAGCTACCAAGTAAAGCATGTGCTAAGGCTTCTTTTTTCATTTCTTCCGGCACCTCTTTTTCAGTCAATGTATCTTTTTCTTTATCATACATATAGCCTTTTGCTTTGCTATTTGGTGTTTGAATAACAACATCATGATTGCCTTTCATTAAGGCTTGAGTTTGATCAAACTGCATAAAGGCACGATCTGGATTCACATCTTTCGTTAAATCAAAGCCAATCATCGGATAATTACCACTTACACCCGCAATAGAAAGCAAGGTTGTCGGCATATCAATTTGACTCACTAAACGACTGTCTCGGCGTGGCTCTACATGATCTCCTAAAATTAACGCCGGAATATGGAAATGCTTAATTGGCACTAAGCTTGCGCCAGCTGCACGGGAATCATGGTCTGCAATCACCAAGAACACGGTATCTTTCCAATAATTAGATTGTTTCGCTAATTTGAAGAAATAACCAATGGCATAATCCGCATATTTTGCACTGTTATTACGGGTTGCTTTTGGTTGTTCGTAAAGCTCAATTTTGCCATCAGGAAATTCAAAAGGATCATGATTGCTTGAACTGAACACTAAGCTAAAGAATGGTTTTCCTTCATTCTGTAATTGGGTAAAGGTTTCGTTCGCTTTATCAAATAAATCCTCATCACTCACGCCCCAAGTCGCGGTAAATTTCGGATTTTGATAATCCTTTTGATCGATAATATTTTGGAAACCGTTACCATAGAAGAAGCTTGCCATGTTATCAAAGTGTTTTTCACCGCCATAAATAAAAGACGTGTTATAACCTTGTTTAGCAAGTAAATCTGCAATGGTAAAGAAACCACTTTGACTGTTATTTAATTTCACCACTGCACGTGCTGGAGTGGGTGTGAAACCTGCAGTTGTGGCTTCAATACCGCGAACAGAACGTGTACCGGTCGCATAGAGATTTTCAAATAACCAGCCTTCTTTGGCTAATTTATCAAATTCAGGTGAAATTGGTTTTCCGCCTAATGTACCGACAAATTGCGCGCCAAAACTTTCTTCCAAAATAATGACGATATTTTTCGGTTTACCTTGGTAAGTGGCTTGGTTTTTCGTTAAGGTTGGAATCTTCTCTGAAATATAATCACTTTCAGGACGGCCACGGCTTGCTTTAACAATACGCAACATTTCATCGGTATCCATTTTGCCATAGGCTTCTGAAGATGCCCCTTCGTCTTTAAATTGTTGGGCAGCATAAAGAACTGAATAGCCCGAATTCAACACGAGAGAATTTACTAACCCATCGGAAGAGAAAGCCACCATCGCAGGGTTAACACCACGGTGTTGGAAACTAGAACGAGCACCTAAAAAAGCAACTGCAATCACAAGCAACGCTACAACAGGACGTAATTTCCAACTCATTGGGCGTAAGTTTTTCACTGCATAACCAGATAGTTTCCAATAACAGATGAAAGCTGCAATGGTAAAAATGAGGCTAAAAATGACCGCAGTTAAATGACCTTCCATCAACATTGAAAAGACTTCTTTCGGATAAATTAGATATTCGATAAACAGACGGTTTGGACGGAAATCATAAGTTTCGATAAATGCAGGCGTAGCCAGTTCCATAAATAGAATGAACACACTACCGAGAGTAAGCCAAATACGTAAAATCATTTTCCAAATACGGCTATTATGAAATAACACCGTAAATAATGCTGGCACACCAAATAGATAACACAAAGCCACGATGTCCATACGCAAGCCTTGTAAGAATAATTGCCCCCAGCCCGCTACCGCAGAGACACGGTCTGCCTGCCAAATCGCAAGCCCAAGACGAGACAAGGTGAAAATGATCAGATTAATGATGACGAAGAGAAAAATCGGATATAAAGGAGAACGTGTTTGTTTCATTTTGACACTCATAAGTTCTAAGGGAATCGCTACCCTCTGATTAATTTAAAGCACGTGGATGTGCCATTCCTTCCATAGACAGATAAAAAAACACAAAGTGCGGTTAAAAATATCATCATTTTTGACCGCACTTTGGAAGAGAAAGATTAAGCTGCAACTAATGCTTTTAATTGTTTTTCATAAGCTGCCCAATCGGTAATTGGACGAGTTGCTACACCTGTTTCCATCGCTTTTTTCGCTACCGCAGAAGATACAGTAAACAATAAGCGTGGATCAAATGGTGTTGGAATCACATAATCAGGTCCAAAAGATAACGCACCATAATTAGCAATAATTTCTAATGGAACCGGTTCTTTCGCAAGACTTGCAATTGCATGAGAAGCCGCTAATTTCATTTCCTCATTAATCGCTGTTGCACCTACATCTAAAGCACCACGGAATAAGAATGGGAAACAAAGTACGTTATTTACTTGGTTTGGAAAATCTGAACGACCAGTACAAACAATCGCATCTGGACGAACTGCTTTCGCTTCATCCGGTGTAATTTCAGGTACTGGGTTAGCTAATGCAAGAATTAATGGATTCTCTGCCATGGTTTTCACCATTTCAGGTTTTAATGCACCCGCTTTAGAGCAACCTAAGAACACATCGGCTCCCTTAACGGCATCCGCTAATGTGCGCCAACCATTATCTTCAATAGCGTAGAATTGTTTGGTTTCATCCATATTATCGCCACGGCCTTTGAAAATCACACCTTTAGAGTCACACATGGTGATATTTTCTTTTTTGAAACCTAATGCACGAAGCAAGTTAGTACAAGCAATAGCAGAAGCACCTGCGCCATTTACTACTAAGCGAACATCTGCGATATTTTTTCCAATAATTTCTAAACCATTTAATGCTGCCGCACCGACGATAATGGCTGTACCGTGTTGGTCATCATGGAATACCGGAATGCCCATACGTTCACGCAACGCTTTTTCAATGTGGAAACATTCCGGTGCCTTGATATCTTCAAGGTTAATACCACCAAAAGTAGGTTCTAATGAAGCGATGATATCGATTAATTTATCTGGATCATGTTCATTGATTTCAATGTCGAATACATTGATGCCTGCAAATTTTTTGAACAATACCCCTTTCCCTTCCATAACAGGTTTCGAGGCGAGTGCACCAATATTTCCTAAACCTAATACTGCTGTACCATTTGAAATCACTGCAACTAAGTTAGCACGAGCGGTATAACGGCTTGCTGCTGAAGGATCTTTTTCAATTTCTAAGCAAGGCTCTGCAACACCGGGAGAATAAGCAAGAGCTAAATCATGTTGGGTTTCTAGCGATTTGGTTGGGGTGACAGCAATTTTTCCTGGAATTGGGAATTCATGAAAATCTAATGCGGCTTGGCGTAATTGTTCGCTCATATAAAAATACTCCATTTTCACTTAGGCTAAATAAAATTTGCGCCATTATACTCTCTTTTTTAGAGAAATTTGTGATATACCGCAAAAATTTTACAAAATGATCACAAAATATGAGTGAAATCGACCGCGCTTTTTGTCTTTTCTTCACATTTTGAGCCAAAAACGTTACTATGTCGCAAAAAAACATGCAGGATGTAAATAATGAGTTTGTTTTCTAAATTTAGAAGTGCCATCAATAAATTACAACGGAAAGCGATTAACAAAACCTTTCAAAAACGGTTAACCAACCAAGGCATGTCAGTGATTTCTGCAAACTGTGTCGGTGCATTTATTTTGCACGACCTCAATCAGCCTTTTAATTCTCCGTTTGTTAACCTTTATTTAGACCCTAGCGATTTTGTTCGCTATCTACAGAACATCACATTCTATCAAGCACAACCGCTTCAATTTATACAAACAGAAAAACCGTACCCAGTTGGTCTATTAGGTGATCTTAAAGTGCACTTTATGCACTACCACTCCGAACAAGAGGCTCGGGAAAAGTGGGAAGCTCGCTCACAGCGTTTAGATCTCGATAATTTGTTTATTATGATGACAGATAAAGATGGTGGAAAAGGTGCAAAATATGAAGACTTGCAAGCCTTCGATAACTTGCCTTATCCAAACAAAGTCGTCTTTACCCACAAGCCATATCCTGAATTAAAATCCGCTTTCTACATTAAAGGCTTTGAAAACGAAAGCGAAGTGGGCGATTTATTTACTTTTTCCGGTTGGAATGGCGAAAAATATTACGATCAGTTTGATTACGTCAGCTGGTTCAATCAAAAATAAGAGTTTACGATGCGACTAGATAAATTTATTGCTGAGAATACAGGCTTAACCCGTTCACAAGCCACCAAGGCCATCCGCCAAAGTGCGGTCAAAATTAATAGTGAAATTGTGAAAAATGGTGCGACCAAAGTAAGCCTAGAAGATGAAATTTATTTTGAAGATGAATTGTTGCCTTGGGTAGAAGAAGGGCAATATTTTATGTTGCATAAGCCACAAGGCTACGTTTGCTCTCACGATGATGGAGACTACCCAACCATTTATCAGTTCTTTGAACCGCCTCTTTCTGGTAAGTTACACAGTGCTGGACGATTAGATGTGGATACCACAGGACTCGTGCTATTAACGGATGATGGTCAATGGTCACATCGTATTACTTCACCAAAACATCAATGCGAAAAAACCTATTTAGTCACTTTAGCCGATCCAGTTGAAAACCATTATGCTTCAGCCTGTGAAGAAGGAATTCTGTTACGTGGTGAAAAAGAACCCACTAAGCCGGCGAAATTAGAAGTATTAGATGATTACAACGTGAATCTAACTATCTCTGAAGGACGCTATCATCAGGTGAAAAGAATGTTTGCTGCACTTGGTAATAAAGTCGTTGCGCTACACCGTTGGAGAATAGGTAACGTTGAATTAGATGAAAGCTTAGAAGAAGGCGAATTTCGTCCACTCACTCAGGAAGAAATCGACAATTTAGTGAAATAATATGAGCCAAAATATTAAACCTACCTTTATTTTTATCGCCACGCTCGGCATCCTCTCGATGCTACCGCCTTTGGGCGTGGATATGTATATTCCGTCCTTTTTAAATATTGCTGAAGACTTAAATGTCAACTCAGAGCAAGTTCAGCACACGCTGACATTCTTTGCTTACGGCATGGCAGCAGGGCAATTATTCTGGGGGCCATTTGGCGATAGTTTTGGTCGTAAACCAATTATTCTGTTAGGTGTCATTATTGGTGCTATCACCGCTATTATTTTAACCGGTATCCATTCTATTGGTAGTTTCACTGCGCTGCGTTTCATTCAAGGTTTCTTTGGTGCAGCACCCGTTGTGCTTTCTGGGGCGTTATTACGGGATTTATTTAGCAAAGATCAACTCTCTCGAATCATGTCCACTATCACACTTGTCTTTATGATTGCGCCGCTTGTTGCACCTGTGATTGGCGGATATATTGTGAAGTATTTCCACTGGCACATGATTTTTTATGTGATTGGTACGATGGGATTTCTTGCCGCATTACTCGTCTTTTTCATTATTCCCGAAACCCATAAACATGAAAACCGTATTCCACTACGCCTAAATATCATTGCTCGTAACTTTATGATGCTTTCAAAACAAAAAGAAGTGTTAGGTTATATGGCGTCCGCCTCTTTTGGATTTGGCGGTTTATTTGCTTTCGTCACTGCAGGGTCTATTGTCTATATCGGTATTTATGGCATTCCAGTCGATGAATTCGGTTATTTCTTTATGATCAATATTGCCATCATGACAACAGCCTCCTATCTCAATGGGAAATTTGTATTGAAATTAGGTGCTGAAACCATGTTACGTATTGGTATTGCTGTACAATTCATTTCAGGAATCTGGCTATTTTTAACCGCACTTTTTGATTTCGGTTTTTGGCCAATGGCTATTGGCGTAGCCTTTTTTGTTGGACAAAATCCATTAATCTCCTCCAATGCCACAGCCTCTATTCTAGAAAAATTCCCAACGATGGCGGGTACCGCAAATTCATTAATGGGAAGTGTTCGTTTTAGTGTTGGCGCGGTAATGGGATCCTTAGTCGCAAGCTTTAAAATGGAAACCGCGGCGCCAATGCTCTATACAATGACAGCTTGCGTGGTCATTTCTGCCCTTTCTTATTACTTCCTGACTTATCGAAATGAACGATAAAGTGCGGTCAATTTTAAAGTCAATTTAAAACAATAAAGGCGGGACTCCCCCGCCTTTGTCATATTCCATCAAAATTTATTTCCAAATTCGATGTTCTAATACTCGTTTTTTAATTTCAGGATAGAGGTCAATTTTAAATTCGGGCTCTTTTCCTTCTTTTAATTGACGCTGATAGTCTTTCATTAACTTCCACACAATCGGGGAAAGTAAAACGATCGCGACTAAGTTAATAATTGCCATCACAGCCATCACAGTGTCAGCAAAATTCCACACAACATTACCTGATTTTACTGAACCAAAATAAACGAAGAATAATACCGATAAACGGAATGCCCATACAAACCAAGGTTTATTTTTAATAAAGCGAATGTTACTTTCCGCGTAAGCATAGTTACCGATAATAGAGGAATAAGCGAAAAGCAATAAGATGAAAGCCAAGAAGTGTACGCCAAACTCCCCAACATGATAACGCAATGCGTTTTGCGTTAAGGAAATACTTTTCAGTGTTTCGCTGCCATAGTTATCAGAAAGCAGGATAATCACCGCCGTACAAGTACAGACGATCATGGTATCTACAAACACACCAAGCATTTGCACTAAGCCTTGACTAACTGGATGTTTTACGTGAGCGGCAGCCGCTGCATTTGGTGCAGAGCCCATCCCCGCTTCATTAGAGAATAATCCACGTTTAATCCCCATCATCATGGCTTTGGAGACTAAAGCACCAAACATACCACCTGCGGCTGATTGGAAAGTAAAAGCACTTTTATAAATATTAGCTATTACCGTCGGAATCATATCAATATGCATACCTAAGATAATTACCGCCATGATTAAATAAAAGAGTGCCATCATCGGTACTACGCTACTAGAAATGGTCGCAATACGTTTTACGCCACCGAAAATAATTGCAGCAGTTAATACCACTAAAACAAGACCAACATATTCACCTTGCCAATTCCAAGCATTTTTGGTTGCTTCCACAATTGAGTTTGCTTGTACTGAATTAAATGCAAAACCAAAGGTAAAAATCAATGATAGGGCAAACGCTACTGCTAGCCAACGAGATTTTAAACCTTGTGTAATATAGTAGGCTGGGCCACCACGGAAAGAGCCATCTTTATCTTGAATTTTGAATACCTGTGCTAAAGTCGATTCTGCAAAAGCACTCGACATACCAATAAATGCCGTTAGCCACATCCAGAATACTGCACCTTCGCCACCAAGTGCAATGGCTGTTGCTACACCACTGATATTACCCACACCAACTCGACTCGCGAGTCCCGTTGCAAACGCTTGGAATGGCGTTAAAGAATTACCTTCTGCTGCACGTCCAAACCACATTTCACGAATACTTGTAGGGAAAAGACGTAACTGCACTAACCCTGTAGTAATGGTAAAAAATAGACCTACACCTAATAAAATAACAATGGTGATATTCCATAATGGCTCATCAAAATGTTCGATAACCCATGTTAATCCCTGTTCAATCCAGTTTCCCAATTCTGTCAGCATAAAAACCTCACTTAAAAAACCCATATTCTGATTGTAAATAGACAAAAGAAAAAATCCAGTTTTCTTAAAGAAAAACTGGATTCTTATCCTATAATATAAAATTTATTCAAATTTTCACTGTATTTTTAGATTAAATCTATTCACAGTTTAAAAATAATGCTGCAGCTCCACGAACACCACCGGAATCACCATGTTTTGCTTTTTTAATTGGTGGCACTTTCGCACTACGCATTAAATGAGCGGGTAATGCTTTTGGTAAGGCTTCATAAAGATAATCAAAATTCGATAAACCACCACCAAGCACAATCATATGCGGATCAAATGCCGTGATAATATTGCCAATAGAAATCGCCGCTAATTCAACAAAAATACGAACAAAATCAACCGCACTTTCCTCTTTCGCATAAAAGCGATCGATAATCTCTTTGGCTGATAACTCTTCCCCTTTTAAATCACGGTACAACATTTCAAAGCCGCGACCAGAAATATACGTATCTAAACAAGCCTGATTGCCACAACCACATTGGTAAATTGGCGCTTTATCCCAGCCTAATAATTTTAAGGCATGATAATTTAATTGAAGGTGGCCTAACTCCCCTGCCATCCCGACTTGTCCTGAGTGAATTTTGCCATTAATTACAAAACCACCACCAAAGCCTGTCCCCAAAATAAGCCCTAATACAGAAGGATATTGAGTATTTTCCTCATCACAAGCTTCCGAGAGCGCAAAACAATTTGCATCATTTTCTGCTCGCACCTCACGATCTAAAACGCGTTCAAGATCGGCTAAAATCGGCTTATTATCTGCAACACGAATATTCGTCACTTCAGCAAGCCCGGTTGTTAAATTAACAAATCCTGGCAAGCCTAAACCTACAGTGCCTTTTTCACCAAAGTGGGCATCAGCACGTTCTACTAGCGTTTTGATCGCCTGTAACCAATCTTGATAATCTGTTTGTGGCGTTGGCACGCGCTCGGTATAAAGCTTTTCTAATTTTGCATTAAAAGCAGCTAATTCAATCTTTGTGCCACCGATATCAATACCGTAATACATATTGTCTCCTCAAAGAGCGGTCAAAATTGTTGGAATATCTGGGCTGTATTTTCCTTGAAATCAAAATGAAAATCCATGATAAAAATCATATTTTCTACAAGCAATAAAAAAGACCGGCTTTATCACTAAAACCGGTCTTTAATGCTATTTATTGTTAAACAAACCTTTCTTCTGTAAGAAACCAAAAATAATCAAATGAACAATCCATGCCGAAATTATCGCCACAAATAAATCGATAGGATAATGCATTCCAAGGCGCACACGACTAATCAACATTAATACGCCCCAAATTGTCATGGCACCAATAAGTAATTCGGCTTTAAAAGAACGCTTCCCTAATAATTGGCTAAATCCGACGGCTAACATAAGCCAAGTGGCGGCAAAAATAGAATGACCAGATGGGAAGGAATAACCTGTTTCATCTTCATAATGGGCTTTCAACCAGGCTGGTGTATCCGCTTGTGTAGAATAAAATTTATCCACTAATTTTGCACGTTCTGAACGATCTTGATGATAAAAAGCATCCGTCGTACTTTCTGTTTTTTCCGCTAAATAGACGGTAAAAGGACGCGGCTCGGCAAAAACCGTTTTTAAACCTGTTTTAATTACTTGTGTGGATAATACGGACAAGCCCATTACAATCACGCCCATAATCCATTGTTTACGATTTTCAAAAAGAAAACGGAAAAGTAAAGCAAACACACCACAGGTAATTAAAGCGTAAGGCACGCTACCGGTTTCGGTTAAAAGATAAAGCCAATAATCCCATTCCATTAATTGGTTGTTTCCATGCCAATGATAAGCAAAACCCCAAACAAAAAATGGTACAAGACAAAGGAATAACGTATATAATGACAGCCTTTTAAACATTGTTGCCTCTTGATAATAAAAATAAAGTGCATATTTTAGCAGAATAAAGTTGAAAAAGGATAAGTTATGTCAAAAATCCAACTGGTTGCTCAAGCCAATTTGCCTACCGAATATGGTATATTTAAAATGGTCGGATTTGAATTTCCCGATACAAAAAAAGAACATGTCGCTTTAGTAATGGGTGATATTTCAAACCAAGATGAGCCTGTGCTTGCCCGCATTCATTCTGAATGCTTAACGGGTGATGCATTACACAGTTTAAAATGTGATTGTGGTTTCCAGCTTGCCGCCGCATTACGTCAAATTAGCGAAGCGGGTCGTGGTGTGTTGATCTATCATCGTGAAGAAGGCCGTGGCATTGGTCTAATTAATAAAATTCGTGCTTATTCATTACAAGATCAAGGCATGGATACTATTGAAGCCAACCTTGCATTAGGTTTTAAAGCCGATGAACGTAACTTTAATGTGTGTGCCGATATGTTTGAATTATTAGGTGTGAAGCAAGTTCGCTTGATGACAAACAACCCGCAAAAAGTAGAAACCATGAAAAAAGCGGGCATTAATATTGTAGAACGTGTGCCATTAAATGTGGGTGAAAATCGTTACAATACGAAATATCTTGATACTAAAGCGAAAAAAATGGGCCATTATATTGTGCATAATAATGAAGAACATTTAATGACTTGCCCACATTGCCAAGAAGAAGTGATTTAAATAAAAAAGCCATACAACTGTATGGCTTTTCTTTTATCAAAACAATTATTGATTAACGCCCCAATGACGAGTGTCTTTATCAAATTTCATGCCTGAATGGGATCCTTCCGAACCATTAAAATAAACGTCTTTATTTGCGCAAGCTGAAATTACTAGTGCACCGATAACAATAAGAATTAATTTTTTCATTGTGTTTACCTTTTTTAAAACTAACTTACCAAAATTGTATCACAACTTTCCTCGTTTTTTCCTGCTTAAATTAGTCCTTTTCTTGCAAAATTTATCTTTGACTTCTACAATACCGCCTCATTTTTAACTTGTAGTTCGCAAACCTCCTACATAAAAAAACTAGGTATCCTATGAATATTTCAAATCCTAATCACAATCGTAAAGCCCTCGTAATCTTCTCTGGTGGACAAGATTCCACAACCTGTTTAATTCAAGCTATTGCCGAATATGGCGTAGAAAATGTGGAAACAGTTACCTTTCAATATGGCCAACGTCACGCTATAGAATTAGAAAAAGCCCGTTGGATCGCCAAAGATCTCGGCGTAAAACAAACGTTGATTGATACGTCTGTCATCAAATCCATTACCCATAATGCCCTAATGGATGCAAATGCAGATATTGAACAAAAAGACGGTGAATTACCGAACACCTTTGTGGATGGCCGCAATGCGCTCTTCTTATTGTATGCCGCGATTTACGCAAAAGGCCAAGATATTAATGACATTATCACGGGCGTATGTGAAACAGATTTCAGTGGCTATCCCGATTGTCGCGATGTGTTTATCAAATCCATGAATGTCACCCTTAATTTAGCCATGGATTATCCGTTCAATTTAAAAACACCGTTAATGTATCTTACCAAAGCACAAACTTGGGCATTAGCTGATGAATTAGGTGCGTTAGATTATATTCGCCATCACACTCATACTTGTTACGAAGGTGTTGAAGGTGGCTGCGGGGAATGCCCAAGCTGCAAATTGAGAGATAAAGGCTTGCTGGAATATTTAGCCACAAAAGTAAAAGCTTAGTATCGAGATAATTTAACCCATAACAGATTTAATAGGTTCAAATGAATCCAAAGTGCGGTCAAAATTCACGTCAAATTTTGACCGCACTTTTACTTGATATAGTATCCTTATCTTTTCTCATCTTTGATTTTATAAACGCGTCATTTTTTGATAAAATCACGCCAATTTTTTATAAATAAGTAACTAATTTTAAAAATGACTACAAATTATTCCGCTCAAGAAATTACGGTTCTGAAAGATCTCGAACCGGTGCAAATTCGCCCCGGCATGTACACGGACACGACTCGTCCAAATCATCTTGCTCAAGAAGTTATCGATAACAGTGTGGATGAAGCCCTTGCGGGTTTTGCCACCAAAGTTGAAGTAATTTTACATGCTGATCAATCGCTTGAAGTTATTGATAATGGCCGTGGAATGCCAGTGGATATTCACCCAACTGAAGGAGTTTCTGGTGTCGAAGTGATCTTAACTAAACTTCACGCTGGCGGTAAATTCTCGAATAAAAACTATGAATTTGCCGGTGGTTTACATGGGGTGGGAATTTCTGTCGTCAATGCCCTTTCTGAACGCGTTGATATTCAAGTTAAACGTAACGGCGAAGTATATAAAATTGCTTTTGAAAATGGCGTAAAAGTAGAAGAATTAGAAGTCATCGGAACTTGTGGCAGACGTACAACCGGTACCACCGTTCACTTCAAACCAAACCCAAAATATTTTGATAGCAAGAATTTTTCTGTCAGCCGTTTACGCCACTTATTGCGTGCTAAAGCCGTGCTTTGTTCAGGCTTAGAAATTAAATTTGTCGATAAAGTGAATAACACCGAAGATGTATGGTGTTATCAAGATGGTTTATCCGATTACTTAACCGAAGCAGTGAATGGTTTTGAAACCTTGCCTGAAAAACCTTTTGTCGGCGAGTTTAAAGGCTCCAAAGAAGCCGTAAGCTGGGCATTATTATGGTTGCCAGAAGGTGGTGAGCTTATTGCAGAAAGCTATGTAAACTTGATTCCAACAGTACAAGGCGGAACACACGTGAATGGTCTTCGCCAAGGTTTGCTCAATGCCATGACTGAATATTGCGAATTCCGCAATAAATTACCACGTGGCGTGAAATTAACTGCAGACGACATTTGGGATCGCTGTGCTTATATTCTTTCACTGAAAATGCAAGATGCTCAATTTGCTGGCCAAACAAAAGAACGTTTATCTTCCCGTCAAAGTGCGGTCTTTGTTGCGGGTGTTTTAAAAGATGCCTTTAGTTTATGGTTGAATCAAAACGTACAGGATGCAGATCGCTTAGCTGAAATGGCGATCAGTTCTGCACAACGTCGTCTGAATGCAGCCAAAAAAGTCGTGCGTAAAAAATTAGTGAGTGGTCCTGCTCTACCAGGTAAATTAGCCGATTGTGCATCACAAAATTTAGAAAAAACCGAATTATTCTTAGTAGAGGGTGACTCTGCGGGTGGATCGGCCAAACAGGCGCGAGATCGTGAATATCAAGCGATCCTGCCGTTACGTGGAAAAATCTTAAATACTTGGGAAGTCGCCAGTGATCAAGTGCTTGGTTCAACGGAAATTCATGATATTGCTGTGGCGCTTGGTATCGATCCTGATAATGAAGACTTATCTCAACTTCGTTACGGGAAAGTCTGTATTTTAGCCGATGCGGACTCTGATGGTTTGCATATCGCCACCCTACTCTGTGCCCTCTTTTTACGTCACTTCCCTAAATTGGTTCAAGATGGACACGTTTATGTGGCAATGCCACCACTCTATCGTATCGACTTAGGTAAAGAAGTCTTTTATGCCCTCGATGAAAACGAAAAAGAAGCAATTTTAGAACGCTTAAAAGGTAAAAAAGGCACTTTAAACGTACAACGATTCAAAGGTTTAGGTGAAATGGATCCATCACAATTACGTGAAACCACCATGGATCCGAATACACGCCGTTTAGTTCAATTAACCTATGAGCTAGGCGAAGATCAAGGCGCGGAAACATTAGAATTAATGGATATGTTACTTGCCAAAAAACGAGCGGAAGATCGCAAAAATTGGTTACAAACCAATGGCGACCAAGTGGATTTAGCTGTTTAATTATTTGAGGTCAATCATGAACGAACAACGTCGAGATTTTTTTAAAAACAGTGCACTAGGCCTAGCAACAATTACATTAGGTGCTGGTTTAAGCCTTATTCCGTCTGCTCAAGCAGAAGAAAAAGCCTCAAATACAGCAACCACTGCAGTTGAGAATTTACCAGAGATTGAAGCTGAACTGACGCTTGCGCCAAATGTGCCAAAACCGATTGAGCGTAACTATCCAGCAAAAGTCGTGGTAAAACTGACCGCACTTGAGCAAATTATGGATTTAATGGATGGTGTGCAATTTAAATTTTGGACATTAAATGGTAGCGTGCCTGCGCCGTTTATTCGTGTGCGTGAAGGCGATATGGTGGAAGTGCAACTTTCCAACTCAGCGAGTTCAATGATGCCGCACAGTATCGATTTTCATGCTGCCGCTGTGCCAATGGGGGGCGCTATCGCAAGTGAAACGCCACCAACGCGTACATCAACCTTCCAATTTAGAGCATTGCGTTCGGGCATTTATTTGTACCACTGTGGCAGCCAACCTGTAGATATTCACCTTGCTAAAGGGATGTATGGTTTAGTTTTAGTTGAGCCAAAAGAAGGCTTACCAAAAGTGGATCGCGAATTTTACATTATGCAAAGTGAATTCTATACCAAAGGTGAATTTGGTGATCCTGGTTTGCAACCATTCAGTATGCAAAAAGCCATTGATGAACGCCCTGAATACGTTCTCTTCAACGGTAAAGTCGGTGCAACTATGAATGGAAATGCCTTAAAAGCAAAAACCGGTGAAACCATTCGTCTATTTGTAGGAAATGCAGGACCAAATTTATGCTCTTCTTTCCACTTAATTGGTGCCGTATTTGATAATGTGTATGTGGAAGGCGGTACGCTTGTTAATCATAATGTTCAAACTACCCTGATTCCATCCGGCAGTGCCACCATGGTGGAAACACGAATTGATGTACCTGGCACTTATGTCTTTATGGATCACTCGATTTTCCGTGCTGTAAATAAAGGCACAATGGGACAAATCGTGGTCGAAGGCGAAAAAAATCCGAATATTTATTCCGGAAAACTAAAAGACGAAGCCTTTAAAGAAGCCAATCCACAAAAACCACAACCTGTTCCTTACGAAATTGATAGTCATAAAGGAATGGATATGGGACATTCTCATCATGAACATTCTGATGCGAGTTCCGGTGCAACAAGAAAATAGATTAGAAGAATATGAGCAATATTAACTACGAAGGCATCGAGCAGATGCCACTTCGCACCTTTACAGAAAAGGCTTACCTTAATTATTCAATGTACGTCATCATGGATCGTGCATTGCCTTTTATTGGCGATGGCTTAAAGCCTGTTCAGCGCCGTATTGTCTATGCGATGTCTGAACTGGGTTTAAATGCTGCAGCGAAATTTAAAAAATCTGCGCGTACAGTCGGTGATGTGTTAGGTAAATTCCATCCACACGGCGACTCCGCCTGTTATGAAGCCATGGTATTAATGGCTCAGCCCTTTTCTTACCGTTATCCGTTAGTGGATGGGCAAGGAAACTGGGGGGCACCAGATGATCCTAAATCATTCGCCGCAATGCGTTATACGGAGTCTCGCCTGTCCAAAATTTCTGAAATTCTATTATCTGAATTAGGCCAAGGCACCGTTGATTTCCAACCAAACTTTGATGGCACTTTAGAAGAACCACAATATTTGCCTGCACGTTTACCTCATATTCTGTTAAACGGCACCACCGGAATTGCCGTCGGGATGGCAACCGATATTCCACCACACAATATTAATGAAGTGGCGGATGCAGCGGTCCTGCTATTAGATAATCCAAAAGCAGGATTAGATGATGTACTCAATATCATTCAAGGCCCTGATTTCCCAACTGAAGCGGAAATTATTTCGCCAAAAGATGATATTCGTAAAATGTATGAAACCGGTCGTGGTTCCATCAAGATGCGAGCAACATGGCATAAAGAAGACGGTGAAATCATCATCAGCGCACTTCCTCATCAATCTTCACCCTCTAAAATCATTGCACAAATCGCTGAGCAAATGACGGCGAAAAAATTGCCAATGGTGGAAGATATTCGTGATGAAGCAGATTACGAAAACCCTGTGCGTATCGTGCTTGTGCCACGTTCAAATCGCGTTGACACGGATGCCTTAATGGCGCATTTATTTGCGACGACGGATCTCGAAAAAAGCTATCGTGTGAATATGAATATGATCGGGCTTGATCATAAACCTGCCGTGAAAGGCTTACTTCAAGTTCTTACCGAATGGCTGACATTCCGTCGTACAACAGTAACGCGTCGTTTACAACATCGTTTAGATAAAGTACTCGCTCGTTTACACATTTTAGACGGTTTGATGATTGCCTTCCTCAATATTGATGAAGTGATTGAAATTATTCGTACTGAAGATGAACCTAAACAAGTTTTAATGGCTCGCTTTAACTTAAGTGATGAACAAGCAGAAGCCATTTTAAACTTACGTTTACGCCATTTAGCCAAATTAGAAGAACATCAATTACAAGCTGAAAAAGATAAACTCGAAGAAGAGCGGTCAAATTTAGAGTTAATTTTAGGATCTGAACGTCGCTTAAATACCTTGATCAAAAAAGAAATTCAAGAAGATGCGAAAAAATACGCCAGCCCTAGAATGTCTCAATTAGTTGAGCGTGAAGAAGCGAAAGCCATTTCTGAAAGTGAAATGATCCCAGCAGAACCCGTTACCGTTATTTTATCTGAAATGGGCTGGGTACGCTGTGCAAAAGGTCATGACATTGATCCAGCAGGATTAAGCTATAAAGCAGGCGATAAATATCTCGCGCACGCTTGCGGTAAAAGTAATCAGCCAGTAATCTTTATTGATAGTACTGGTCGTAGTTATGCTTTAGATCCATTAAGCTTACCTTCTGCGCGTTCACAAGGTGAACCGCTCACTGGTAAACTCACATTACCGGCCGGTGCAACCATTGAACAGGTTATTATGGAACCTGAAAAACAAGAATTATTGATGGCATCAGATGCAGGATACGGTTTTATTTGCAAATTTGAAGATTTAATTGCACGTAATAAAGCTGGAAAAGCCTTGATTTCTTTGCCAGAAAATGCGAAAGTCTTGAAACCTGAGAAACTTTCCGAGTCGGCCTCACTTCTTGTGTCCCTCACTTCAGCGGGTCGAATGCTGATTTTTCCGGTACGGGATTTACCGGCATTATCAAAAGGGAAAGGCAACAAAATCATCAGTATTCCAGCAGCGAATGCAAAAGCGCGGTCAGAATTATTGGTGAAATTGTTCTTAATTTCAGAGCAAGCCAGCCTTGAGTTCCATTCCGGTAAACGAAAAATCACATTAAAACCGGAAGATCTGCAAAAATTCCGTGCGGAACGCGGCAGAAAAGGCTCCCAATTACCACGTGGATTACATAGTAATGTTGACATTGTGGTGGTTGAACCTGAACACAACTCATAAGAATTCTCGAAACCAAACTAAATAGGAGGATATTTCGTGAATATTGTTTTTGATACCTATCAAACACTTGCTTTAGCAAGTTTTGTATTATTACTCGGTTTTTTTCTAGTAAAACGCATTCGAGTTTTACAAACATTTAATATCCCTGAGCCTGTCGTTGGCGGCTTTATTGTGGCTATTGCATTAACCATTTTATACAAAGTAAATGGCACTTCATTCACTTTTGAGAAAAGCTTACAAACATCTATGATGTTGGTATTCTTCTCCTCTATCGGTTTAAGTGCAAACTTTGCTCGCTTAATTAAAGGCGGAAAACCATTAGTTATCTTCCTATTGGCGGCAGGAATACTCATTGTTTGCCAAAATGTCATCGGTATTTTAGGAACTCAATTATTAGGCATTGATCCTGCTTACGGCTTACTTGCTGGTTCAGTTACCCTAACCGGTGGTCATGGTACAGGTGCGGCATGGGCAGAAACATTCACTAAAGAATTTAATCTACCGGCTGCGACAGAAATCGCCATGGCATGTGCCACATTCGGTTTAGTCTTTGGTGGTATCTTAGGTGGTCCAGTATCTCGTTATTTATTAAATCATCAAAAACAAGGTGAGAACCCAGAAAATGATGAAGTAGATGACGTACAAGAAGCATTTGAGCACCCAACTTATAAACGTAAAATCAATGCGCGTTCAATCATTGAAACCATCGCTATGCTTTCTTTATGTTTACTCATTGGTCAATACTTAGATGGCTTAACAAAAGGTACTCACATTCAATTACCTACATTCGTATGGTGTTTGTTTACAGGCGTAATCATTCGCAACAGCTTAACCCACTTATTCAAATTCCAAGTGGCTGATTCAGCGATTGACGTATTAGGTAGCGTAGGTTTATCTATCTTCTTAGCGATTGCTTTAATGTCTCTCAAACTTTGGGAATTAGCAGGTCTTGCAACAGATGTATTAGTTATCTTAGCGGTTCAAGTTGTCTTCATGGCTTTCTTCGCTATCTACGTCACATACCGTATGATGGGTAAAGATTATGATGCGATTGTATTAAGTGCGGGTCACTGTGGTTTCGGTCTCGGCGCAACACCAACAGCCGTTGCTAACATGCAAGCGATTACCAGTCGTTTCGGACCATCTCACAAAGCGTTCTTAATCGTACCAATGGTAGGGGCATTCTTTATCGACTTATTAAATGCCGGTATCTTAAAAATGTTCTTAAGCGTTGTTGAAGCGCTTCACTAATAAAACGTGAAAAAGAAAGGCTGACATTTGTCAGCCTTTTTATTTACTTGCTACTCAGTAAGCCTCTTCACTAAATCCATCACAAATTCTAACCGCTCTTTGTTTTCTGGAAGGGCTTTTACAAACTTAAATTTTAATGGTCCATCAAAGCGATAAACAATTGGATTTTGTTGAATTAATTTGATGAATTTTTCTGGATCAACTTTTGCTGAAGGAGAGAATTCAATAAAGCCACCTTGAGCCCCTGCATCAATTTTCAGTACTTTTAATGGTTTCACCATTAAACGCATTTCAGCAATTTGTAAAAGGTTTTTAGTTGCTTCAGGTAATAGGCCAAAGCGATCGATTAATTCAACTTTTAATTCATCTAACTCTTGTTTACTTTCCGCTGCAGCAATGCGTTTATAGAACGACAAACGCATATTCACATCGCCAAGATAATCATCTGGCAATAGTGCTGGAACGCGTAACTCAATTTCTGCTTGTTGATGCGTAATCTCTTCTAATGAAGGCTCTCTGCCCTCTTTTAAGGCTTTCACTGCCGCATCAAGTAATTCCATATAAAGTGAGAAACCGATGCTTTCAATTTGCCCACTTTGTTCATTCCCTAATAATTCACCGGCACCGCGAATTTCTAAATCATGCGTCGCAAGAATGAAACCTGCGCCTAAGTTATCTAAACTTTCTAATGCCTCTAAACGACGTTTCGCATCTTTCGTCATTAATTTCGGCGGAGGTGTAAGCAAATAGGCATAAGCTTGGTGGTGAGAACGCCCTACTCGACCACGCAACTGGTGAAGCTGAGCTAAACCAAAATTATCTGCACGTTCAATAATAATCGTATTTGCCGTTGGTACATCAATTCCTGTTTCAATAATGGTGGAACAGACTAATACGTTATAACGTTGATGATAAAAATCACTCATCACGCGTTCAAGTTCACGTTCTCGCATTTGACCATGACCAATCACGACGCGAGCTTCTGGTACAAGTGCGGTCAGTTTTTCTGCTGTATTTTCAATACTCGCCACATCATTATGCAAATAATAAACTTGCCCACCACGTAAAATTTCACGCAGGATGGCTTCACGAATAATTAAATCATCTTTCTGGCGAACAAATGTTTTGATACTCACTCGGCGAGCCGGCGGTGTCGCAATAATAGAAAGATCGCGAATACCATTCATCGCCATATTCAAAGTGCGAGGAATTGGTGTTGCGGTAAGCGTTAAAATATCAATATTCGCTCGAAGTTGTTTAATTTTCTCTTTTTGTCCCACTCCAAAGCGATGTTCTTCATCGATGATGAGTAAGCCAAGATCCGAAAACTTCACATCAGATTGAATCAATTTATGAGTGCCAATCAGAATATCGACTTTTCCTTCGGCTAAATTTTCTAAGATTTGTTTTTGCTCTTTAGCTGTTTTAAAGCGAGAAAGCACTTCCACATTAACCGGAAGATTAGCAAAACGATCTTTAAAATTCTCGTAATGCTGTTGAGCTAACAATGTTGTCGGAACCAATACGGCAACTTGTTTATGGTTCATGACCGCCAAAAATGCTGCACGCATCGCCACTTCAGTCTTTCCAAAGCCCACATCACCACAAACCAAACGATCCATCGCCTTGGGTTGGCACATATCCGAAATGACAGCATTAATCGCCATAGCTTGATCGTGTGTTTCTTCAAAAGGGAAGGTTGCTGCGAATTGCTGGAACTCCTCACGATCATATTTAAATTCAAAGCCTTTTTTTACTTCTCGTTGGGCATATACATCAAGTAATTCAGCTGCCACATCACGAATTTTTTCTGCAGCCTTTTGACGCGTTTTCACCCACGATTCATTACCTAATTTATGTAATGGTGCGGTTTCATCTGAGCCGCCTACATAGCGACTAATTAAATGAAGAGAACCTACAGGCACATAAAGTTTGGACTCATTCGCATAATTGATCAGCAAATATTCTGCTTTTAAGCCTCCAGTATCAAGCGTAACTAACCCACCATAACGCCCCACACCATGATCTAAATGCACCACAGGCTGACCAATTTTTAATTCTGCCAGATTACGCACTAAGGTATCTGGATTCACCGCCTTACGTTTATCACGCTGACGTTGCTGTACCCGCTCACCTAAAATTTCATGTTCAGTAATGACGGCTAATTTAGCCTCATCAAGAATAAAACCTTGCTCAAGACGACTTACCCAAAGATTAAACTTGTCTTTATTTGTGTCAGATAAGGTTTTAATCTGTTTAGGTTTAATTTTTAATGGTGAAAGCAAATCTACTAAAGTTTCACGACGTCCTTCAGTCTCAACTGAAAATAAAACATTTCCTCTGAAATGTTCAATAAACTGTCGAAGTTGCGATAACGGTTCTTTTTGCTGTGATTGAATGGTCACTGCTGGTAATACAGACACCGCTAAATTTTTCTGACGAACAGATGACCGCACTTTTTCTGCTTTGAAATTAATTTTAGGGTAATTTTTTAATGCATGATTTACTGCATCAATACTTAACCACAATCGTTCTGGCGGCAAAAGAGGACGCATCGGGTCAACTTTTCGATGCTCATAACGCTGTTTGGCATCAAGATAAAAACGTTCACCTTGTGCTTGATTTGTTTCCATATCCACAAACAACGTTTTTTCGGGCAAGTAATCAAACAACGTTGCCATTTCATCAAAGAATAACGGTTGCCAATATTCAATCCCTGAAATTAATGTACCTTTACTGATTTGCTGATAAATATGCTCAGGATCACGACGAATTTCACCAAAGGTTTCTCTAAATTGTGTACGGAAAAATTCAATGCCTTTCTCATCTGTTGGAAATTCGTGAGCTGGTAATAAATTAATGGATTGAATTTCATCTAACGTTCGTTGCGTATCGACATCAAAAGTACGAATCGAATCAATTTCATCATCAAAAAAATCTAAGCGAAATGGAACTGCACTTCCCATTGGGAAAAGATCTAAAAGTGATCCGCGCACAGCATATTCACCATGTTCTAGTACTTGCTCTACGGAACGATATCCTGCTGACTCTAATTGTAATCGCAATTTTTCAATGACAAGACGGTCGCCTTTTTTAATCAAAAGGACATTGTGCTGTAGATATTTCGGCGGGCACACACGTTGCATTAATGTGCTAATCGGTAAAACAAAGATACCTTTTTTAGTATTTTGCAAATGAAATAGCGCACTTAAACGAGAAGAAATAATTTCTTGATGAGGGGAAAAAGAATCATAAGGCAACGTTTCCCAATCAGGAAAAAACTGAACGGGCTGAGAAGTTAAATCTGGTAAAACTTGTGATAAACGAACCGCACTTTTGGTATCCGGTGTCACAACCACCGTCAATCCATCGTATTGCTCTGCAAGTTCACTAACAGCAAGTGCATCTGCACTCGCTAATACATTGCCAAGAATTTTATGGTCATTGGGCTGAGTTGGAATATCAAAATTAAAATAGGTTGTTTTCATAAGTGCGGTCAATTTTTATCTCATTTTTGCGTGAATAGCTGATTAGTTTAGCAAATCCACTCTACTTTTCAATATTTATCTGTATAAAAAAACAGGGCTTGATTAACCCTGTTTTCTTTCATTTTTTGAGTGGTTCTAGTGGTTTCTCTTTTTTTACCTTACCATCATCATCAAATTCAATGCGTGGCATACAACCTCGACAACTACCTTTATCTAAACCAAGCTCACTGCAAAATTTATTGTATTCATCTACCGCTTTACGGAACCAACCTTTTTTTTCTTGTTCGCTCATTTTGCCTCCTTTTTTAATTTTTGTGCAATTTCCGAACGTAATAATTTTAACCCATTTTTCTTATTATAGGGTACCTGTTTTGTGATGAAATAATCTCTCATTAAAGGGCAATCTTTTTCATCTAAATTCATTAAAAATCGACGAATTGCCGGCAAAGCGGAAGCTAAAGTGCGGTGAAAATAAGCAAAATTTTTTAAGCTTAGCCAGTCTTCGTCAATCAATTCCCAATCTACTGATGTGATATTAAATTCCTGAACGAGCGGATGGAAAGACAAAGGTATATTCCGTTGAAAAGATTGTGTTGCTTCTTTTTCTAATTCAATGCCTTGTGTAGAAAGCCCTTTTAGAGCGATAGCTGAATAACAACCACTACTTGCCTCTAAATGCTCGCCTAAATGAACAAGAGAAAAACCACATTTCTGCCAAAATTGAGCCAGCTCTTTGGTATAACCAAAACTCACTGATAAATAATCCACACTGGCATTTTGTGTGATATATTCAATGAGTTGTGTACCAATACCATGCTGCTGCCACATAGGCTGAACCGTAATTCTCGAAATACGTAAAGAATGCAATTCACAAGCCTTTTGTTGTTGAGCATGAAAACAAAGTGCTTGCGGGACAAGATTACCTTTAGGTCGTCTAGTTCCTTGTTGAATCGCTTCAATGAGGGCTGAATCTTCAATCCCGCCTTCTTTTAATGACCAAACTGCCCCTAGTAAATTTCGCTCACTTTCAGCGGTAAAAAAACACTGTGAATTAGCATCAAACAATCGTCGTAGATCTAATTGTGATGTACGATAATGAGCTAATGTCATTAAGCCATAGAATTGAGACAATGAAGAAAGTATTTTCTCTTGTGAGCGTTCAGTAATTTGGCATATTTTGCTTTTATCGTATGGTGTTTGCTTAAACTCATCCTCTACATTCAATAATAAAAGCTCATCGATAAACGCCTCTAAAGCGTCATCTTTCGACCAACGTAGCGGTTCAATAAGCTCAAAGTCAGAAAAAGTGCGGTTAATTTTTTGCTTAAATTTAAGCTCAAAGCCTCGTCCTGTTCCCTCATAACTATGGATGGTTGTCGTAAATAAAATATGCTTAAAATGCTGGGAAAAAGCGCTAAGTTGAGCAATCGGCAGCATTGCCGCCTCATCAACAAAAAGCCAAGCATTTTCAGAAAAAGAAGGATCATTTTGCAAAGCAAGGAAAAGCTCATCTGGTGCAATAAAGATAATCTCTTTTTGTGAAAATTCAGCCAAAATTTTAACCGCACTTTTATTCGGTGCGGTGAGGTAAATTTTAGTATCCAGTTGATTCGCTAATAAGCCTGCTAGAGCTGATTTCCCTCTTCCTCGTTTGGCAGTAAGAAAGTAGAGCTCGGATTCTTTTTGTAAGATTTGCTCAATGATTTTCTGCTGATCTAAGGTCGCGTTATGATTTACAAATAACTGCTGAGAAGTGCGGTCAAATTTTAAATCATTTTGATGATAAAGGACGGGAAAACCATATTTATGAATACAATACTTAAAATATGTCATAAATCTTGGCGTAGCAATTGCCTCAATCGAACCTGACCAACGAAGACTATCTTCATCTATTTGAGAATGAAGCTCCCCCCAATTTGATAGCAAGACAATTAAGGTGCCATTCATTTTCAATGTACCAGCTGCAATAGCGAGCGCCTCTAAATGGATACCTTTCCGTGCATCAAACAAGATCGTCTCAAACTCTTGTCCAAGAAGATTTTGAATTTTAGAAAACTCATTAATGATCAAGGTATTTGCCGGCAAATTAGACGGCATATTCTCACTGACTAAAATTTGAAAATGACGTGTCATGAATTATTTTTCTAAATAGGCTTCCAATTCAGCTAAATTTTGAGGCCATTCATTACTGAGTTGCTTTATCCATGAAGCAATATCGGATGTCCAATTTGGTAGTGAGGTGTCTTGAGCCTGTTTTGCGATATTTTGAACATTAACAAGTCCCACCGATGCAGCTGCACCTTTAATTTTATGTGCGACATCTGACACCGTTTGTTGCATATCTGAGTTTACAAGATAATCGTCATAGGCTGTTTCTAATTCATCTAAATAAATCGGCATCCATTGTTTAAATAAATCAACATTAGCTTTAGCTTGAGATTTTCCGATTAACTCAATAAGTGAAATATTGATGCCTTCTTGAACCTGAGGAGGTTCTTCTTCATCAGAGATACATTCAATATCATCGCCTAAAAAAGTTTTAAAGCACTGACGTAATTCAACCAAAGAAAGTGGCTTGCGTAACACACCATCCATTCCCTGCTCTTGATATTCTTCTTCGCTGTGCATCACGTTCGCTGTAAAGGCAATTAAAGGTGGGAGAAAATCATAAATCCCTTCTTCGTAGTTTTTACGTAGATAGTATGCAATATCAAAACCTGACATATCTGGCAACTTAATATCAAGAAAAACAATATCATAAGTATTTTTCTCAAATAATTGGATAGCCTGTTCACCATTCATCGCAACATCAACATAATGGCCTTGCTTTTCAAGAATACTTTTGGCCACAACCACATTCAATTCAACGTCTTCTACTAATAAAATAGAAAGATGCTGCATGGCTTTTTCAGCATTACCATCATGAGCCTGAGCTTTTTCTGCAATGATCGTTAAGTAAAAGGTTGAACCTTTTTCCAGTTCACTCTCAACCGTTAAATCCCCTTTCATTAATTGAGCTAAATTCTTAGAAATTGCAAGACCAATGCCACTTCCCGCAGAACGATGAATATTATCTTTAACCTGATAGTACATGGTAAAAATCTTATCTAATTCGCAAGGTGCAATTCCTGCCCCCGTATCAGTAACACTAAATTGATACTGATTATCTTGCATTTTCTGCACCCTTAAAATAACGTCACCTTTGTCTGTGAATTTGACGGCATTACTAATTAAATTCCAAAGAATTTGGCTAAGGCGAGCACGATCGAGATAAAGCCAATTAGGTAAATTATCATCCAGCTTTAAAGAGAATTTTAGCCCCTTTTGCTCCGCCATCAAGGTACCAAAATTATAGAAATCATTAAGTAGTGAATGGAAATCGCAAGGCTGGATATTTAATTCAATACGCTTAGAGTCGATCTTATCTAAATCAATAATATCACTAAAAATATGGCCTAAACTGACAGCACTTAGATTAATTGTATTGAGGTAATTTTGTTGTTGTTCTGTTAATTTATCATCCAATAAAATTCGGCTTAGACCAATGATTCCATTTAAAGGCGTACGTAATTCATGGCTAATCGTTGCAAGTAAGGTACTTTTATCACGGCTATTTTTTTCTAATCTAGCAAGCGTTTTAGAGAGTTCTAAACGGGAACGTTCTAGTCGTTCAACAAGTAGCGTAAAGAAATAGATAACAAAAGGAGCAGTAAATAAACCAAAAGTGATCGACCGAGCTATGTCACTCCAGTGAATACCATCACTAAGGAGCGTGCTTAATAAGATTTGTATACAGATAGCTAAAATCGCAAGAATAGCGATACCAAGTAAAGAGAAACGAACTCGACCTAATCGAATAACCCAATCAACATAACGTTGCGCAAAATATCTAAAGTTTTTCATGGTTTATATTGAGAAATAAAAATTGAGATCATTCTATATAATTTTTAATAAAAATCTATAAACAAAAACCCCAAGCCATTCAGCTCGGGGTTCTACATTCAGTACCTGGCGGTGTCCTACTCTCACATGGGGAAGCCCCACACTACCATCGGCGCATCGGCGTTTCACTTCTGAGTTCGGTATGGGGTCAGGTGGGACCACCGCT
>NZ_QEPQ01000006.1 GCF_003252795.1 Haemophilus parainfluenzae
ACTTAAAAAGTATATGAATTTCTAGTTAGCACCTATTAAGACTTCAAAATTAAAAAAATATTTTTAAAACAAGTCAATCAACAAGTGCCCACACAGATTGTCTGATATATTGTTAAAGAGCAAAAAAGAACGACGCACTGGTTTTCTTAAGAGTCACAACAGCGCGTCGTTGTGTGGGGCGTATTATAGGCATTTCAGATGCCTTTGCAAGATCTTTTTGTAAAAAAATGTAAATTTTTTCTTAGTTGAAGATCTTTTCGCCTATTCGAACAAAAAATAGATCATTTTTGTTACTTAATTAATCGTTTTGCTATTCTTGGCAAATCTGCAATGGAATCCAAAACATAATCAGCAAGGTTCTCTCCCTCTTCTGTAATAGGTTTGCCTGTTCGCACTAAAATATTTGTTTTTACTTTTGCGCCAATGCCTGCTTTAAGATCTTCAATCTTATCGCCAACCATAATAGATTGTGCAGGATCGATTTTCAGCGCTTTAATCGCCTCTAATAACATGCCTGATTTTGGTTTTCTGCATGCACAGTCTTCTTTATATTCGCCCTTCCCTTCTGGATGATGAGGACAATAATAAATACCATCTAAATCCACACCACGATCAGCTAATGACCAATCCATCCATTCTGTAAGTTGTAAAAACTGATCTTCTGAAAAATATCCACGAGCAATGCCTGATTGATTGGTCACTAAAACCAAAAGATACCCCATTTCCTTTAATGCTTTTAATGCATCAATGCTGCCTTCAATAAATTGGAAATCATCAATTTTATGAACATAACCATGGTCGATATTTAAAGTGCCATCACGATCTAAAAAAACAGCTTTCTTCATATATTTTCTCATTTATCTTTTTCTTAGGACAAAATTATCCCTTTTATCCTTAATATAAGCAATAATAAGTCATAACTGATCTGTCTAAAAAAGATCCCCGAAGATATTGACACAGCATTCTAGACGTCTAGAATACAAATGAAATTCAAATATTAACTGAGAACAAGGGCTTATATGATTAAGCTAAATAACATTACGAAGATTTTTACACTTCCAGATAAAAAACTGACCGCACTTGATAATGTTTCATTACATGTGCCTAAGGGACAGATTTGCGGTGTCATTGGCGCCTCTGGTGCTGGTAAAAGTACACTTATCCGTTGTGTAAACTTATTAGAAAGACCCACTCACGGTGCTGTGCTCATCGATGATGTGGATCTGACTCAACTTTCTGAAGCAGAATTAGTGAAAACACGCCGTCAAATCGGTATGATTTTCCAACATTTTAATTTGTTAACCTCTCGAACCGTTTTTGAAAACGTGGCATTGCCACTTGAATTAGAAAATAAATCAAAAGCAGAAATTCAAGAAAAAACGACCGCACTTTTAGCGCTTGTTGGATTAAGTGATAAACATAATGTGTATCCTGCTAATCTCTCTGGTGGTCAAAAACAACGAGTAGCGATTGCGCGTGCACTTGCAAGCGATCCAAAAGTCTTACTTTGTGATGAAGCGACTAGCGCATTAGATCCGGCTACAACTCAATCCATTCTAAAATTATTAAAAGAAATCAACCGCACTTTAGGTATCACCATTCTTCTTATTACCCATGAAATGGAAGTGGTTAAACGCATCTGCGATCAAGTTGCCGTAATTGATAAAGGCCGTCTGATTGAACAAGGCACAGTTAGCGAAATTTTCTCTAATCCGAAAACAGAATTGGCCCAAGAATTTATCAGTTCGACTTTCCACATTACCTTGCCGGAAGAATATTTAGAAAATCTATCTGATACGCCAAAACATGCCAAATCGTATCCGATCATCAAATTTGAATTTACTGGTCGCTCCGTCGATGCCCCATTACTTTCTCAAGCATCGAAAAAATTTGGCGTAGAGCTCAGTATCTTAACCTCACAAATTGATTATGCCGGTGGCGTAAAATTTGGCTTTACCATTGCGGAGGTTGAAGGTGATGAAGATGCGATTACGCAAGCCAAAGTTTATTTAATGGAAAATAACGTTCGAGTAGAGGTGCTAGGCTATGTTCAATGATTTATGGGCAACATTTAGCCAACAATTCCCCGATAATTTTGCGAGTTTATTAACGGTATCGACCATTGAAACGGTTTATATGTCAGTATTATCGACATTAATTGCCGCTTTATTAGGCTTACCACTGGGTTTTTTAACCTTTTTAACCAATAAAGGGGCGATTTTAGAAAACAAAAAACTCAATGCGTTTTTAAACGTCATTATTAATATCGGGCGTTCAATTCCTTATATTATTTTATTACTCGCTTTAATTCCGCTAACGAGCTGGTTGCTTCCTGGCGGCAGTATTGGTTCTAATGCAGCGATTGTCTCATTAAGTGCAGCCGCAACGCCATTTTTTGCACGTCTTACGAGTAATGCACTTTTTGAGATCCCAACCGGTTTGACTGAAACAGCAAAAGCTATGGGCGCAACCAATTGGCAAATTATTCGTAAATTCTATTTGCCTGAATCCCTACCTACGCTCATTAATGCGATTACGCTCACTTTCGTGACATTAATTGGCTATACCGCCATGGCGGGAACCCAAGGCGGTGGCGGTTTAGGAAGCCTTGCCATTAACTATGGTGTCTATCGCAATATGCCATCGGTAACTTGGGCAGCAACGATTGTTATCGTGATTATCGTGATGCTCAGTCAAAAATTAGGCGACACGCTCGCAAAACGAGTGGATCACCGTTAATTATTTTCTATACCATTTTATTCACAACAAGGAAAAAACATGAAATTAAAAAACTTATTTGCTATCACCGCTATCGCGTCAGCATTAGTATTAACAGGTTGTAAAGAAGAGAAAAAAGCAGATGCAGCATCAACTGCACCTGCTCCAACATCAATCAAAGTTGGTGTAATGGCTGGTCCTGAGCACCAAGTTGCAGAAACTGCTGCAAAAGTCGCAAAAGATAAATACAACTTAAATGTTGAATTTGTTTTATTCAATGACTACGCATTACCAAACACTGCTGTATCTAAAGGTGATTTAGATGCTAACGCAATGCAACACAAACCTTACTTAGATGAAGATGTAAAAGCGAAAAACTTAAACAACTTAGTGATTGTTGGTAATACCTTTGTTTACCCGCTTGCTGGCTATTCTAAAACCATCAAAAATGTAAATGAATTAAAAGACGGTGCGAAAGTTGTTGTACCAAATGACCCATCAAACCGTGGTCGTGCATTAATCCTTCTTGAGAAACAAGGTTTAATCAAACTTAAAAATTCTAACGATCTTCTTTCAACTGTCGCAGATATCGTTGAAAATCCGAAAAACTTAAAAATTTCTGAAGTAGATACCTCTGTTGCAGCTCGTGCATTAGATGATGTTGATCTTGCTGTTGTAAATAACACTTATGCAGGTCAAGTTGGCTTAAATGCACAAGATAATGGCGTATTCGTAGAAGATAAAGATTCTCCATACGTAAACATCATCGTTGCGCGTACTGATAACAAAGACAGCAAAGCGATCCAAGATTTCGTGAAAGCATACCAAACTGAAGAAGTTTACCAAGAAGCGAAAAAACACTTTAAAGATGGTGTTGTAAAAGGTTGGTAATCTCAGCTTAAGCAAAATATTTCAAAGCCACCGATAAGGTGGCTTTTTTATTGATGAAAAGAAAGTGCGGTCATTTTTACGATACTTTTCCAAACGAAAAACGCATCAAAAACTGACCGCACTTTCTGTATTAAGATAATAAAAAACCCGAGCCTAAACTCGGGTTTTCTTTTTTAGCAATTAGCGATTACTCTGCATCATCTGCCATATTAAGCATTTCTGCTAAGTTAGTTGTTGCATCATCTGCTGTCATCACAAATTCATCAGCAATTGCTGCTTCATCGTCTTCAGACAATTTAATCACAACATCGTCTACAATACGTTTTTTGTGACGACCTTGGTGATACGCAAAACCAGTACCAGCTGGGATTAAACGACCTACGATTACGTTCTCTTTCAAGCCGCGTAATTCATCACGTTTACCCGCCACCGCTGCTTCAGTAAGCACGCGAGTAGTTTCTTGGAACGATGCCGCAGAAATGAAGGATTCTGTCGCCAATGACGCTTTGGTAATACCAAGTAATTCACGTTCGAATTCAACTGGTGGTTTACCCTCCGCTTCACGTTTACGGTTCACAATTTTCACGCGAGCCACTTCAACTTGTTCTCCTTCGAGGAATTCGCTGTCATAAGCTTTGGTGATAACTGCTTTACGTAACATTTGACGTACGATAACTTCGATGTGCTTATCGTTAATTTTTACCCCTTGTAAGCGGTAAACTTCTTGCACTTCGTTCACGATGTATTCAGTTACAGCACGAACACCGCGTAAACGTAAGATATCGTGTGGAGTTTCTGCACCATCAGAAATCACATCACCACGTTCTACCATCTCACCTTCAAATACGTTGAGTTGACGCCATTTTGGAATCATTTCTTCGTAGATTTCACCTTCAGTTGGGGTGATTAGTAAGCGACGTTTACCTTTGGTTTCTTTACCGAAGGACACGATACCTGAAATTTCAGCCAAGATTGCAGGCTCTTTCGGTTTACGAGCTTCGAATAAATCAGCAACGCGTGGAAGACCACCGGTAATATCTTTAGTACCCACAGATTCTTGTGGAATACGTGCAAGTGGCTCACCCACTTTCACTTCCGCACCGTCATCTAAACTTACGATTGCTTTACCTGGTAAGAAGTATTGCGCAATAACGTCAGTTTCAGGTAAGAAGATATCGTTACCTTTTGCATCAACTAATTTAATAGTTGGACGTAAATCTTTACCTGCTGTTGCACGTTCACCCACGTCTTGTACTACGATAGAAGAAAGACCGGTTAATTCATCCGTTTGACGAGTTACGGTTAAACCGTCCACGATATCAACGAATTTCACAAAACCAGATACTTCAGAGACAACTGGCATTGTATGAGGATCCCAGTTTGCCACTGTTTCACCAGCAGACACTTCTTGACCGTCAGCTTTGTTCAATACAGTACCGTAAGGCACTTTATAGTGTTCTTTCGTACGACCAAATGCATCAGTTACGGTTAATTCAGTATTACGAGAAGTTAAAACTAATTTACCTTCGTCATTAACAACAAATTTCGCGTTAGCAAGGTGTAAAGTACCGTCGTTTTTGATTTGTACACTAGATTCTTTCGCTGCTGCAGAAGCTGCACCACCGATATGGAATGTACGCATGGTTAACTGTGTACCTGGTTCACCGATAGATTGAGCAGCAATAACACCCACTGCTTCACCTTGGTTGATGAGATGACCACGCGCTAAGTCACGACCGTAACATTTCGCACATACACCGAAGTCAGTATCACAAGTTACAACAGAACGTACTTTTACGCTGTCTACTGAGTTTGCATCTAACACATCACAAAGTTTTTCATCTAATAAAGTGTTACGTGCAATTAAGACTTCTTCTGTACCTGGTTTATACACATCTTCAGCCACAACACGACCTAATACTAATTCGCGAAGTGGAACTTTCTCATCACCACCTTCGATTAATGGGGTCATGACTAAGCCTTCGTGCGTACCACAGTCATCTTCAACGATCACTAAGTCTTGCGCTACGTCAACTAAACGACGAGTTAAGTAACCAGAGTTTGCTGTTTTTAATGCGGTATCCGCCAAACCTTTACGCGCACCGTGGGTTGAAATAAAGTACTGAAGTACGTTCAAACCTTCACGGAAGTTCGCTGTAATTGGGGTTTCGATGATCGAACCATCTGGACGCGCCATCAAACCACGCATACCTGCTAACTGACGAATCTGAGCTGCAGAACCACGCGCACCCGAGTCAGCCATCATAAAGATACTGTTGAAAGAAGCTTGTTTCTCAGGGTTACCTTCACGGTTGATGACTTCTTCCTGAGATAAGTTTTCCATCATTGCTTTCGCTACGCGCTCATTCGCCGCCGCCCAAATATCGATGACTTTGTTATAACGTTCGCCTGCTGTTACAAGACCAGATTGGAACTGTTCTTGAATTTCTGCCACTTCTTCTTCCGCTGCAGAAATAATTTCGTATTTTTTCTCTGGGATAACCATATCGTCGATACCCACAGAAGAACCTGAACGCGCAGCATAAGCAAAACCGGTATACATAATATGGTCAGCAAACATTACCGCTTCTTTCAAACCTAAACGACGATACGCTTCGTTGATGAGTTTAGAAATTGCTTTTTTACCTAATGTTTGGTTGAACAATGAATAAGGCATACCTTTTGGCGCGATCATCCATAAGATTGCACGACCGATAGTGGTATCGGTTAATGTAGTTTTCTCTTCTAATTCGCCTGCTTCATTTTTCACATATTCAGTAATACGTACTTTAACGCGAGAATGTAACTCTGCTTCACCTGTGCGATACGCTTTTTCAGCTTCGCGCGGATCTTGCAATAACATGCCTTCGCCTTTACCGTTTACTTTTTCACGGGTCATATAGTAAAGACCCAACACCACGTCTTGTGATGGAACGATAATAGGATCACCGTTTGCTGGTGAAAGTACGTTGTTGGTTGACATCATTAACGCACGCGCTTCTAACTGCGCTTCAAGTGTTAATGGTACGTGAACCGCCATTTGGTCACCATCGAAGTCCGCATTGAACGCCGCACAAACAAGTGGGTGTAATTGGATTGCTTTACCTTCGATTAGAAGTGGTTCAAACGCTTGGATACCTAAACGGTGAAGTGTCGGTGCACGGTTCAATAGAATTGGGTGCTCACGAATAACTTCTGCCAAGATATCCCAAACGATCGCGTCTTCACGCTCAACCATTTTCTTCGCCGCTTTGATTGTAGTTGCATAACCACGGCTTTCTAATTTTGCGTAGATAAACGGACGGAATAATTCCAATGCCATTTTCTTCGGTAAACCACATTGGTGTAAGTGCAAGTATGGACCTACAGTGATTACAGAACGGCCTGAATAGTCAACACGTTTACCTAATAAGTTTTGACGGAAACGACCTTGTTTACCTTTGATCATATCCGCAAGTGATTTCAATGGACGACGGTTAGAACCCGTAATCGCACGACCACGACGACCATTATCTAATAACGCATCAACAGATTCTTGTAACATACGTTTTTCGTTACGCACGATAATATCTGGTGCGATTAAATCTAATAAACGTTTTAAACGGTTGTTACGGTTGATCACGCGACGATATAGATCGTTTAAGTCAGAAGTTGCAAAACGACCACCATCTAATGGTACTAACGGACGTAAATCTGGTGGAAGTACTGGTAATACAGTCATCACCATCCACTCTGGTTTATTACCAGACTGTTGGAAAGCTTCTAATAATTTTAAGCGTTTAGTGATTTTCTTACGTTTTGTTTCAGAGTTAGTTTCTTGTAACTCTTCACGTAATTTTTCACATTCCACTTCAAGATCAATACCTTTAAGTAAATCTTGAATTGCTTCAGCACCCATTTTCGCTTCGAATTCATCTTGCCAGCGGTCTTCTGCATCAAGGAATTGTTCTTCAGTTAATAACTGTCCACGTTCCAAATCGGTCATACCCGGTTCGGTTACGATGTACATTTCAAAGTAAAGCACACGCTCAATATCACGTAACGGCATATCAAGTAATAAACCAATACGGGACGGAAGTGATTTTAAGAACCAAATGTGTGCAACTGGACAAGCCAATTCAATGTGGCCCATACGTTCACGACGCACTTTAGTTTGTGTTACTTCAACACCACATTTTTCACAAATCACACCACGGTGTTTTAAGCGTTTATATTTTCCGCATAAACATTCGTAATCTTTTACTGGCCCGAAAATACGTGCACAGAAAAGACCGTCACGCTCAGGTTTGAACGTACGATAGTTGATTGTTTCAGGTTTTTTAACTTCACCAAATGACCAAGAACGGATCATGTCTGGAGAAGCTAACCCAATTTTAATCACATCAAAATCTTCACTGGTTTTTGATTGTGCTTTTAAAAACTTAACTAAGTCTTTCACAAATAGTCTCCTGTCGGAGTTAAGGGTTTCAAAGTACGGTCAAAAATATTTTGTTTTTTAACCGCACTTCGGCGATTTCTTCCTTTTGCTTCCCCTGCGTACAGGGGAAGACCGGTTTGTCGATTACTCTTCGTCTAGCTCGATATTCAAACCAAGTGAACGGATTTCTTTCATAATTACGTTGAAAGATTCCGGTGTACCCGGATCCATTTGTTGGTTACCACCGACGATGTTTTTATACATCTTCGTACGGCCGTTCACGTCATCGGATTTCACAGTTAACATTTCTTGTAAGGTATAAGCCGCACCGTATGCTTCAAGTGCCCATACCTCCATCTCACCGAAACGTTGACCACCGAATTGTGCTTTACCACCAAGTGGTTGTTGAGTAACAAGACTATAAGAACCAGTTGAACGAGCATGCATTTTGTCATCAACTAAGTGGTTCAATTTGAGCATGTACATATAACCTACAGTTACTGGACGCTCGAATTTCTCACCTGTACGGCCATCGTATAATGTGATCTGACCTGAAGTTGGTAAGCCACCAAGTTTCAACATTTCTTTGATTTCTTGCTCATCAGCACCATCAAACACTGGTGTTGCTACCGGTAAACCTTTACGTAGGTTTTCTGCTAAACGCATGATTTCGTCATCACTAAAGGTGCTTAAATCCACTTTTTGTGCGCCATGACCTAAATCGTATGCTTTTTGCATATAGCCACGAAGTTTCTCAACATCTTGTTTTTGTTTGATCATCGCATTGATTTGATCACCGATACCTTTAGCAGCTAAGCCTAAGTGGGTCTCTAAGATCTGACCGATGTTCATACGAGATGGTACACCCAGTGGGTTCAATACGATTTCAACCGGTTGACCGTTTTCATCGTATGGCATATCTTCCACAGGGTTGATTTTTGAGATAACACCTTTGTTACCGTGACGACCCGCCATTTTGTCACCCGGTTGGATGTGACGTTTCACCGCAAGGTAAACTTTAACCACTTTTAACACGCCTGGTGCTAGGTCATCACCTTTAATGATTTTCTTACGTTTTACTTCAAGTTTGTGTTCAAACTCTTTACGTAATTCTTCATATTGGTCAGCAAGCTGTTCTAATTGGTTTTGTTTTTCTTCATCTGAAATGGTTTGTTCTAACCATTTTGTGCGATCCATTTTATCTAATTGTGCCGCATCAATACCGCCAGCGATAAGGACATTACGCACACGAGCAAACAAGCCAGCTTCTAAGATTTCTAATTCATCAGAAAGGTCTTTCTTAGCTTGTTTTAACTGCATTTCTTCAATTTCTAATGCACGTTTGTCTTTTTCTACGCCATCACGGGTGAAGACTTGAACGTCAATTACAGTACCGCTTACGCTATTTGGTACACGTAATGAAGAGTCTTTCACATCAGATGCTTTTTCACCGAAGATTGCACGTAACAATTTTTCTTCTGGTGTTAATTGAGTTTCGCCTTTAGGGGTTACTTTACCGACTAAGATGTCACCACCTTTCACTTCAGCACCCACATAAACGATACCAGATTCATCCAATTTGCTTAATGCAGATTCACCTACGTTCGGAATATCCGCAGTGATTTCTTCAGAACCTAATTTAGTATCACGCGCCACACAAGATAATTCTTGAATATGGATTGTCGTGAAGCGGTCTTGTTGTACAACACGCTCGGAAACTAACATTGAGTCTTCGAAGTTATAACCGTTCCAAGGCATGAACGCCACACGGATATTTTGACCTAATGCTAATTCACCTAAGTCTGTTGAAGGACCATCTGCTAACACTTCACCACGATTAATTGGATCGCCTAAATTCACACAAGGAATTTGGTTGATACACGTATTTTGGTTAGAACGAGTGTATTTAATTAAGTTATAAATATCGATACCCGCTTCGCCTGCTACGGTTTCGTCTTCATTTACTTTGATAACGATACGAGAAGCATCAACATATTGAACTGTACCACCACGTTTCGCTACAACCGCCACACCTGAGTCTAGTGCGATTGGTTTTTCCATACCTGTACCCACTAACGGCTTATCAGCACGTAAAGTCGGAACCGCTTGACGTTGCATGTTCGCACCCATTAAGGCACGGTTCGCATCGTCATGCTCTAAGAATGGAATTAATGCTGCAGCCACAGATACGACTTGTTGAGTTGAAACGTCCATATAGTGAATTTCTTCTGGTTTATAAAGACCAGATTCACCACGTTCACCACGTGCAGTAACGAATGCATCTGTAAAGCGATTGTTCTCATCAAGGTTTGAGTTCGCCTGTGCAATGATGTAGTTTGCTTCATCAATTGCAGATAAATATTCGATTTCTTCGGTTACTTGACCATCAACCACTTTACGATATGGCGTTTCTAAGAAACCATAATCGTTAGTACGAGCAAACGCAGAAAGTGAGTTGATCAAACCGATGTTTGGACCTTCAGGGGTTTCGATTGGACATAAACGACCATAGTGAGTGTTATGTACGTCACGCACCTCAAAGCCAGCACGTTCACGCGTTAAACCGCCTGGACCTAATGCAGAAATACGACGTTTGTGTGTTACTTCTGATAATGGGTTGTTTTGGTCCATGAATTGCGAAAGTTGTGAAGAACCAAAGAATTCTTTCACTGCCGCAGAAATTGGTTTTGGATTAATTAAGTCTTGTGGCGTGATCGCATCTAAATCGCCTAAAGATAAACGCTCTTTAACTGCTCTTTCTACACGAACTAAACCAATACGGAATTGGTTTTCTGCCATCTCACCCACAGAACGAATACGACGGTTACCCAAGTGGTCGATATCATCCACTTCACCACGACCATTACGGATATCGATGAGTTTTTTCATTACACGAATGATATCGTCGTTACTTAAAATACCCGTACCCTCGCCTTCAGGAATACCTAATGAGCGATTAAACTTCATACGACCTACTGCAGATAAATCATAACGTTCTGCAGAGAAGAATAAGTTATTGAATAACGCTTCTGAAGATTCTGGTGTAGGTGGCTCACCTGGACGCATCATACGATAGATTTCATATAATGCACTTACACGATCGTAAGTTGGATCAACACGTAATGTTTCAGAAATATACGGACCGTAATCTAAGTCATTAGTGAATAATGTTTCGATCACTTTATAGCCTGCTTGCGATAATTTCGCTAACACTTCTAAAGAAATCTCGCCATTTGCTGGGCAAATAATTTCACCTGATTCAAGATCAACGTAATCTTTCGCTGCTACTTTGCCTGCGATATATTCAGTTGGCACTTCAACTTGTGTCACATTATCTTTTTCTAATGCTTTGATGTGACGAGCAGTGATACGACGACCGCGTTCTACATAGACTTTGCCATTTGCTTCGATATCAAACGTCGCCGTTTCACCACGTAAACGTTCTGGCACTAATGTCATGAGTAATTTATTGCCAGCGATCTCGAAAGTTACTTTGTCGAAGAATAAGTTTAAGATTTCTTCAACGGTGTAACCTAACGCACGTAAAATAATGGTTGCCGGTAATTTACGACGACGGTCAATACGCGCATATAAGTTATCTTTTGGATCAAATTCGAAATCTAACCAAGAACCACGGTAAGGGATAATGCGTGCGTTATAAAGCACTTTACCTGAAGAGTGGGTTTTACCTTTGTCAGAATCAAAGAATACGCCCGGGCTACGGTGTAATTGTGAAACGATAACACGCTCAGTACCATTGATGACAAAGGTACCGTTGTCAGTCATTAATGGGATTTCACCCATATATACTTCGCTTTCTTTAATGTCTTTGACTGCGCGTGATGAAGATTCTTTATCGTAGCTAACTAAACGTAATTTTACGCGTAAACCTGCTGCATAAGTTGAACCACGAATTTGACATTCACGTACATCAAATTCTGGTTCTTCTAAACGGTAATCAACATATTGTAATTCTGTATAACCGTTATTGCTTACGATTGGAAAAACAGAACGGAATGCAGCTTCTAAGCCTTGTTGACCTTCAGGATCTTTTTGAATGAATTTATCAAAAGAATCTAATTGGATAGTTAATAAATAAGGTACATTTAAAACTTGCGGACGTTTGCCGAAGTCTTTACGAATTCGTTTTTTCTCAGTATAGGAGTAACCCATTATTGGTTTTCCTCTGTAAATTTTAGTGAGACCGAGTTGATATAAAAAAAGTGCGGTCAAATTAATTGACGTTTTTATTTATATCGGAGATTGACGCCGTTTCGGATACCGCACTCTGAACCTTACTTCTGTAGTGGGCTACTTAAATTAAAACGTCTGATTAATTTAAGTGGAAACAGATACCATTAAACGGAAAATGCCTATCTGTTTTTTGTGCTGTTTTTGATAGCACAAAATGGCTGATGGTAAACCACCAGCCATTAAGCCTGAGAAACAGGACATAAGTGAATCAAAAATTATTTGATTTCTACTTTTGCACCAGCTTCTTCTAATTCTTTCTTAAGTGCTTCAGCTTCTTCTTTAGAAACGCCTTCTTTTAAGTTAGCTGGAGCAGATTCAACTAAGTCTTTAGCTTCTTTTAAGCCTAAACCAGTTGCACCACGTACTGCTTTGATAACTGCTACTTTGTTAGCACCAGCTTCAGCAAGAACTACGTCGAATTCAGTTTTTTCTTCTGCCGCTGCTGCTGCACCGCCAGCTGCTGGAGCTGCTGCTACTGCTGCTGCAGAAACGCCGAATTTTTCTTCCATCGCTGCGATTAATTCAACGATTTCAGTTACAGATTTAGAAGCGATCGCTTCAATGATTTGTTCGTTAGTTAATGACATAACAATCAATTCCTAAAATTAATAAAGTTAAATGAAGTAAGAAACGCTTAATGATTAAGCTGCTTCTTGTAATTTGTCGCGTAATGCCGCAAAAGTGCGAACAAGTTTGCCTGCCGCAGCTTCTTTCATTGTGCCCATTAAACGTGCAATTGCTTCTTCGTAAGTTGGTAATGTTGCTAAGAATTCAACATCTTGGATCTTACCTTCAAAGGCTGCACCTTTAATTTCAAACTTATCGTTTGCTTTAGCAAAATCTTTGAACAAACGTGCTGCTGCACCTGGGTGTTCGTTAGAGAATGCGATAAGTGTTGGACCTACAAACGTATCTTGTAAGCATTCGAAATCAGTGCCTTCAACCGCACGACGTAATAAAGTATTACGAACAACGCGCATTGTTACACCAGCTTCACGAGCTGCTTTACGTAATTCAGTCATTTTATCAACAGTTACACCGCGAGAATCCGCGATTACTGCTGAAAGTGCACCTTTGGCTGCTTCATTTACTTCGGCAACAATTGCTTGTTTGTCTTGAAGATTTAATGCCATTGGCTTTTAGCTCCTGAATACACTCCGATTTCTCGGAATTAATTTACCTCATCGAAAGAGTTATCTTTCAGACTAGGACGACTTCGGTGCCCAGAAGCAAGAAATATTCTTATTCTGTTCACCATCTACGTAGGATTATTAAGACGATTATTGCTAACCATTCCCTACGGTCTTGGACGGGGCTTGAATAGGTCAAGCACCAACCAGAAATTTTACGCTAAGCGTAATTTAGGAGCGAGATTATAGTGATTAATCTCGCTCTTGTAAAGTCTATTGTAGAAAAAATCTGCAGCTTTTAACCGCACTTTCCTATTATTTTCTGACTGCAATCGCTTCGATTTCTAAGCCAACATCTTTTGGTAAGCGAGCAACTTCTACGCAAGAACGAGCAGGGAAATTAGGGTGATTATTTTCTTTAAAGAATTTCTCATACTCTGCATTTACTGCTGCAAAATCATTAAGATCTTTCACAAACACCGTGGTTTTCACAATATCACCCACTTTCAAACCAGCCTGTTCAATAATCGCTTTCACGTTTTCTAACGATTGACGCGCCTGAGCTACAATATCTTTTGGTACTTCACCCGTTGCTGGATTAACCGGGATTTGACCTGATGTTAAAACTAAATTACCTAAATCTACCGCTTGAACATAAGGACCGATTGCTGCTGGGGCTTTTTCTGTATGAATGATTTTAGTCATGATATTCTCCTTTAATATTGACGTATAAATACGCTTGCTATCCTAACATATAAGTGACTTTATCGCTTATACGAGTATTCTTAATCAATCTCTTTTAATACATCATCAGACAATTCTTTCTGTGAACTTTCTTTTACTTTGCCATCATTTACTTTAAATTCTAAATTCTGATAATAAGCTTCGCGGAAAGTAACATAAGGATCTTGTGCTTGATTGAGCAATTCTGTTTGATCCAATGTTTTCGAGCGTTTATCTACGGCTTGAACACCATATTTCACCAGTGACCATGGACCACCTACCCAATTCCAGAACGGATAAGTATAAGCCGCATCGACCACTGCCCCCGTTAATTGACGAGGTGTTGTCGCATTATAAATTGGCAATACAATATAAGTGCCCGCATCTACACCGTAGGTGCCCAATGTTTCACCAAAACTGCGTTGATCATAAACCTGCAAGTCTTTGCTTGCACTGGCAAAATCAAATAAACCACCGATACCAAAGGTGGAGTTAATCCAGAAACGGTTGAAGTGAACAAAGGCTTTTTTCGGTTCACCTTCTAATAAACGGTTAACAAAACTCACTGGCTCATCTAAGTTATTTGCCACATTGGATAAACCTTTTGTGACCGGTGTCGGCACGTAATCACGCCAGCCTTTTGCTGCTGGTTCCAACACATAGCGATCCATGACTTTATAGTTAAAATCAAACATCGTGCGGTTAAAACTTTCTAATTTATCATTGCGTTCACCATCTGCTTTGGTTGCACAACCCGTTAATAAAACTGTTGTCATTAAGCCGACCGCAAGTAAAGGTGTTTTTTTCATTCCACTTTCCTATCACAAAAAATTGTCTTTATTCTAACCAACTTGAAAGATAACTACAAAAAATTTATTGAAACCCTGAGATGACTTTTCTGTTAGCTATGTTTAATCATGGTGCTTTTTAGTTTTCCAAAAATGACTTTTGTTCCCGACATAAACCAAAATGCCACCTTTCGGTGGCATTCTTTGCAATATAGATTAATTATTCAGTTGCATTTTTTAATGGAATTTCTGCATCTGGCTCGCGAGTAATACGGTTACGTAAATCACGACGAATAATCTCAATTGTCCAGAACCAGAAAATATGTCCCACTAATTCAGAAATATGTTCATATAATGGCCATTCTGCAACAGGTGGTGTTAAACCTAATGCAGGGAAAGTGATATAGTGCACACAAATATCTGCGATTAAACCTGCACCAATACCTTGCCAGAATTTGATTTTAGGGAAACGTTCTGCCACTAAGCAGTAAGCAATAGCAAATACTAATGAGAAAGTAATGTGAGTCACACCAATCCAGTCAAAACCATGATCTGCAAAAGTGAATGCTGCTTGAGTTGGGTCAATACCTAAATAATCACGTAAGAATACGTGAGGCGGGTTCAAGAATGCACGTGAACACACTTGAAGAATTTGATCTTGGCTTAAACCTGTGATGTCTACTTTACATGCTGCTGCGAAGAAATCGATTGGGCTACGCGGTGGGAATGGATGCTCAGCACCCCATTTTACGAATGCAGAAATTAAACCTGCAATAATACCAACAAAAATCGCTACGCCATAACGACGACGATTAGCAGGAGTTTGTTCAAAAATACCTGACATATATTTGCTCCGAAAAAAGAAAAAATGACCGCACTTTGTATCAAAAGTCGCGGTTCCCATTTTGCTTTAGCAAAACTTGTCTTGAATTCTCAATGACTTTGGTGAGTTAGTCAAGAACTAATTATTAAGAGTTAGAACATTTTATGGTAAGAATAAAAAATGCGGTTATTTCTAACCGCACTTTCATGTTTTTTAAATTAAAGTTTTGCTGAAAGCATTGCTTCTAATTTCTCTTGGTCAACTGCAAATTTGCGAATCCCCTCTGCTAATTTCTCAACAGCCATCGCATCGCTGTTATGTTGCCAGTAGAATTCTGCTTCAGTTAATGGTTGAGGTTTTGCTTTTACTTCACCTTTGTAGTCTAGTTTACGCACAAGTGCGGTTGAATTTTCTTGTAATTCTTTAAGTAAAGCAGGAGCAATAGTTAAACGGTCACAACCTGCTAATTCAATAATTTCACCGACATTACGGAAACTTGCGCCCATTACCACGGTTTTATAACCGTATTCTTTGTAGTAGTTATAAATTTTAGTTACAGAAATGACACCTGGATCTTCTGCTGGCGCATATTCTTTTTTATCAGTATTTGCTTTGTACCAGTCTAAGATACGACCGACGAATGGCGAAATTAAATAAACGCCTGCTTCAGCACAGGCACGTGCTTGCGCTTCGGAGAATAATAAGGTTAAGTTACAGTTAATGCCTTCTTTTTCAAGAATTTCAGCTGCACGAATACCTTGCCATGTTGAAGCAATTTTGATCAAGATACGATCATTTGAAATACCTGCCACATTATAAAGTGCGATAAGTTTACGTGCTTTTTCAACGGTTGCTTGAGTATCGTAAGAAAGACGTGCATCCACTTCAGTTGAAATACGTCCTGGGACAATTTTTAAAATTTCTAAACCGATGTTTACTGCTAATTTATCTTCAGCATCAATTAATTGTTGTGCTTTATCCGCACTTTGTGCTTTGGCGTAAGTAATCGCTTCATCAATTAATGGTGCATATTGTGGTAATGCTGAAGCACTTAAAATTAAAGATGGGTTTGTTGTTGCATCTTGTGGTTGGTATTTTTTAATTGCATCAATATCGCCCGTATCAGCCACGACGACGGTCATACTACGAAGTGAATCTAACTGAGTTGTCATTATATTCTCCTTGAATGGATTTGTTTGAATTCAACTGCCTTACGATAGCATAATTAGCTTTAAAAGGGTAATTCGTCCAGGAAAATATTTACGATAGGGAAAACCAATTCATTCTAGATTTACCCCTCATACCATCACTTTTAGCAATTTTTTCGTAATTTATTAGATACAAATCACAAAACGTTATTTTTCTTTAAATAATCACCTTACAAATCTTTACAAACATGAATTTTTGAGCTAATAAGAGAAGGACTCTTTATAAAAATATCGCCTAATGACAAGGAGGCTCAAATGCAACACAAACTACTTTTCTCTGCAATTGCTCTTGCTCTTTCCTATTCTGCGCAAGCCGTTATAGTACCTGAGGGAACGCAATTAGATGAAAAACAACATATCGTGATCAATAACGGGGCTGAACCACAAAGTTTTGACCCACAAAAAACTGAAGGTATACCTGAATCTACCGTTGCTTATCAATTACTTGAAGGCCTCGTTACCTCAGACTCCGAAGGTAAACTTCAACCGGGTGTGGCTGAAAGCTGGGAAAACACGCCGGATTTCAAAACGTGGACATTCCATTTACGTAAAGATGCCAAATGGTCAAATGGTGATCCTGTTACCGCGCACGATTTCGTGTTCGCTTGGCGCCGTTTAGTGGATCCTGCAACAGCCGCACCTTACGCAAGTTACTTAAGTTATTTACAAGTAGAAAATGCACAAGACATCATTGATGGTAAGAAAAAACCGGCTGAATTAGGTGTTGAAGCAAAAGATGATTACACCTTTGTGGTTCATGCAACCAATCCTGTGCCTTACGCAGTCAGTTTAACGACTCACCAATCCTTATTGCCATTACCGCAAAAAGTGGTCGAAAAATTTGGGGATGCATGGGTGAAAAAAGAAAATTACGTGGGTAATGGTGCCTATAAACTGGCGAACCACATTATTAATGAAAAAATCGAATTTGAACGTAACCCACTCTACTGGAACGATAAAGAGACTGTCATTAACAGTGCAACATTCCTTGCGATTGAAAACCCAAGTACTGATGTGGCGCGTTATCGTGCAGGCGATTTAGATATGACGAACTATGCCTTACCACCAGAACAGTTTGCTAAATTACAAAAAGAATTGCCTGGTGAAGTATTCACGACACGTACGCTTGCAACCTATTCTTATGAGTTAAACAACAAGAAAGCACCTTTTGATAACGTGAATGTTCGTAAAGCCTTGAACTTATCCCTTGACCGTAATGTGATCACCGATAAAGTTTTAGGTCAAGGTCAAACACCAACCTATGTATTTACGCCGACTTACATCGAAGAAGGTCAACTCATTCAACAACCTGCTTATTCAAAAGAACCAATGGCACAACGTAATGAAGAAGCCATTAAACTCTTAGAAGAAGCGGGTTACAGCAAAGCAAATCCGTTGAAATTCAGCATTCTTTACAACACCAATGAAAACCACAAAAAAGTGGCCATTGCTGCAGCATCTATGTGGAAAGCGAACACCAAAGGTTTAATTGATGTGAAATTAGAAAACCAAGAGTGGAAAACCTACCTTGATAGCCGTCGTGCAGGCCGTTACGATGCAGCACGTGCAGGATGGAATGCGGATTACAACCAAGCCACAACATTCGGCAACTATTTCTTATCTAATTCGAGTAACAATACCGCGAAATATGCGAACCCAGAATACGATAAAGCCATTGCTGAATCTTATGTTGCAACCGATGCGGAAGGACGTGCAAAAGCCTACGCAAAAGCCGAAGAAATTCTTGCAAAAGATTTCGGTATCGTGCCAATCTTTAACTATGTGAATCCACGCTTAGTGAAACCTTATGTAAAAGGCTATTCAGGCAAAGATCCACAAGATCACATTTACTTACGCAACCTTTATATTATTAAACATTAATTCGTTGCTCGTATTTAAGTGCGGTTAAAAATTATCGTGTTTTTTGACCGCACTTTTCGCCCATTTTGGTTGGAGTTATTATGCTCAAATTTATTTTTAAACGGCTGTTGGAAGCCTTACCAACGCTGTTTATTTTGATTACTTTTTCCTTCTTTCTGATGCGTCTCGCCCCTGGTAGCCCGTTCACATCGGAACGTGCTTATCCACCAGAAGTCATGGCAAATATCGAAGCGAAGTATCATTTAAATGAACCATTACATAAACAATATTTCCTTTATTTGGAAAATCTTTCCAAAGGCGATTTTGGTCCCTCTTTTAAATATAAAGATCAATCGGTCAATGATTTAATCGCATCAGCCTTCCCTGTTTCCTTAAAATTAGGGATGGTCGCCTTCGCCTTTGCAGTGGTATTAGGTGTCACAGCTGGTACGCTTGCCGCGCTCAATCAAAATAGCCGTTGGGATTATATTTTGATGAGTTTCTCAATGCTTGGCGTCATTATGCCAAGCTTCGTCTTCGCACCAGTCTTAGTGCTGATTTTTGCCATTTATTTGGGTTGGTTACCTGCAGGCGGTTGGAATGGCGGTTCAGCAATGTACATTATTTTACCTGTAGCCTCTTTAACCATTGCTTATGTTGCTGGGATTGCACGTATCATGCGTGGTTCCATGATTGAAGTGTTGCATTCCAACTTTATTCGTACTGCCAAAGCCAAAGGGCTCTCAACCTCAAGAATCATTTTAAAACATGCTTTACGTCCGGCTCTTTTACCTGTGATTACCTATTTAGGCCCTGCTTTTGTGGGGATTATTACCGGCTCAATGGTGATCGAAAGCGTATTTGGTTTACCTGGCATGGGGTTATTATTTGTAAACGGTGCATTAAACCGTGATTATTCTTTAGTTTTGAGTCTCACTATTTTAGTGGGCACATTAACCATTTTATTTAATGCGATTGTGGATATTTTATACGCCATCATCGATCCAAAAATTCGTTATTAAGGATAAATTATGACAGATTATCGTACTCAGCCGATTAATCAGAAAAATGCGGATTTTGTGGAACAAGTGGCCGACCGTATTGAAGAAATGCAACTGGAAGGCCGCAGCCTATGGCAAGATGCGAAACGCCGTTTTTTCCGTAACAAAGCTGCCGTTGCCAGTCTGATTATTTTAGCGTTTATTATTGTATTTATTACCGTAGCACCTTGGTTCTTCCCCTTTACCTATGAAGATACCGATTGGAATATGATGAGCTCCCCACCAACAATGGAAGGTTATCACTTCTTCGGTACGGATGCTTCTGGTCGAGACTTACTGGTACGTACCGCTATTGGTGGACGTATTTCATTATTGGTCGGAATCGCAGGGGCTTTTATTTCCGTCACTATCGGCACAATTTATGGTGCGATTTCTGGCTATGTAGGCGGTAAAACGGATATGTTGATGATGCGCTTTTTGGAAATTCTTAGCTCATTTCCATTTATGTTCTTCGTCATTTTATTAGTAACCCTTTTTGGCCAAAACATTTTCTTAATTTTTATCGCTATCGGGGCGATTGCTTGGCTTGGTCTTGCTCGTATCGTACGTGGTCAAACCCTTAGTTTGAAAAATAAAGAATTCGTCGAGGCCGCCATCGTTTGTGGCGTGCCACGTCGCCAAATCATTTTCAAACACATTATTCCAAATGTATTGGGCTTAGTAGCCGTTTATGCTTCACTTGAAGTACCAGGACTCATTCTATTCGAATCATTCTTAAGTTTCTTAGGCTTAGGAACACAAGAGCCAATGAGTAGTTGGGGCGCGCTATTAAGTGATGGTGCAGCGCAAATGGAAGTGTCGCCTTGGTTATTAATTTTCCCAGCATTTTTCCTTTGCCTTACCCTATTTTGTTTTAACTTTATCGGTGACGGGTTGCGTGATGCACTCGATCCGAAAGATAGATAGGAGCGAATCATGAATCCTTTATTAGATGTAAAAAATCTCTACGTTCGCTTCAAAACACCCGATGGTACCGTCACTGCGGTGAATGATTTAAACTTCACGCTTAATGCGGGAAGCACGCTCGGCATCGTGGGTGAAAGTGGTTCAGGCAAATCACAAACTGCCTTTGCTTTAATGGGCTTATTGGCGGCCAATGGTACAGTGGAAGGTTCCGCCATCTTTGAAGGTAAAGAATTGGTTAATTTACCGAAGGCTGAATTGAATAAAATCCGAGCCGAGCAAATTTCCATGATTTTCCAAGACCCGATGACCTCTCTCAACCCTTACATGAAAATCGGTGAACAACTCATGGAAGTCCTGCAATTGCACAAAGGTTATGATAAACAAACTGCCTTTGCTGAATCCGTGAAAATGTTGGATGCGGTCAAAATGCCGGAAGCTAAAAAACGCATGGGCATGTATCCACACGAGTTTTCAGGTGGTATGCGTCAACGGGTGATGATTGCGATGGCCTTATTATGTCGTCCAAAACTACTTATTGCCGATGAACCAACAACCGCTTTGGATGTAACCGTTCAAGCGCAAATCATGACTTTGTTAAATGAGTTAAAACGTGAGTTTAATACTGCGATTATTATGATTACCCATGATCTTGGTGTCGTGGCAGGTATCTGCGATCAAGTGATGGTAATGTATGCCGGACGAACCATGGAATACGGCACAGCAGAGCAAATTTTCTATCATCCAACTCATCCTTATTCTATTGGCTTAATGGATGCGATTCCTCGCTTAGATGGCAATGAAGAACACTTGGTCACCATTCCAGGCAATCCGCCGAATTTATTACATTTGCCAAAAGGTTGCCCATTCTCGCCCCGTTGCCAATTTGCAACAGAACAATGCCAAACTGCGCCAAAACTGACCGCATTTAATGAAGGTCAATTACGCAATTGTTGGTTACCCGTGGAGAAATTTACTCTATGACAGTTTCAAATAACAAAGAATTACTCCTTGAAGTCAATCACTTAGGCGTTAGTTTTAAAATTAAAAATGATAAATCCCTTTTCTTCGCCAAACCGCAAACCTTAAAAGCGGTAAAGGATGTATCCTTTAAGCTTTATGAAGGTGAAACCCTAGGTGTAGTAGGTGAATCGGGTTGTGGTAAATCCACGCTTGCACGTGCCATCATCGGCTTAGTCGAAGCGAGTGAAGGAGAGATCTTGTGGCTTGGTAAAAATTTACGAAAACAATCAGCTAAACAATGGAAAGATACTCGCAAAGATATCCAAATGATTTTCCAAGATCCACTCGCTTCTCTCAACCCGCGAATGAACATTGGCGAAATCATTGCCGAACCATTAAAGATCTACCAACCGCACTTAAGTGCCGCTGAAGTGAAAGAAAAAGTACAAGCGATGATGTTAAAAGTCGGGCTTTTACCAAACTTGATTAACCGCTATCCTCATGAATTTTCTGGTGGTCAATGTCAGCGTATCGGTATCGCTCGTGCGTTAATCATTGAGCCTAAAATGATCATTTGTGATGAGCCCGTTTCTGCGTTAGATGTGTCGATTCAGGCTCAAGTGGTAAATTTATTGAAATCCCTGCAAAAAGAAATGGGGCTTTCCCTAATTTTCATCGCCCATGATTTAGCGGTGGTAAAACATATTTCTGACCGCGTATTGGTGATGTATTTAGGCAATGCCATGGAATTAGGCAGCGATGAGGAAGTGTATAACAACACTAAACATCCTTATACCAAAGCCTTAATGTCTGCTGTTCCGATTCCCGATCCGAAATTGGAACGCAATAAATCCATTGAATTGCTTGAAGGCGAGTTGCCTTCGCCAATTAATCCGCCGTCTGGTTGCGTGTTCCGTACCCGCTGCCTAAAAGCTGATGAAAATTGCGCGAAACAAAAACCACCTTTCACCAGCCAAAACAACAGCCATTTTGTGGCTTGTTTGAAAGTCTTATAAAACAAAAAGTGCGGTCAATATTCACCGCACTTTTTACTTTTACAGTCCTAACTTATCTTCGATTACTTTAGCTAAATCATCTAGCATCGCATAGCGTTTGCGATACATAGAACGTTTCTTACTCGGTACCTCATCAAGATTTCTATCGATCTCTAAAGGTAATTCCCAATAGTCTTTCAACTGTCCACCTGATTCAGCAAAAATCGCATCATAATCTACAACATAATGTGAACTTTGAATAAAACGCGATTTATTTTGATATTTTTGTGGAATACCTAATAATGTTTTGAAACCTAATGCTTTCGTCAATGCTTTCATTGTTTCCACCATCAAATAAGCAGGGCGTAAACCATGACACGTTTTTGTGAGTTGCTTCACCATCTCTTTAGAACCTTCAAAATTGGGTCCCTGCACCACAGAAATAAGTAATGCCTCACCAAGTTTGGCAAAAGTAAGCAAATACACTAATTCATTACGTGGTTTATGCCATAATTCCAATACCCAATAGCCTTCCATCGGTTGGTGCGTGGTCATCGACAATGTCATTTCAAAATCAGGAATCACTTCACCAAAACTTAATGGCGTTTTATAAATGGGTTCTGAAAGGGCGGTCAATTTTTCAGGTAAAAAAAGTAGATTGTCACAAATAGCTTCGAAACGTTGTTTGCTATTAAAACGTTTATCTAAAAAACGATAAACTAATGGATAGCTATAATCTGCATGCTCATTTAATAATGTGACAAGAAAAGGATGCTGATTAATAAATTGCTCAAAATGAGCAATTGATCCTCGATGTAAAAAAGAACGAAGACGATAACGTAGGCGCTTAAGCGCATAAGAACGCCCTGGTCTATCGGGATAAACGGCTTCCGCTTTTGGCCAGTGATATTGATTTTCTTGAGATTCCATAGGTATTGGTATAATTAAAAGATTTAAAGTGTGCATTCTCTCATAATTTCAGCAATTTTTCTATTTGTGATATGCTAGGGTCAATTGATGAAAGGAACCATTATGTCTGAAATTAAACTGAATTATCATAAAGCACATTTTCTTACGAGTGCTCCCAATATTCGCTCCATTCCAGAAGATACAGGAATTGAAATTGCTTTTGCTGGACGCTCAAATGCCGGAAAATCAACCGCACTTAATGCATTAACCAATCAAAAAAGCTTAGCTCGAACCTCTAAAACACCAGGTCGAACACAGCTCATCAATCTTTTTGAGGTGGAGCCGAATTGTAAACTAGTGGATTTACCTGGCTATGGCTATGCTGCCGTTCCTGAGAAAATGAAAATTGAATGGCAAAAATCCCTCGGGGAATATTTGCAAAAACGCGAATGTTTAGGCGGACTTGTGGTTTTAATGGATATTCGTCACCCATTGAAAGATCTCGATCAACAAATGATCGAATGGGCAGTTTCTGCTGATTTACCCGTTATGTTACTTTTAACTAAAGCGGATAAACTCAGCCAAAGTGCACGTAGCAAACAAGTCAAAATGGTACGTGAAGCGATTTTACCCTTCCAAGGTGATATTCAAGTCGAAGCCTTTTCTGCACAAAATAAAATTGGCATTGATAAATTAGCGGCCAAACTAGATAGTTGGTTTGCACCACTTTTTTCGTAATTTTTGATAAAGAAAAAGTAATTTCTGCGATCAAGATCGCAAAAAAAGCATAGGATGTATGATTTCATTCTGTGCTTTTTTTATAGTGCGAAAATCTGATTATTTTCGACCGCACTTTAAGGAATCTGAATGTCTCTTGCTATTGTTTACAGCCGAGCCTCAATGGGCGTACAAGCCCCTCTTGTTACTATTGAGGTACACTTAAGTAACGGAAAGCCTGGATTTACCTTAGTAGGCCTCCCCGAAAAAACCGTAAAAGAAGCGCAAGATCGTGTCAGAAGTGCATTAATGAATGCGCAGTTCAAATATCCTGCCAAACGCATCACCGTAAATCTTGCACCGGCTGATTTACCCAAAGAAGGGGGACGATTTGATTTACCCATTGCGATAGGTATCTTGGCTGCATCAGATCAATTAGACGGTAGCCGTTTAAAACAATTTGAATTCGTTGGCGAGCTCGCCTTGACGGGGGAATTACGTGGCGTACACGGTGTCATTCCTGCCATTTTAGCGGCACAAAAAGCCAAACGTGCCCCCATTATCGCTTATCAAAATGCCAATGAAGCATCGCTTGTCTCAGAGCAAGAGACTTATTTCGCTAAAAATCTGCTAGAAGTCGTGCAATTCTTAAATAATCAAGAAAAATTACCTTTAGCTTCATTACTTGCACAAGAAAGTGCGATCGGATTTTCAACTAAAAATCACTTGGATTTGACCGATATTATTGGTCAGCAACATGCTAAACGAGCCCTAACAATAGCTGCTGCAGGCCAACACAACCTACTCTTTTTAGGGCCACCGGGGACGGGTAAAACCATGTTGGCAAGTCGTCTCACAGCATTGCTCCCTGAAATGACCGATTTAGAAGCGATTGAAACGGCTTCAATTACGAGCTTAGTACAAAATGAATTAAATTTTCATAACTGGAAACAACGACCATTCCGAGCACCACATCATAGTGCCTCATTACCAGCCTTAGTGGGTGGAGGAACCATTCCCAAACCAGGCGAAATATCGCTCGCACATAACGGCGTACTTTTTCTTGATGAATTGCCTGAGTTTGAGCGTAAAGTGCTTGATGCACTTCGCCAGCCATTAGAAAGTGGAGAAATTATTATTTCACGTGCCAATGCAAAAATACAGTTCCCCGCTCGCTTTCAACTCGTTGCGGCAATGAATCCAAGTCCAACCGGACATTATACCGGAACACATAACCGCACCTCACCACAACAAGTAATGCGTTATTTAAATCGCCTTTCAGGGCCATTTTTAGATCGTTTTGATTTATCTATTGAAGTCCCTCTTCTGCCACAAGGTAGCTTACAGAATACGGGGGATAGAGGCGAAACCAGCCAACAAGTACGAGAAAAAGTGTTAAAAGTGAGAGAAATTCAACTTGCTCGAGCCGGTAAAATCAATGCGTATCTTTCAAGCAAAGAAATTGAACGAGACTGTAAATTACAAGATAAAGATGCATTATTCCTTGAGAATGCACTGAATAAGCTAGGACTTTCGGTGAGAGCCTATCATCGGATTTTAAAAGTCTCACGTACAATTGCCGATTTGAATGGCGAAAAAGAGATACAACAACCTCATTTAGCAGAAGCGCTAGGATATCGAGCGATGGATCGGTTGTTACAGAAATTATCTGCTGCTTAAAAAATAAAAGAGCGAATGATTCGCCCTTTTTCGTATTCGATTCTTAATAATAAGAATGTTCACCACGTTGGTGTTCTGTTACGTCTCGTGCACCTTTTAATTCATTTGGGAAGAGCGAAACTAACTGTTTCTCTACCCCGTCTTTTAAGGTGACATCAACCATTGAACAACCGTTACAGCCACCACCGAATTGTAGAACCGCATAACCGTCATCGGTAATTTCAATTAATGTGATTTTACCGCCATGGCTGGCTAATTGTGGGTTAATTTGTGTTTGGATCACGTACTCTACGCGCTCAATTAAAGGCGCATCATCTGCAACTTTACGCATTTTAGCGTTAGGTGCTTTTAAAGTCAGTTGAGCGCCAAGCTCTTCGGTTACATAATCAATTTCCGCGTCTTCTAAAAACGGCAAACTGATTTCATCTACAAACGCTGAAAAAGTATCGTATTTCATTTCGGTATCAGTCGCTTCAACTGAGTTTGGCGGGCAATAAGACACGCCACATTCTGCCCCAGGAGTACCAGGATTCACGACAAAAATACGAATATTTGTACCTTCTTCTTGTGTATCTAAAAGTTTCCGAAAATGTGCTTGTGCAGCATCTGAAATAAAAATTTGTTCCATAAATAAAGTCCTAATACTTGATGCAATATATCGGGAATGATACTCCTATACGGCAATTTTTTCTACATTTATTCCTATTTTTATAGATATAGGTAAATCCTATCTTTACCAGAATTTAAGCTCGAGCTAAGCCCCATACTTGAATTTCTTTTACACCTAATTTTCGAAGTTGTTTGGTTATCTCTGCCAACGTTGAACCTGTTGTAATCACATCATCCACCAAAGCAACGCGTTCATAAGGAAAAGGCTTTTTGGTATTCACTGCAAAAGCATTTTTAAGATTATGTCGTCGATCTTTCGCCGTTAAACCTCGCTGAGTATGGGTATGTTTAATCCGTTTCACCACATGATGACAGTTAGGCACATCACACCAGCGACTTAACCAATTAGCTAATAAATCAGCTTGGTTGTAGCCCCGTTGCCATTGTCGAAAATGATATAACGGTACTGGAATAATCGCCTGTGGCAGAGAGAGCCCATGCGTTCGTCTCGCCTCTCGAACCGCAAGATAAAGTAAATGAGATAAACTCCGATCTAACCAAAACTGTTTTTGGAATTTAAAACGATGAATAAGTGAAGAAAGCGGTTCGAGGTAATGCCCAATGATCACAATGCGATCCCAAGCAGGTTCATTTTTCAAACAATGTCCACAGCCCATTGCATAATGCTGCAAGGGTGAACCACATCGCCCACAATAAGGGAAAGTTTTAATCTGCTTCTGACATCGACTACACAATCCATTTCGACCTAGATGAATAGATCGCTTGCAATGCACACAACTAAACTGAAAAAAATGGGAAAACATAAGAGAAATTGACCGCACTTTATTTTTTCACTTTTTCAACTTGCTTAAAATGCTTTTCTTTCTTAGCCATCTCCATTCTTTCACCTTGTTTCAAAATATGAGGGGTCACAAAAATGACGAGTTCTCGCTTTTGATGTCGTTCACTTTCCTTACTAAATAAGCGCTTAATACCAGGAATATCGCCCAATAATGGTACTTTATCGACACCTTTCGTGATCGTATCGTGGAATACACCACCCAATACAATTGTTTCCCCATCTTTGGCAAAAACTTGCGTGTTAATTTCTTGTTTATCAATGGACACCACTTCATTTTGCCCGTAAGCCACGCGATTTCCCGGGGAATTTTGACTCACTAATAAATCCAATAAAATATTATTATTCTTCGAAATATGCGGTGTCACTTCTAATCCCAACACCGCCTCTCTAAATTCCACTGATTGGGTGTCATTTTTCCCATTCGTCACCACATAAGGAATTTCTGTCCCTTGTTTAATGCTTGCGCTTTTCTTATTGGTTGTGAGTAAGCGAGGGCTTGCAATAATTTCTACGTTATTTTCACGTTCAAGTGCGGTCAATTCTAGGTCTAATAATCGACCATTAATTTTAGCTACTTGAAGAGCTAATGAGCCAGCTGGCGTGACGGTTGTCGCAAAATTCACATTTAAATTATTACTGATATTACTAAATCCATTCGCATCTAAACTGCCACTCACTCGATGGGCTGCCTCAGTAGGATTAAAAATGCCCCAACGCACACCTAATTCTTTTAGGCTTTCATCAGTAATCGTCACAATACGTGCTTCAATCACGATTTGCTCAATGGGTTTATCCAACTCTGCGATTAACTTTTTGATATTTTTGACAGAACGTGCATCATCCTGAATCAGTAATACATTGCTTCGGTCATCAAAGGTAATCGTGCCGCTAGGTGAAAGCAAAGAACCACTACCAGTTGTTAAAGATTTCATCACATCAGAGGCCTTGGCAAAATGAAGTTTAACCGTTGTACTCACCAGTGGTGTTTCGCTAGGCAAACTTTCTCCGCTAATCGCCATAGGTTCTGTCATTTTCTCTGCATATTGTTCATGTTGAGAAGGCTTACCCAGATAATAAATATTATTTTCTTGATAAAAAGAGAACCCTTTGATTTTTGCCACGGAACGTAATAAGCGATCAAAATCTACGTTATCTAATTGCAATGAAAGTTTTCCTTCTAGCTCATCATCAATCATTAAATTAGCATTTTGCTCAAGAGCAAGTTGCTGGAGAGTTGCTACCATTGGCGCCTGTTTTAACCGAAGTGAAAAGACGCGATTTTCTGCCGCTGAGTAAGTTGTCCATAGGATCAAAAAACACATTAAAAACTGACCGCACTTTGTTTTTATTTTCTGGTTTAGCATTTTAGAATCTCATCATGATTGAGGTTGTTTGTTCACATTGCCCCGCTTTATAAGCTTGAAACGTCACGCTATTTTTAGTCACTTTTTCAATTAAATAGCCTTCCTTTCCAATTCTCTGCCCTACTTGAGCAGACAGAATATGCCCATCATCATTAAATAATACTTCTGCCTGTTTACCATATTGTACAACGCCCACAATATGTAGCTGAGCCAATAGGCGTTCCTCCGCCAGTCTCGGCTCCGAATACACGCAAGCCGACACCGGCGGTAGGGTGAGCCCCTCTTTTGGATATTCGGTTTGTTCTCTTTGTTTACGATCAAAAGGATCTTTCGAAAATACTGATACAGAAAAAAACGCTATCAAGATTAAAAAGAGCTTTTTCATTACTTGTCCTTATTCAGTTGGAAAATTAACTCGCATGTAATAGAGGCATTTTCCTCTTCATCTAATTTCTCAATATTTAATTGCGTTAAAGAAAGTGTAGGAACATCGTTTAAAAGTGCGGTCAAAAATTGCTGTAAATCGACAAAATAGCCTTGTAACGACAAATGCAACAAAGTATGTTGAGAAAAATCCCAACGCAAATCCAACGCTCGAAGTCGCCCATTTAACAATGCCTGAACATGCTGATTGATCGGCAACACAGAATTAGCCAATTCTGGAGAAAGTTGTCGGCTGTCTGACTTTTGTCTTAAGGTTCGTAAAATCTTTTCCTGTTTCTCCCATTCTTGTTGTTGCAAACTCAATTCTGCATCAAGTCGATGCAGTTCATCGCTATTTTCAATGTAACGAAAAACAGGTAAAAAGATGACCGCACCTAGTGCGCTCAACCAAAAGATAGCATGGACCATTTGAGGTAATCGAAACCATTTTCCCAACCAACCTTGTGCACTTTTTTGAGCGATCTCATTGATAAAGTTCCTCATTGCACAGGCTCCGATAAATGAATATCAAACTGAAAGAGTAACTGTTGTTGCACTGGTTGAAACTTGGTTAAATTAACCTCGGTAAAATGGCGTTTAAGAAATTGATGTATTGCTTCAAATTCTTGTTGATTTTCCGTCATGCCTGAAAGGACAACTTGCTTAGCATTGAGCGTAAATACATCTAACTCACCTTGTTGTAATGGTAACTCAGTTAATAAGTTAAGCATCCGATACACATATTCTGTATCCATCTCTGTCAGCTCATTCATTTCTTTCAGGTTACTCTGTAGTTGCTGAACTTGAATGCGTTTCTGATGGACTTGATTGGTAATTTGTGTGAGTTTTTCTTTTGTCTGGCTTAGGGCTTGCCCTTGTTGTTCATTGAGTTGGTTCAATCCAACAACAATCAAAACTGAGCAAGCTAGCCAAATTAAACCTTGCCACATAAAGCGCCGAAAAGCCTTTTGATGTTGTTCTACGCGCCAAGGCAATAAATTAAGGCTTAACATCATCACTCTCCCAATTAATTAGAGGCAAAAGTACGGGGGTTTTTGAGGATAAATCTACTAGCTTTAAATCGGTTTGCCACAGCGCATTACCTAAAGCGATGAAAGGAAGATCTGTTTCGATACGCTGCCAATCCTGAGGCAGTAATTCGATTGGGAGTGAATCTAATATATCGGGCGTTTGATACACATAAATCTGTTCAATTGTTTCAGGAAAACGCTGAATAAATTGTTGATAAAGCTCAGATAAATCACGTTGAGATTGCAAGACTTGTCGTTGTTGTAAGCGTTCACAAACGGCGAGACAACCTTGTTGATCTTGATATAAAAACAAGGCGTTCGTCGGCTCTTGCCCTAAAATGACATAAAATGCGCGTAAAATACTGTGATTCAGTAAATCAAGTGCGGTCAATTTTAGCGGCAAATATTTTGCTAATTCTGCATTGGCACTTTCTTGTCGAATCGCCGTGATATCTAAACGAAAACCTTGTTTTAATGGCGTGGTCAAATAATCAAACCATAATTCATCCAAAGGAATCGGTAATTCTTTTTGCAAAATGAAACGGCATTGTTGTTCACACTCCTGAGCATTGAGTGTTTGCGGTAAAATAAGCGTTTTAGACCAAGTTAAATGGGGTGAAATGGCGCCGATAAAACAACATTGGTTAGTTTTTTGTGGTAAATAAGGCAATAACTGGGAAAAAATGTCCTTTTGTTGTCCATTCAAGCAAATAGATTGAACTTTGTGGAATTCATCTAGCCAAACAAAATAGAGGTTATCTTGTTGTTTACTCACACCAATTTGTTGTTTTCGCTGCTTTCTATGAGCAATTCCCATATTCTTTCCTATTCTTTAAGGGATTAATCTTTTATACTTAGCAGCCAAGATCATAATTTTGATTTTTTGAATATTCATTAAACCAGAGAGAATTTTACGATGCGGATCGCAAAATTAATATTAAGTACCCTATTTACGATATGTATACTGGGGTTAGTCGCCGGTGGTGTACTGTATTTTCACTTAAAATCCTCCTTACCATCGGTTGAGAGCCTAAAAACCGTTGAGTTGCAACAACCAATGCAAATCTATACGGCTGATGGCAAATTAATCGGTGAAGTCGGTGAACAACGCCGTATTCCAGTGAAATTAGAAAATGTGCCTCAGCGCCTGCAAGATGCCTTCTTAGCAACAGAAGATAGCCGTTTTTATGAACATCATGGCTTAGATCCTGTTGGTATTGCTCGTGCGATTTTTGTTGCCGTCAACAATGGTGGAGCATCTCAAGGGGCAAGTACTATTACGCAACAGCTTGCGCGTAACTTCTTCTTAACGCCAGAAAAAACCATTATTCGTAAAGCTCGCGAAGCGGTATTGGCCATTGAAATTGAAAATGCCTTAAGCAAACAAGAAATTTTAGAACTCTATTTAAATAAAATTTTCTTAGGGTATCGTTCTTATGGCGTCGCGGCTGCCGCACAAACCTACTTTGGTAAAAACTTAGATGAATTAACGCTTTCTGAAATGGCCGTCATTGCGGGCTTACCAAAAGCGCCTTCTACCATGAATCCACTCTATTCTCCAAAACGTGCGGAAGAACGTCGAAATGTGGTTTTAAGTCGAATGCTTGATGAGAATAAAATCACCAAAGCAGAATATGATGCAGCGATTAAAGAGCCAATCGTCGCAAGCTATCACGGTGCTAAATTTGAGTTCCGTGCAGACTATGTGACTGAAATGGTTCGTCAAGAAATGGTAAAACGTTTTGGTGAAGAAGATGCTTATACCAAAGGTTATAAAGTCTTCACGACTGTACTTTCAAAAGATCAAGCGGAAGCACAAAAAGCAGTTCGTAATAACCTGATTGATTATGATATGCGTCATGGCTGGCGTGGCGGTGCACCGCTTTGGAAAAAAGGTGAAGCCCCATGGGATAATGAGCGTATTGTCGCTTTCTTGAAAAAATTACCTGATTCAGAACCGTTCATTCCTGCAGCGGTAACTGCATTGGGTAAAAATGGTGCGGAATTACTTTTAGCTAACAATGAAACGATGACGCTGTCTTCAAACGCAATGCGTTGGGCAGGTAAATCACCCGTTAAAGTGGGCGAACAGATTTGGATTCGTAAACGTGATAACGGTGAATGGATTTTAGGTCAAATTCCTGCAGCTAACTCTGCATTAGTTTCATTAAACTCGGATAATGGTGCAATTGAAGCCATGGTGGGTGGCTTTAGTTACGAACAAAGTAAATTTAACCGTGCAACCCAATCTTTAGTGCAAGTCGGTTCTTCAATTAAACCATTTATCTATGCCGCTGCGTTAGAAAAAGGTTTAACGCTTTCAAGCGTATTGCAAGACAGTCCTATCTCTATCCAAAAACCAGGACAACCTTTGTGGCAACCGAAAAACTCACCTGATCGTTATGACGGTCCGATGCGTTTACGTGTAGGTTTAGGTCAATCTAAAAACATGATTGCCATCCGTGCACTACAAACTGCAGGTGTTGGCTTTACTGCGGACTTCTTACAACGTTTTGGATTCAAACGTGACCAATATTTTGCCAGTGAAGCGCTTGCATTAGGTGCTGCATCCTTCACGCCATTGGAAATGGCGCGTGCTTACGCGGTATTTGATAACGGTGGTTTCTTAATTGATCCTTATCTTATCGAAAAAATTCAAGATAATACCGGTAAAGATTTATTTATTGCGAACCCGAAAATTGCTTGTATTACCTGTAATGACATTCCTGTGATTTATGGTGAAACCAAAGATAAAATTGATGGCTTTAAAGATGTCGCAGAAGTGGCTAACCCTGATAACCTAAAATCCGCTAAAGGTAATAGTAACACCGATACAGATGAAGGTGAGGGCGATCAGCAACCTGAGAATGTACCTGACTTGCCAGAACTTCAAACATCCGCATTAAATGACGGTTCTGTTGATTTAATGGCGGATGCGAAAGACGGTGCAGCAAAACAAGAATACGCACCTCGTGTGATTAGCGGTGAGTTAGCCTTCTTAATTCGTAGTGCATTAAATACGGCGATTTATGGTGAGCAAGGGCTTAGTTGGAAAGGTACCAGCTGGCGTATTGCTCAAAGCATTAAACGTAGTGATATCGGTGGTAAAACCGGTACCACTAATAGTGCGAAAGTGGCTTGGTACGCAGGGTTTGGTGCAAACTTAGTGACAACAACCTATGTTGGTTTCGATGATAACAAACGCGTATTAGGTAAAGGCGAAGCGGGGGCAAAAACCGCAATGCCGGCGTGGGTCGCTTATATGAAAGCTGCACTTTCTGATGTACCTGAACGTCAACTTGAGCTTCCACCAAACATCATGGAAAAAACCATTGATAGTAACTCTGGTTTACTTTCTGAAGGTGGTGGACGTAAAGAATACTTTATCGTTGGTACCGAACCTAAACGTACTTACATTGCGGAAATGAAAGAGCGCGGTTATTATGTCCCACCAGAGTTACAACAACGCCTAAATGGTGGAACAGGTAAAACCAAAGACGCAATTCCTGCAACACAACCAGAAGAATTATTCTAACCCTGATTTAAATACTAAAAGTGCGGTTAATTTTGACCGCACTTTTTTACGTCAAAAGGACAAACCATGTTAAGTTATCGCCACAGTTTCCACGCTGGCAACCATGCTGATGTGTTAAAGCATATTGTATTAATGTTGATATTGGAAAATCTTTCGCTTAAAGAAAAAGGCTTCTACTATCTCGACACACACTCTGGTGTTGGTCGTTATCGCTTAAGTTCTAACGAATCAGAAAAAACCGGAGAATACAAAGAGGGAATAGGGAGACTTTGGGAAAGAACAGATTTACCCGAAGAGGTTGCTCGCTACGTAGATCTCATTAAAAAGCTCAATTATGGTGGTAAAGAATTACGTTATTACGCAGGATCTCCAATGATTGCCGCACAACTATTACGTCCTCAAGATCGTGCATTACTGACAGAATTACACCCTAGCGATTTTCCATTATTACGCAATAACTTTAAAGAGTTTAAGAATATCACGACAAAATCAGAAAATGGTTTCCAACAACTCAAAGCGACACTTCCACCAAAAGAACGTCGCGGTTTAGTGCTTATTGATCCGCCTTATGAATTAAAAGAGGATTATGATTTGGTGGTGAAAGCGATCGAAGAAGGTTATAAACGCTTTGCGACAGGCACTTATGCGATTTGGTATCCAGTGGTTCTACGCCAACAAACAAAACGCATTTTTAAAGGATTAGAGGCAACGGGAATTCGTAAAATTTTGAAAATTGAATTGGCTGTTCGCCCTGATAGCGATCAACGTGGTATGACCGCAAGTGGAATGATTGTGATTAATCCACCTTGGCAATTAGAGCAACAAATGAAGTCTATTTTGCCTTATTTAACCCAAACGCTCGTCCCTGAAGGCACGGGAAGTTGGACAGTGGAATGGATTGTACCGGAATAATCCATTCCAAAACCGCGGTCAAAATGACCGCACTTTTAAATTTTAATTTTATTGGAATACAACACTAAACAAAGTGCAATAACCATAATTAAAATCGCGCCTGCGAATAAGATAGTATCAACTGAGCTCTCATGATTCACAATAATCAGACGCAACATGGCGGTAATCCCCGCGTAAATAAAATAACGCAAAGGAAAGTGATAACCGCTTTTAAAATATTGCACGATTAGGCCAATAAAACCGAAATATAAGAAAAACATCACGGCTTGTTCAGCAACATCATAAGGCACTACGCTTGATGTATTGAACACCATAATTGCTAAGGTATAGGTGATTTTAGCTAAAGCAATAATCAACACTAAAGCCAAAGCAATAAGTGAAAAACTTAATATCACTTTTAATATACCAGTCACTACGCGGGGCAGTTTTTCGAGTTCTTGAGATTCTTCCATAAAGTTCCTTGTTTTTTTAAATGATGAAAGCGCGTATTTTAAGGGAATGTTTTTTTTTGGTAAATAGTAAAATGTAATCAAATAAAAAGGGCAGATATTTCTGCCCTTTATTTTTTACATGAATGAATAATTACTCATCTAAGAAACTTCTTAAGGTTTCAGAACGACTTGGATGACGTAATTTACGCAATGCTTTCGCTTCAATCTGACGAATACGCTCACGGGTTACATCAAATTGTTTACCCACTTCTTCAAGCGTGTGGTCGGTATTCATATCAATACCAAAACGCATACGTAATACTTTCGCTTCACGAGGGGTTAACCCTTCTAGCACTTCATGAGTTGCCACTTTCAAGCTTTGTGCAGTGGCAGAATCTAATGGCAATTCAAGAGTTGAATCCTCGATGAAGTCACCTAAATGTGAATCATCGTCATCACCGATTGGCGTTTCCATTGAAATTGGCTCTTTCGCAATTTTAAGCACTTTACGAATTTTATCTTCTGGCATTCCCATACGCTCAGCAAGCTCTTCCGGCGTCGCTTCACGTCCCATTTCTTGTAACATTTGACGAGAAATACGATTTAATTTGTTAATCGTTTCAATCATATGAACCGGAATACGAATTGTACGTGCTTGGTCTGCAATTGAACGCGTGATTGCCTGACGAATCCACCAAGTTGCATAGGTTGAGAATTTATAACCACGACGGTATTCAAATTTATCTACCGCTTTCATCAAACCAATATTCCCTTCTTGAATTAAATCCAAGAATTGTAAACCACGGTTGGTATATTTTTTCGCAATAGAAATGACCAAACGTAAGTTAGCTTCAACCATTTCTTTTTTCGCACGACGAGCTTTTTGCTCACCACGAGATACCGCATCGCAAATTTCACGCATTTGTTGAATGGTGAGATTAGTATGCTGTTCAATATTCGCTAAGTTATCTAAAGATAAACGGATACGCTCTTCATATTTTGGTAAACGTTTTGCCCAAGCTTTCGTTGATTTTAATGCTTTTGCTACCCATGCATCACTGCTGCCATTCGCAATAATAAGCGCCTCAAATTCATCTTTTGGCATACCTGCAATATCAACTAATACTTTTTGTAGTTGACGCTCTTCTGCACGTACACGTTTCATCATATTCTTCATTGATAAAACAAGTACATCAAATTGTTTTGGCACTAAACGAAATTGTTTAAAAATATCGGCGAGTTGAGCAATTTGATCTTTTGCACGTTTACCACTACGACCATGTTTTGCAATGGTTGCCAATGTTTTAGTATGTTGCTCTCTTAATGCTACAAATCTTTCACGCGCTACTTCAGGATCGATGCTGTTATCTGAATCGCTGTCATCAGAACTTGAGCTGTTATCGCTTTCATCTTCCTCATCGTTCTCATCATCAACGTCTGCAGCAGATTCGGCACTTTCATCTTCATCAGCAAAATTTTCATCAATGTTTGCAGTTTCCTCTTCAGGAACATTGGGATCCACAAAGCCTGTGATTAAATCAGCCAAACGATAATTGCCTGCTTCAACTTGGTCATAATTATCTAATAATTCAGTTAACGCTTCTGGGTATGCCGCAATTGCTGTTTGGACTTCATCAATCCCTTCCTCAATACGTTTTGCAATGCTGATTTCATCTTCACGGGTTAGAAGATCAACGGTACCCATTTCACGCATATACATACGCACAGGATCGGTTGTACGGCCGATTTCAGATTCCACATTTGACAAAATCTGTGTTGCTTCTTCCACTGCATCTTCATCCGGAATCGTGTCATTCAACATCATTTCGTCACTTTCCGGTACTTCATCAAGAACCGGAATGCCCGCATCATGCTGTAAAGTCTGCAACAACTTATCGTAATATTCCGGATCGATCACATCTTCCGGAAGTAAGTCATTAATCTCCGCATAGGTTAAATAACCTTGCGTACGACCCAATTCCATAAGCTGTTCAATTTGTTCTGAATATTGCTCTGCGGTAGATTGTTGATTTTGTTCCATTTTTATTCCCGTTTTGCGTTATTTTTGGAAGATAAAAGCCCTTGTTTTGAACAGGAGATTTTACCATTGTTATGACGGATTAACTAACTGTTTTTTCTGCTCTTCTTTTCCCTTGAGCAAATTCACTAAAATTGCTCGCTCTTGATCAGTTAATCCTTCCGCCCTTTCTTTTGCAATCAGCATTTCAATATCTCGTTCAATCGCCTGAATATTCAATCGACGATAGTTTTGAGAGAATGCATTAATGATTTCTAAGTCATCTAATAGATGATCCCAAGAAGCTAATATTTCAAGGGGCTTGCTGAATTCTGTATCACGAAAATATTCTAAGATTTGCCCTGTTGTAATGCCTTCTCGTTCACGACAAAGTGCGGTCAATTTTTCGAGTAATTCGTAACCCGCCTCATGCTTTAAGGCTTGTAAACCCACATCAGAAATACGATTCACTAATTGTGAATTCTGTAATAACAGCGAAATCACCACGCGCATTGGTGTTTTCTTAATGGTTTTTTGTGGCGTTTTAGGTTTGGGTTCAGCCTTATCTATTTGATTTGGTATTAAGCTTTCAAGCTGTGATTGATCAAAGATCCCAAGCTTTTGCGCCAACATATTCCGCAATGAAAGACGCAGCATATCACCAGGGATTTGACGAATTAAAGGCGCCGCGAGTGCCACTAATTTGCCTCGTCCTTCTTGCGTCGAAAAATCTACTTGTGGACTTAAATGCGCGAATAAGAATTCTGTGAGAGACTGAGCTTGATCAATATATTCTTCAAACTTTTCTTTACCGTATTGACGAATATAAGTATCCGGATCTTCTCCATCTGGCAGGAAAATAAACTTAATTTGTCGTCCGTCTTCCAGATAAGGTAAGGCGTTTTCAAGGGCTCGCCAAGCGGCATCACGCCCTGCTCTATCTCCATCGTAGCAACAAATAACTTGCTCTGTTGAACGGAACAATAATTGAATTTGTTCCGAGGTCGTCGATGTACCAAGGGAAGCCACAGCATAATTGACACCAAATTGTGCTAATGCCACCACATCCATGTAACCTTCAACCACCAGTAATTTTTCTGGCTCATCATTGATTTGTAAGGCTTCATACAAGCCATAAAGTTCATTACCTTTATGGTATGTAATGGTTTCGGGGGAGTTCAAATACTTGGGTTTTTCATCCGTTAAAACACGTCCACCAAAGGCAACTGTTCGACCACGTTTATCCCGAATCGGAAACATAATACGATTACGGAATTTATCGTACACATTGCCACGATCGTTTCGAGAAAGCATACCTAAATCAAGCAACTTTTTCTGTTCTTCTCGATTTTTGCCGAATTGACGCAACACCGTATCCATTGCATTGGGTACATAACCAATTTGAAAACGAGCAATAATTTCTGGCGATAAACCACGTTGCTGAAGATAGCTTTGAGCAGGAATATTTAGCGGGAGTTGCACTTGATAAAACGACGCAATCTCTTGCATCAAATCGTATAAATTACGTTTTGTATGATAGCTCACATCCGGTTTATTGCCGAATTGGTTTGGGCGTTTTTCATAAGGCACTTCAAGCCCAGCCGAAGCAGCAAGTTCTTCAACTGCTTCAACAAATTCTAATTTGTCATAATCCATTAAAAATGAAATCGCATTGCCTTTCGCGCCACAACCAAAGCAATAATAGAATTGTTTTTTTTCACTTACTGTGAAGGAGGGTGTTTTTTCGTGATGAAACGGACAGCAAGCTTGATAATCTCGTCCCGCTTTTTTAAGTTTCACGCGTGCATTAATCACATCGACAATATTCGATTTTGTGAGCAGATCATCAATAAACTGGCGTGGAATTGAGCCTTTCATTGCCTTGCCTCCTTGAATACGATGCGAAAGTGCGGTTGATTTTGCGTGACTTTTTTTCGATGAGTTTAAAGCAACAAAACCGTGATACCCAAAAGGTTTCACGGTTTGTCTTAACTCGAGTTAGAAAATACTACAAATTAGTATAAACGGGTATTGCGCGCGTTTTCGCGAGCATTACGTTTAGCGTGACGTTTAGCAAGTGTTGCTTTTTCACGTTTACGGATTGTAGTTGGTTTTTCATAGAATTCACGAGCGCGAACTTCTGCTAAAATACCAGCTTTTTCGCAAGAGCGTTTGAAACGACGTAAAGCTACGTCGAATGATTCGTTTTCACGTACTTTAATTACAGGCATAAGCCAATCACCTCAATGAGTTTAATTTAATTGCAATTTTAAATTTTTATTACTGCCGAATGAACGGCAAATTCAATAAAGGACGCAATTCTAATCGATCTTCCCTGCAAAAGCAAAGGAAAGATCGCCTATTTGCTGAAAATTTGGCGTTTGAACTGGTTTAAGCGGGCTAAACAAGGTAAAATCTTTGCCAATTTTTTTAATAAAATGAGAATAAAATGCGTATTTTAGGAATCGAAACCTCCTGTGATGAAACAGGTGTCGCGATTTATGATGAAGACAAAGGCTTAATTGCTAATCAGCTCTACACGCAAATTGCCTTGCATGCGGATTACGGCGGTGTGGTACCAGAGCTAGCTTCCCGCGATCACATTCGTAAAACGGCGCCATTAATTAAAGCCGCATTAGAAGAAGCCAATTTAACCGCTGATCAAATTGATGGTATCGCCTATACAAGCGGTCCTGGTTTAGTGGGTGCATTATTAGTGGGCGCAACGATCGCGCGTTCACTAGCTTATGCTTGGAATGTGCCCGCTATTGGCGTACATCACATGGAGGGTCATCTACTTGCTCCAATGCTTGATGAAAACCGACCGCACTTTCCATTCATTGCCCTCTTAGTTTCAGGTGGACACACACAATTAGTGCGTGTTGATGGCGTAGGTAAATATGAAGTCATTGGCGAATCCATTGATGATGCGGCAGGCGAAGCCTTTGATAAAACCGCGAAATTATTAGGGTTAGATTACCCTGGCGGTGCAGCACTTTCACGTTTAGCCGAAAAAGGATCAAAAGATCGCTTTGTGTTCCCTCGACCAATGACGGATCGACCTGGCCTTGATTTTAGCTTTTCTGGTTTAAAAACCTCAGCAGCAAACACCATTAATCAGGCGTTCAAACAAGAAGGTGAATTAACTGAACAAACCAAAGCTGATATTGCCTTTGCCTTCCAAGATTCTGTCGTGGATACACTTGCAATTAAATGCAAACGTGCCTTAAAAGAAACCGGTTATAAGCGTTTAGTCATTGCTGGCGGCGTAAGTGCAAACAAAAAATTACGTGAAACCCTTGGCACTATGATGAAAAATCTTGGTGGTGAAGTATTTTATCCGCAACCTCAATTTTGTACCGATAACGGCGCCATGATTGCCTATACGGGCTTTTTACGTTTAAAACAAGGTCAGCACTGCGATCTCGCCATTGATGTCAAACCTCGTTGGGCAATGGCCGAGCTCCCTGCAATTTAAGGAAAAAATATGGAAAATATGATTAAAGTAAGAGCCATGCGTGCAGCCGGTATCGCTTGTTTTTTGGTGCTCGCGATTATTGGTGCATGGATTTTTACCACGCCAAGCAGTGATATTGTTGACGCTCTTGCTGAAGCAGGAAAAATGGTGGGAGGCGGTGCCACTTACGGGACCTTTATGCTAGCAGCCTGTCCACCTGTTGCAGGATTCATTGCCTATCATTTCTGGAAATGGGTGATTAAATAATGGCAAAACTCTATTTTTACTACTCTACGATGAATGCAGGTAAATCAACCACATTGTTACAGTCTTCCTATAACTATCGTGAACGCAATATGAACACCATGGTTTATACGGCTGCGATTGATGACCGCTTTGGCGCAGGCAAAGTCACATCACGTATTGGTATTCACGAAGAGGCGAATTTATTTACATCGACAACGGACCTCTTTACTGAAGTGAGTCAACGTTTACAACAAGAAAAAATTCATTGTGTTTTAGTTGATGAAGCCCAGTTTTTAACGAAACAACAAGTGTATCAATTAAGTGATGTTGTGGATAAACTGAAAATTCCAGTGCTTTGCTATGGCTTGCGTACCGACTTCCAAGCAGAGCTATTTGAAGGTAGTAAGTATTTACTTGCTTGGGCAGATCAACTAGAAGAATTAAAAACAATCTGTTATTGTGGGCGTAAAGCTAATTTCGTTTTACGTTTAAATGAACAAGGTGAAGTCATTAAGGAAGGGGAACAAATCCAAATCGGTGGAAACGACTCCTATCTTTCGGTTTGTCGCTATCATTACAAAGAAAAGTGCGGTCAGCTTTAACCTCATTTTTCAATTTATACTCGGAGGACAATTTTATGCTAAAGAACAAAACATTCGGCAGTGCCTTAATCATTGCCGGCACGACCATCGGAGCCGGGATGCTCGCGATGCCATTAACCTCTGCCGGAATTGGTTTTGGTTATACGGTTTTATTACTAGTCGGCTTATGGGCACTTTTGGTTTACAGCGGTTTACTTTTTGTTGAAGTCTACCAAACAGCCGATCGATTAAATGATGGCGTGGCGACTCTCGCTGAAAAATACTTTGGTATCACTGGGCGAGTCTTAGCCACCTTTAGTTTGCTCATTTTACTTTATGCCCTTTCAGCGGCCTACATCACCGGGGGCGGTTCATTATTATCTGGCTTACCAACGGCTTTTGGCTTTGAAAGTCTTTCCTCCGAACTTTCAATCATTTTATTTACTGTCGTACTCGGTGCCTTTGTGGTTATGGGTACAAAAGGCGTTGATGGCGCCACTCGTATTCTGTTTATCGGCAAATTAATCGCCTTTGCTTTCGTGTTATTTATGATGTTACCAAAAGTGTCTGTCGATAACCTGATGGCCTTGCCTTTAGATTATGCTTTCGTGATTTCTGCGGCACCTATCTTCTTTACCTCTTTTGGCTTCCACATCATTATGGGTAGCGTAAATAGCTATTTAGATGGCAGTGTCACTCAATTCCGTAAAGCCATTTTAATCGGTACAGCCATTCCACTTGTGGCTTATTTAGTATGGCAATTAGCAACTCACGGTGTATTAAGTCAAAATGAATTTGTGCAAGTGTTGCAAGCGGATCCAACCCTTAACGGCTTAGTCAATGCAACACGTCAAATCACGAACTCCCACATTATGGGTGAAATCGTGCGTGTGTTCTCTGCACTTGCATTAATTACTTCTTTCCTAGGTGTGATGCTAGGAGTATTTGAAGGTTTAGGCGATTTATTTAAACGTTACAAATTGCCACACAACCGTTTAACACTGACTGTTGCAGCATTTACTCCACCACTTGCATTCGCCTTGTATTATCCTGAAGGTTTTATTGCCGCATTAAGCTATGCGGGTTTACTCTGTGCATTCTATTGCTTAATTTTACCTATCGGTCTCGCATGGAAAACACGTCAAGCGAATCCAAATCTGCCTTATCGTGTAATCGGTGGAAACGTAACCTTAGTGATAGCCTTAGTAATTGGCGTAATCATTATGATCGTACCATTCTTAATTCAAGCAGGTTATTTACCTGCAGTAGCAGGCTAAAGTGCGGTAGATTTCCAGGGCATTTTTCTCATAAAAGTAGGGCTTAAACGCCCTATTTTTTTATTTTCAAAAAAATTTTCATTTTTTTTACCTCTCTTAATCTTTCCTTAAGATTCTCTTGTTTAAATACACTCATCGAAAGGCAAACAATCCAATCGATAAATAAATCTGAAAAATGTTAATCACTTAAGAAAAGATTAAGATTTGAATGATTTAATACATCTGAAAGCAAAGCTTTCAACTTACTTTATGATTATCTTATTTAGGAGAACAAACTATGAAAAAATTACTTACTGTTGCAGCTATCGCATTATCTTCTGTTGCCGTATATAACACCGCAATAGCACAAGGATTTAATGATGGTCACAAGCACAACACCCAACAAGGTTTTGTCGATGAAAGTGTTATTGTAAAAACCGTTGATGATGCATTAAATGCCAATGATGACACTCCAGTTCGTTTAGACGGACAAATTGTAAAACAAATTGGTAAAAAGGATTTCTTATTTAAAGACGCAAGTGGAAAAGAAATTCAAATTGAAGTCAGCAAAAAAGCATGGAATGGTGAAACGATAGCACCTCAAGATAACATTCAAATTATCGGTAAAGTCGATAAAGAATGGAATAAAACAGAAGTGGATGTGAAACAAATCATCAAAAAATAAGTAACAAAATGACCGCACTTTTCTTAAGTGCGGTTAAAAATCCCAAAGGAGAAGAAAATGGAAAACGTACAAACAATGTCAGATCTTATGCAGCAAATTCAACAACGAATTGATTCAATAAAAGCCTCTGCCATGCAGCAACAAACAGAAATGAAACAGTCATTAAATGAATGTATTGAGCAAAGTGAAGCCATTCAAAATCAATTAGTTCAAAGCCAACAGCAATTAACATCACAATTGGAATACGGCACGGCAGTATTAATTGAACTGGAACAAGGGTTACAGCTAGATTTCAGTACAGAAATCGCCGAATTTGAACAGTTGTGTCAAAATGAAACCGCCGATACGACAGAATTAACGCAACGATTGGAACAGCATGTACAGGAAAAAATCACGTTCCAATTAAACGAATTAAAAGCCAAAACAGGTATAGCCTTACAAGAGATTGGTCAGGTGACACTCCATATTAAGCAGTTATTTGGGACAGAAAAAAGTGCTAAAGTGAAAGGGTTGGCAAAATTAAAACAACGTTTATATAAACGTTTTGGTAAACAGATTATTGCTTCAAAAGAATGCTTGGCAAAACAACTGGAACGCGGAGCCAGTAAATTAAGAGCTTAAAATGTCCGCTATCGTTTATTAAGAAGAAAAGTTAAACCGCACTTAATCTTGAGATGAGATGAAGTGCGGTCATTTTTTTAGTTTTTTTTCGATTGAGACGGTTAAATCTGAGCCAAAAATTCTTCTTCCGTTAGAACGGTAACACCTAATTCTTGTGCTTTTGTGAGCTTAGAACCCGCCGCATCACCGGCAATCACAAAATCTGTTTTTGCTGAAACCGAGCCGCTCACTTTCGCGCCCATGTCTTGTAATAGCGCTTTAGCTTCATTACGGCCCATTTGAGTTAAGGTTCCGGTTAACACAACCGTTTTGCCTTTAAAGCGGTTTTCTGTGATCTCTTTGGTTTCCACGGTTTCCCAATGTACGCCTTGAGCGATTAAATCATTCACTACCGCCACATTATGTGGTTCGTGCCAAAACGCCAAAATACGATTTGCCACTACTTCGCCCACATCAGGCACTTGCTGTAAGGCTTCTAAATCTGCATTTTGCAAAGCTTCTAAGGTTTTGAAATGATTTGCTAAATTCAATGCCGTTGCTTCACCCACTTCACGAATCCCTAAGGCGAAAATAAAACGTGCTAACGTCGTATTTTTTGCTTTTTCAAGGCTCGCTAAGGCATTTTCAGCAGATTTTGTACCCATTCTTTCCAAACGGGTTAGCGTGGTTAAATCTAACTTAAATAAATCGGCGGGTGTATGAACTAATTCACGCTCCACCAACTGTTCGATTAATTTACCCCCTACGCCATCAATATCCATGGCCTTGCGAGAAACGAAATGTTTAAGCGCTTCTTTACGCTGTGCTGCACAGAACAAACCGCCCGTACAACGTGCTACGGCTTCGCCTTCAATACGAACAATGGCCGAATCACATACTGGACAAGTTTCTGGAAAAACAATCGGTCTCGCATCTGCTGGGCGACGGTCGTGTAATACGCCGATAATTTGTGGAATCACATCCCCCGCACGGCGAATCACTACCGTATCGCCAATAGCAATGTCCAAGCGTTCAATTTCATCACCGTTATGTAATGTGGCATTACTCACCGTGACACCTGCCACAAATACCGGTTCTAATTTAGCCACTGGGGTAATTGCCCCTGTTCTGCCCACTTGGAATTCCACATCATTCAAGCGAGTTAATTCTTCTTGTGCAGGGAATTTATAAGCAATCGCCCAACGTGGCGCTTTAGAAATAAAACCTAATTTCTCTTGTAACGCAATATCATTGATTTTCAGTACGGTACCATCTATATCATAGCCAAGAGAACTGCGTTTATTTTGAATATCATGATAAAAATCCAACACTTCATCTGTGCCGTTACATAAACGGATTTCTGGGTTTACCGGAATCCCAATAGACTTCAACCATTGCAAACGATCATAATGCGTATTCGGCAAATCTATCCCTTCAGCAATACCAATACCATAAGCATTCAACACCAATGGACGTTTACTCGTAATTTTAGGATCAAGCTGGCGCAACGATCCCGCTGCTGCATTACGTGGGTTAGCAAAGGTTTTCTCGCCTTTCTCTAAAGCGTGCTGATTTAAACGCTCAAAGCCTTCATGTGGCATAAACACTTCGCCACGCACTTCTAAACGTGCAGGCGGATTGTCCATTAAAAGCTGCAAGGGAATATTTCGAATCGTGCGGATATTGGCAGTAATATCTTCCCCCGTTGTCCCATCACCACGGGTCGCGGCTTGAGTCAGTACGCCATTCACATACAAAATACTCACCGCTAAACCATCTAACTTAGGCTCACAGCAGAAAGTAAGCGGGTCAGGCAAACGAATAAGACGATCTTCAATACGTTTTACGAATGCATAAAATTCCTCGTCTGAGAAAGCATTATCCAAAGATAACATTGGAATTTCATGACGAATTTGTGCAAAGCCAGAAAGCGGTTTGGCGCCCACTCGTTGAGTAGGTGAATCTGCCGTAATGAGTTCCGGATGGGCGGCTTCTAAGGCTTTAAGATGATGAAATAAACGGTCATATTCCGCATCAGGAATGGTTGGATTATCCAACACGTGATATTCATATTCATAACGACGAAGATCCTGACGTAATGTATCAATTTGTTGCTGAAGGCTCATAATGTTCTCTAACGATTTACTCATTGAATTAAAATGGGCGAACCATCGGCTCGCCCAAAGTGCGGTTATTTTTTTCGTGCGTTTTATGCGATGCGAGATAAATAATCCTGCTCAGCTACATCATCAAAAATCTCTTGCTGATCAGTCAATACTACGCCACCTAAATCTTCTGCAATGGTTTTCGCTGCACGAATCATCATACGTAAGTTCGCCAAATTATTACCTGGTGATGGTAGCTGCATAAAGAGTACTACACCCATAGTTGAAAACTCGGCCATATTGTAATAATCAAACGTACCGGGTTGTTCAATGTTTGCCACACTAAATAACACTGGGCTTGCCACACTTAAATCAAAGTGGCGATGATACATTTGACGCTCGCCAAAAATGAAACCGAGATTTTCTAAAGACTGAGATAACTGCGGACCATAGAATTCACGATTTTGATTTGAAATGACATAAAGTTGAACAAATCCCGTGGTTTGTTTTGGTTTTTCCACTTCTACTGGCTCGTGATAGTTAAAATGTACGTTCTCATGAGTAGGTTCTTGAGTTGGATTTAATGACATCTCGGCTAACTGCTCACGCAATTCAGGCGAAGAAGAATTCACACCATCAAAATCATTGCTTTGTGCTTCTAACTCTTCGATTGTCATTTCTGCCACACGTGGTTTCGGTTGTACATTCGTTTCAGGATAAACCACAGGTTCAGATTGTGGAGCTGGCGTAGGAGCAGGTTGCGCCGTGTTCATCTCATAAACTGGCTGATTTGGTAAGGAGATTTTAATATCATCGACGCTTTTTTCTATTTGACGCGCATCCACTTGAGCACGCTGCTCATCAAAATTAAATTGCTGTTGGCTTGCTGCCTGTGGTGCCACTTTAGGTTGAACACTTTGTTGTACAGGCTGTGCTGCTTGAGCGCGATGTGTTAAACGAATATCCGCATTAGGATCAGCGGCTTGCGAAAAAGGATTGACCTCACCGTTTTTAGAAGTGCGGTTAAATGTATTCGCGCTTTTAAAATATTTTGATTTCTCACGGCGATTTGACCATAATCCGTGTACCACTAAGGCAATTAAAGCAATTACCCCTAAAATAATCAAAATGGTATTTAAGTCCATTCTTGTTGCTCCTTAACGCAATGATTTTTGCTAATCCTATCACATTTCCACAGGTGAAAAAATAGGAAAGCAAACAAGAGATTAAAAGGGATGAGATGGAATTTTTCTCAAAAAATATTGTCTTTCTGTGACATTTTATATTTTTTACTTTTCAATTTAAAGGAACAATGATGATCGATCAAAATGAAATAAAATCTGCTTTCAATCATTTCGTAATGGGTTGGCATTTTATTACGCAAAAAGGCCTACGCCGTTTTGTGATTATGCCAATTTTACTTAACGTCGTTCTACTTACAGGCTTATTCTGGCTATTCGTTTCACAAATCTCCACGATGATCGACTGGGTGATGAGCTTTATTCCAGATTGGTTAAGCTTTTTAAGTGTGATTTTGCTCGTGCTGTCTATAGGCTCAATTCTCTTATTTTTCTATTTTGCCTTTACGACACTTTCAGGCTTTATTGCCGCACCGTTTAATGGATTGTTGGCAGAAAAAGTCGAAAAAATGCTGACTGGTGAAGCCGTTAATGATGATGGTTTTGCCGAAATTATGAAAGATGTGCCACGTATGCTAAATCGTGAATGGCAAAAACTATGGTACAGCTTACCGAAATTTGTAGGCTTGTTCTTATTGAGTTTTATCCCGGTTATCGGACAAACCATTATTCCTGTGCTGACATTCTTATTTACCTGTTGGATGATGGCAATTCAATATTGTGACTATCCGTTTGATAACCACAAGATTTCCTTTGGCATTATGAAAAATGCGTTAGGCGAAAGACGTTCTCAAAGCCTGACATTCGGGGCATTAATTACCCTTTGTACCGCATTGCCGATCGTGAATTTAGTGATTATTCCTGTGGCGGTCTGTGGTGCAACCGTGATGTGGGTCGAAAATTATCGCTCACAATTAAAATTTGATATGAATTTTGACCGCACTTCAAGTTCAACACAAATTGTGACACGTTCTACGAGTACAGAAATTAAGCCTTCAGGAAATAACATCGTGAATAAATAGCATTTAGTTATAAAATATAGCTATTAACTATTTTTTTTATATAAAAACCGGTGTTATAACTACTGCATCAACTCATTCCAAAATATAAAAGGACAGTAAAATGACAATTTATGCAGATAACTCATACTCAATCGGTAATACTCCATTAGTTCGTTTAAAACACTTCGGACACAATGGTAACGTTGTCGTAAAAATTGAAGGTCGCAACCCAAGCTTTAGCGTGAAATGCCGTATTGGTGCCAATATGATTTGGCAAGCAGAAAAAGACGGCATTTTAACAGCGGGTAAAGAAATTGTAGATGCAACCAGCGGTAACACCGGTATTGCTTTAGCTTATGTAGCGGCAGCGCGCGGTTACAAAATCACCTTAACCATGCCTGAAACCATGAGTCTTGAACGTAAACGTTTATTACGTGGTTTAGGCGTAAATCTTGTGCTTACTGAAGGCTCAAAAGGGATGAAAGGTGCGATCGCTAAAGCAGAAGAAATCGTGGCGTCTAATCCAAATCATTATGTGATGCTAAAACAATTTGAAAACCCAGCTAACCCGGACATTCATCGTCAAACTACCGGTGAAGAAATCTGGAAAGATACTGAAGGTAAAGTTGATGTTGTGGTTGCTGGTGTGGGTACCGGTGGTACAATTACTGGTATTTCTCGTGCGATTAAATTAGATCACGGTAAAAAAATTACCTCTGTAGCGGTTGAACCAACAGAATCACCTGTTATTAGCCAAACCCTTGCTGGTCAAGAAGTGAAACCAGGTCCACACAAAATTCAAGGTATCGGTGCGGGCTTCATTCCGAAAAACTTGGATTTATCATTAATTGATCGCGTGGAAACTGTAGATAGCGATACAGCAATTGCGACCGCCCGTCGCTTAATGGCTGAAGAAGGGATTCTTGCGGGTATTTCTTCAGGTGCTGCAGTGGCAGCGGCTGACCGCTTAGCAAAACTACCAGAATTCCAAGATAAATTAATCGTTGCAATCCTACCTTCTGCATCAGAACGTTATTTAAGTACAGCGTTATTCGAAGGTATTGAAGCTTAATCGATTGATTGAATTCATTTTATCTAAGGTCTGTTTTTACAGACCTTTTTTGTTTATTAATTAAACAAATTTTATTTGATATAACTAAAGGAAATAATTCATAAATAAATAATACTTTTCTTTTCTTTTTCGCTTCTTATAATTCATTTCACTTTCGTTATTTATCTAAAAAAGGAATACTTATGAAAAAATCATTTTTTAGCACCGCACTTTTAGCGGCAGGATTAGCCCTTTCTACTTTTGCTAACGCCGGTGAAATTGCTGATCGCGTTGAACAAACTAAAACCTTATTAGTTGGTACTGAGGGTACTTACGCACCATTTACTTTCCACGATAAAGATGGCAAGTTAACAGGTTTCGATGTGGAAATTATCGAAAAAGTTGCGCAAAAATTAGGTTGGAAAGTTGAATTTAAAGAAACCGCTTGGGATGGCATGTATGCAGGTTTAAATGCAAAACGCTTTGATGTTATTGCGAACCAAACCAATCCAAGCCCAGAACGTTTAAAAAAATATGATTACAGTGCACCTTATAACTACTCTGCTGGCGTAATCGTGACGAAAGCCGATAACGATAGCATTAAATCATTCCCTGATTTAAAAGGTAAAAAATCTGCACAATCTGCAACCAGTAACTGGAGCAAAGATGCTCGTGATAATGGTGCAATTATTGTGACCGTTGATAGCTTAGCGCAAAACCTTGAAGCAGTAAAACAAGGTCGTGTTGATGCCACAGTAAACGATAAATTAGCAGTATTAGATTACTTCAAAAAACAACCTAATGCAGGCTTAAAAATTGCCGTAGAAAGTGATAAAAAAATCCCGACCGGTTTTGCTTTCTTGAAAGGTGAAGAACCGCTTATTGCGAAAGTAAACCAAGCACTTGAAGAACTACGCAAAGACGGAACTTTAAAACAAATTTCAATCAAATGGTTTGGCGATGACATTACTCAATAATTGGTTAGCAAGCCTTCCATTTATGACCACAGAACGAGCTGATTATGTAATCAGCTCGTTTTGGCCTATGATGGAAGGGGCGATTTTATATACGATTCCCCTTGCGGTCATTTCCTTCTTTTGCGGTTTATTCATTGCAGTTATCGTGGCTGTGATTTGCACGTTGCCACATCCCAATTTAATGACCAAAATTCTACAGGGCATTTGTCGCATCTATATTTCAATTATTCGCGGCACGCCAATGTTGGTGCAGATATTCATTATCTTCTACGGTTTACCTGAAGTTGGCATCAAACTTGAGCCTTTCCCAACCGCAATTATTGCGTTCTCCATTAACATTGGTGCTTATGCAGCAGAAACGGTGAGGGCCTCCATTCTTGCGATTCCTAAAGGTCAATGGGAAGCCTCTTATGCGATAGGCATGAATTACACACAAGCTTTCGTGCGTACCATTATGCCGCAAGCTTTACGTATTTCCGTCCCTTCGCTATCAAATACCTTCATTAGCACAGTGAAAGATACGTCTCTGGCATCACTTGTTTGGATCGCAGAGTTATTCCGTGTGGCGCAAAACATCACAGCTGAAAACTACGAATTTATTTTAATTTATAGTGAAGCGGCTCTCATTTATTGGGTATTCTGTTTTGTACTGTCAATAGGGCAAACTCGTTTAGAAAAACGCCTTTCTCGCCATTTATAAGGACTGTTTATGTTAAAAGTCACGAATATTCAGAAAAGTTTTAATGGCCACCATGTATTAAAAGGCATTGATTTTGAAATTAATAAAGGTGAAGTGGTTGCCATTCTGGGTCCATCAGGTTCAGGCAAGACAACTTTTTTACGCTGTTTAAATTTACTCGAACGCCCGGAAAAAGGGGTATTAGCATTTACTGATGGAAGCTTAACTATTGATTTCAGCAAAAAGATCAGCAAATCCGATGAACTAAAATTGCGTCGACGTTCCTCAATGGTGTTCCAACAATACAATCTATTTCCCCATCGCACTGCACTCGAAAATGTGATGGAGGGCATGGTGGTTGTGCAAAAACAACCGAAAGAGACTGCACGTGAAAAAGCATTGGCTTTATTGGAAAAAGTTGGTTTAAAAGCAAAAGCGGATTTATATCCCTCTCAACTGTCTGGTGGTCAACAGCAACGTGTCGGGATCGCCCGAGCTTTAGCAGTTAAACCCGATATTATCTTGTTAGATGAGCCTACTTCCGCACTTGACCCTGAACTCGTCGGTGAAGTGTTACAAGCGCTCAAAATGCTCGCGCAAGAAGGTTGGACAATGATTATTGTCACCCATGAATTGAATTTTGCCAAAGATGTGGCAGATCGCGTGATTCTAATGGAAAATGGTCAGGTCGTTGAACAAAATACTGCGGCTGAATTCTTCAGTCATCCACAGCAAGAGCGCACCAAACAATTCTTATTGCAAGCTAAAATGCCAATGGAATTCGAAGATTATTGTATTTAATCAAACTTCTAAATATAAAAAGAGCGGTCAAAAAACATCATGAATTTTGACCGCTCTTTCTATTTGAATAAATTACATAATGGCATTATAGAATACCGCTGCTAAAGCTGCCCCGATAAATGGACCTACAACCGGCACCCAACTGTATCCCCAGTCAGCTTTAGTTTTTAATGTCCCCCCCAGGAAAAGACCTAAGGTTAAACGCGGACCAAGATCTCGAGCTGGATTAATCGCATAACCGGTTGTGCCACCTAAGCTCAAACCAATTGCCCAAACGAGAATCGCTACTGGTAATGCCCCGATAGAACCTAAACCAATTGGTGTGCTTTCTGCTGTGCCAGGTAAAGTGATATTTGCCCCCGCAAGATAGAAAATCACGAAAACAAGCACGAAAGTACCAACAATTTCGTTTACTAAGTTGATTGGATAGTTACGAATCGCAGGTTCGGTACAGAAACAAGCGCGTTTTAAGCCCTCTTCTTCGGTGGCTGCAAAGTGATCTTTATACATAATGTAAACCAACAACGCACCTACCATGCCGCCCACTACTTGTGCCGCGATGTAGCCTGGTACCAGTTCCCAAGCAAACGCACCTTTCATTGCCACGCCAAGTGTTACTGCAGGATTTAAGTGAGCCCCACTATAAGGCCCCGTCACAACGACGGCCACATACACTGCAAATGCCCACGCGGTAGTAATCACAATCCAACCAGAACTTTGCCCTTTCGTTTTATTTAAACATACGTTGGCCACCACACCGTTACCTAACAGGATTAAAAGTGCTGTGCCAAAAAATTCTGCAAAATAGGCATTCATAAGAGAATCTCCAAATAATGATTAACTTAATGATTTCATTAAAGAAATCTTGTTTTGCAATTCGTTTCGTTGTTTGATCAAATATTGAGATACTCAAAGTGAGTGACTTCATTATCTAGTTTTAACCAATTAATTCAATAGATAAAACCGATCTATTTTCTAGAAATGAGAGAAGGATCACATTATTTTGTACGTTAACGCAATCGATTGCATATCTTCAGAGAAAAATCTGTGATGCTAATCACAAAACCCAACATTGCTTGTTCCAATTAGATTCGAATTCAATTAAGTTAGGTTCGCAATTTGTTCGTTTAAGCTCAAAATTTCTTCATTCATTTAATGAGAGTGCCAAGCGCTCTAAGGAATAGAACCATGACAGACAAAAAATACATCATCGCTTTGGACCAAGGTACCACAAGCTCCCGTGCAGTATTATTAGATCACAATGCGAATGTTGTCGAAATCGCCCAACGTGAATTTACACAAATTTATCCACGCGCAGGCTGGGTGGAACATAATCCAATGGAAATTTGGGCAACACAAAGTTCAACATTAAACGAAGTGGTTGCAAAAGCAGGCATTACCTCAGATGAAATTGCGGCAATTGGTATTACCAACCAACGTGAAACCACCATTGTGTGGGAAAAAGCAACTGGCACACCGGTTTATAATGCAATTGTGTGGCAATGTCGTCGTACCGCAGATATTACAGACAAACTTAAAGCGGATGGTCACGAAGAATATATCCGCAACACCACGGGGTTAGTGGTAGATCCATACTTCTCTGGTACAAAAGTGAAATGGATTTTAGACAATGTAGAAGGTGCTCGTGAAAAAGCTGAACGCGGCGAGCTTCTATTTGGTACCGTGGATACCTGGCTTGTGTGGAAATTAACCCAAGGCCGTGTTCACGTAACGGATTACACCAACGCATCCCGTACCATGTTATTTAACATCCATACGAAAAAATGGGATGACAAAATGTTGGAATTATTAAATATTCCACGCTCTATGCTGCCTGAAGTACGCAATTCTTCCGAAGTGTATGGCCAAACCAACATCGGGGGTAAAGGCGGTGTACGTATTCCAGTTGCAGGTATCGCGGGTGACCAACAAGCAGCACTTTACGGCCATCTATGCACACGCGCAGGTCAAGCGAAAAATACCTATGGTACAGGCTGCTTTATGTTGCTTCACACCGGTGATAAAGCCATTACCTCTAAAAATGGCCTATTAACCACCATCGCGTGTAACGCCAAAGGTGAACCCGAATACGCGCTTGAAGGTTCGGTATTTATCGCAGGTGCTTCAATCCAATGGTTACGTGATGAACTCAAAATCGTACATGATAGCCACGACTCCGAATACTTCGCACAAAAAGTCCCAGATAGCAATGGCGTGTACGTTGTTCCGGCCTTCACTGGTTTAGGCGCACCATATTGGGATCCGTATGCACGCGGTGCAATTTTTGGTCTTTCTCGTGGTTCTAACCGTAACCATATTGTACGTGCAACCCTTGAATCTATTGCTTACCAAACCCGTGATGTGTTAGAAGCAATGCAATCTGACTCAGGTCAACGCTTACAATATTTACGTGTCGATGGTGGCGCAACCAACAACAACTTCTTAATGCAATTCCAAGCGGATATTTTAGATGTGAATGTTGAGCGTCCAGTAGTGAAAGAAGTAACCGCACTTGGTGCAGCTTATCTTGCTGGTCTTGCGGTTGGTTTCTGGAAAGATTTAGACGAGCTTCACGACAAAGCGCGTGTAGAACGTACCTTCACACCTGATAATGACGAAGAAAAACGTGAACGTCGTTATAAAGGCTGGAAAAAAGCCGTTAAACGCTCATTAGAATGGGCAAAAGAAGACGCGGAATAATCCTTCCTCGCCAATAGTAAAGTGCGGTCAAAATCGCTTGTGTTTTTGACCGCACTTTTATTTAGTATCTATATATCCTATGCTTGATAACAGGCAACATAATATCCAACATCTTTGTTATGATATTCATCTATAATATGTTTACCGCCTAGAGCAATAACTTTTTCCTGAGTCAGGATATATGAAAAAAGTGCCAATTCATCATCCTCATCAGGAGAAACTATCTCAATAACTAGATGATCAGGAATTGTTATTTTATAAGAATAAAGCAACTCATCTGTTTCATTACTATATACTTCAATATATCTTCTAACTTTTAGACTCATATCATATCTAAATATTTAACACTACGAATACTTTTTCATTAATTCATAAATTGGTTTTAATTGAGGCTCATTCTCTGTAGGTTTATAACTTTCAAGAATAGTTTCATCCTCATTTACTAAATAATGCACATTTGCCCCTTTTTGAAGCATAAGCTCTAAAACATCCAATCTCTCTGGGATATATCCAATCATAGACAAAGGGATTAAACCATCTTGGTTCGGTAAATTAGGATTTGCTCCTGCTTTGAGCAACGCTATCGCCGCCTCAGCATTTTTACTTCGTAATGCATAATGCAAAGGAGTCATTCCGTGTATATTTTGAGCATTAACATCAACGCCATTATCAATATAGAATTGTATTAATTCTGCTTTAGGTTCCGAATAGCAAAGTATTCTATGTAGATAGTTCCATTTATCTAAACTAGTAATTTTTTTTATATCTGCCAATTTGTTTTCTAAAAATATTTTTCTTAATAGTTGAAGATCATTATTAAAATTACTCTCTACAATTTTTTCTTCCAAATCCAAGTCATTAAATTTAGAAAAATTCATCTTATTTTCCTCTATTTATAAAATTTCTCATATCTTGTTTTATATCTAAGATATCACCTTTACCAAGCATTTCATTTCTATGACTTCGATTCACCGAACGATTTTCCAATCTAAACCACTGCGAGATTAGTGTATCACTACAAACATCTCCATTAAGCTACATTTCGCCTTTACTTATCACAAAATAAATTTATATCGTCAAAAACATCACTTATCGCGCCTAAAAACTGACCACTATTTTTTAATAACTCTAGTTTATTGATAATATCAAGGGAAATTCTTTTATCAATTCTAACTATATGTCCTACTGATATTATTGATGTATATTTTAATTCATCTATTGATGAATCAAGGTTATCTAAAACTATTTTTTCTGCGATATCTCTATCTACTGAATATAGCACAATATTTAAAATAAGATTGCAACAATTCGCCACCGTATCAAGTGTAAAAGAACAATATTTAGGATCCATATATTTCATACTATTTACCTTTTTTTCCATTAGATTTAAATCATCCCATTTTCTAACATGCCCATGATATATTCCTAAACTCGGGTATGTTTCATCAAATATAACTATTTCTCCTGTAGATTTATCTACCAAACAGCGAAGCCCAAAATCCTTTTTTATTTTCAACTTTCTTTTGCTTCGCTTCTTCCATTCTTTGTTTGACATAATTTACCCAAACTTGATGGGGCGCATCAAAATCAAATGATTTCATAAAATCATAAGGAATTTTATATTCTGCTAATGGATTTATATCAATCAATTCTTTTGGCGCTATAGGACTATCAATATCCAAATCAAAACCGTGGATTGCTGCGATTTTGGCATACATTAAAACTTGCGGTTGCAAGTAAAAATCAAAATGTAAAAGTGTATCTTTTGCTGCTCGTTTAGCAAGCTTAAGTTCGAGTAATTTATCTAAAGCCTCTTGCATTCCTTTTATATTTTTATCTGCTAGTGCCACATAAAATTCATGATCGGGAATGCGCTTTAAATCACTACGGGCTTTTTTCTCATCATTTAAGAACGTGAGTGCGCGCTCTTTTAATAATTGCCAATCGCCACTTAACGCCAATAAAGTGTTCGCATTAAAAAAAGGTCTGGTATCAGTTCGTTTATAGGGAACTGAAATATCCACAATTTCATCACGATGTTTAATTAAATAATCAATCAACTTTTGATTATCTGAAAGCAAACTCATAAAAAAGAAATTTGTATTAATTCCGTTGTACGCCCATTGAAAATCATATTCAGACAAAATACCTAAGAAACCCGCAATAGAAGCATTTTCTTTAAATCCTGAAATATCATTTTCTAATAAATGCTTAGAGGCTAATGCGCGGTGATAGTCATCTAATAAACCAATTGAAAAAAACACATCTCCACGAAACTCATCAATTAATTTTATTCTTTGAAATAATACGAGATAAGAATTCTCTGAAAACGAATTAACCCGTTCCCAGGTAAATTTTTTAGCATCACTGTAAGTCTTTGCAATATCGCTGCCTAAAAACACTTGATATTTTTCCATATTGACCTCGTATGACTACTTCTTATTAGGAACTCTAACTGGTAATAACACAACTTTACCATTTGATTTATCTACACTTGCTATAATAGTTTTATAGTCTTAGCCCGATAAACAACCTAATTTCACAATAATACTCGTGGCTTTTAAAGTATTCACTAAGCAATAAAAAAGTGCAGTAAATTTTTAAAACTTAGTAAAAATTGACCGCACTTTAATTTATTGTATTAATTAGAAATCTTCTGCATATTTCATAAAATCAAACTCACCCTCAGCACGTGAGAATAAATGAGCAGCATAATGATCTATTGCCTCTGCTGGATTCGTCAACTTTTTAATACCCATCACATCTGCTCTAGGTATCACATAAACATTACGTTCATCATTATGTGAAGACACAAATAATTGATATCCTGTTTTACTCCAATCATCATTAGAGCGGGTATCAAGCAAACATCTTAATTCAAAATATTTTTTATCATTGAATTTATCATCGTCATAGCTTTGTCTAAAAGCATGATTAAATTTCTGCTCAAGAAATGTTGTATATTCAGGAAGTGCAACGCCATGACTATCTTCAAAACCTTCTATAATTGAATGAATAGGCATTAATAATAATGAAGGTAAATTACTTTTATATATATTTGAAGTTATACCCTCTGATACAATCCATTTATCACTAAAAAATAACCAAGAGTTAAGCAATTCATAAGGAATACTTTTATGATGTAGCTTATATTCTCCCTTAGAGAATGAAAATGGGTCATAACTTATGTAATAAACAATATCATTAATTATTACGCCAAATTCAGTTATATCATTCATTACTGGAATCTGGCTTCTTTTAATAGCATAAAAAAATCTTCCATCGTATAAATGAGAATATGACTCAGGCTGTATAACTTTAAATCGTTCAATAAGATAATTTTCTGGTTCAACTTTATTTACTAAATTTAAACCATCAAATTTCATTGGGTCAAAATCATCAAATTTTCGATAAAATAAGTTTATTTTATCAAAGCATAGCTCTGATAAGTTGAAATAGACTTCGTCAAACTCTTTATATAAATCAGATTTAGTCATAAATTTCACTTAAGACCTCTCTTTTTAATCTGTTCCTCAACTAAAGCCACCATATTTCTTTGAGTGTTTTCTAAATACGCTCTATATGTTGGTGATATATCTTTGTTTTCCTTAACATATCTCTGCCAACCTTCCGTTCCTGTTTCAATTTTAGCACCTTTAGATGAATTTAGTTCCTTTGGTAAAGGCTGTAAATTCATAGGGTGATTAATTAATTCATTTTGAACATGTTTTGGTAATTTATCAAAACCATCAATTTTATTAAATGCGCTTTGTGGCAAAATATGATCCACCGAAGCTCTTGCTCCATCTGGAAAATCTTTAAATTTACCATCAAAAGGATCGATATACATCACTCGATCATTTTTTGGATTAACCCAACCGCCTTGCTTAAATTTAGCCTCAATATCACCATATTTTACATTCACAAAATCACAACAATTTGCATTGTGAACCCAAACACCAAATTCCCCTACATGGTAAGTGCTAAATTCTTCTACGGCGATGTTATAAACTGTTTCTAGTTTTCCAGTAGCCTGTTGCGATACCACTTGTAAAGATGGCAAGCCATTTCTATCAAAAAGTAGAACGAGCTTATGCAAAATTGGATGTGAAATTATAAAACTAGCTTAAAGATAAGCAGCGCTGAAAATACAAAAGTGCGGTCAAAATTTCTTATGTTTTTGACCGCACTTTTATTTTATCAATCAACTATACTGCTGCCGATACTTCTCTAAATTATCTTGAAAATGCTGAATGTAGTATTCGATGTCTTTTTCTGGGTAGCCAAGAATTTGGCCGATTTCACGTTCCACTTTTGGATCAAAACCATTCACAGTGCTTGCGGGAAGTAACACTTCCATTTGTTCAGCAAGTGCAAGAGATTGAGGTAAATAGACAATAAAATCGGTTAAGCAAACATCATTAACATGACGTTGCACTGTTTTTGAATGAAGCATTCCTTGCTCAAGATAAGGGAGAAAGGCGTCAGGAATACCAAGCTCCTGATTGAATAATGCCACTTGCTTTTCGCCCCTTAACATTAATTCCAGCTCCTTGCCTTCATGCGGCCCAAGAATACCTTTTTCCATAAGAATATTCCTTTCGTTGAAATAAAAAAGGGGATTGAATGATTGACCAGATCCCCTTTATTGTACGCCTATTTGGCCACAATGTTCATCTAAATGACGAAATTATTTTTTCCAATTTTTCAACGCATCGGCAAAGGCATTGCCCATCGCACTATTTCCTCTTGGATGACGATCTTGGCGAGGCGCATTGCTTCTTGGTTTGGCACTTAAAGTGCGGTCAGATTTGCCGTCATTTTTGACCGCACTTTCATCTAATCGCATCGTCAATGCAATACGTTTACGTGGAACATCCACTTCCAACACTTTCACTTTCACGATATCGCCAGTTTTCACCACTTGATGTGGATCTTCTACGAATTTATCGCTTAATGATGAAATATGTACTAAACCATCTTGGTGAACACCAATATCCACAAATGCACCGAAGTTAGTCACATTGGTGACAGTACCTTCTAAAATCATACCTGGTTTTAAATCGGTGATTTCTTCCACACCTTCTGCGAATACGGCAGTTTTAAATTCACCACGCGGATCGCGCCCTGGCTTTTCCAACTCTTTGAAAATATCTTGGACGGTCGGTAAACCAAATTGCTCATCAATAAATTGTTTTGCATCAAGCTGACGTACCACACCGGCATTACCCATTAAATCTTGAATAGATTGCGCGGTGGCTTGCAAGATTTTTTCCACCACAGGGTAAGCTTCTGGGTGAACACCTGAAGCATCAAGTGGATTTTTACCTTCTGCAATACGCATAAAGCCCGCACATTGCTCAAAGGCTTTTGGCCCTAAACGTGGCACTTTTTTCAATTCGCTGCGGCTTTCAAAACGGCCATTTTCATCACGGTATTCCACAATGTTTTGCGCTAAGGTTTTTGTCATTCCAGCCACGCGAGCAAGCAATGGTGCGGATGCGGTATTTAAATCTACGCCTACCGCGTTTACACAGTCTTCCACCACCGCATCGAGTTTACGAGCAAGTTGGGTTTGGTTTACATCGTGCTGATATTGCCCTACACCAATGGCTTTTGGTTCGATTTTTACTAGCTCCGCCAATGGATCTTGTAAACGACGAGCAATAGACACCGCACCACGTAAAGATACATCTAAATTCGGGAATTCATTTGCGGCAAATTCAGAAGCAGAATACACTGATGCACCCGCTTCGCTCACCACGACAGTTTGTGGTTTATTTTCTTTAATTTCTTTAATCACTTCTTTCGCAAAACGTTCGGTTTCACGAGAAGCGGTACCATTACCAATGGCAATTAACTCTACGTTATGTTTGCGGATTAAACTGAAAATCGCCACTTGCGCTTCAGCTTCACGCCCCGTGTGTGGATAAATGGTAGTGGTATCTAATAATTTACCTGTGTTATCCACCACCGCGACTTTAACCCCCGTACGTAAGCCCGGGTCCAAGCCCATGGTACTTTTAGCCCCAGCCGGTGCTGCCATTAAAAGTGCGGTCAAATTTCGGGCGAAAACATCAATGGCTTCTTCTTCCGCTTTTTCACGTAAACTAGCCATTAATTCCGTTTCTAAATGCAATGAAACTTTGATTTTCCATGTCCACGCAATCACTTGCTCACGCCATTTATCCGCAGGCTGACCCGTGAAACGGACATCTAAATAATCACGAATAATCTCTTCACAATAACTTTGGCGACTTCCCTCTTCCGCATCAGGATCAGCATTTAAGCTTAATTGTAAAATGCCCTCATTACGTCCGCGGAACATGGCCAATGCACGGTGAGAAGGCACATTTTTCAACAATTCTTGGTGGTCAAAATAATCTTGGAATTTTGCGCCTTCCGTTTCTTTGCCTTCGATCACTTTAGATACGATAACGGCATTTTTTGCTAAATAATCACGGACTTTCGCTAATAAACCCGCATCTTCAGCAAAACGCTCCATTAAAATATAGCGTGCGCCATCAATTGCGACTTTAGTATCTGTTACGCCTTTATCCGCATTTACAAATTCAGCGGCTGCCGTTTCAGGATCATTTTTTGGCTCATTCCAAAGTAAATCAGCCAATGGCTCAAGGCCGGCTTCAATCGCAATTTGTCCTTTGGTGCGACGTTTTGGTTTGTATGGTAAATACAAATCTTCTAATTCAGTTTTGCTTTGTGTCGCATGGATTTTGTCACGCAATTCATCGGTCAATTTTCCTTGCTCTTCAATAGATTTCAAAATGGTTTGGCGACGATCTTCTAATTCACGTAAATAAATTAAACGGGTTTCAAAATGACGAAGTTGAGTGTCATCCAAGCCACCAGTGGCCTCTTTACGATAACGGGCGATAAATGGAATGGTGTTGCCATCATCTAATAATTGAATGGCGGCGAGGATTTGTTGGGGTTGAACGGTTAATTCTGCCGCAATAATTTGGCTAATTTGTTGATTTAACATTGTCATACTTCTTTGTTATTAAAGGATTCGATAAAAACGGGAATAGAATACTGGTTTTAGACAACTGGCTCAAATATAATTCAAAAAAATTTCTTTTATTTTTATTATGGCAAAATCAAATTACATTACCCGTCAAGGCTGGCTTGCGCTTGACCAAGAACTTAAATTTTTGTGGAAAGAAGAACGCCCCAAAGTTACTCAAGCCGTTTCAGATGCTGCCGCGCTTGGTGACCGCAGTGAAAACGCAGAATATATTTATGGCAAACGTCGCTTACGTGAAATTGATCGCCGCGTGCGTTTTCTTTCCAAACGATTAGAAGTGCTACAAATCGTGGATTACCATCCGAAACAAGAAGGTAAAGTGTTTTTTGGTGCTTGGGTTGAGCTAGAAGATGAAGAGGGTGAAGTGAAGCAATATCGCCTTGTCGGCTGCGATGAATTCGATCCCGCTAAAAACTGGATCTCCATTGATTCTCCCGTCGCACGTGCTTTAATCGGGAAAGGCGTTGACGATGAAATCCATGTGGAAACACCCTCTGGAAAAGTGGTGCTTTATGTGAATCGAATTTGGTATGAAAAATAGCAAGCATAAAAAACAAAAGAGCGGTCAGAATTGACCACTCTTTTTATTCTATCAATCGGGTAAATTATGCTTTATCGCCAATTAATACGGATTCTAACGCAATTTCAATCATATCATTGAAGGTTAATTGACGTTCTTCTGCAGTAGTTTGTTCGTGTGTACGAATATGGTCTGAAACGGTACAGATACAAAGTGCTTTTGCACCATATTCTGCTGCTACGCCATAGATACCAGCCGCTTCCATTTCTACGCCTAAGATGCCGTATTTTTCCATCACATCAAACATTTCGAAATCTGGCGTATAGAATAAGTCTGCAGAGAAGAGATTCCCTACGCGAACTTGCTTACCTTTTTCTTTCGCTGCTTGAACCGCTGCTTGTGTCATATCAAAATCAGCAATTGCAGCAAAATCGTTATCTTTAAAACGGATACGGTTTACTTTTGAATCAGTACATGCACCAAGACCGATGATGACATCACGTACTTTAACATCCATACGTACAGCACCACAAGAACCAACACGGATGATTTTCTTCACACCGTATTCAGTAATTAATTCTTTCGCATAAATTGAGCAAGATGGGATACCCATACCGTGCCCCATAACAGAGATACGACGACCTTTATAAGTACCGGTATAACCCAACATATTGCGAACGTTAGTCACTTCTTTCGCATCTTCTAAGAATGTTTCAGCAATATATTTTGCACGAAGCGGATCGCCTGGCATTAATACAACATCTGCAAATGCGCCTTCAGGAGCATTAATATGTGGAGTCATTGTTTTTTCCTCTTGTTGATAAATAAAAAATCATTTAAGCAAACGTTTTCGCCTGCTTTAAAATACAACACCACGAACGATTCGTGGTGTTGAGAGATAAAGTGCGGTCAAAATTCACCACATTTTAATTACATTGCTACGCCGCTTAACTCGATAAATAAACCTGCGATAGTCGCACTCATTAAGTTAGCTAATGTACCTGCGACAACTGCTTTTAACCCTAAGCGAGCTACATCACCACGACGATTTGGTGCCATACCACCGATACCACCGATTAAGATCGCGATAGAGCTGAAGTTAGCGAAACCACATAATGCGAAAGTAATGATGGCTTTGGTTTTTTCACTTAATACAACTGCAGCATCCGGTTGTAAATATTTCGCGAACTCTAAGTAACCTACGAATTCGTTCACCGCTAATTTCATACCAATCATTTGACCCGCAATTGCAGATTCATCCCAAGATACACCGATTAAGTAAGCTAATGGTTTGAAGATCCAACCAAAGATTGATTGTAACGTTAAATCACCGTAACCGAACCAGCCGCCTACACCACCTAAAATACCGTTAACTAAAGCGATTAAACCCACGAATGCGATTAACATCGCACCGACGTTTAACGCTAATTGCATACCTGCACTCGCACCACCTGCCATTGCTTCAAGCACGTTGGTTGGTTTTTCGTTATCATCCGTTTCAGGTTGTTTATCGTTAAATTGTTCAGTTTGTGGGAATAAAATTTTCGCAAATAATAAACCTGCTGGTGCAGCCATGAAAGAGGCTGCGATTAAGTAAGTCAACGGCACCCCCATTCCTGCATAACCCGCCATTACTGAGCCCGCGATAGAAGCAGTACCACCCGCCATAATAGCGAACAATTCAGATTGGGTCATATTTTTAATGTAAGGACGAACCACTAACGGTGCTTCTGTTTGACCAACGAAGATGTTCGCTGCAGCAGACATTGATTCTGCTTTTGATGTGCCTAATGCCGCTTGTAATGCACCACCGATCACTTTGATGACGGCTTGCATGATACCTAAGTAATAAAGCACAGAAATTAAACCGGAGAAAAAGACGATGATTGGTAACACTTTCACTGCAAAGATAAAGCCGACATTTGAAGGATCTGCTAATCCACCAAAGACGAAATTAATCCCTTCGTTACCATACGCAATAACATTTGACACTCCATTTGCTGTCGCTTGTAATGCATCACGGCCATACGGCACATACAAAATAAGGGCCGCAAATCCGATTTGGATCACCAAAGCCCCTAATACAGTACGTAAATTAATCGCCTTACGATTATTTGAAAATAATACGGCAATGACCAGTAATACGACAATGCCTAAAACGCTACCTAAAATACCCATTTTTTTCCCCTAGGTTGGTTAGATAAGTAAGTGAATAAAATTGTCCTATTCTACTTGTTTTTCGGTAAAAAGTCGGAATATTTTTACTCCTTTTTGTCATGTTTGCTTATAAAATGGTCACAATTTTGGTCAGACCACAAGATTTCGCATAGTTTTCAAGTGCTTGGGTCTGTTCAACAGTTGGGACATAAGGGGTTAGCCCTTCGGCGTCTCGTGCACCTTTTGTGTGCATTCGAATAATTTTGAACAACACATCCGGATAATCTTTCAATAAAGATACGACTTTCTCCACTAACTTTTCTGCATCAAAAAAATTTGCTACATAAACTAACCGCACTTCTTCCACTTTATTTAATGGCAATAATTGCGCCAAGTTCTTTAAATTACGATCTAAGTTTTCTTGCTTGATATGTTGATGAGTGGGGATGATGTTTTTCGGGACAATGCCTTGGCGATTTTGTCTATCAAAGCACAAACGTTGTAAGCCAAGTCCTTCTCCTTTCAAATCAAAGAGAAATTTGTCTGTAACCTCAATTAAAGGACGAATTGCCTCAAATTCAAAGAAACCACTGCTATCCAAATAGCAAGTTAGCCCTTCCTCACGTAGTTTTTGAAACAATGGAACAAGCTTTTTATGATGAATGGTGGGTTCCCCGCCAGAAACTGTTACGCCACGAATGAAAGGTACTGCATTCATTACTTGCTCATACAAATACTGCAGGCTGACTTGATGAGCACCTTCAGCATAACGAGGAATGGTTTCTGGATTATGGCAATAAAGGCAGTTTAACTTACAACCTTGTAAGAAAATACTGGTACGATTCCCCTGCCCTTCTACATTAGAAAAAGGAATAATACGATGCAGGGGAACATAAATATCAGAAAGTGCGGTCACAAAAAACGCTATTTTCTAGAGTAAGTTATCACTTACACAAGCTTCATTTGGAAAATCACTAATTCTGCTTGGCAGCAGAATGTGAAAACCGCTTTAAGTACATACCCTTCTTCAACCTGTTGAATTTCAGATTGAATTTGGCAAGGTTCACTTTCTACATCACGAGCTTTTAATGTGAAGTATTCCAATGCGCCTTCTGCATCTTGACGAGTCGCGTAAAACTGTTCGATAGGCAAACTACAATCACTGTTATCAAACAATGATTTCATATCGAAAGTATTACAGCCTACACATTCAATTGGTTTTTCAGTTTGAATGGCCATCTTTTTCTCCTTATCTAAAAAAGCCGTGATATAACACGGCTTATTAAGTTTAAAATTATTTTGCAGCAACAAAGCCGACGGCTTCGTACACTTTGGCAAGGGTTTCTTTCGCTCTTGCACGGGCTTTTTCTGCACCTTGACGTAAAATCTCGTCTAAAAGTGCTTCATCGTTACGATATTGATAGAAACGTTCTTGTAAACCCGCAAGTAAATTTGACACTTTGTCAGCTACGGCTGTTTTTAAGTGTCCGTACATTTTGCCTTCAAATTCTTTTTCAAGGTCTGCCACAGATTTATCCGTCACTGCAGAAAGGATATCTAATAAGTTAGACACACCCGCTTTGTTTTTCACGTCATAACGTACAACAGGTGGTTCATCAGAGTCTGTTACCGCGCGTTTGATTTTTTTCGCCACTGATTTTGGATCTTCAAGCAAGGTTACCACGTTATTACGGTTATCATCAGATTTAGACATTTTTTTATCAGGATCTTGCAAAGACATAATACGCGCACCTACTTTGCCTAAGAAGATTTCAGGAATAGTGAAAATATCACCATAAAGCGCATTAAAACGAGCGGCAATATCACGGGTAATTTCTAAATGTTGTTTTTGGTCATCCCCTACCGGCACGCTTTTCGCTTGGTAAAGTAAGATATCTGCTGCCATTAAAACCGGATAATCAAATAAACCCACGTTAATATTTTCGGCATAACGTGCTGATTTATCTTTAAATTGAGTCATACGGCTCATTTCACCAAAATAGGTGTAGCAGTTTAATACCCAGCTTAGTTGAGTATGTTCTGGTACATGAGATTGCACGAAGATTGTGCTTTTATTCGGATCAATGCCACAAGCCAAGTAAAGGGCGAGCACATCAAGAGTTGCCTTGCGAAGTGCTACAGGATCTTGACGTACAGTGATGGCATGTAAATCCACTACACAGAAAATACACTCATAATCTTCTTGCATTTTCACCCAGTTGCGAAGTGCACCTAAATAATTCCCGATAGTTAATTCGCCGGAAGGCTGCACGCCACTGAATACAATTGGTTTTGTCATTGGTTATCCTTTTATTCTGTAAACTGAATTGGCGCTATGATAACAAAAGATAGGGCGTTTTTTAATGATTGAGTTCAAAACAATGTGTAAAAATGCTATATTACGCCAAAAATTTCTGCAGCTCACAATTTATAATCCCAATGAAAAATTATAATGATATGGCTCTAGCACTTGCCGGTGTTTGTCAATCAGTCTTATTAATCAGTCAATTAGCACAAAAAGGCGAAGTTGATAACCAAGATGCATTCCAAACAACCATTCATTCTCTTCTCATCACTCAACCTGAAGATACATTAGCCGTATTTGGCGGTGATGTTCAACATCTTAAAGTGGGATTAAACACGCTTATCGAGCAACTCACCCAATTAAATGACAAAAATTTATTAAATTATTGGGGTAGCTTGTTAGCGTTAGAGAGCAAATTAAACAAACAACCTGAAATCAAACAAGAACTTGGCCGCCGTATTGCCCGTTTACCGGAACAACTTGCTTATCATAACAATCAATTTGATGATGAGATATTTTCTATCATGGCAAACATTTATGTCGATACGATTAGCCCTTTAGGCAAACGCATCCACATTATTGGTTCGGCATATCATTTACAGCAACAAAGTGTGCAAGACAAAATTCGTGCGTGTTTACTTGCCGGCATTCGTTCTGCCGTTTTGTGGCGTCAAGTCGGCGGCAGCAAATGGCAACTGTTATTTCATCGTAAAAAATTAGTGCAAGCGGCACGACAACTCTACTTAACTTTAAATTAATCCTTGGAGAACTCTTATGCAACTTTCCGCATTAACCGCTCTTTCCCCGATTGACGGTCGTTATCAAGATAAAGCCTCTGCATTGCGTGGTATTTTCAGTGAATTTGGCTTACTCAAATTCCGTGTCACCGTGGAAGTACGTTGGTTACAAAAATTGGCGGCGACCGCTGAAATCCAAGAAGTTTCTTCTTTGTCTAAAGAAGCAAACGATTACCTTAATAAAATTGTGGAAGAATTCAGTCTTCAAGATGCTGAACGTATCAAAGAAATTGAGCGCACCACGAATCACGATGTAAAAGCAGTTGAGTATTTCTTAAAAGAAAAAAGTGAAGCTTTACCAGAATTAGCCAAAGTCTCTGAATTTATCCACTTTGCTTGTACCTCGGAAGATATTAACAACCTTTCTCATGCCTTAATGTTAAAAACGGCGCGTGAAGAAGTAATCTTACCGGAATGGCAAAAACTGATTGATGAAATCACCCGTCTAGCAAACGAATACAAAACTATCCCATTACTTTCTCGTACACACGGCCAACCTGCCTCACCAAGTACTGTGGGTAAAGAAATGGCGAACGTGGTTTACCGTTTAAAACGCCAATTCAAACAACTCCAACAAAATGAAATCTTGGGTAAAATCAACGGTGCTGTGGGTAACTACAATGCGCATTTATCGGCTTATCCAAATATTAACTGGCATAAATTCAGTGAAGAATTTGTCACCTCATTAGGTTTAGATTGGAACCCATACACCACGCAAATTGAACCTCACGATTACATTGCTGAATACTTTGATGCCGTGGTACGTTTTAATACCATCATCATCGACTTCGATCGTGACTTATGGGGCTACATTGCGTTAAATCACTTTAAACAACGCACTATCGCGGGTGAAATTGGTTCATCTACCATGCCACATAAAGTGAATCCTATCGACTTCGAAAACTCAGAAGGTAACTTAGGTTTAGCCAATGCGGTGATGACTCACCTTGCTCAAAAATTACCGATTTCTCGCTGGCAGCGTGACTTAACCGACTCCACTGTATTACGTAACCTAGGTGTGGGTTTAGGTTATTGCTTAATTGCGTATGCCTCAACCCGTAAAGGTATTAGCAAATTAGAAGTGAACGAACAACATCTCCGTGATGAACTCAACCAAAACTGGGAAGTTTTAGCAGAGCCAATTCAAACGGTGATGCGTCGCTATGGCATTGAAAAACCATACGAAAAATTAAAAGAACTCACCCGCGGTAAACGTGTTGATGAAAAAGCAATGCGTGAATTCATCGAAAAACTGGATATCCCAGCCGATGAAAAAGCACGTTTACAACAACTCACTCCTGCAACCTATATTGGTGCAGCCATTGAGTTAGTAGAAAAACTTTAATAAAGAAAAGGGCAGCTTTTCATGCCCTAAAAAATCAAAGTGCGGTCAAAAACATTTTAGATTTTGACCGCACTTTTTTTATTTCTTCTCTTAGCTATTGCATCATTCACGCTTAATAAACAGCAATCGCGCGTGATCATACACCCAATTAAAAATAAAGGTATAAACGGTCACCATCACGGTTAAGCTGAAATCCATCATAAAAGCCGTTATCCAATCCACTTTTAAAAAATAAGCAATGATCGGCACGGTGAAAATAAGCAGACCGCCCTCAAATGAAATGGCATGTAAAGTACGAAATATGACACCTCGCTTTTCTCTTGGCCCCGTAAACACTTTATCAAGGAAATAATTAAAGATAAGATTCCAGAGCATAGCTGTTAAGGAAACCAGCACCATGGAACCAAAGAGAATAGACACACTTTCTTCTGTAAAGAAATACAAAGCGAAAACGGAAAGCAACACAACCGTGGTTTCAAACAAGATTGCGTGAAAAAATCGCTCAAGAAAACTCATTTGTCATCCTTTACAAAGAAAAAGTGCGGTCAAATTCACCGCACTTTTCATCAATATTTGATTAATTGGTTTTTAATTTATTCCAATATTTTTCGTAAATATCCACTGCTTCACCCACATCGCCTTGCATAATGCCTTTTTCAATGTTTTCAGCAGATGGGAACAAGGTTGGGTTATTCGCCATTTCAGGTGAAAGTAACGCTTTCACGCCTTCATTTGGCATAGAGAAGCCCATTTTTTCAACCACTAATTTCGCATTTTCAGGACGAAGTAAGAAGTCGATAAATTTATAAGCGCCCTCTGTATTTTTCGCACCTTTTGGAATCGCGTAGTTATCCATCCAGAAAATCGCGCCTTCTTTTGGATACACAAATTGGATACTTGGATTTTCTTTGTGTGCTAAATAAGCCGAACCATTCCATAACATACCGATAGAAGCTTCACCTTGAACAAACGGCACTTCTGGCGAGTCAGAGTTAAAGGTCACCACATTTGGTAACAATTTCACTAAGCGCTCATAAGCCGCTTTAATGTCTTCTTCATTCTTAGTATTCGGTGATTTTCCATCTAAAAGTAATGCAATGTGGAACACTTCTCGCGCATCACTGGTTAATAATACTTTACCTTTATATTCTGGATTCCAGAAATCAGCCCAGCTTGTGATTTTGCTTGGATCAATATCATCCGCATTCACGCCGATGCCGGTTAAGCCATAAACGTAAGGCAGAGAATATTTGTTATTTGGGTCAAATTCCTTGTTTAATAAATTTGCTGGAATTTGTTTAAAATTACTTAATTTGCTGTGATCAAGCTCTTGTAACATATTTTCTTTCGCCATTTTATTGACGTAATAGCTTGATGGGAAAACTAAATCATAGCCACTACCTGTACTAGAGGTCAGCTTCAATTTAGCATACATTTCTTCATTACTTTCAAATGTCGAATAAATCACTTCAATGCCGGTTTCTTTGGTAAATTCCGCAACCAAATTAGATGGCACATAGTCAGTCCAGTTGTAAACATAAAGTTTTTCAGCAGCGAATGCTGCAGAGGTTGCGACAAATGCAACAGCAGAAAGACAAAGTGATTTAATGTATTGAACAGCATTTTTTTTCAATTTATTGACCTCCTCAGGACAATCAAAATAAACCTTAAGTAATCGTTTACCTATATAAACTTGGGGAGTATAGCACCTTTTTTGCAAAAGGTTTGACATATTTTCCCATCAGGGTAAGATTTCTCTCATCTCTATTTTATGTTAATCAGTCATCAACTATGCTCGAATTTGCTCATCAAGAACACGTCAAATCTTATTATCTCGATAGTCGGAATCAAACCTTTGAACTGCCGCCTCTCTCTCAGCAAGAAGAAGCGGATGTTTGTGTCATCGGTGCGGGTTTCTTTGGCTTATCTGCTGCCCTTGAATTAGCAGAAAAAGGCAAAAAAGTGATTGTTCTAGAAGGCGCGCGAGTCGGATTTGGTGCATCTGGTAGAAGTGGCGGTCAAGCCATCAACGGTTTTGAAGAAGGCATTGATGAATATATTGCTCAAGTAGGCTTTGATAAAGCGAAAAAACTTTGGGATATGTCACTAGAAGCCATTGATATTATTGATGAACGCATTGCGAAATATGGCATTCAATGTGATTGGAAAAAAGGCTATGCTACATTGGCGTTAAATGAACGTCGTATGGACGATCTCATTGAAATGGAAAAAGCCAGCCACGCAACTTTTGGCTATGACAAAATGCAACTTTGGGATAAAGCCAAACTGAAACAACATCTAGGCAGTGATATTTATGTAGGCGGGTTATACGATAGCAATTCTGGCCACCTACACCCATTAAATTATTGCTTAGGTTTAGCAAAAGCCTGCTTGGATTTAAGCGTACAGATTTACGAACAATCGCCCGTTGTGGATTTAGTGGAAAAATCAGGCAGCATTGAAGTCAAAACCGATAAAAGTGCGGTCATTTCTCAAGATGTTATTTTAGCCACCAACGCTTATATCGATGCTCTACCAAAATCCATTCATCGCGGTATTAATCGTAAAATTTTGCCAGTAGAAAGCTTTATTATTGCAACCGAGCCCTTAGATCAAGCCACGGCTGATTCCGTAATCAATAATGGCATGTCGGTTTGTGATAACAATATTTTGCTCGATTACTATCGTTTGAGTGCGGATAACCGTTTGTTATTTGGTAGCGATTCAAGCTCTGAAAAAGATATGGTACAGATTATGCGTCGCAATATGCTGCATGTCTTCCCACAATTAGAAAATGTCAAAATTGATTATGGTTGGGCAGGACCGATTGATATGACAATGAACGCTACCCCATATTTCGGGCGTATCTCACCGCACATTTATTTTGCTCAAGGCTATTCTGGTCATGGTGTCGCTCTCACTGGACTTGCTGGACGCATTATTGCAGAAGCAATTTTAGGTAATGACGAACGTTTGAGAATTTTTGAAGGATTGAAAGTGCCTTCGTTTTACGGTGGAAAATCCCTCAAAAACTTAGCCACCAAGATCGGCGTACTCTATTACAAATTCCTCGATCGTTATCGTTAATCAAAAAAAGCAAAGGCGTGTATCAAACACGCCTTTATTGTTTCGATGACATTTAAGGTTTAATGTCTCGTAAAATAGGATTTTGCATGGAAATCAAGGTTTCCGTTGATTGAATTTCATCAATTAACTGGATCTTAGTCGCCAGCACGGAATGTAATTCAGCAATGGTGTGTGTCATTACTTTAATAAAAATCGAATAGTTACCCGTGGTGTAATAGGCTTCCACCACTTCATCAAAGGTGTCGAGCTTTTTAATCACTTTTTCGTAATCTTTTGCGCTTTTCAAAATAATGCCAATAAAGCAGCATACATCATAACCCAGTTTACGCTCATCAATAATCGCTTTTGTGCCTTCAATCAAACCAGACTGACGCATTTTCTCTACGCGAACATGAATTGTACCCGGGCTCACGCCAAAATTTTTCGCCATTTCAGCATAAGGTGTACGAGCATCTTTAGTCAGTACACGGAGAATTTGGCGATCAAGTGTATCGATATTGTTCATAAAACACTCCTTATTAGATCTTTTTCAAAATATCTTCTTTATTTTTGATAATATTCAACATTTAAAACAATGTAAAGAAATTACTTGAAATAATTTGTCACTTTATTGAATAATGCATAACAAATCTTAACAGTTATTATAAAAATGAAGGATAAATATGAAAAAGACGTTTATTTTACAACAACAAGAAATCAGCTTTGTGAAGAACACCTTTACTCAAAACTTGATTGAACAACTTGGCATTATCGAAGTACAAGGTCCAATCCTTAGTGAAGTTGGTAACGGTATGCAAGATAACTTATCAGGCATTGAGAAAGCTGTTCAAGTAAACGTGAAATGTATCCCAAATGCGGTTTATGAAGTGGTTCACTCATTGGCAAAATGGAAACGCCATACTCTCGCTCGTTTCCACTTTAAAGAAGGTGAGGGCTTATTTGTTCATATGAAAGCATTACGTCCAGATGAAGATTCATTGGATCAAACTCACTCTGTTTATGTGGACCAATGGGACTGGGAAAAAGTCATTCCTGAAGGTCGTCGTAACTTTGCTTATTTAAAAGAAACGGTACGTTCTATCTATCGTGCAATCCGTTTAACTGAATTAGCGGTAGAAGCTCGCTTTGACATTCCATCAAGCTTACCGAAAGAAATCACCTTCGTTCACAGTGAAGATTTAGTGAAACGCTACCCAGATCTTTCAAGCAAAGAGCGTGAAAACGCCATTTGTAAAGAATATGGCGCCGTGTTCTTAATTGGTATCGGTGGCAAATTGTCAGACGGTAAACCACATGATGGCCGTGCCCCAGACTACGATGACTGGACAACAGAATCTGAAAACGGCTACAAAGGCTTAAACGGTGATATTTTGGTGTGGAACGCTGAGTTAGGTAAAGCATTTGAGCTTTCTTCAATGGGTATTCGTGTGGATGAATCCGCGTTACGTTTACAAGTTGGTTTAACCGGTGATGAAGATCGCTTAAAAATGGATTGGCACCAAGATTTATTAAACGGTAAATTACCTCTCACTATCGGTGGCGGTATCGGTCAATCTCGTATGGCAATGCTTTTACTTCACAAAAAACACATTGGTGAAGTGCAATCAAGCGTATGGCCAAAAGAAATGTTAGAACAATATCAACATATTCTTTAATCAAAAGAGAAAATAAAAAAGTGCGGTGAAATTTCACCGCACTTTTTTTTTGGGAAAGATTAATTAATCTTGCAATGGCCCACTGTTAAACATTGGCAATCCCATGGTTTTTAAGCTGTCACGATAAATACCCAGCAAATCTTTCTCTGTAATTTTTTGTAGCTGATCTAACGGTTTATCTAATGCGGCGACCGTTTCAATCACAAGACAAGGAAACCTTGAAGATTTTTTGCATAATTAGTTCTCCATATTGGATTAAATAACAAAAAGAGCGGTCACTTTTTTATCAGTTTCCGCTCTTTTCACTAAGCTTGATTCATCGACATACACAATAATGTCAATGGATGGATACAAGTCACGTTAGATGACATATCGATCTGCCATTTACAAGTTTGGCATTCAGAAATCACGTAATCAAATCCACCTGCATTGATGTTATCGAATAAGTTTTTACCGATAGATTGGGAAACCTCGTAGTTTTCTTCTTTGAAACCGTATGTTCCTGCAATACCACAACATTGTGATGGGAGCATCACCACTTCTAAACCTGGAATTTGTTTTAACACTTCCAAGGTGTATGGTGCCCAACCTGCTTTATCCACGTGACATGCGGTGTGATAAGCCACACGCAATTTCAATGGTTTAAGCGGTAAGGTTTTACCTTCTTTAAAGAGTTGATATAAGAATGGTGTCACCATGTGAATATGCGGACGAACTTTCGCATTGTCGATACCTAAAATATGATGATATTCATCACGTAAATTTAAGGCACAACTTGATGCTTCGCTGATCACATCCAAGCCATTTTCATCCACCATTTTGCCGATATAATCGGTGTTAAATTGCGCAATTTTTTTCGCGCGTTCTGGGAATTGGTTCACGCTCAATGGCAAGCCACAACATTTTTCTTTTTCCAATAATACCACGCCAATATCCATGGCATTAAACACTTGGATAAATTCTTTACCCAACTGTGGATTATTGTAGTTCACATAACAACCGTGATAATACGCCACTTTGCGTTCGAATTTTTGTTGGCATTCCAACATTTTTTTCATATACCAGCTGCGGAACGTACCAAAAGAATATTTTGGTAACGTACGATGACGACTGATTTTTAACGCTTTTTCCAACACAAATTTTGTTGCTTTCAAGCCTGTAATCGTATTCACAATCGGCGCAAGCGGTGTATTAAGTGAACCCATAATATCGGTGTTACTTAAAATCGCATCACGTAATTTTTGCACAGCCGGTTTGTGTTGTTGAGCAAGGTATTTATTTCTTGCACGAACAATAATGTCACCAATTTTTACATCAGACGGACAGGCAATTTCACAACGTTTACAGTTAGTACAGTATTTCAATGCTTCATCATAAAGCTCGGCTGATTTTAAGCGTAAACGCTCACCATCTGGACCTGATTGTTTTGGACCAGGATAGCTTGGATTCTGACGCGAAACCGGACACACTGCTGTACACGCTGTACATTTAATGCAGCTCTCAAAGCTTTCATCAAAAGCATGATGATGCTGTGGTGCATTAAGGGATTGTTTTGCATTATCAATTAATTGTTGAATGTTCATAACGCCTCCTTAATGTGTGTTGTGAAGAATTTCATCAGCAACAGCAAGCGCTGTTACCACTGCTACGCCAGAGCCACAACCAAGCTCTAACGCATTGAAACCACCAATCACATTACCCACCGCATATAAATTCGTTAAAAATTGACCGCTCTTTTGTACTTGGCATTGCGCATTAATCGCCACGCCCGCAGATTGGTACGGTTGTGGATTTGAGAAACGATGATCAGTCCAAGTAAAGCGATCAGTATCGTTAAAACCTTTCACACCGATGATGTCAGAATGGAATACGGGCTCGTAGATTTTATCGAATTCAGAGACTAAACCTTTACTGAAGAAACTGCCGGAAGCTAAGACAAAATGCTCAGCCGTGATTTCTTCCTCTTCGTGCAAACGCGTTTGAATAGCACGAACTTTGTTGTCATGAAAATGTGCTTTTAATGCGCTATCACCATTCATCATGAGTCCGCCTAATTTCTCAAAACGATGGCGTAATTGAATACGTTGACGCATACCTAATAAAGACGGTGGTAAAGTTGGCAATTCAAATAATGGCAAGCCAGTTGCTTTACGAAGTGACTCCATAAACTCTTGATTTTCTAAACCGAAACAAGCTGGTAAGAAAATTGCTTCTGTGCCTTTGGCTGCTTCTTTCATTTCAGACACAAGATCATCAAATTTCAGTTTATATTCTAAAACTTGTGCAATGTTCACACTACGGAACTCACGAGAGTTTGCGCGTAACTGATCTAATTCAGGGATATTTAAAAAGCCGGTTTTCACTTCACAATGTGCAAATTGTGGATTGAGCGTGAGGTTATCTGCCAATAATTCTGGTTGGAAATCGTGATAGCCTTCAATGCCTAAAACCGCAATTTTTTTATAAGGGAATGGGGCTTCGCCTTGCACGGTTGGCACACTATTTGGTGAAAGCCATGCACCGCGTAAGCTACCTAAACCCGTTACACGAAGATGATTTTCTGCGGTTGAACCAATTAAATCTAAATTTAACGATTCCGCTAATTTCTCGAAATCTTGCGCTTTCGCTAATACACGTTCAGCCCCCATGATGCTATAAGGGTGTTGTGGTAATTGAGCTGCAAGTGCGGTCAAATTTTCAGGAATATTTTTAACAAACGCACCGTTTGGTAAACGGCTTAGTAAATCTAATGAGCCGGATGCAAAATCAATCGCCGCTTGGCCGTTATTGATAATGACACAACGTTTGCCTTGTTCTTGTAGGGCGATGCCGCAAGTTAAACCTGCAAGGCCGCCACCAATAATCACTATATCAAAATTCATTGTTATCCGTCCCTTGCTGTTTGTCAGTTTCAAGCGGTTGAACATCATTTAGACCCAACACACTGCCATACATCCATGAAGTAAATTCTGCTTCACGAATCGCTTCACCCCATGCAATAGGCTCAATACCGCGCCAACGCTCTTCCATGAAAGCGGTTAATTGTGTGGTAGATTGGCGAGGTGTTGCCACTTCAAAACGGTTCATTAAGCCCGCCGCGCGACATGCGCAAAGCTCAGCTTGGCAAGTCCCCATACCCACACGAGTACGACGGCGTAAATCCACTAAGTTATTCACATTTAATTCATCAACGGCATAACGCACTTCACCCGCTGTCACGGCTTCACATTCGCACACCATTGAACGATCGAGACGTTCTTTATCTAATAAACGAGTGGCGCGAGAACCATGACGATACACGGCTGAATAACGAATTGTACTGGGAAGTGAAATCACTTTCTGATTGGTTTCTGCACGGCTTTCGGTTGAACCCGGCAATGGACGCTCAGCAGTCGTACAACGTGCTGTTTTGTTGAGTTTTTTACAAACCAGATCCGTTGCCCATTCAGCCATTAAGCGATAAGTCATTAATTTACCGCCAGTGATCGTGATAAAGCCGTCTAAGCCATCACGCTCTGTGTGGTCAAGCAACACGATACCGCGACTTACGTTACGACCTGATGGATCGTCATCAGACGCAACTAACGGACGCACACCGGCATAAGCACGTAATACGCGAGTATGACGCAAGCTTGGTGCAAGTTTTTCCCCTTCACGGAATAAGATATCCACTTCTTCTGGGGTGACTTCCATGTTATCGATTTGATCGTAAGGAATACGGCTAGACGTTGTACCGATAACACAAATGGTATCCCCTGGCACAAGAATATCCGCATCCGCAGGTTTACGGCAACGGTTAATCACCATTTTGTTGATACGGTGCCCCATAACAAGCAATGCACCTTTTGCTGGGAACATTTTGATTTTGAGATCCGCATATTCTGCGATGCCTTGTCCCCAAATACCCCCTGCATTGACGACTAATGGTGCAAAGAATTTACGATTTACGCGATTTTTGTGATCGTAAACATCCACACCGATTACTTTACCACCTTCGCGAATTAAGCTTTTCACTTCGCAATAAGTGAACATTTTCGCGCCATTTTCGGTGGCATCCATCACGTTAGAAGCCGTTAAACGGAAAGGGTCGATTGAACCATCTGGCACAACAACGGCACCCACTAAATCTGGGTTTACTGATGGCTCCATAATTTGGGCAAGTTTAGGATCAATGGCGACAGCTTCAATACCGGATTTGGTACAACTTTCGATGAAGGTTTTTTGATAATCAAGAGAATCTTCAGGTAAGGTGATAAATAAACCTTCTGTTTCATCCACACAGTGACGAGCAATATTGCGCAGAATTTTATTTTCTTTAATACATTCTTCTGCTGATTCTTGATCGTTTACGGCATAGCGCGCACCACTATGTAACAAACCATGGTTACGGCCTGTTGCGCCTGTCGCAATATCACGACGCTCTAATAAAATACAGTTAATTCCACGCAATGCACAGTCACGAGCAATCCCCGCACCAGTCGCACCGCCACCAATGATAATCACATCCGTCGAGATAGGGGAAAAATCTCCCACATCACGATACATATTAGGCGATAATCCCATTGTTACCCCCAAAGCCAAAATATTAATAAAAAGAAACGTAAAAACTGTTACAAATTCCATGGCTATTGTATGGGAGAGCGGTTAAATTCACAACATTCTGAGCGAAAAAGAAAGCCGTTTTGTGAGATAGATCACACAATTTTCGAATTCGCTCATTTGTTAAAAAATATTTTGTGAAATGCATCACATTTTTGAATTATTTCTCTTTTTAATTTCTATTTTTATTTTATCATGCACGCTATCCCCATCATGGGGGTGGACTCATAATTAAAATGATTTTGGAGAGAAATTATGTTTGGACCATTTAAACCCGCTCCGCATATTGCGGAACTTCCAGCGGAGAAAATTGATTCCACGTATAAACGCTTACGTTGGCAAGTGTTTGCAGGAATCTTCTTTGGTTATGCCGCTTACTATTTTGTACGTGCAAACTTTGACTTGGCACAACCTGGTTTAATTCAAGCCGGCTTGTACTCAAAAGCGGAATTAGGTGTTATCGGCTCAGCTGCCGGTCTTGCCTATGGTTTATCTAAGTTCGTAATGGCAGGTATGTCTGACCGTTCGAACCCTCGTGTATTCTTACCATTTGGTTTATTGCTTTCTGGTCTTTGTATGACCATGATGGGTTTATTCCCATGGGCAACTTCAGGCATTGCCATCATGTGGGTAATGATCTTCTTAAATGGTTGGTTCCAAGGTATGGGTTGGCCTCCATGTGGTCGTACAATGGTACACTGGTGGTCTAAATCAGAACGCGGTACTATCGTATCTATCTGGAATACCGCGCACAACATCGGTGGTATGATGCCGGGTGCAATGGTGCTATTAGCAAGTGCCGTATTCTTCAGCACCCATGGTATCGAAGCACAAGCAAAAGATATTTGGCAACAATCCCTCTACTATCCGGGTATTGCGGCAATGCTCTGTGCAATTCCAGTTTACTTCGTGATGCGTGATACTCCACAATCTTGTGGTTTACCATCAATCGAAAAATGGCGTAATGACTACCCAGATGACTATAACGAAAAAACTTACGAAAACGATTTAAGCACAAAAGAAATCTTCGTCACTTATGTATTGAAAAACAAATTGTTATGGTACATCGCGATTGCTAACGTATTCGTATACTTAATCCGCTACGGCGTATTGAAATGGTCTCCGGTTTACTTAAGTGAAGTAAAACACTTCAACATCAAAGGTACCGCATGGGCTTACACAATCTATGAATTAGCAGCAGTTCCAGGTACATTATTATGTGGTTGGGTATCAGATAAAGTCTTCAAAGGTAAACGTGGTTTAACCGGTTTCATCTTCATGATCTTAACTACAGCAGCAGTTGTAGCATACTGGATGAACCCAGCTACACCTGAAGCAGAGCTTGCAAACTACTCTGCTTGGTATGAAAACCCATATCAATTAACTGACTTCGTATTAATGACCTTAATCGGTTTCTTAATCTACGGTCCTGTAATGTTAATCGGCTTACACGCTCTTGAGCTTGCACCGAAAAAAGCAGCAGGTACAGCAGCAGGTTTCACCGGTTTATTCGGTTACTTAGGTGGTACAGTGTCAGCTTCAGCTGTTATCGGTTGGGCAGCACAACACTACGGTTGGGACGGCGGTTTCTACGTCATGATCGGTGGTGGTGTCTTAGCGGTGTTATTACTCTTCATCGTAATGGTTGAAGAAGGTAAACACAAAGCGAAATTAGGCGATACCTACGGTAAATAATCTATAAATTAAAGGCGACAGGCGAAGGCTTGCCGCCTTTTTTATTACAAAAAACAACTGAATTTTTAACCGCACTTTAAAAGGAGATAATGTGATGAAATTGAATAAATTAACCATTATGTTAGGCGCGGCAGTTATGGCAAATGCAGCATTAGCAAATCAAACTTGTGAAGCGCCCTATCGTTCAGCACTCCCCGCTTATACGTATAAATTAGACAAAGTGTTAGAAGTCAATGGACGTCAAGGTATTACCACTGATGGCAAATATTTATATGTATCGGGCAGTAAAACGCTCGCCAAATACGATATGGATGGAAAACTAATTAAAGAAAATAAAGATCCTTTTGTCGGCTACCAAAAGGAAGCCAATCACATTGGCGACATTGATATCTACAACAATGAACTTTATGTTTCCTCCGAATGGTTTGATGCCGGCGTAGGTAAAAATATTCAAATTGCGATTCACGATCCCGAAACCCTCGCATTAAAAAGATCAGTTGATTTTAATCCTGAGTCAGGTCAAGTCGAAGTTTCTGGCATCACCGTAGATACCGTTCATAATTCCGTTTGGATGGCATCTTGGGTAGGTGAAGAAAGCGGCCGTTATTTATATGAATATGATCTTTCAACCGGTAAATATAAACGTAAAGTGCATTTACAACCTGTTCCACAATGGATTCAAGGTGTTTATGCCTATAACGGTGATCTCTATGTCACATCTGATGATGGTACGGCAGATGAAAAGGAACCCGATCATATTTATCGTGTAGAAATTTCAGATAAAAATAATGAAGCTCGCGTTGTTTTAGAAAAAACATTGAATGACATTCGAGATGTCGGCGAAGTCGAAGGCTTGAATGTGAATCCGAAAACGAAACAACTACTTGTCCATGCAAACCGAGGCAAACAAATTGTGTTAGGGATGCCAAAAGGATTTTATCCAGGATATGACCGTGAAATTAGTGAAATCTATTTTTACGACATGAAACCAAGATGTAATAAGTAAATCAAGGAGAACACACCATGAAACTCAAAACTTTAGCGCTTTCTTTATTAGCTGCAGGCGTACTTGCAGGATGTAGCGCTCACTCTTCTGTGGACACTATGAAATCAGACAAAATTATCATTGCTCACCGTGGTGCAAGTGGTTACTTACCAGAGCATACACTTGAGTCTAAAGCGCTTGCATTTGCACAACATGCAGACTACTTAGAACAAGACTTAGCGATGACAAAAGACGGCCGTTTAGTGGTTATCCATGACCACTTCTTAGATGGTTTAACTGACGTGGCGAAAAAATTCCCAAATCGTCATCGTAAAGATGGTCGTTACTATGTCATCGACTTCACCTTAAAAGAAATTCAAAGTTTAAATATGACTGAAAACTTTGAAACTAAAGACGGTAAACAAGTTGCAGTATATCCGGGCCGTTTCCCACTTTGGAAATCACACTTCAAAATCCATACTTTTGAAGATGAGTTAGAATTTATCCAAGGTTTAGAAAAATCTACCGGTAAAAAAGTGGGTATCTATCCTGAAATCAAAGCGCCTTGGTTCCACCACCAAAATGGCAAAGACATTGCAGTTGAAACCCTTAAAGTGTTGAAAAAATACGGTTACGATAAGAAATCTGACATGGTTTACTTACAAACCTTTGACTTCAATGAGTTAAAACGTATCAAAAACGAATTGCTACCAAAAATGGGCATGGATTTAAAACTTGTTCAATTAGTGGCATACACCGACTGGCATGAAACTGAAGAAAAAGATGCGAAAGGCAAATGGGTGAACTACGATTACGATTGGATGTTCAAACCGGGGGCAATGGCGGAAGTCGTGAAATATGCTGATGGTGTTGGTCCAGGCTGGTACATGTTAGTGGATAAAGAAAAATCTAAACCAGGCAACATCGTGTACACTCCATTAGTGAAAGAACTCGCACAATACAAAGTGGAATTACACCCATACACCGTGCGTAAAGATGCTTTACCTGAATTCTTCATTGACGTAAATCAAATGTACGATGCATTATTGAATAAATCTGGTGCAACCGGTGTATTCACCGACTTCCCAGATACTGGCGTTGAGTTTTTGAAAAAACAAAAATAATACGTAAGTAAAGTAAATAAAAAGAGCGGTCAAAATTTGTTATGATTTTTGACCGCTTTTTCATTTATAAAGTTAAATAGATCACTTTCCAATAATTTTATAAAGTAGATATCATAATTACAATTAGCTAAATTTTACTTAAACAATTCTATTAAATCCAACAAACTAATTAATATAGCAAATATTGTAAACCTCATATTCCATTTCTCTTGTTTTTCATGTGCTAATTTCTCTATTTCTTTCCGCTTTTTATCCTCATCCAAATTCAAGATGTAATGCACACTAGATAACTGCTCCAACAACTCATCTGAGTTTTGATTTATGTCAAAAATATTATCCAAGTACTTCCATGTTTCAATCAAACTAATATTTTTCATAACAACTGGCTGATGGAATAAAAATACCGCCTTAAACTTTGTAGCCTCTATATATAGCTGTCTTAACTTATCAACATCATCCTGACAACAAATACTCTCAGAAAGCCTATTGCTTATATTTTCAATAGCCCCCAAATAAGCATGAGCCAACGCTAACAGAATAAGTCTCCGTTTAAAATTATATTCTTGCTCTGGTATTCGAGAATAGAATCCCATTCCTCTGCCATCAATATGCTCATAATGAGATGGATACTCTATAAAATCATTTTTCTTTATGGCTTTTGACTTTCTTATCTCTAAAGAGATTTCTTCTGCAATAGCATCATTGAAAAAAGAATCATCAATAATTAATTTTGAAACTGATAAAATAGAATATTTCTTATAATCTAATTCTATTTTTGAAAAATCAACAAATATACTTTGTTCATATTTTTCACCAATAAAAAACATTAATAACCAATTTCCATTTTTATCTTCATAAAACTTATTATTAGATAATAGAACAGAACGTAAAAAGAGAATATTACTATTGTTAATCTTTAACTCACACAATTCATTGGCATCTGGGTATTCAGTTATCTTATATATTTTAGCTGTAATGCTTTTTTTCATGATGTAATCACCTTAATAAACTAATATTATTTCCAGAATTGGTTAGGTACCATTAATTTTTCTAAATGTGCGGTGTGCAGGTTCTTGATATCGTGTCATCAAGATTGACACATGAACATTATTTACCCATCTCTTTTTATGTCTAAGTAAAAAGGCTTGCTATTTATCTCAGCAAGCCTTTTACAACACAACAATTAAGCAAATTGATTTTTATTATTTAAATAGCGTTTCGCACATTCTGCTGCAGCAACTAAGCCACCTGCCATCATAATAATATCTTTAATCACAAGTCGGCCAGCACCTGAGAGATATGGGAAGCCATAATTAGGTGTTGGGAAGTCCCCACCTAAATTTGGCACCCAGGTTTCTGGCGTAAATATCAGGAACGACAGCGTGACTATCGACATACCAAAGGTGAGTAAGCCTCCGAATAAACCTAATGTTGGAGACCAAATCCCCGCTAATACTAAAATACCAATTGTCACAATGATTGCGCCAATAATATAAGAAGCCGTATAGGTGCCGTTAGCTTTATGCCATTCGATATTTTTTGCGACCATTTTGCCTTCAGGGTTTTTATATAAGGTATATTCTTTTACTAAAACACCCTTATCATTTGTCACTTCATTTGCACCGTTTTTGTAAAGGAAACTTAAGAAAGGACTATTTGACACAAAGTGTGCAATACCATCTGCCTCATATTGGCAAACTTTTAAACCTCCAATCCAAACCATCACAACACAAATCGCAATGCGGATAAAGTTAATAAATTGACGTTGCAATGGCGCAACAATATTAGCTAGCAATGTAACTAATGCACTCATGTAGAACTCCTCATATAGTTCAATTGATATTACAGGCATAATGCCCAAGAATTTTTATATAAAATATTTATATAAATCATTAACAATATTACTCACTAATATTGTTGGTATTTTTTTATTGATCAGATTTATGCAATAAAAAAAGAGATACCAATTTCTTAGTATCTCTTATTTTTAATTAATTTTCCGTGATCGATTTCACATTATTTGAAATTCACTCTCGCATTTCTAAAAATTCTCATCCATGCGCCATCTTCAGACCAATCTTCTGGATACCATGAGTTGCTCACGGCACGGAATACACGTTCTGGGTGTGGCATCATCGCGGCAATACGACCGTCCACGTTAGAAATTGCGGTAATACCTAATGCCGAACCGTTCGGGTTAGCCGGATAGGTTTCAGTCACGTTTAAATGGCTGTCGATATACTGCGCCACAATCAAGTTTTGCGCTTGAAGTGCGGTCAAATTCTCAGGTGTTTTGAATTCTACACGACCTTCACCATGAGAAACCGCAATCGGCATATGTGAACCTGCCATGCCTTTAAACCACAATGAGTTGGTGTCGTTGATTTTCACCATCGCAGCACGCGCTTCAAAACGTTCTGATTTATTACGCACGAAACGTGGCCAGTTTTCTGCACCTGGGATGATTTCCGCGAGGGTGGAGATAAGTTGACAGCCGTTACATACACCTAATGAAAGGGTGTTTTCATTGGCGAAGAATTGGCTGAATTGATCGCGTAATTGTGGGTTAAATAAAATGGATTTCGCCCAGCCACCAGCTGCACCTAATACGTCACCGTAAGAGAAGCCACCACAGGCCACCATCGCATTAAAGTCGTTTAAGTTGTAACGACCTGCCATTAAATCACTCATGTGAACATCAATCGCTGCAAAGCCTGCACGGTCAAAAGCCGCTGCCATTTCAACGTGGCTGTTTACGCCTTGTTCACGCAATACGGCTACTTTTGGTTTCACGCCTTTGCTGATGTAAGGCGCAGCAATATCTTCATTCACATCATAGGTTAAGTGAGCAGATAAACCTTTATTATCTGTTGCTTTTTTCGCTTCAAATTCTTGGTCAGCACATTCTGGGTTATCGCGTAAGCGTTGCATTTGGTGAGTGAGTTCTGCCCAAATACCGCGTAATTCAGAGCGTTTTTCGCTTAATAGTTTTTTGCTACCGCGCGTGATTTCAAAACGATCTTCTGTGGTGACAGAACCTAATTCATAAGTTAAGCCAAGCAAGTCATGGGCTTTTAATACCTCACGCACTGCGCTTAATTCGTTTTCAGAGACTTGAATCACTGCGCCCAATTCTTCATTGAATAACACGGCTAAATCATTGTCGCCTAATGCAGAAATATCCACATCCACGCCACAGTTACCCGCAAATGCCATTTCTGCAAGTGTGGTAATTAAACCACCATCTGAACGGTCGTGGTAAGCCAATAATTTACGCTCTGCCACTAATGCTTGCATTGCATCGAAGAAGTTTTTCAATGTGGCGACATTTACCACATCGGCAGGTTTGTCACCTAATTGTTTATACACTTGCGCAAGTGCGGTCGCACCTAAGCGATTTTTTCTTTCGCCTAAATCAATCAACAATAAACGGCTTGCGCCTTTGTCTGTGCGTAATTGAGGTGTCACGGTTTTGCGGACATCTTCCACGCGCGCAAAAGATGAAATCACTAAAGAAAGCGGAGCGGTTACTGATTTTTTCTCGCCATTTTCTTCCCAGGTGGTTTTCATCGACATGGAGTCTTTACCCACTGGAATGGTAATACCTAACGCAGGGCAAAGTTCTTCACCCACTGCTTTCACTGCTTCATATAAGCCAGCGTCTTCCCCCCCATGACCTGCTGCAGACATCCAGTTTGCAGAAAGTTTGATGCGTTTAATATCGCCAATGTTGGTGCCTGCAATATTGGTGATAGACTCAGCCACCGCTAAACGTGCAGAAGCCCCGAAGTCTAATAATGCCACTGGTGCACGCTCGCCCATTGCCATGGCTTCTCCGTGATAGCTATCTAATGAAGCGGTTGTGACAGCCACATCAGACACCGGAATTTGCCATGGGCCGACCATTTGATCGCGTGCCACCATACCGGTTACCGAACGGTCACCAATGGTGATTAAGAACGTTTTTTCAGCCACCACCGGTAAACGTAATACGCGATGGAAGGCTTCTTTTAATTGAATATTTTCCGTTGCAAGCGGTCGATTTTCGACAGTTTTTGACGAAACCTCGCGCGTCATTTTCGGGGTTTTGCCTAATAACACATTCATTGGCAAATCAATTGGGTTATTGTCGAAATGACTATCGTGCAAGGTTAAATGTTTCTCTTCCGTTGCCTCGCCAATGACCGCAAACGGCGCACGCTCGCGTTCACAAAGTGCGGTAAATAATTCGAGTTTTTCTGGTGCAACCGCTAAGACATAACGCTCTTGCGATTCATTACACCAAATTTCCAATGGTGACATCCCTTTTTCATCGCAAAGGATGGAACGCAAATCAAACTTACCACCACGTTCGCCATCGTGCACCAATTCAGGCATCGCGTTTGATAAACCACCTGCGCCTACATCGTGAATAAAGAGAATTGGGTTTTCTTCGCCTAATTGCCAGCAACGGTCAATCACCTCTTGGCAACGGCGTTCCATTTCTGGGTTTTCACGTTGAACGGAAGCAAAATCTAAATCTTCTTTTGATTTACCGCTGTCCATCGAAGAAGCAGCACCACCGCCTAAACCGATGTTCATCGCTGGGCCACCTAATACGATCAATTTTGCACCGACTGGAATTTCACCTTTTTGAACGTGTTCGCCACGAATATTACCGATACCGCCGGCTAACATAATCGGTTTGTGATAACCACGCACTTCTTCACCGTTGAAGCTGTTGACTTTCTCTTCATAGGTACGGAAATAACCTAATAACGCAGGACGACCAAATTCGTTGTTAAATGCTGCGCCACCTAATGGGCCTTCAATCATAATATCTAAGGCTGAAGCAATACGGTTTGGTTTAGAAAGTGGATTTTCCCAAGGTTGTTCAAAGTTTGGAATGACAAGGTTAGATACGGAGAAACCGGTTAAACCTGCTTTTGGTTTGGCACCTCGACCCGTTGCACCTTCATCACGAATCTCACCGCCTGAACCTGTTGCAGCACCTGGGAATGGCGAAATTGCGGTTGGGTGGTTGTGGGTTTCCACTTTCATTAAGATATGCGCATCTTCATTGTGATAGCGATATTGTCCATCTTGGTCGGCAAAGAAACGGCCGACTTTTGAACCTTCCATTACTGCAGCATTATCTTTATAAGCTGAAAGCACGAAATCAGGGGTTTTCTCAAAGGTATTTTTAATCATCTTAAACAGGGATTTATCCTGTTTTTTGCCATCGATAATCCAATCGGCATTAAAGATTTTATGACGACAGTGCTCAGAGTTGGCTTGCGCGAACATATAGAGTTCAATATCGTGCGGATTTCGCCCTAATTGGGTGAAATTTTCCACCAAATAATCAATTTCATCCTCTGCCAGTGCCAAGCCTAATTCTACGTTGGCAGTGACTAAGGCTTCGCGTCCGCCTTTTAAAATATCCACGGTTTTGAACGGTTTCGGATCTTGATGGCGGAATAAGATCTCCGCATCTTGCGGATTGCGCACCACGGTTTCCATCATTCGGTCGTGTAAAAGTGCGGTCAATTTTTCTGTTGTTTTTTCATCAAGCGGTTGGCTTAACTCAAAATAATACGCCAAACCACGCTCAATACGCTCTACTTCATTTAAACCGCAGTTATGTGCAATATCCGTCGCTTTAGAAGACCAAGAAGAAATCGTGCCAACGCGAGGAATCACGATAAAGGTTTCGCCTTTGGCATCATGCTCTGCCAAAGTTGGGCCGTAATGTAACAACGCTTTTAATTTTGCTTCCTGCTCGCTAACAAGCGGTCGATTTAATTCCACAAAATGCAAATATTCCGCATAAACCGATTTTACCGGTAATTGATTTTGTTGGAATTTTTGCATTAAACCTTGAATACGGAATTCAGAAAGGGCGGGTGAGCCACGAAAAGTTTGAAACATACGGGTACCTTTGAGTTGTGTTTGAGATGAAAATCGCGAGCTATTATAAAGGAAAATACGCCAAAACGAAAACGTTTGCGTCAATCATTTTCAAATGATTTTAAGTAGGAGAAAGCATATAATCAGCAAGCAATTCAAAACAATCTGAAAACTAACCGCACTTTGGGGCGTCACTATGATCATCAACGACATCAATTTCAACGATCTCTATCAACAACATCTAAAATCCTGTAATCACTATAATCTTCCACCAACAAAGTGGGATAAAAAAGCCCCTAAAATGGCTGAGAATTTAGTGGGTAAACCAAGCCGTTATAACGAGACGTTGCTTAAAGCCATGAATGTACAACCCAATGAAACGGTGCTAGATATTGGTTGTGGCCCCGGCACGTTTGTGATTCCTTTAGCCCAACAATGCCAAGCTGTGTATGCTCTCGATTACAGCCAAGGGATGTTGGATATGGTGCAACAATACAAAGAAAATCATCAACTGAATAATATTACCCTTCTGCATAAATCATGGTCGGATAACTGGGATGATGTGCCTCAAGCCGATGTAATACTCGCCTCTCGCTCGACGCTTGTGGATGATTTGGATGATATGATTGAAAAGCTGCAAATCAAGGCTAAAAAACGCGTTTTTTTAACCTCAGTGACCCAACGCCATTTTCTCGATGAAGGCGTATTTGAAGCCATTGGCCGTGATGACGTGGGCTTTCCGACTTATATTTATTTAGTTAATCGCCTTTACCAAAAAGGTATTCACGCGAATGTGCGTTTTATTGAAACCGAATCCGGTCATTTCCAAGGTGAAACCTTTGAGGATTTATTAAATTCCGTGGAATTTTCTCTCGGTGCTCTCACCGAAAAAGAAAAACAAAATTTAGCGCAATTCTATCAGCAAAAACAAATAAACAATGAACCGATCAAACACGGACAACGTAAATGGGCGTTGATTTGGTGGGAGGTTTAAGAAAAAGTGCGGTCATTTTTAACCGCACTTTACACTTTAAGATAGATTAAAGAATCTCTAATAACTTCGCAAAGTCGTCAAACACCCAATCAGGATTTGATTCAGCAATTGGGATATTATAGTTGTATCCGTAAGTTAATCCCACAACCGGGCAGCCAGCTGAATGCGCAGCGAGAATATCATTTCGAGAGTCACCTACAAACAACACTTGACGAGGCTCTACACCAAATTTACCGCATAAATAATACAATGGACCTGGATGTGGTTTAATCGCGGGTAATGATTGTCCACCAAGCATTTCACTGAATAAATGATCGATACCAAATGCTGCCAATACTGGCTGAACGTGACGAGTGGGTTTATTTGTTACCACGGCCAAGGTATAACCACGAGCCTTTAAGGTTTCCAATGTTTCTTTTACATTTGGATATAAACGACTCACATTGCAAAGATTTTCAGCATAATGCACATTAAAACGCTCTTTCACTTGCTCGATTTCAGCCTCAGAGAATGTTTTACCTGTTTGCTCTTCAGTCCATTTTAAAGCTCGCGCAATTAATACAGGTGCGCCATTACCGATCCAAGTTAAAACCTGTGCTTCTGATGCAGGTGCAAAACCAAAATCAGCCAATGCAGAATTCACGGATAACGCCAAATCCGGCAAGCTATTCACGAGCGTACCATCTAAATCAAAACCGATAACTTTAAATTGAGTCTTCATTACTACTACCTTTTATTTTACTGACGCTAATTGCGTACGCATTTGATCAATGATTTGTTTATAATCTGGTTTACCAAAAATCGCTGAGCCTGCCACAAACATATCTGCACCGGCGGCGGCGATTTCTGCAATATTATCCACTTTTACTCCACCATCAACTTCTAAACGAATATCTAAACCGCTTTCATCAATCAGACGACGTGCCTGTTGTAATTTTTTCAATGTGGAAGGTAAAAAGGATTGTCCACCAAATCCTGGATTCACGGACATTAACAAAATTACATCCACCTTATCTAATACATAATCCAAATAACTTAATGGTGTGGCAGGATTAAACACTAAACCCGCTTTACAGCCATGATCACGAATGAGCTGTAACGAGCGATCAATATGTTCACTGGCTTCAGGATGAAACGTAATGTAATCCGCACCCGCTTTGGCAAAATCAGGAATAATTCGATCAACCGGTTTCACCATTAAATGCACGTCAATGGGGGCTTTAATGCCATAATCACGCAAAGCTTTACACACAGCTGGGCCGAAGGTTAAATTCGGCACATAGTGATTATCCATTACATCAAAATGAATCACATCCGCACCAGCATTCAACACGTTTTGCACATCATCACCAAGACGAGCAAGATCTGCAGAAAGGATAGAAGGGGCGATTAAATAAGGTTTCATTTGTCATCTCCTAAAGGATAAAACTCCTTGTAGTTTACTACGTTAGGCTTAGTTTTACCTTGATTATTTACAAGTTTTAGCTGAAAACAAAGAAAAAAATAACCGCACTTGATTCAATTACCTCAAAGTGCGGTTGGTTTTTATCGTATTTTTAAAAGACCGATTAGTTTAATCCAATGATTTCCCAACGGTTGTGAGATTGACCATCGATTTTGCCTTTCTTCACGTTGGTAATGTAATCGATCATCATATTTTGGATAGTACCTTTTTCGCGGCCCATTGCTACTTTAGATTCCCAAAGTACCGGAATTTGTTGTCCTTCCCAAATACCACCTTTACCGTTTAATTGAGCGAAACGATATGAGTTCATACCCACTTTTAATTTCATATCATCAGTGACCGGTTTGCCGTCAGCAAGGGTTAAATCAACGATTTTGCTACCTTTTGGATTACGTAAGTCAATTTTGTAATTTACGCCACCGAAAATGTCGTAAGTCACATATTTTGATTTTTTACGTTCCGCATTGTAACGGTATTCGGTATCGCCCGGTTGGATGGTATCGAAGTAGTTCGCAGACCATTCCATATATTCTTTCAATTGTTTACCGGTCATTTCATAAACGGTGACATCGCCACCTGCATAACGATAGTTAAAGATGATGTCTTTTTTCTTGATATCGCCTTTATCCATACGTGCTTTTTGATGGTCGAAAGAGAAAGTGACTACATCTGCACCACTGTAATGTTGTTCAACATCATTAATAAATGAAGATAAACCAGTATCTTTTGAGAATGCAGCAGATACACCGTGTTTAGTCTCTTGAGGTACCATTTCATTCGCTGTTTGACCGATTACTACGTTGTTTAATTCACGTAATTTCTCGTGATAAGGTTTGTAGATTTCCACAATTTTCTTGTCTGCTTCAAGTGCTTTAACTGGAACCGTTTTAGATTCTTTCTTCACTAATTTCACTTCTTTTTTATCGTTGATATCAAAAGTTAAATCCACTTCAGATACCACGGTACCGTAACGGTGTGGTTCAGTGATGAGTGTGTTTTTAATGGTTTCACTTGGTACATCTTTGTGCATGTGGCCTGCAATAACCACATCAATACCATCTACTGCATTGATGACATCACGCATACCAGTATCAGGAATATTGTTTTCATTATCGATACCCATGTGGGTCACCGCAATAATCGCATCCACGCCTTTTGCTTTTAATTTCTCAACTTGTGTACGTGCTTCTTCTGTCGGAGAAGTAAATTTCATGTCTTTTAAGTTGCCCGTGTCTTCTTCAAATTTTGCTGACATTGGGGTACTTAAACCAATAATCCCTAACTTCACGCCATCTTTTTCGATGATGGTTGTCGCATCGATATAACGTTTGTCATTTTTCTTATGATAGAAGTTTGCGGTTAATTTTTTCGCTTTGATATCTTTTAGGATTTCATCTAATGCTTTCATCCCAAAGTTAAACTCGTGGTTACCCAATACGAAAATATCATAATTCATTTCGTTTAATACTTTTGGAATTGGGTGATCTTTGTAATATTTTTTATCTTTTGCGAACACATCGATTTGGTTATCTTGGATCGCATCACCAACTTCCACTAACACTACGTTTTTATTATTTTTACGCACATCTTTCACATAAGTTGCAATTTGTGCATAAGAACCTGATTTGTCCTCTACATCTGCACCATAGCTCCAAGGTACGATACGACCGTGAACATCGGAGGTTCCTAATAATTTAATATTCACTTCTTGTGCCATTGCTGTGCTAACAGCAGAAAGCGCAAATAATGAGCAAAGTAATTTTTTCATAGAATTTCCTTTAAAGTTGCACAAAGTGCGGTTAAAAATGCCGGAGAATTATAGCGGTGAATCGATTGCTTACATAATTTTATTTTGAAGAAAAATAAAATTTGTGAGTTTGATCACATTTCATTTGGAGGATTAATGCCCTGTTTGAGAAAACAAGTTAATCACTAAAACGCCACAGATAATCAACGCCATACCAATCAGCCCGGCGGTATCAATTTTCTGACCAAAAGCGAAATACGCCACAATGGCCGTCAAAACAATGCCAACGCCCGACCAAATGGCGTAAACCAAGCCCACGGAAAGTGTTCGGAAAACAATGGAGACAAAATAAAACGAAATAGCGTATAGCGTTAATGAGCCAACGGTGGGTAAAAGTTTGGTAAAGCCATCACTGACTTTTAATAAATTCGTTGCCACGATTTCAAGGCAAATAGAGATAGCAAGTAATATCCAAGGATTCATATCAATTAAAAAGTAAAATAGAAAGACACCATTCTACCTTAAGCAGCGGATGGATGTAACCGAATTTGACGAGCCATGGCTTGCATATAAGGTGCCGTTTGCTCAAAGAAATAACGGTAAGAGGCACATAAATAATTATGTGGATTAGGTTCATTTTCGAGAGAAATAAAACGATGTTTCGTGCAGCCGCCATAACAGAGTTTACGAAACTCGCAACGCCGACAAAGTGCAGTCAATTTTTGTGATTTTTCTAAACCAAATTGTTGCTGCCTGCTGGAAAGCACAATCTCCGTTAAAGGTTGCTGAGTTAAATTGCCGACCTTATATTCGGGGTACACAAAATGGTCGCAAGCATATACATCACCATTGGCTTCCGCCACAAGAGATTGACCGCAAGTGGGTTGATGAACACAAGTTGTAGAAGGATAACCGAGCCATTGTCCTAGCAAATTATCAAACTGCGACACATAAATTTTTCCCACATCATGAGCATACCATTCATGAAAGACATCCACGAGAAATTGCCCGTAGCCTTCTGATGGTACTGAGAAATAGGCTACTGATTGTGTTTGGGCATGACGTTCAACGATAGGAATAAACTGCATATAAGTTGAACCAATCTGTTTGAGTGCTAAATAGGTTTCTCTTCCTTTTTGCCAGTTTTGATCGTTAATGACGGTTAAGGTGTTAAATTCCACGCCATATTCTTGTAGCAGATTTAACGCTTTCACGACTTTTTCAAAAGTGGGATTACCATTACCCGAAATACGATAACGGTTATGCACAGCGCTTAAACCGTCAATAGAAAGCCCAATGAGAAAATGATGTTGTTTGAAAAATGCGGCCCATTGCTGATTAAGAGCAATGCCATTGGTTTGAAAGGCGTTTGTGATCTGTTTGCCTTGGGCAAATTCCTGCTGATATTCAACGGCTTGTCTATAAAAATCTAAGCCCAAGAGAGTGGGCTCCCCCCCTTGCCAAGCAAATTCAACCACATTACCGGCATGAGATTGGATATAGTTTTTGACATAATGTTTTAAGGTGTCTTTCGACATAAAAGGCGCATGTTGCCCCAACTGTTCTGATTTTTCCAAATAAAAGCAATATTCACACTGAATGTTACAGTGAAAACTGCTTGGTTTCGCCATTAAGTGAAAATGAGCTTGTGGTGGAAAAACAGACATCAACCATCCTTTGTTACAACATTATTTATGACCTGATATTCGGTCTAATGCGCCATTTTGTTTGAGTTCTTTTGCAATACGAATCGCGGTTTCAGTTTCACAGCCGGCATATTCTGCAATTTCGCGATATGTCCAATTATAATCAGGAAAATGTTGTTTGAGAAAATACAAACTATCCATCACGCGATCTAAAGTACGCAAATAGGCACTTTTTGCCAAACGTTCCTCTGCTTCGCGTAATTCATCTGCCAAAATCTGTAATAAACATTGGCTCATCACCGTATTATGCATGAAAAATTCACTCACTACATTAGGTTTGATGCGAGTAATCTCCGCATCAATTAAGACTTTTGCATTGCAATGATAATGTTTATCCGCCATCGAAAACAAAGTTCGAAAACCAAAATAATCACCCTTGGAATATAATCGCACTAAGCTTTCCTTGCCATTTTCAAGGGTATGAAATAAGCCAACCAAGCCTGCTTGCACATAATAAAATTCATGTGCTGACTCACCTTGTTGATACAAGAAGGATCCTTTCGGTAAGTGATGCAGCTCAGTAAACTGACAATGTGACAATTCAGTAGGCTTGATTGAGCAATTTTCCATAATCATCCCTTAAAAGTGCGGTCAATTTTTTATTGGTTTTACACTTCGTTTATAATCCGATATACCCAGTTTTCTAATGGATCATTTAAGCGTTTCATTTCTTGACGCATTTCTTCCAGCATCTCTTTTTTGACCGCCTCATATTCTGGCTTGTAGAACAAATTATGCATTTCAGCCGGATCATTTTTCACATCATAAAGCTCACAAATGTCCGAAGCATTAAACACTAATTTATAGTCTTTACGGTGCCACATGCGTTGTTCAAAGTAAACGAAATGCCCTGCTAACTGTGCCAATATCCCTTTACGTTGATTATCTTGATGTTGACGAACGATCGGCAAAATACTTTCCCCTTCAAAGGCTTGAGGAATAGGTTGATTCGCGAGATCGTAAACTGTCGAGGTTAAATCATGAAGATAGACAAGGTTATCATCTTGTTGATTAACACGATTTGAATTTGGGTCTTTGATAATCATCGGAATGTTGTAGGTGGTATCGAACATGAACTCCCCTTTCTCAATCATTCGATGAGCGCCCATCGCATCACCATGATCAGCGGTTGCCACAATAAAAGTGCGGTCATAAATACCGTTGTTTTCTAAGAAGGTAAATAGCTCACCAATTGCATCATCAATCAAGGTGATATAACCCCAGAATTTTGTGATCACTTCTTTCCAATGATCTTCACTCGCTTCCCACATGCCCCACATTTTAGAGATGGTACGATAGTGTCCTGGTTTGCCTTCTAGTGGCTTGAAGAAGCTTTCATCTAGCACCACATCTTCTTTGCGATACATGGAATAATACGGTTCTGGCACGATACAAGGCGTATGCGGTCCCCAGAAATTAATCCATGTGAAGAACGGTTTGTTTTCAGCAAGTGATTCACTAATATAGCTTTTCGCTTCATCAATAATGAAATACGGGATGGTTTGTTCTTTTGTGCCGGAAAGCAAACCGCACAGCTCTTGCACGCGTAAATGTGGGTTATCCCCGAAATAAGCACGACTCACTTCCGGAATTTCATAGCCTTTTTCATCTAACCATTCTTTATAACGATTGGAATGTGTCGGCGGTTGGTTGAACACTAAATTTTTATACACACCACTGCCCGGATAACCATAGCCATCAAAGTTATGCCCTTTAATGCCATAATCTTCCGGCACAGATTTTGTACCCACGTGCCATTTCCCCACAACATAGGTGTTATAACCGTCTAGTTTACCGATATTGGGGGCGGCTTCGCTCACTTCACCGGTACCGCCTTTTTCACCATTACGAATGATGCCATGTGTAGATGGCATTAAACCGGTAAAGAGCGAAGTCCGAGCGGGCCCACAAACGGAAGCGGGCGTAAAAGCATTATTAAAACGTACGCCATCTTTAGCTAGACGGTCAATATTCGGGGTTTTAACGATCTGATGACCATAAGCCCCCAACATATCTTTACGCACTTGGTCGAGTAAAATATAGATAATGTTCATACACAATCCTTATCTATTTTAAGGGCGTACGTGATGTACGCCCGACTGCTTAATGTTGGTTAGAAAGATGTAATTGATGCTCTGTTTTTTCATTTTTTGGTCTAAAGACAATCAATACGATGAGTTGTAATACCGCATACACTTCCAACACTAACATTGGATTGCCATCTGGTGAAGCAATACCAATTGGTGATAGGAATGCATAAAGCGCAATTAAACCAAGGATTAATGAAACAGATGTTACTTTAATATATTTCCAATTGGTTAAGTCTACATCGCCTTTATTAATGGTATTTTCCACATAAGGTTCACGTTTTAAGAATTGACCTAGAATCAACATGAAAACAACATCAAATACGAATAATCCGCCCATGACATACACGAAATTGATTTTCACATTGAACACCCAAACAATACTGAAATAAAGTACTACGTGTACAAGTAAAGCAATACGTGCAGCCAAGCCAGAAACAGTTTTATTAAATAAACCCACAGCAAATAACGCCACGATTGGAATATTCACAAAACCGGCAAAGCGTTTAGTGATTAAGAAAATACCATCTGTACCGAACATCAAAAGTGGGCCAATAATCATGGTCACAATCGCCATAATGGTTGAGACTTTTTTCGCATAGACGATCAACTCTTGATCAGTACGTTGTTTTTTACTGATAGATGGTAATAAGTCTTTACAATAAATGGTCGCTGCAGAGTTTAAGAATGAGTTAAAGGTACTTAAAATTGCACCGAAAAGTGCGGCAATAAAGAACCCTTGTAATGCAGTCGGCATCACTTTATTGACTAATAATGGATAAGAGGTATCAATTGGATTTAAGCCTTCACCTAAAATATGGAAACTCAATAAACCCGGTAAATTAAGAATAATCGGTAATGTGAGTAGGAAAAGCGCTGCAATTAAAATCCCTTTTTGACCTGATGCTAAATCCTTCGCCCCTAAACAACGTTGTACGATTGCTTGGTTTGTTGTCCAATAGAAGAAGTGAACGACCATAATACCGGTAAAGATTGTTGGCCAAGGGGTAGAGTCGGTTGAACTACCAATAGCGTTCCATTTTTCAACGTGAGTGGTGGTGATAATATTCAAGCCTTCAGAAATGCTACCATTACCTAAATAAAGCAATGCAAATACAGGCACAAGCAATGCACCAATCACTAAGATTACGGCATTGATAGTATCGGAAACTGCCACCGCTTTTAAGCCACCAAAAATTGCATAAATCGCTCCCACTACACCGATAGCAATTACGGTATAGACAATTGCTTGAGCGTAGCTTAATCCAAAGATTGTTTCTAGATTGAAGATTTTGTTAAAGGCAATTGCCCCAGTATAAAGTGCGGTCGGAATAACAATTAAAAGATAGAAGACCAAGAATAACCCTGACATAATCAAACGAGTTTGACGGTCAAAGCGATTTTCAAAGAATTCAGGAATGGTGGTATAACCGTTACGCAAATATTTCGGCAACATATAAAGCGCCAAGAAACAAAGCGGAATCACCGTTGGCACAGTCCACGCAATAATAGAAAAGTTGTTTTGATAAGAAACGGCATTCACGCCAATCAATTGCTCAGTAGAAAGTGAAGTTAAAACCATTGAGCAACCAATCACAATACCGCTTAATCCTCGTCCCGCTAAGAAATAACCTTTCGAGGTGGTTAAATCATCGTTTTTCGTCCGTAGCCATGAAATATAGGCTACCAAAACTGTTACGATGAGGAAACTCGAAACCGTTAATAGCATACGCTCCTCCTTGTAGAAGCCATTATTAATATCCATTTATAGACTACTGCTAGGTGTATAAAGAGCATATGATAATTGTCATACTGATTGTGTGAGAAGGATCACAAAATTAAAATAAAGTCTGTTTTTATAGATAATTATGAGCAAGATCATAAATTATTTATTTATCCAAAAGAATAATAATGCCGTACTCCCACAAAAAAGGAGTTTGAAATGAGTTTACAGTTAATTTTTATTTTAATTTTATGTGGTGTGATGACAAATATAATGTCCGCTATTTTTGGCATTGGTGGCGGCGTATTGATGGTACCTATTCTCTACACCTTATTCCCACAATTCCCTTTACAAATGATTGCTGCAACATCATTGACGATTGTCATGGGGTCATCCTTTATTAACTTAATTTATTTTTACAAACAAAAAGTATCGATTAATTACAAAGCGATGCTCATTTGGTCTGTGGGAATGATTATTGGTGTGCAGCTAGGATTCGAATCCAGTTTTTATGTACCTGATATTGCCATCATCAGTGTGTTTGTTATCACACTTTCCCTATTAGCAATTCGTACTATTTTTAGTAAAGAAACTGCAATAATTCAGCAATCTACAGCGGATGACACGATTAAAGGAATCGGTCTTTCAACTATAGGCGGATTTATTGCTGGCATGACCGGCATTGGAGGTGGCTCAATTATGGCGCCTTTAATTGGACAATTAAAATCCGTTAAAGCCCATCAAATTGCCCCTTATACCAATGCGATGATGTTTATTGGAGGGTTAGGTAGCCTTTATGGCTATCTTTCAAAAAGCTCGACTTATCACTTTGGTTGGCAAATTGGTTATGTCAATTTTTCGATTGTGATTATTGTTGTGCTAAGTGCTTTTGTAACCGGATTTTTCTCAATGAAAATCCGAGGTAAATTATCACCGCACTTAGTCAAAAAACTATTAGGTATTATTTTATTAGTAATCAGCGCTTATATGTTACTTATCCATTCCATAAAATAAAAAATGGCAGAGGAAAACCTCCTCTGCCATTTCGGTTATTTTTCTTCTTTTTTCACTTCATCCCACAGAATATCCATTTCGATTAAAGAAAGATCTTTAAGTAATACGCCTCGCTCTAATACCTTTCCTTCGACTTTGCGAAAACGTTGTTCAAATTTATTATTCGCCTTACGTAAAGCCTCTTCTGCGTTACATTTAAGATGACGAGACAAATTGACTGTCGCAAAAAATAAATCCCCAATTTCCTCTTCTATTCTTTGTTGATTGCAAGGTGTTTGATTGACTTCATCTCGCACCTCCTTCAATTCTTCTTCAACTTTAGCAAATACAGGCTCAAGTTCATTCCAATCAAATCCAATCTTTGAACACTGTTTTTGCATTTTCTGAGCTCTTAACAATGCAGGAAAAGCATTCGGAACATTATCTAAAATAGACTGTTGTTTTTGAGCTGATTTTTCTTGTGCTTTAATGCTGTTCCAACGGGCTAACGCCTCTTCTTCATTTCCAGCTGTTGCATCACCAAATACATGAGGATGGCGACGTACAATCTTTTCAGAAACATCATTAAGGACATCATCAAATGTGAAATAACCATCCTCTGAAGCAAGCTGACTGAAGAATACTACCTGTAATAAAAGATCACCAAGCTCTTCTCTTAAATTCGCAATATCTTTCTTTTGGATGGCATCAATGACTTCATAAGTTTCTTCGGTTAAACAAGGAATCATGGAGTCATAATTTTGTTTAAGATCCCAAGGACAACCGCCATTAGGGTTACGTAATTGTGCAATTAATTGAATAAAATCTTGAATGGAGTAATGCATAAGAATATCTCTGAAATACTAAAAGTACGATTAGTATAAAACGAATGGTAAAATAGACAATATTCTTAAAAAAATTAAAGATAATTTGATATGAAATGGATGGCAGGGGCGGAGAGGCTCGAACTCCCAACACCCGGTTTTGGAGACCGGTGCTCTACCAATTGAACTACGCCCCTATTGGTATTAAGAATTGGCGGAATGGACGGGACTCGAACCCGCGACCCCCTGCGTGACAGGCAGGTATTCTAACCAGCTGAACTACCACTCCGCTAAATGAGGTATGATTGGCAGTGACCTACTCTCACATGGGGAAGCCCCACACTACCATCGGCGTAACAATGTTTCACTTCTGAGTTCGATATGGATTCAGGTGGGACCATTGCACTGTTGCTGCCAAAATTTTTATTTTGTTAATTTACTCTTAAAATAAACTAACAAAATAAAAAGTACCTGGCGGTGTCCTACTCTCACATGGGGAAGCCCCACACTACCATCGGCGCATCGGCGTTTCACTTCTGAGTTCGGTATGGGGTCAGGTGGGACCACCGCTCTATCGCCGCCAGGATTATTCC
>NZ_QEPQ01000007.1 GCF_003252795.1 Haemophilus parainfluenzae
CAGAAGGCGTGGAAATGGTAATGCCTGGTGATAACATCAAAATGACGGTAAGCTTAATCCACCCAATCGCGATGGACCAAGGTTTACGTTTCGCAATCCGTGAAGGTGGCCGTACAGTAGGTGCTGGTGTTGTTGCGAAAATCATCAAATAATTGATGTATTAACTGTAACAAGTTAGATAAAGAAGGCGTATCGAAAGATACGCCTTTTTGTTTGCCTAAAATTCAGTGAAATTATAATGAAAGTTCAAATTAAACATGTGAATGTTAGGGAGAGAGAAATATTCTTTGGAAGAAAAGAGTGGCGGAAGGTCATGGGAGTTGAACCCACCCGGGAACGCTGGCGTCCCCAACAGGATTTGAAGTCCTGCCACCTCACCGGAGATGACGACCTTCCGTTATTGAAATTGCGGTTACTTTAGCGTAAATTAGTTCGCAATTCAACGCCATTTTGAAATAGGAATTAAAAATGACCGCACTTTTTCAACAACTTCCTTCGGTAGATAAATTTTTAAAAACCCCAGAAGGTGAAATGCTTTTAACTGAATTTGGTCATTCAGCTGTCGTGCGTGAATTGCGCCAATTATTGTCCGAAGGGCGCGAGTTTATTAAACAGCATCAGAATTTACCGCACTTTTTTGCCGATCATATGAGTACATTGCATTATTTACAAGAGCGATTGACTCAACAAAATCATGTACAAATTAAATCAGTTCATAATTTAACGGGTACGGTATTACATACAAATTTAGGGCGAGCATTATGGGCTGAAAGTGCACAACTGGCGGCACTTCATGCGATGAAAGGTAACGTTGCGCTGGAATATGATTTGGAAGAAAGCAAACGCAGTCATCGGGATAATTATATTAGTGAACTACTTGCACAACTCACAGGTGCAGAAGCTGCATGTATTGTGAATAATAATGCTGCAGCTGTACTCTTAATGTTAGCTACTTTTGCAAAAGATAAAGAAGTGATTATTTCTCGTGGTGAGTTAATTGAAATCGGTGGCGCATTTCGCATCCCTGATATTATGGCTCAAGCAGGCTGTAAACTTGTTGAAGTTGGGACAACTAACCGCACACATTTAAAAGATTATCGTCAAGCAATCAACGAAAATACCGCTTTCTTAATGAAGGTACATTGCAGTAATTATCATATTAGTGGATTTACCGCTTCGGTTTCAGAGCAAGAGTTAGTTGAGCTAGGACGAGAATTTGATATTCCTGTTATTACGGATCTTGGTAGTGGTGCATTGATTGATTTAAGCCAATATCATTTACCGAATGAGCCGACGGTACAAGAAAAAGTTGCACAAGGCGTAAACTTAGTGTCATTCTCGGGCGATAAATTATTGGGCGGAACACAAGCTGGCATTATTGTTGGTAAAAAAGAGTGGATTGCTCAGTTACAAGCTCACCCATTAAAGCGCGTGTTGCGTTGTGATAAAGTGATTTTAGCCGGGCTTGAGGCAACATTACGCCTTTATCTCCAACCCGAAAAACTCACTGAAACGTTGCCAACTTTACATTTACTCACCCAATCGATGGATGTATTAAAAGAAAAAGCCGAACAACTTAAAGTCTGTTTAGCAAACCGCTTAAAAGATTACCAGGTTGAGATTGAAGAAAGTTTTGCTCAGATTGGGAGTGGATCTCAACCGATGGCGACGATTCCTTCTATTGCAATAACGATAGCTGAAAAAACAGAGGCAAAATTGACCGCACTTTTAGCAATATTCAAAGCGTTAGAACAGCCGATAATTGGTCGTGTTGAGAAAGGAAAGATTTGGTTAGATTTACGTAGCCTGGCTGACTTCAAGGCATTATTAGATACGGTGGAAAAATTATGATCATAGTAACATCAGGGCACGTCGATCATGGTAAAACAGCCCTTTTAAAAGCACTGACAGGTACGAATACCGCCCATTTGCCGGAAGAAAAAAAACGTGGCATGACCATTGATTTAGGCTATGCCTATTTGCCTTTAAAAGAGAAAGTACTCGGGTTTATTGATGTGCCTGGCCATGAAAAGTTTCTCGCTAATATGTTGGCAGGGCTTGGAGGCGTGCATTATGCCATGCTTATAGTTGCTGCAGATGAAGGGATTGCCGCACAAACTAAAGAACATTTAGCGATTTTACGTCTGCTTCAATTTACTGAAATCATGGTCGTGATTACCAAGGCTGACCGAGCGACAGATGATCAAATTGAGGCACTAAAAACACAAATTCAGACGGATTATCCATTCTTAGCTCAATCTCATTATTTTATTACATCGGCACAAACAGGCTTAGGCATTGATGCGTTACGCGATTATTTAGCCAATTTACCTGAATTAGCTGAAATAAATAAACCATTTCGTTATGCTATCGACCGTGTCTTTAGCGTGAAAGGGGCGGGGACTGTAGTAACAGGCACAGCATTTGCAGGCTCAGTATCTATTGATGACGAACTTTTCCTTTCAACAGGACAAAAGGTTCGTGTTAAAAATATCCATGCTCAAAATACACCGAGTGAGAAAGGCTTGGCTGGTCAACGCTTAGCGCTCAATTTAAATGTCGATTTAGATCGTATTCCAATGCAGCGTGGCGATTGGTTGTTAGCCTCAGAACCACTTGATCCAACTGATCGTATTACCATTGAAATTACGCCTGAAGTGAATTTGAAAGATAGTCAGCCTGTGCACATTTATCATGCAGCAAGCCGTACAACAGGTAAGCTTACCTTGCTTGAAAGCAAAAATGCAATGAAAAATGACCGCACTTTGTCGGAAGTCATTTTAGAGCAGCCATTATTTTTGGCCTTTGGGGATAAATTAATTTTACGTAGTGGCGATGCAAAAGTATTAATTGGTGGCGCCAAGGTACTCGAAATTCATTCACCAAAACGTTATAAGCGTACAGAGGCTCGTCTAGCGTTCTTAGCTAAACTTAATCAGGCTAAAACCGCCACACAACGCATCGGATTGACCTTACAAAAAGAGGCGGTTTCAGCTCAAGCGCTAATGTGGAGTGAGCAGCTAACTGAAAATCAACTGGCAAAAGCGTTGGCTGAAAACGGTGATATTCGTTTCCAAAATTGGTGTTTTAATCGTGATTATCAACGTGAAAAAACGCAGCAAATTTTGACCGCACTTGCTACCTATCATGAGCAACATAATGATCAACTAGGTTTGAGTAAAGCCCGTTTATACCGTATTGCGACTTTAAACCAACCAGAAAATCTGATTTATCATTTTATTGAAGAAATGCTTGATGAAGGCCAATTGCAGCAGACTCGTGGCTGGCTACATTTGCCTTCACACAAAATTCAATTTTCAGCCGAAGAGCAAAGCTTATGGCAAGCAGTGTTAGCAGAATTTGAAAAGGCACATGGACAAGCCATTTGGGTGCGTGATATGGCAACGGCGTTGGCGCAAGATGAAAGTGCTATGCGTAACTTTATGTATAAAGCGGGTAAGCTAGGTTACCTCACGCCAATCGTAAAAGATCGTTTTTTCCTGACAGAGAGCATTTATGCTTATGCTCGCTTAATTAAGGAAATGGCAGGCGAAGAAGGTAAAGTTGCCGTAAATGAATTACGTGATAAGCTTAATTTTGGTCGAAAACTGACAGTGCAATTGATGGAATATTTTGACCGTACCGGCTTTTTACGCCGTAAAGGCAATGATCATATTCTACGTGATAAAGACACATTTGATTTATAGGTAATACATGAAAAAGACATTCATTTCAGCCTTAATTTTAACCGCACTTTTTACGGTAACAGGTTGCGAAGATAAAGAAGCGAAAGCAACGATTGAGCAACAAACACAGACAATTGCGCAACTGACGGTAGAAAATACGCAATTAAAAGCTGAAAAAGAGAAGGCTGAGAAGGTTATTCCGGCAATTATTGCTCAAGATGATGTGATTTTTGATAAAGAGGAAACCATCAAATACCCTAAATCGACCAAAGAAGATGAATATGTCCCTACTGAAGGTAAACTTCATTACAGTATTTCTACACTAAAAACGAATATTGAGTGGTTAGATACACTACTTTTAGAGCAAATTTCAAAAAATGCTGATGGTAAACCAAGAAGCCGTGAGCAGCTAGTTGCAGATTACCAAAAAGCATATGATGAAGCTAAAAAAGAAATGTTGGAATCTCCGATAATGGGGATTGATGAAACCTTAGATTTAGCATTTAATCATCAAAGAGGTAAGCTTGCTGTATTTTTAATAAACTATTACAGCTATGGTGGTGGGGCTCATGGAGTTGGTGGCTACCATTATATTAATGTTGATTTAGAAACGAAAAAACTACTTTCATTTGATGATGTTTTTAAACCAAACCAGCAAGCTAAATTAAAAGAGTTGCTTTGGGAACGTTACACTCGATACGGCGAGGTAAAAGATGAGGAAGCATTTACATCAAAAGATGCTTTTGAGGTGACCGACAATTTCTATTTAGATCATGATGGAATTCATTTTGTATATAACGTGTATGAAATTGCGTCTTATGCAGAAGGACCACAGGAGCTGGTGATTGAGTGGTGGAATGCCTCTGCTTTATTGAAGCCTGAATTTCTTCAGAAACAGTATTATCCCATTTCGAGTAATACTGTCGAATAACAAAGTGCGGTCAGTATTGACCGCATTTTTATTGACCTTTTTTCACCCAGTATTTGAAAGGTGTGTCTTGGGTTTCACTCGCTAAAAGGGTATGTTCCATAAATTGGCAGAAGCTGGGAATATCGCGAGTAGTGGCAGGATCGTCCGCTAAAATAAGCAATACTTCACCTTCATTCATGTGGCGAATGTTTTTTCTCACGAGCATCACAGGTTCAGGACAACGTAAACCAACGGTATCAAGGGTTTTATCGACAGTAATTTCAGTCATGGTTATTCATTAGTTTTATTGAAATTGAGCTACATAATACAATAATTATGGGGAAATTTCGATAAATCCGCTATCAATGATAAACTACGCAACAAGTTTACTTGAATAATGATTCCATGGCTGAATACCTTATCCCCAAAAGTGCGGTCGTTTTTGAAGAAGAAATTAAGAAAAGTCGATTTATCACGTATTTGCAACATACGGAAGGACTTGAACAAGCCAAAGCTTTTTGGATAGAAATTAAATCCCAGCATCCTAATGCTCGTCATCATTGTTGGGCAGCAGTGGCCGGCAAGCCAACAGATTCGCAGCAATTAGGCTTTTCTGATGACGGTGAACCGGCAGGTACTGCAGGGAAACCGATGCTGTCGGCTTTACAAGGTAGCCAAGTTGGTGAAATCAGTGCCGTTGTTGTTCGTTATTATGGCGGCATTTTATTAGGCACTGGCGGTTTAGTTCGTGCTTATGGAAATGGTGTGCAGCAAGCTTTAAAATTATTAGAAACTGAACGAAAAGTCGAACGTCAGTTATTCCAAGTTCATTGTGATTATGCACAATTAAATTGGCTCCAAATTTTATGTGAACAGCATCAAATTGAAATTTATCAGCAAGATTTTCAAGTGCAGATTACATTGCAGTTAGGCATTAGTGAAGATCAAATTAAACCTTTTGAACAAGCATTAATTGAGCGTTCGGCAGGAACGTTGAAATTAGAAGAAATGAATTAAGCGAGATATTGTGCATATTTTATCCATTATTCGGATTATCGGCATTTTGATCATGTGTTTTTCCGGCACGATGCTGATTCCAGCCTTTGTGGCGCTTATTTATGGCGATGGCGGCGGTAAAGCGTTTATGCAGGCTTTTGCATTAAGCTTAACCGTGGGCATGTTGCTTTGGTGGCCTTGTCATCACCATAAACAAGAATTGCGGTCTCGTGATGGTTTCTTAATTGTGGTGGCATTTTGGTTCGTTTTGGGCGGTCTAGCAACCTTGCCATTGCTATTATTTGATTCACCTCATTTAACAGTGGCTTCCGCCGTGTTTGAAGCATTTTCTGGGCTAACAACCACGGGTGCCACCGTCATGACAGGATTAGATAATTTACCGAAAGCCATTCTGTTTTATCGTCAATTCCTACAATGGTTAGGCGGGATGGGGATCATCGTACTTGCGATTGCGATTATTCCTTTATTAGGTATTGGCGGAATGCAGTTATACCGTGCAGAAATGTCAGGCCCAATGAAAGATCAGAAAATTCAGCCACGGATAGCGGAAACGGCAAAGGCATTGTGGTTTGTTTATTTCTTTTTAACCATGTCTTGTGCTTTGGCTTACTGGCTAGCGGGTATGACACCATTTGATGCGATTACACATAGTTTCTCAACCGTGTCTATTGGCGGCTTTTCTACTCATGATGCTAGTATCGGCTATTTTAATAGTTCGGCGATTAATTTTATCACGGTCATTTTCTTGTGGATTTCGGCTTGCAACTTCGCATTGCACTTCAGAGCATTTTCGACCTTAGGACGAGAAAATATTTTGAAGATTTATACAAAAGATCCAGAATTCCGCTTCTTTATGAGTATTCAAATTTTGCTTATCGTGGTTTGTACATTGGTGATGATAAGCCATCAATATTTTGACTCCTCATGGCAAGATTTTGAGCAAGTCGTATTCCAAGCGGTATCGATCTCAACAACAACAGGTTACACCACATCAAATTTCGCTGAGTGGCCTTCTTTTGTGCCAATGTTATTAATTATTGCTTCTTTTATTGGGGGCTGTGCGGGCTCAGTTGGTGGCGGTTTGCGTGTTGCACGGATTTTAGTGTTATACCTTCAAGGTGCGAGAGAGCTGAAGCGATTTGTTCACCCAAATTTAGTGTATCCAATTAAATGGGGCAAAAATGTCCTTGATGAACGTGTGATTGGAAGTATTTGGGCCTTTTTCTCTGCATATCTATTGGTATTCACTATTTGTTTATTAAGTGTGATTGCCTGTGGTGTTGCACCTTTTGATGCCTTTAATGCAGTGTTGGCAAGTATTAATAACCTTGGACCAGGCTTAGGTTCAGTAAGCAGTAATATGACAGCGATGCCAGATAGCGCTAAATGGATACTGACTATTGCGATGGTGTGCGGACGTTTAGAAATCTTCACACTATTGGCGCTCTTCACACCGGCATTTTGGAAGGAATAATGAAAACATTAATTTTATATTCAAGCCACGATGGGCAAACAAAAAAGATTGCTGAATTTATGGCTAGGTATCTTGAAGGAGAAGTGGTGGTTTCACCGTTAACGGAGGAACTGGATCTCCCATTTTTTGATCGGGTGATTATTGGGGCATCTATTCGTTATGGTCATTTTAATAAACAGTTATACCATTTTGTGGAACGCCATCATGAATTGCTGAATGCAAAAAGTGCGGTCTTTTTTGGCGTAAATTTGACAGCGAGAAAAGAAGGAAAAGATACACCAGAGGGAAATGTCTATGTGCGTAAGTTCCTTCAACGCATAAAATGGACTCCAGCAAAAGTTGGCGTATTTGCAGGTGCATTGCTATATCCACGTTATAAATGGATTGATCGTATCATGATCCAATTGATTATGAAAATTACAGGTGGTGAAACGGATACAACCAAAGAAATTGAATATACCGATTGGGGAAAAGTAAAGACATTTGCAGAAAGCCTGAATTCGTAGAATAAAACACCATAAAAATAGTGTTTTTTAGACTATTTGATTAAAAGATCTTCAACTAAGAAAAAATTTACATTTTTTTACAAAAAGATCTTGCAAAGGCATCTGAAATGCCTATAATACGCCCCACACAACGACGCGCTGTTGTGACTCTTAAGAAAACCAGTGCGTC
>NZ_QEPQ01000008.1 GCF_003252795.1 Haemophilus parainfluenzae
CAGAAGGCGTGGAAATGGTAATGCCTGGTGATAACATCAAAATGACGGTAAGCTTAATCCACCCAATCGCGATGGACCAAGGTTTACGTTTCGCAATCCGTGAAGGTGGCCGTACAGTAGGTGCTGGCGTTGTTGCGAAAATCATCAAATAATTGATGTATTAACTGTAGCAAGTTAGATTAAGAAGGCGTATCGAAAGATACGCCTTTTTGTTTTTTATCAATGAATGTTGTTTTTATAATAGAAAGTGCGGTCAAAAATTGTATCGTTTTGGTATGATACAGACTCATTTTTTATACGGGTGTTTTTATGCAACAACTACCATTTAAAGCCGTTGTCTCTGATCTTGATGGCACGCTACTTAATACCAATCATGTAATTGGTGAGTTTACTATTGATGTATTGAATAAATTAGAACAAAAAGGTGTAGATATTATTTTAGCAACGGGACGTAATCATACAGATGTTGCTTCTATTTTAGGTAAGATTGGAGCGGAGCATGCCTTAATGATCACTTCCAATGGCGCACGAGTGCGTGATCTAAAAGGTAATCTTATTTATAGCAATAGTCTTCCAGAGGAAATCGTACTTGAGTTGTATAAAATCCCTTTTGATCGTACCAAGATTTGTATCAATACTTATCAAGATGATGGTTGGTTTATCAATACAGATGTACCTGAATTAGCAAAATATCATAAGGATTCAGGTTTTATGTACGAAGTTGTTGATTTTACAAAGCATCATGGAAGAGGAACTGAAAAAGTATTTTTTATTGCTCATGATCCTAAAGATCTAATAGAACTAGAAGATTATCTTAGAATACATTTCGGGGATAAAACCACAATTGTTTATTCAGCGGTAACTTGCTTAGAGGTGATGAACAAAAATGTATCGAAAGGTGATGCATTAGCTCATCTATTAGAAAATAGAAATTATGGATTAAAAGATTGTATTGCTTTTGGCGATGGCCAGAATGATGTTGAAATGCTTTCTTGGGTTGGTAAAGGTTATGTGATGGCAAATGCTGATTCTCGTTTAAAAGAAGCTTGTCCTGAACTGGAAGAGATCGGGTTCAATAAAGACGAAGCAGTGGCCAAACATTTAGCAGAAATTTTTGGTATTAAATAGATGTTCCAGTCAATTTTTCTGATTAGTGCCGGTGCAGCGATCGGAGCTTCTTTACGCTGGGGATTAGGTCTATGGCTTAATTCCCTGTTTAGTTCACTTGCATTTGGTACACTTGTGGCTAATTTTATTGGCTGCTTTTTGATGGGGATTTTACTAGCAGCCTTTTGGACCTTCCCTCAATTTAGTCCTGAATGGCGATTATTCTTAGTGACTGGATTTCTTGGTGCGCTCACCACATTTTCCTCTTTTTCAGGCGAAGTGATTGAACTCTTTTTTAAAGAAGAATGGGGCAATGGATTGTTCGTTTTAGTGAGTCATTTAGTTGGTTGTTTAATATTTACAGTATTGGGGATTTATTTCTTTAGGCTCATCAGTCTTCTATTCCATTTCCGATAAAATCGCTAAATTCTTCAGAATAAAATCCATGAGAAAGCATATACTGCCAAATTTTTTGTTTGCTTTTAATTGGTTGTGGTTCTGAATAATTAGGAAACTTTTTACGTAGAACCTTTTCTGCGATTTCAGTCCAATTAATTTCACTTTCTACAAGGACTTCATTTATGACGTCTGAAGATACACCTTTTAGTTGACGTAATTCTTGTTTAATACGATTTGCACCATATCCACGTTGCGAACGTGCATGTAAATAATTTTCAGTAAATCGTTTATCATTTTGCCAGTTTTTTTTCTGACAGTAAGCAATCGTTTCATCGATCTCATCTTCTGTAAATGCTTTTTCCTGCATTTTATTGCGTAGTTCAAATTCGCTATATTCACGTCGAGCAAGTAAATTAACGACATAGCTCAAAGCAAGAGAAGACATAGAAATTCCTTTTAGGTGAAATACGGTTGAAATGAAAAGTGCGGTCAATTTTGACCGCACTTTTAGTGATTAGAAATCGCTTTCTGCGTCATCGGTAGATTGTTCAATATCAGCCATTAATGCTTGCTCTGGGTTAGCGACTAATTCAGCACGAAGTTTCGCTTCAAGTTCGTCTGATTTTGCAGGGTTTTCGTTTAACCATTTCATTGCGTTAGCTTTCCCTTGACCAATCTTTTCACCGTTGTATGCATACCATGCACCAGATTTCTCAACAAGTTTGTGTTTAACTCCGAGTTCAATTAATTCACCAGCTTTAGATATACCTTCTCCATAAAGAATTTGGAAATCCACTTGGCGGAAAGGCGCAGCTAATTTGTTTTTAACTACTTTAACACGAGTTTCGTTACCAATGACTTCATCTCCATCTTTAACTGAACCAGTACGACGGATATCTAAACGAACAGAAGAGTAGAATTTTAGCGCGTTACCACCAGTTGTGGTTTCTGGGTTACCAAACATGACACCAATTTTCATACGAATTTGGTTGATGAAGATAACGAGACAATTTGCATTTTTGATTTGACCGGTTAATTTACGTAGCGCTTGAGACATTAAACGCGCTTGTAAACCCATGTGTGAATCACCCATTTCGCCTTCAATTTCAGCTTTTGGAGTGAGAGCCGCAACAGAGTCCACAATGACCACATCTACAGCACCAGAGCGTACTAATGCATCACAAATTTCAAGTGCTTGTTCACCATTGTCAGGTTGGGAAACTAAAAGTTCTTTTACGTCAACGCCAAGTTTTGCCGCATAAATAGGATCAAGAGCATGCTCCGCATCGATAAATGCGCAAGTTTTACCTACTTTTTGTGCTTGAGCAATAACCGATAAAGTTAAGGTTGTTTTACCAGAAGATTCAGGTCCAAAAATTTCAACAATACGCCCCATTGGTAAACCACCAATACCAAGAGCGACATCAAGACCTAAAGAACCCGTTGAAACAGATTCAACGTCAAGGGCTTGAGTATCGCCCAATTTCATAATTGAGCCTTTACCGAATTGCTTTTCAATTTGACCAAGTGCTGCCGCGAGTGCTTTTTGCTTTTCTTCTTGAGTTGCCATATAAAACCTTCTTGAATAGAGTTATCTAAATTTTGCTAGATTATATCTGTATTGATGTACAGTATCAAGAGAAAATTTTTTCCTTGATGAAAAAATGTGAAATAGATTCCAAACTTGAGAAATAGTTTGTTTAAAATCAACTTCTTAAGTATTTTTTTAGATCTTGAATTTGTGCTTCGAGAATTTTTTCACCCAGTTCATATACAGTTCTTATTTTAGTTTCATCTCGTTCTAATCGACCTATATTGAGTGAGACATTTGGGCGAATCACAAAGATTTTATTTTGTTTTTCTAAGCGAATAATTTCTTCTACTTGTTTATTATAAGTGCGGTAGCGATTTTCTAAGGTTTTAACTAAGTGCGGATATTTGCGATAAAAAAGCTTGAATAAAAAAGAAGAAGATTTTGTTTTACGGTAGTCGATAGGTTGGGTTAAAACTACGATGGTTTTATCGCACCCGAGATCTTGTGCTTTTTCAAACGGAATACTATCGGCAATTCCGCCATCTAGATACTTTTGCCCATTGATTTCCACAAATTTTGAGACGAAAGGCATCGCTGAAGTTGCTCTGAAGTATTCCATTTCTTCGAAAACATTTTTGATTTTGAAATATTCAGCTTTACCGCTCTCGATGTTTGTGGCTGCTAAATAGAAATCAATGTGAGATTTCTCGAATTCGTTTTGATCAAAAGGGTCGAGATTAAAGGGGAGATCATAGAAAGCGAAATCTTTATTGATAATATTACCCGTTGTAAAAAGACTATGAAATCCCATGTAACGTTTATCTTTAAGATATTTTAGGTTATATCTCAATGCTCTTTCTTTTTGGTTGGATGCATAATTGATGCCAAATAATGCACCTGCAGAAATGCCAATAATTTTATCTATTTGAATGTTTTGCTCCATGAGGGCATCAAGGACGCCTGCGGTAAACATACCTCTCATACCACCGCCCTCAAGAATGAGTCCTACTGTCATTTTTACTCCTAGAATTTGAAAAAATTTTAGTGGAATAAATATTAAACTATAAACTTATTTATATTTATCTTGTTGTTTATCAACAAATAAATTTTACATTTGCGATCTCTCTCACAAATTTGATTTTTTATATTCGTCACACTTAGTTAGTTATGATATAACTACTTTGAGAAGTACTTGTTGGTTTAGTCGTATGTGATTAACCCTTTGATAAGGAGGAGTTTTAAAATGAAAACTCTCATAATCCCAAATGATCATATCAGTAAAGTATGTAATTTGTTAAATCAACTCATCGGAGATGTGACAAGTAAAAATCTATTTACGGGATATGGCCTGTTTCATAAAGAGAAAGATATGTTTGCTGTTTGGACAAACAATAAGATTTACTTGCGTGCAAAACATGAGCTTTCGATAAAGCTAAAAGGATTAGGATGTAAACCTTTTGCAACAAATGAACTCAATAAACGCTTTGTGCTATCTGATTATTATGCTTTAACTGAAAGTATTTTAAAAGATAATGCTTTAATGAGAAACTTGCTTATTCTTTCTATTAGTCAAATAAGGAAGGAGAAACTTGATTCCGCCCTCTCTAAGATTGGACGGATTCGTGATTTACCGAATTTATCGGTTAAATATGAACGAGCATTAAAGAAAGTCGGCATTGATAGTGTCGATATTTTACGACAAATAGGTGCTGAAAATGCGATTGTTCGTTTGAAGAAAGCGGATATAGGGGCAACAGAGGCTTTTTATTGGCGGCTTCGAGGTGCTTTAGATAACCGTAATTGCGAGTTTTATACTGAAAAAGAGAAGGAAAGAGGCCTAAGTAAACTTAATGAAATACTTTCTGCAAATGGGTTTAGACGTTGTAAGCGGACCTTAAAAAAGGCTGAATAGCATTCATATAAAGGAGTTAACGCTTAAAAAATCATCTATTGAAGAAATTTCTTAAAAAAGCGCTTGCGTGGATTTCAAAAATCCCTATAATACGCCCCACACAACGACGCGCTGTTGTGACTCTTAAGAAAAACCGGTGCGTCGTTGTTTTTTGCTCTTTAACAATATATCAGACAATCTGTGTGGGCACTTGTTGATTGACTTGTTTTA
>NZ_QEPQ01000009.1 GCF_003252795.1 Haemophilus parainfluenzae
CGCTTTGCAAATTACTTGCTTTACTAGCTACCCTTTGCTAAGATTTGACTTGTCGAGGGTCTAATCGTTAGCAAAGAACGCAACGAACAGATTACAAGAAAAAGGGCATAGATGTCAAAATCTATGCCCTTTTTCTTATTGAATTTTTTTATTACGGCATTACTATGTGTTTGGTTTTATTATTTTATGGATAGCATTTATGTTAATCAAAGATGTAGATTCTCGGATAAGAGAAAATTTGAATCTTATAGATAGGGGAAAGAGAGTAAACATTATTACGATAGGATATTTTACTGATGTTCAATTTAGCGAAATTAATAAGTATAGAATTGAAAATGATTTACCTGAATTATTGAGTAATGAAATCGTCTATATGGGTAGGCATCATTACAATAGCAGAGTTATTAAAGATGGGTATTCTATAGATGATCTAATTGAGCAAATTAAGAATAGTCTTAACAAAGATTCTGTTGTTGTTTTTAATAAAAAAGGAAGCTGTTTAAAAAGCGCGCATACAAGAGATGATGGATATGGTAATACTGTAACTGATTTCGCAGTATTTGAGTTTACAGCGCGCAAACCAAAAGCTGAATTATATTGCGTTGTACCTAAAGGAGATATAAAAAAACCACCTAAATAAAGGTGGTTTTTTTATCTAGATAATCCAGGGTATCTATTGTCCTGCGCCCTCATCTAGAGCAATCCAGGGTATCTGTTGTCCTGCGCCCTTGCTAGTTACAATATAGCTATTGTTTTTCTAGAAATCAATCTATTTAGATAAAAAAATAGGCTTTTTTATATCTTTCACTTTTATCTTACATTTGTCGTAAAGATAGATTGTTCCATTTTATCTCTAAACTTTCTAAATGCATCTTCTTTTTTCATTTCAGCCTTTAACTGACTCACTCTAGCTGGGCTAATTTTAAAAGCATCTGCAATTTCTGCATTAGGTATACCAGTTCTTATTTGCGCTAATATGATTTCTTTCTTTAGGTTATAAGCCTTAAGTTCAACTTGTGAGACTAAACGAGCTAAATGTTCAAAGTAGTCTCTTTTAAAGTATAAGTTTCTAAAATAACCGGTATCATCTTTCTCCACATCCTCTATTATTTTACTTAATTGTTCCAATATCATAGTTGTTCTAGGGATTATGCTTTGATTCATCTGCAACTCCTTTCCAATATTAAATTAACTTAATTTAATTTCATTATAGGGTTTGCTGGAAAAAAATCAAATGAGTATTTGTAATGCATTGATTTTAAATAGAAATTAAACCTTTAGCTTTTCGGTCTTTGTAAAAGATTGTCAAGTAATTTATTTAAAATTTGATAAAATATTAGCGTTAAAAAAAAGCAAATGTGCTGCAACACATTTGCTTATTATTAAAACTTAGTCATTAAAGATTAAAGGTTAATGATAAAGTTAGATTGCTGATGAAATCGATAAGATTTTCAATCTTATCCAACAGCATAATGAAGATCAAAATTGTAATATTAATTTTTTCCATATAAACTCCATAAAGTTTATAGTTAAAATTAACACTCTAGGCACACATAGTATGACTAGAGTGCACCAAGCTCGTATGTGTTACGAGCTTTTTTATTATACTACAAAGGAAAAATAAATTGTTGCATATAGAACATTTTCCAAAAAATTTTTAAATTTAAAAAAAATCATGCATGCTTTATGCATATTTCATGCAACAGCTTCGCATAAAGTGCGATTATGTTAAATGATTTTAGTCACTTAAATCGCTTGTTTATGCAGAATATAGGTGTGATTTACATCACACCAAAACTACGTAATAAATCTAAGATAGCGTTCACAATTCTCAAGATTTCTAGAATTATTTCTAAGAATTTCTTCATATGGAATCCTCATATTAATTTATATTATTTATATAGATCTTATTTAATCTATATATCTATATATCTTCGGCTTTAAGAGAGGAGACTAAAGGATTTAGTGATATTTGGAGAGATGATGAACTTCAGCAGTAATCTGATTTTATCTACCGCGCCACAAGTGGCTTGCTGAATCAATAAAGGCATTGCCAACGAGTGACAATGCCTTTTATCGATTTACCAAAATAAATGCTTTATACGCCTTTTTAGAGCCTTGATTGGATGTTTTCTTTCCCATTCCTTTGCCGCTTTCTCAAAAGCTGCTTGAGACTTACGATTGACGGCAAATTTGGCGTGAGATTTTTCAAACACACTTAAAAGGCTTTCACGGCGTTTTTTAGTCCTATTTTTTAAAAATAACCATAAAGAGAAAAGCGCTATCAATATGATCGAAAGGTTATAAAAAACTATACGCAGGATTTCATTCATTTTTATCTTTTCCTCTCTCAAACATTCGGCATAGGATCGCCATTATAGGGTAATAAAATTTCATAAGATTTTATTAAAACGAACCCAAGATATTTATATTGAAAACCTCTAACAATTTGATGAATCTACACACCTAACGCAAAATTGCATTTTGCCTTTTTTTCCTTTCAACTCAATGAGTAACGTATATAGTGATTAAATTTTGAATAGGGGATCCGAGATTCTATATAGCATCTCTACAGATGCTATATAGCACACCTTTGATTTTATTAAGGAAATCTCGCTTCTGTGCGATTTAGCATATAAAAAGATGCGATTTAGCATACAAAAAGATTCTCTGGAGCATCTCCACAGACTCTCCAGAGAATCTTTTTACCCATAAATTGCTCTAATCAAGAGGTAGGATTGATATTAAATAGTGACAGTGTTTCAAACTAAACTCATAAATTTTAAATAAAAGAAGCCATAAAGCTCCGATGTGGTATTAAAAAATACGGAGCCCTTTGGGCGACTTCTTTTACTGAAAAGTTTCGCTAATTTTTTTAACTTTAGCTTGGCTTTTCTTCCTTAAAATTTACAAAAAAATTTTATTATTTATTAGCGCTCGTGGGGCTTGTGGGTTGTAGGTTTTTAGTGTGGGTAATGCTCGTGCGGTAACTTGTGTGCAACTCGTAGAGTTGTGCAAGGCGAAGCCGTCAAGTTATCCATCAGCATTATCCATACGATGCCGCAGGCAAAAAACCGTTAAACAATCCACAAATCCACAGCGCCCAAAAGAGCGAGTTTCTTTGTAACGTTCTCAGTCATCGGTAAGTGAATGGCTTACCAGTAAAAAAGCGTGTTTTCGTTGGAATTTTAGACCCTAAACAATTCAATTCCGCTGTAGCCTTAACTTCTCGTTTATCAGGTACCTGTTATCGTACGGTGAGACGGTGGCAGAGCTTACGTATCGCTGTAAGTGCGCTAAATTTTACACCACAATTTGCCTGTTTATGCCTTCCGGCAGTCCGAGCTAATGACCCTTGAAGTTATGGTTTGCGTTTCTTGTTTACGTCGTTGATATGATTTTTTGGTAGTAGGGACGCTTTGCAAATTACTTGCTTTACTAGCTACCCTTTGCTAAGATTTGACTTGTCGAGGGTCTAATCGTTAGCAAAGAACGCAACGAACAGATTACAAGAAAAAGGGCATAGATGTCAAAATCTATGC
>NZ_QEPQ01000010.1 GCF_003252795.1 Haemophilus parainfluenzae
ACAGGGAGAACTCATCTCTTGGCAAGTTTCGTGCTTAGATGCTTTCAGCACTTATCTCTTCCGCACTTAGCTACCCGGCAATGCGTCTGGCGACACAACCGGAACACCAGTGGTGCGTCCACTCCGGTCCTCTCGTACTAGGAGCAGCCCCAACCAATTCTCCAACGCCCACGGCAGATAGGGACCGAACTGTCTCACGACGTTCTAAACCCAGCTCGCGTACCACTTTAAATGGCGAACAGCCATACCCTTGGGACCTACTTCAGCCCCAGGATGTGATGAGCCGACATCGAGGTGCCAAACACCGCCGTCGATATGAACTCTTGGGCGGTATCAGCCTGTTATCCCCGGAGTACCTTTTATCCGTTGAGCGATGGCCCTTCCATTCAGAACCACCGGATCACTATGACCTACTTTCGTACCTGCTCGACTTGTCTGTCTCGCAGTTAAGCTTGCTTATACCATTGCACTAACCTGACGATGTCCGACCGTCATTAGCAAACCTTCGTGCTCCTCCGTTACTCTTTGGGAGGAGACCGCCCCAGTCAAACTACCCACCAGACACTGTCCGAGACCACGTTTCGTAATCTTCGTTAGAACATCAAACGTTAAAGGGTGGTATTTCAAGGACGACTCCATAATCACTAGCGTGACTACTTCATAGTCTCCCACCTATCCTACACATCAAAATTCAATGTTCAGTGTCAAGCTATAGTAAAGGTTCACGGGGTCTTTCCGTCTAGCCGCGGGTACACCGCATCTTCACGGCGATTTCAATTTCACTGAGTCTCGGGTGGAGACAGCCTGGCCATCATTATGCCATTCGTGCAGGTCGGAACTTACCCGACAAGGAATTTCGCTACCTTAGGACCGTTATAGTTACGGCCGCCGTTTACTGGGGCTTCGATCAGGAGCTTCTCTTTCGATTACACCATCAATTAACCTTCCAGCACCGGGCAGGCATCACACCCTATACGTCCACTTTCGTGTTTGCAGAGTGCTGTGTTTTTAATAAACAGTTGCAGCCAGCTGGTATCTTCGACCGGTTCAACCTTCGCCCGCAAGGGACTACAATCTACGCCGGCGCACCTTCTCCCGAAGTTACGGTGCTATTTTGCCTAGTTCCTTCACCCGAGTTCTCTCAAGCGCCTGAGTATTCTCTACCTGACCACCTGTGTCGGTTTTCAGTACGGTTTAGATAAACCTGAAGCTTAGTGGCTTTTCCTGGAAGTGTGGTATCGGTTACTTCAGCTCCGTAGAGCCTCGTCATCATCTCTCGGTGTTAAAGAAGTCCGGATTTGCCTAAACTTCACACCTACCAACTTAAACGCACATATCCAACAGTGCGATAACCTAACCTGCTCCGTCCCCACATCGCAGTTTATCCAAGTACGGGAATATTAACCCGTTTCCCATCGACTACGCTTTTCAGCCTCGCCTTAGGGGCCGACTCACCCTGCCCCGATTAACGTTGGACAGGAACCCTTGGTCTTCCGGCGAACGGGTTTTTCACCCGTTTTATCGTTACTTATGTCAGCATTCGCACTTCTGATACGTCCAGCAAACCTCTCGATTCACCTTCATCCGCTTACAGAACGCTCCCCTACCCAACAGTATTGCTACTGATGCCGCAGCTTCGGTGCTATATTTGAGCCCCGTTACATCTTCCGCGCAGGCCGACTCGACTAGTGAGCTATTACGCTTTCTTTAAATGATGGCTGCTTCTAAGCCAACATCCTAGCTGTCTAAGCCTTCCCACTTCGTTTCCCACTTAATATAGACTTTGGGACCTTAGCTGGCGGTCTGGGTTGTTTCCCTCTCCACGACGGACGTTAGCACCCGCCGTGTGTCTCCTGAGTATCACTCTTCGGTATTCGTAGTTTGCATCGGGTTGGTAATCCGGGATGGACCCCTAGCCGAAACAGTGCTCTACCCCCGAAGGTGTCCGCTCAAGGCTCTACCTAAATAGATTTCGGGGAGAACCAGCTATCTCCCGGTTTGATTGGCCTTTCACCCCCAGCCACAAGTCATCCGCTAATTTTTCAACATTAGTCGGTTCGGTCCTCCAGTTAGTGTTACCCAACCTTCAACCTGCCCATGGCTAGATCACCGGGTTTCGGGTCTATACCTTGCAACTAGACGCCCAGTTAAGACTCGGTTTCCCTTCGGCTCCCCTATTCGGTTAACCTCGCTACAAAATATAAGTCGCTGACCCATTATACAAAAGGTACGCAGTCACCCTTAAAGGGCTCCCACTGCTTGTACGTACAAGGTTTCAGGTTCTATTTCACTCCCCTCACCGGGGTTCTTTTCGCCTTTCCTTCACAGTACTGGTTCACTATCGGTCAATCAGGAGTATTTAGCCTTGGAGGATGGTCCCCCCATCTTCAAACAGGATATCACGTGTCCCGCCCTACTTGTCGTTAGCTTAGTACCATGACCTGGACTTCGAGTACGGGGCTATCACCCTGTATCGCCAAGCTTCCCAGCTTGTTCCTCTGTCTCTGTCATTATCACTAACAGGCTCCTTCGCGTTCGCTCGCCGCTACTAACGAAATCTCGGTTGATTTCTTTTCCTCGGGGTACTTAGATGTTTCAGTTCTCCCGGTTTGCCTCACTTACCTATG
>NZ_QEPQ01000012.1 GCF_003252795.1 Haemophilus parainfluenzae
AAATGTCTAAAGAAAAATTTGAACGTACAAAACCGCACGTAAACGTGGGTACAATCGGCCACGTTGACCACGGTAAAACAACTTTAACAGCAGCAATCACAACCGTATTAGCAAAACACTACGGTGGTGCAGCTCGTGCATTCGACCAAATCGATAACGCGCCAGAAGAAAAAGCGCGTGGTATCACCATCAACACTTCACACGTTGAATACGATACTCCAACTCGTCACTACGCACACGTTGACTGCCCAGGACACGCGGACTATGTTAAAAACATGATTACCGGTGCGGCGCAAATGGACGGTGCAATCTTAGTAGTAGCAGCGACAGATGGTCCTATGCCACAAACTCGTGAGCACATCTTATTAGGTCGCCAAGTAGGTGTACCTTACATCATCGTATTCTTAAACAAATGCGACATGGTAGATGACGAAGAGTTATTAGAATTAGTAGAAATGGAAGTTCGTGAACTTCTTTCTCAATATGATTTCCCAGGTGACGATACTCCAATCGTACGTGGTTCTGCATTACAAGCATTAAACGGCGTTGCAGAATGGGAAGAAAAAATTCTTGAATTAGCAAACCACTTAGATACTTACATTCCTGAACCAGAGCGTGCAATTGACCAACCGTTCCTTCTTCCAATCGAAGACGTGTTCTCAATTTCAGGTCGTGGTACAGTAGTAACAGGTCGTGTTGAGCGTGGTATCATCCGTACTGGTGATGAAGTTGAAATCGTTGGTATCAAACCAACTACAAAAACAACAGTAACTGGTGTTGAAATGTTCCGTAAATTACTTGACGAAGGTCGTGCAGGTGAAAACATCGGTGCATTATTACGTGGTACTAAACGTGAAGAAATCGAACGTGGTCAAGTATTAGCGAAACCAGGTTCAATCACTCCACACACTGACTTCGAATCAGAAGTTTACGTATTATCAAAAGATGAAGGTGGTCGTCACACTCCATTCTTCAAAGGTTACCGTCCACAATTCTATTTCCGTACAACTGACGTAACTGGTACAATCGAATTACCAGAAGGCGTGGAAATGGTAATGCCTGGTGATAACATCAAAATGACGGTAAGCTTAATCCACCCAATCGCGATGGACCAAGGTTTACGTTTCGCAATCCGTGAAGGTGGCCGTACAGTAGGTGCTGG
>NZ_QEPQ01000013.1 GCF_003252795.1 Haemophilus parainfluenzae
GTCTCTGTCATTATCACTAACAGGCTCCTTCGCGTTCGCTCGCCGCTACTAACGAAATCTCGGTTGATTTCTTTTCCTCGGGGTACTTAGATGTTTCAGTTCTCCCGGTTTGCCTCACTTACCTATGGATTCAGTAAGTGATAGTAGATTCTTCATCTACTGGGTTTCCCCATTCGGACATCTTGGATTAAACGCCTCTTATCGACTCATCCAAGCTTTTCGCAGATTAGCACGTCCTTCCTCGCCTCTGATTGCCAAGGCATCCACCTTGTACGCTTAGTCACTTAACTATACAACCTCAAAAATTCTTGATGTTGTGTTTTCAACTAAACACTTGATTGCTTTTGTTCAATCAAGATTTTTTCTTACTCAGACTTTTTCTTATCCTTTAAAAGGACTTGAAAGTCTCTTCAGTTTTTCAGCTTGTTTCCTGGTTGTTAAAGAACAGAAGATAATAAAGTTATCTTTATTTGGCGTCCCCACGGGGATTCGAACCCCGGTTACCGCCGTGAAAGGGCGATGTCCTAGGCCTCTAGACGATGGGGACAACAAATAAAGATACTCTATCTTACATTTTGCTTACGCACTTTTCTCTCTTCATTCATTTTCTACAATATATCAATCAATCTGTGTGGACACTTATTGTCTCTCGTTTTTGGTAAGGAGGTGATCCAACCGCAGGTTCCCCTACGGTTACCTTGTTACGACTTCACCCCAGTCATGAATCATACCGT
>NZ_QEPQ01000014.1 GCF_003252795.1 Haemophilus parainfluenzae
ACGGTATGATTCATGACTGGGGTGAAGTCGTAACAAGGTAACCGTAGGGGAACCTGCGGTTGGATCACCTCCTTACCAAAAACGAGAGACAATAAGTGTCCACACAGATTGATTGATATATTGTAGACATATCGAGCAGAAAGCCGTTATTCCCTTGGGTCTGTAGCTCAGGTGGTTAGAGCGCACCCCTGATAAGGGTGAGGTCGGTGGTTCAAGTCCACTCAGACCCACCACTCAAACTGAGTGAGTGATGAAGGTGAATAAGGTAATAAATAAACGATGACATGGGGATATAGCTCAGCTGGGAGAGCGCCTGCCTTGCACGCAGGAGGTCAGCGGTTCGATCCCGCTTATCTCCACCACTTATCATCGTTAAGTAAATTGAGCATTTAATACTTAAAATGCTTTAATGAGTTTATTTAACGATGATAACTGAAAATGTTATTTCTGTTCTTTAACAACCAGGAAACAAGCTGAAAAACTGAAGAGACTTTCAAGTCCTTTTAAAGGATAAGAAAAAGTCTGAGTAAGAAAAAATCTTGATTGAACAAAAGCAATCAAGTGTTTAGTTG
>NZ_QEPQ01000015.1 GCF_003252795.1 Haemophilus parainfluenzae
GTCTCTGTCATTATCACTAACAGGCTCCTTCGCGTTCGCTCGCCGCTACTAACGAAATCTCGGTTGATTTCTTTTCCTCGGGGTACTTAGATGTTTCAGTTCTCCCGGTTTGCCTCACTTACCTATGTATTCAGTAAGTGATAGTAGATTCTTCATCTACTGGGTTTCCCCATTCGGACATCTTGGATTAAACGCCTCTTATCGACTCATCCAAGCTTTTCGCAGATTAGCACGTCCTTCATCGCCTCTGATTGCCAAGGCATCCACCTTGTACGCTTAGTCACTTAACTATACAACCTCAAAAATTCTTGATGTTGCATTTTCAACTAAACACTTGATTGCTTTTGTTCAATCAAGATTTTATTCTTACTCAGACTTTTTCTTATCCTTAAAGGACTTGAAAGTCTCTTCAGTTTTTCAGCTTGTTTCCTGGTTGTTAAAGAACAGAAGATAATAAAGTTATCTTTATTTGGCGTCCCCACGGGGATTCGAACCCCGGTTACCGCCGTGAAAGGGC